>JAFIGU010000027.1 GCA_017849555.1 Sphingomonas sp. | reverse complement strand
GACTTCTTGGTGGGGATCGTGGTGTTGCGGTCGATCATGCGGGTGAATACGCCGCCCAAAGTCTCGATGCCCAGCGACAGCGGGGTCACGTCGAGCAGCAGCACGTCCTTCACGTCGCCCTGCAGCACGCGGGCCTGGATGGCGGCGCCCATCGCGACCACCTCGTCCGGGTTGACGCCGGTGTGCGGCTCCTTGCCGAAGAAGCTCTTCACCACCTCGCGGACGCGCGGCATGCGGGTCATGCCGCCCACCAGCACCACGTCGGCGATGTCGTCGGCCTTCACGCCCGCATCGGCCAGCGCCTTGCGGCACGGCTCCAGCGTGCGCTGGATCAGGCTTTCGACCAGCTTCTCCAGATCGGCGCGGGTGATCGTCTTGACGAGGTGCTTCGGGCCGTTCTGATCGGCGGTGATGAAGGGCAGGTTGACCTCGGTGGTCTGCGCCGAGGACAGCTCGATCTTCGCCTTTTCCGCGGCTTCCTTGAGCCGCTGCAGCGCAAGCTTGTCCTTGGTGAGGTCGATGCCCTCGTCCTTTTTGAAGCCTTCCGCGAGATATTCGACGATCTTCGAATCGAAGTCTTCGCCGCCGAGGAAGGTGTCGCCGTTGGTCGCCTTCACCTCGAACACGCCGTCGCCGATCTCGAGGATCGAGATGTCGAAGGTGCCGCCGCCAAGGTCATAGACCGCGATCGTCTTGCCGTCCTGCTTCTCCAGGCCATAGGCCAGCGCGGCCGCCGTCGGCTCGTTGATGATGCGCAGCACCTCGAGGCCGGCGATCTGTCCGGCATCCTTGGTGGCCTGACGCTGGGCGTCGTTGAAATAAGCCGGAACGGTGATCACCGCCTGCGTCACCGCCTCGCCGAGGAACGATTCGGCGGTTTCCTTCATCTTCTGCAGGATGAAGGCGGAGATCTGCGACGGGCTGTAATCCTTGCCGCCGGCCTCGACCCAGGCGTCGCCGTTCGGCCCGCGCGCGATCTTATAGGGGACCAGTTCGGTGTCCTTCTTGGTCACGGGGTCGTCGAAGCGGCGGCCGATCAGGCGCTTCACCGCGAAAATCGTATTATCCGGGTTGGTCACGGCCTGGCGCTTCGCCGGCTGGCCGATCAGCCGCTCGCCATCCTTGGCGAAGGCGACGATCGAGGGCGTGGTGCGCGCACCTTCGGCATTTTCGATCACCTTGGGCTTGCCGCCCTCCATGACCGCAACGCACGAATTGGTGGTGCCGAGGTCGATACCGATAACTTTTGCCATGAGTGCTCTTCTAGCCCCTACATTTAAACTGCGCCGTGCCCCGTGAAGCGGCGACACGGAACGATGTTGACCGGGCGGATATAGGTGTCGTGCGTGTTGCCGCAAGAAGGCGCCGCAGCTAGGTTCCGCGCATTGTTCGGTAAAGGGAGAAAATGGTCGTGCGCAGCGTGGTGGCTTTGACCGTTGGCATCGCGGCGCTGGCGGGCTGTTCGCAGGCACCGCAACTGTCGGTGAGCGACGCCTGGGTGCGGCTCGCGGCGGTGCCGGGCCGCCCGGCGGCGGGCTATTTCACGCTTCACGGCGGCCCGACCGACGCGACCCTGATCAGCGTCGCCACCGATGTCGCGGTGCGCACCGAGATGCACGAGATGAAGGCCGGCGCGGGCGGCGCGATGACGATGGACGCGATGCAGCAATTGCGCGTGCCCGCGACGCAGACGGTGCGGTTCGCGCCGGGGGGCAAGCATTTGATGCTGTTCGACCTCAACCCCAGCGTGAAGCCGGGCGGCAAGCTGACCTTCACCTTCACCTTCGCCGACGGCGTGCGCATCCAGCAGCCGGCGAGCGTGATCGCCGCGGGCGATCCTGCGCCCAAGGAGTGAGCGCGCGCGGGCTGACGCCGGGCGAGGTGGCGCTCGCCCGCTCGATGTTCGGTTCGGCGATCGACTATGACGCGGTGCGGATCGCGCGCCGCCGTTGGGCATTCTTCCAGCCGCGCAACGTGGTGATGGCGCCGCGCGGGACGATCCATTTCCACCCCCACGGCCCCTCGTATCGCGACGATTTCGCCGAGGCGTCGCTCGATCTGAAGGGGCTGTTCATCCACGAGATGTGCCATGTCTGGCAGCATCAGCGCGGTATCTTCCTGCCGCTCGCGCGGCATCCCTTCTGCCGTTATCACTATAGCTTCGTGCCGGGGTGGTCGCTCGCACGCTACGGGATCGAGCAACAGGCCGAGATCGTCCGCCACGCCTTTCTGCTGCGCACGGGCTGCAGCGTGCCGGGCGCGCCGGGGCTGGACAGCTATGAGACGTTGCTGGGGATGTTCGCGGAAGGATGACGCCCCGCTTCCTTCGTCATTCCCGCGAAGGCGGGAATGACGGCTCGGGGAATCTAGGGCAGGCCCCGACGGCCCAAAGTTCACAAAGTTCACACGTGTGACGCAGCGTCACGCCCGCCAGTCCGCCCCTTGGATAAGGGGCGGTGGCGGATGTGTCAGAACGCGGTGGAAACCACGCCGACCACCAGCGCCTGGACCGCGAGTACCAGCGTAAGGCTGGCAGCGGCTTCGAACATGCGCATGTTGTGATCTCCTCGCCGGGAAGGTCCGGCGGGGCGGCATGTGGCGATTGTTATGCTGCGCTGCAACATAGTTGCGCGCAATCACGATTGCAGTTTTTGCAATCAGTCGGCGAAGACCCGGTCGAAGATCGTGTCGACATGCTTAAGATGATAATCCAAATCGAATTTTTCATCGATCTGCTGCGGCGAAAGCGCCGCCGTGACCTCGCTGTCGGCCTTCAACAACTCGGCCAGCGAGAGCGTCCCGTCGGATTCCCAGACCTTCATCGCGTTGCGCTGCACAAGACGATAGCTATCCTCGCGGCTCACCCCTGCCTGGGTCAGCGCGAGCAGCACGCGCTGCGAATGGACCAGCCCGCCCATGCGATCGAGGTTCTTCTGCATCCGCGCCGGGTAGACGAGCAATTTGTCGACCACCCCGGTCAGCCGCGCCAGCGCGAAATCGAGCGTGATCGTCGCATCGGGGCCGATATAGCGCTCGACCGAGGAATGGCTGATGTCGCGCTCATGCCACAGCGCCACATTTTCCAGCGCCGGGGTGACATAGCCGCGCACCATGCGGGCGAGACCGGTGAGATTTTCGGTCAGCACCGGGTTGCGCTTGTGCGGCATCGCCGACGAACCTTTCTGCCCGGGCGAGAAATATTCCTCGGCCTCGAGCACCTCGGTGCGCTGGAGGTGGCGGATTTCCACCGCCAGCCGCTCGATCGAGCTGGCGATCACGCCGAGCGTCGCGAAGAACATCGCGTGGCGATCGCGCGGGATCACCTGGGTCGACACCGGCTCGACGGTCAGCCCGAGCTTGGCCGCGACATGCGCTTCCACCGCCGGCTCGATATTGGCGAAGGTGCCGACTGCGCCCGAGATCGCGCAGGTCGCGATATCGGCGCGGGCATGCGCGAGCCGCGTGCGGTTGCGCTTGAACTCGGCATAGGCCTCGGCGAGCTTGAGCCCGAAGGTCACCGGCTCGGCGTGGATGCCGTGGCTGCGCCCGATCGTCGGGGTCAGCTTATGCTCATAGGCGCGGCGCTTGAGCACCGCGAGCAACGCGTCGATATCGGCGAGCAGCAGGTCCGCGGCGCGGGTCAGCTGCACCGCGAGACAGGTGTCGAGCACGTCGGAGCTGGTCATGCCCTGGTGCATGAAGCGCGCCTCGTCGCCGACATTCTCGGCCACCCAGGTGAGGAAGGCGATCACGTCGTGCTTGGTCACCGCCTCGATCGCATCGATCGCGGCGACGTCGATCGCCGGCTTGGTATCCCACCAGCGCCACAGCGCCGCGGCGGCTTCCTTGGGCACCACGCCCAGCTCGGCGAGCGCGTCGGTGGCATGCGCCTCGATCTCGAACCAGATGCTGTAGCGCGTCTCGGCGGACCACAGGGCGGTCATCTCCGGGCGGGAATAGCGCGGGATCATGCTTGTTTCCTCGATATGCGAGTCGGCCGGAAGCGGCGTTTGGCTGCCGACTAAAAGGCAAATCCGCCGAGGGCAACGTTACGTGGCGGTTTCCCAGTCGGCGCGCGAAAGGCTGAAGACCGCGGTATCGCGGACATAGCCGGTCCAGGTCTGCAAGTTTTTCTCGAGCACTCCCGCCTTGGTCGCGCCGAGCTTCTCGACCGCGCGCATCGAGCGGCCGTTGCGCGTATCGACCCTGAATTCGATCGTTCGATATCCGGTCGCGAAGGCATGATCGATCAAGAGCCGCTTCATTGCGCGGTTGAACGGGCCGCCGCGGACATGCGGCGCGATATAGGTGGCGCCGATCTCGATCGCATCCGGTGTGGCAATCGCGATATAGCTCGTCATCCCGACGATCTCCTCGCCGTCGAGCACCGCGAAGGTCGTCCAGCCCGGCATCGCGCGGATGAAGTGCAGCGAGGGGGCGAAATGCTCGCCCAGCATCGAGAGCGGGTAGATTTCCCAGATATCCGGGTCGGCGGCGCAGGCGGCGCGCAGCCCTTCGACATGATCGTCGGTGAAGGGGACGAGCCGAACCGGTCCGTCGGTCAGAATGGCGGTGAGCATATTGGCGTCCTCCCGTTTTATGGCCTCGCGACCTAGAGAGCTAACTTGACGGGATTGCGGCTGAATTGCCTGCGCTTGAAGGCAGGGGGTGGACAGATGCTGGGCGGATACGCATCTCCCGCCGCACGATTCATTTCCCGAGGTGACGACATGAGCCAGACCGACCGCCCCGCACGCGCCCTTTATATCGCCGGCGAATGGCGCACGGGCGGCGGCCGGGTGGCGCAGGACGTGCTCAATCCCGCGACCGGCGCGACGATCGGGACGGTGCCGCATGCCTCGGCCGCCGATCTCGACGAGGCGCTGGCGGCGGCCGAGCGCGGTTTCCGCGCGTGGCGCGAGACCCCGGGCGAAACGCGCGCCGCGGTGCTCAGCAAGACCGCAGCGCTGATCCGCGAGCGCGCCGATGCGCTCGCCGCGATCGCCACCGAGGAACAGGGCAAGCCGCTCGCCGAAGCGCGCGGTGAGGCGATCGGCGCGGCGGCGATCCTCGATTTCCACGCCGGCGAGGCGGTGCGCATCTATGGCCGGGTGCTGCCGCGCGCGAGCGGGCTGCGCTCGATGGTGCTCAAGCAGCCGGTCGGCCCGGTCGCGGCCTTCTGCGCATGGAATTTCCCGTTGCTCAATGTGGTGCGCAAGCTCTCCCCGGCGATCGCCTCGGGCTGTTCGGTGATCCTCAAGCCGAGCGAGGAGACCCCGGCGAGCGCCACCGCGATCCTGCAATGTTTCCAGGACGCCGGGCTGCCGGGCGAGGTCGCGCAGATCGTCTTCGGGGTGCCCGATGAGGTGTCGCGGACGCTGCTCGCCTCGCCGGTGACGCGCAAACTGAGCTTCACCGGATCGGTGCCGATCGGCAAGCACCTGATGCGGCTCGCCGCCGACAGCGTGATGAAGATGACGATGGAGCTCGGCGGGCACGCCCCGGTGCTGGTGTTCGACGATTGCGATCTCGACAAGACGCTCGACATTCTCGTCGCGCACAAGTTCCGCAACGCCGGGCAGGTGTGCGTCTCGCCGACGCGTTTCTATGTGCAGGACGGCATCTATGAACGCTTCGCGGCGGGGTTCGCCGAGCGGACGCGGCAGGTGACGGTCGGCGACGGCAGCGTCGCGGGGACCAAAATGGGCCCGCTCGCCAACCCGCGTCGCCCCGATGCGCTGGAGGCGATGATCGCCGATGCGCGCGCGGCGGGGGCCAAGGTGCTCGCCGGCGGCGAACGCGGCGCGGGCGACGGCTTCTTCTACGCGCCGACGGTGCTCGCCGACGTGCCGCTGGAGGCCAAGGTGATGAACGAGGAGCCGTTCGGCCCGCTCGCGCTGATCCGCCGCTTCGGGACGCTGGAGGAGGCGATCGAGCAGGCCAACCGGCTGCCCTATGGCCTGGCGTCCTATTGCTTCACCGAGAACGGGCGGCGTCAGGCGATCCTTGGCGATGCGGTCGAATCGGGGATGGTGTGCATCAACAACGTCCGCACCTCATGGCCCGATGCGCCGTTCGGCGGGGTCAAGGATTCGGGCTTCGGCTCGGAGGACGGCCCCGAGGGGATCGAGGCGCATATGATCACCAAGTCGGTGCATATCTCGTAAATCCCGCCTTCACCCCTCCCCTGAAGGGGAGGGGCTTTAAGGTCACCGCACCCCCAGACCCCGCGCGATGATCCCGCGCAGGATCTCGCGCGTGCCGCCGCGCAGCGAGAAGGACGGCGCGTTGAGCATCGTGTGCGCGAGCACCGCGACGAAATCGCTCGTCGAGGCGCGATCGGGCTCGGCGTCGACCAAAGCGCGGGCGATTTCGGGCAGATCCTGTTCGAAGGTCGCGCCGAGATCCTTGACGATCGCGGCGTGGACCGCGGGATTCTCCCCCGTTTCGAGCAGCGCCGCCACCCCGCGCGACAGCCGCCGCAGCACGACGAGATGCGCGGTCAGCCGCCCGAGCGCGAGCCGCGCCGCGTCGCCCGGCGCCTCGCGCAGCACCGCGATCAACTCGAGCAGCAATTGCATCGACGACAGGAAACGCTCCGGCCCGCTGCGCTCGAAGGCGAGTTCGCTCATCACCTGATCCCACCCGCCGCCTTCGGCGCCGATCAGCGCCGCGGCGGGGAGGAAGGCATTCTCGAAATGCACTTCGTTGAAATGATGCTGCCCGGCGAGATCGATGATCGGGCGGATCGTGACCCCTTCGGTGGCGTGGAGATCGACGAGCAACTGGCTGGTTCCCGCCTGCCGATCACTGTTGGTGCCGCTCGTGCGGCAGAACAGGATCATATAATCGGCGTGATGCGCGCCGGTGGTCCACAATTTGGTGCCGGTGACGCGCCAGCCGCCGTCGACCGGGGTCGCGCGGGTGCGCGTCGCGGCGAGATCGGAGCCCGAATCGGGTTCGCTCATCCCGATGCAGAACACCAGTTCGCCGGCGGCGATCCGCGGCAGGATCGTCGCTTTCTGTTCCTCGGTGCCGAATTTGAGCAGGGTGGGGCCGCTCTGGCGATCGGCGATCCAATGCGCGGCGACCGGCGCGCCGGCGGCAAGCATCTCCTCGATCACGACATAACGTTCGAACGCGCTGCGCTCGTGCCCGCCGTAGCGCTTGGGCCAGGTCATTCCGAGCCAACCTTTGGCGCCGATCGCGCGGCTGAAATCGCGATCGAACCCGCTCCAGCTTTCGGCGCGCGCAGCGGGGCTGCGCGTCGCCAGCGCTTCGGCGAGAAACGCGCGGACCTCGGCGCGCAAGGCTTCGGCAGCGGGAGAAGGCGGCGGGGAGGGGAAGCGGAAGCCGATCATGCTGCGGTCACCATCGGCCAAAAACCCTCTTTTCCGGCGGCGAGCGCGCGATCGCCGAGCCGTGTCGCCCAATGCGCCGCGCCCCCGAACTCGTCGCGCCACGTCCATAGGCTGGTGGTGAACAGATGCAGGCGATGCTCGGCGGTGAAGCCGATCGCACCGTGGAGCTGGTGCGCGATGCCGTTGGCGCGGCCGACCGCCTCGCCGATCCGCACCCGCGCGACCGCGATCGCGAAGGTGGCATCGGCCGGGTCGGCGATAAACGCATCCGCGGCGAGATCGGCCGCGGCAGAGGCGGCGACGACCTCGCCCGCGAGCTTCGCCAGTTCCTGCTGGATCGCCTGGAATTTCGACAATGGGCGGCCGAACTGGACGCGTTCGGCGACATGCGCGACGGTCAGTTCGAGCACGCGGTCGAGCGCGCCGGCGCATTGCAGCGCGCGGACCAGCGCGCCGTGCTCGATCAGCTTGCCGGGGATCGGCGCGGCCCGCTCGGGCGCGTGAAAGCGCATCGCGTCGCGCGGCAGCCCGGCTAGGTCGATCGCTTCATGTTCGAGCGTCGCATCGGTGATCCGGGCGATGCCGGTTGCGGTCTCGACGACGAAAGTCCGGCAATTGCGGCCCCAGGCGATTCGCGCCGCGCCGTCGATCGGCACCAGCGCGGCCGGCCCGTCGGCGAGCGGCAGCCCGGCGCGCGCCAGCGCGGCATTGGCGAGCATCGTCTCGCCGAGCGGCAGCGGAACCGCGTGGCGACCGAACAGGCGGATCAGATCGAGCGCCTCGCGTGGGTCGACACCGAACCCGCCGGCATCTTCGGGCACCAGCGCCAGCGGCACGCCCTGTTCCTCCAGCGCGCGCCACAGATCGCTCGGCCAGATGCCGGTGCGGGCGGCGTGCATCGCCGAATCGTCGAGCCGCGCCTCGAGCAGTCGCTCGATCGCATCGGTCAGCATCGTCGCGATCTCGCTCACGGCCTCTCCATCGCTTTCTTGCTATCGTTGCAAAGGCGTCTAAGCCGTTTTGATTAACGCGCAACAGAGGAGCGAGCGTGACGATCAGGCTGTTTCACGTCAGCGATCTGCATTTCGGCGCGGAGGACCCGGCGGCGCTGGCGTGGTTCGCCGAATGCGTCGCGGCGGAGCGGCCCGATGCGGTGGTGATGACCGGCGACCTGACGATGCGCGCGCGCCCGAGCGAGTTCGACGCCGGCGGGCGCTGGCTCCGCGCGCTCGGGGTGCCGGTGACGCTGGAGATCGGCAACCACGACATCCCTTATTATTGGGATCCGTTGCGTCGGCTGTTCGCGCCCTATCGCCGCTATGGCGCGGCGGAGAAGCTGATCGAACGCCCGCTGGCGATCCCCGGGGTGTCGATCGTCCCGCTCAGCACGATCTCGCGCGCGCAATTCCGTCTCGACCAGTCGAAGGGGCGGGTCGCCAAACCCTCGCTCGACACGGCGCTGGCGCGAATCGCCGCGGCGCCGAAGGGCGATCTGATCTTCGTCGCGGGGCATCATCCGCTGATCGAGGGGCCGACCACCGGCTCGGGGCGGACGCGGCATGGGGCGCGGGCGCTGGCGGCGCTCGCTGCGGCGGGGGCGGATGCGGTGCTTTCGGGGCATGTCCACGATCCGTTCGACATTCCTTACGGCAAGATGCGGCTGATCGGAGCGGGGACGCTCTCGACCCGGCTGCGCAAGACGCCGCCGAGCTTCAACGAGATCCGCGTCGCCGACGGGCGGTTCGAAACATTGGTGCGCACGGCCGAAGCATGACTCGGCCATTGCCGTCCGGGTTGGTGGCCCCTAAGGCGCGCGGCATGGAGCGGCTGGACGGCGGCTCGGCGATTCCGCCGCACCTCAGGGGGGGCATCGTCGCGCTCGGCAATTTCGACGGATTCCACCTGGGGCACCAGGCGGTGGTCGGCCGTGCGGTCGATCAGGCGCGCGCCGAGGGGCGCCCCGCACTGGTCGCGACCTTCGACCCGCATCCGGTGCGTCACTTCCGCCCCGATACCCCGCCCTTCCGGCTGACCACGCTCGATCAGCGCGAGCGGCTGTTCGCCGATGCGGGGGTCGACGGGATGATCGTGTTCCATTTCGACGCCGCGCTCGCCGCGCTGGAGGCGGAGGAATTCGTCCGCGACCGGCTGGTCGGGCTGTTCGGGGTCGGCGGGGTGGTGACCGGCGAGGATTTCACCTTCGGCCACAACAAGAGCGGCGACGCCGCCGCGATGGCCGCGCTCGGCAGGCGTTACGGCTTCACCGATGCGACGGTGGGCGAGGTGATGCTCGACGGCGCCCCGGTTTCCTCCAGCCGCATCCGCGACGCGCTGCGTGCCGGCAACCCGCGCGAGGCGGCGCGGCTGCTCACCCGGCCGTGGGCGATCGCCGGCCGCGTCCAGCACGGCGACAAAGTGGGGCGCGAGATCGGCTTTCCCACCGCCAATATCGACATGGGCAACTACCTCCGCCCGGCTTACGGCATCTATGCGGTGCGCGGGCGGCTGCCCGACGGACGCGTGCTGGACGGCGCGGCGAATCTCGGCATCCGGCCGAGTTTCGACCCGCCCAAGGAATTGCTCGAACCCTATTTCTTCGATTTCAGCGGCGACCTGTACGATCAGATGATCGAGGTCGAACTGATCGACTATCTCCGCCCCGAGGCGAAATTCGACTCACTCGACGCGCTGATCGCGCAAATGGCGGCGGATTGCGACCGCGCGCGGGCGATCCTTGCTGCGGGCTGATCGGCATCTCTTCCGTCATTCCCGCGAAGGCGGGGATCCATTCTGGCTGGCTTCTGCGATAGAAGCGCGACCGCAGTGCTTATGGATTCCCGCCTTCGCGGGAATGACGGGGTAGGGTTGGGCAAGCGTTGGCTTTGAACAACTTGTCACAGGCTAACGATGGGGCATGACGCGGCCCTTTTCCCGCGCTAATGCCGCGCGCACTCATGGCTGACGCATCCGATACCCCGAAGCGCGACTGGCGCGACACCGTCTTCCTGCCGAAGACCGACTTTCCGATGAAAGCCGGCCTGCCGCAGAAGGAACCGGCTATTCTGGAACGCTGGCAGAAGCTGGGCCTGTACCAGCGGCTGCGCGAGCAGCGCGCCGGGCGCGAGAAGTTCATTCTCCACGACGGCCCGCCCTATGCCAATGGCGACATGCATATCGGCCACGCGCTCAACCACATCCTCAAGGACATGGTGGTGCGCACCCAGACGCTGCTGGGCAAGGCCGCGCCTTATGTCCCCGGCTGGGATTGCCACGGCCTGCCGATCGAATGGAAGGTCGAGGAGGAGTATCGCAAGAAGAAGCGCAACAAGGACGAGGTGCCGGCGCGCGAATTCCGCGCCGAATGCCGCGCCTATGCGCAGCATTGGGTCAACACCCAGCGCGAGCAGCTCAAGCGGCTCGGCATCAACGGCGATTGGGACAAGCCGTACCTCACGATGGATTTCGCGGCGGAGGCGACGATCGTCGCCGAGCTGATGAAGTTCGCCGAGACGGGGCAGCTCTATCGCGGCGCCAAGCCGGTGATGTGGTCCCCGGTCGAGAAGACCGCGCTGGCCGAGGCCGAGATCGAATATGAGGACAGCACCGCGACCCAGATCGACGTGGCGTTCGAGATCGCCGAGGCGCCGAACGCGCCTGAACTGGTCGGCGCGCATGCGGTGATCTGGACGACGACGCCGTGGACGATCCCGGTCAATCAGGCTTTGGCCTATGGGGCGGAGATCGATTACGTTGTGGTCGAATCGACGCGCAGTTTTGCATCCGCGCCAGTTAATGGCGCGGTACAGAACATGGTTGACTATCGCTATGTTGTTGCCGAGCCACTCTTAGACGCATTTCGTGCACGGACAGATACCCGTCTCGCGCCCGGAGCCGTGGTCAATAGATTCAAGGGTTCTCAACTCGCCGGCGCCGTCGCGCGTCACCCGATGCATCACCTCGGCGGGTTCTTCGCCAAGCCGCGCCCGTTCCTGGCCGGCGATTTCGTCACCACCGATGCCGGCACCGGGCTCGTCCATATGTCGCCCGATCACGGCGAGGACGATTTCGAGCTGTGCAAGGCGCACGGCATCGACCCGGTGTTCGCGGTCGATGCGGGCGGCTTCTACCGCGAGGATTGGGCGTGGCTCGGCGGGCAGGGCAGCGTCATCAACAAGAAGTTCACCGCCAGCGACGGCCCGATCTGTTCGGACCTGCGCGCGGCGGGGGCGCTGCTCGCGGCGTCGGACGATTTCGTCCATAGCTATCCGCATTCGTGGCGATCCAAGGCGAAGGTGATCTTCCGCTGCACCCCGCAATGGTTCATCGCGGTCGATCGCCCGATCGAAGGCGGCGCGACGCTGCGCGAAACCGCGCTCGCCGCGATCGCCGCGACGCGCTTCGTCCCCGAAAAGGGCCGTAACCGCATCGGTGCGATGGTCGAGGGGCGGCCCGACTGGGTGATCTCGCGCCAGCGCGCCTGGGGCGTGCCGATCGCCTTGTTCGTCGATCGCAAGACCGGTCACTATCTGTGCGATCCGGCGGTCAATGCGCGGATCGTCGATGCCTTCCGCGCCGAGGGCGTCGACGCGTGGAGCGAGGAAGCGGTCCCGGCGCTGCTCGGCCCGGACTATGATCCGGCCGATTACGAGCGCGTCACCGACATTCTCGACGTGTGGTTCGATTCGGGCTGCACCCACGCCTTCGTGCTCGAAAGCGGGCGCTGGCCCGAATTGCGCTGGCCGGCCGATCTTTATCTCGAAGGATCGGACCAGCATCGCGGCTGGTTCCAGTCGTCGCTGCTCGAAAGCTGCGGGACCCGCGGGCGGGCGCCTTATGATGCGGTGCTGACCCACGGCTTCACGATGGACGCCAAGGGCATGAAAATGTCCAAGTCGCTCGGCAACACGGTCAATCCGCTCGACCTGATGAAGGAATATGGCGCAGATATCCTGCGCTTGTGGGCGCTGTCGGTCGATTTCACCGAGGATCACCGCATCGGCAAGGAGATCCTTGCCGGCGTTGCCGACCAATATCGCAAGCTGCGCAACACCTTCCGCTACCTGCTCGGCGCACTCGACGGGTTCGACGAGGGCGAGCGGCTGCCGGTAAGCGAATGGCCCGAGCTGGAGCGCTATATGCTCCACCTCGTCCACGCGCTCGACAAGCAGCTTCGCCAGGCGATCGTCGATTTCGACTTCAACACCTACACCCGGCTGCTGAGCGATTTCGCCAATGAGGATCTGTCGGCGTTTTTCTTCGATATCCGCAAGGATTCGCTCTATTGCGACGCACCGACCGATACGACGCGGCGCGCCTATCGCACGATGCTCGACGTGCTGTTCCACGCGCTGGTACGCTGGGCGGCGGCGGTACTGACCTTCACCGCCGAGGAAGTGTGGCAGACGCGCTTCCCGAGCGAGGACGGGTCGGTGCACTTCCTCGACTGGCCCGAGCTGCCCGCCGAGGCGAGCGAGGATATCAGCCAGCGCTGGCTGGCGATCCGCGCGCTGCGGGTCCGCGTTACCGAGGCGATCGAGCCGCTCCGCCGCGAAAAGATCGTCCGCTCGAGCCTCGAGGCGAATGTGACGGTGCCCGAGCTGCCGCTCGATGCCGATGCTTTGGCCGAGGCGTTCATCGTGGCGAAGGTCTCGCCGGGCGATGAGGTGACCGTGACGCGCACCGATTATCACAAATGCGGCCGCTGCTGGCGGTTGCTGCCCGAAGTGACCGAGGATGACGGGCTGTGCGGCCGCTGCACCGCGGCGGTCGGCGAGGTGGCGGCGTGATGCGCGCGCTCCCCAAGCTCGGGCTGGCGACGGCTTTGGCGCTGTTCCTCGTCGATCAGCTCGTGAAGTGGATCGTCACCGGACCGCTCGGGATCGATTATCTCGGCGCGGTGCGCGAAATCCTGCCGATCTTCGACCTGCGCTTCGTCCAGAATGTCGGGGTCAGCCTCGGGCTGCTCCGCGCGGAGAGCGAGGTCGGGCGCTGGGCGCTGGTGGCGATGACCGGGGCGATCGCGGTGGCGGTGCTGGTGTGGATGTGGCGCGAGAAGAGCCGCGCCGATCAGGTTGCGCTCGGGCTCGTGCTCGGCGGGGCGATCGGCAATATCCTCGATCGCGTGCGCTTCGGCTATGTGGTTGACTTCGCCGACCTGCACTTCGGCGAATGGCGCCCGTTTTTGGTCTTTAACGTCGCCGATGCGGCGATTACGATTGGTGTGCTGATCCTGCTGGTGCGTGCGCTCCTGATGCGCGACAAGCCCGGCAAGCCTGTGGAGAATCGATAATGCGTAAGATCGTCGTCGCCGGAGCCGGCATTGCCGCGCTCGCCTTGCTCGCCGGTTGCGGCAAGCGCGGCTACGATCGGGCGCGGCCCGACGAGTTCGCGGTCGCGCGCCAGCCGTCGCTGATGATCCCGCCCGATTTCGCGCTGACCCCGCCGACCCCGGGCGCGGCGCGGGTGCAGGCCAACAGCACGACGCAGGCGCAGACGCTCGAAGCGCTGTTCGGCACCGCGCCGCGCGCCCCGGCCGAAGCCGCCGCGGTGAGCCAAGCCGGCGACGCCGCGCCCGGCATCCGCTCGTCGGTCGGCGATCCCAAGACCAATGTGGTCGAAAAGGGCCAGACGACCCGCGATATCGTCGCCGCGCCCGAAGGCGACGGCCAGGACGCCCGCGCCGCGACCCCGAAGTAAGCTTAGATCGCGGTTACCTTTCCCCGTTCGGGCTGAGCCTGTCGAAGCCCTGCACTTTCTTCCGATGAAGAAGGGCAGCCCTTCGACAAGCTCAGGGCGAGCGGGTTTGCCCGCTTAACCCCGCACCGCGCTGAACCGCGCCAGCCCGCGTTCGAGATCGGCGATCAGGTCGTTCACATCTTCCAGCCCGATCTGGAGCCGGACGATCGGGCCGGCGAAATCGGGCTTGGTCGCGGTGCGGTATTTCTCCGGATCGACCGGAATCGCGAGCGATTCGAAGCCGCCCCACGAATAGCCGATCCCGAAATGGTCGAGCCCGTCGATCAGCGCGGCGCGTGCCGCCTCGCCGCCGCCTTGCAGGACGAACGAGAACAGCCCGCTCGCCCCGGCGAAATCGCGCGCGAACAGGTCGTGGCCGGGGCAGGAGGGAAGCGCCGGGTGGAGCACCCGCGCCACCTCGGGCCGCGTTTCCAGCCAGCGCGCGATCGCGAGCGCGCTCTGCTCGTGGCGTTCGAGCCGGAGCTGCATCGTGCGCAGCCCGCGGCTGCCGAGCCAGGCATCGTCGGGGCTGGCGATCTGGCCGAGCTGGTGGCTGGTATCGCGCAATTTCGCGAACCGCCCCGCGGCGGCGGTCACCGACCCGAGCATGACGTCCGAATGCCCGACGACATATTTGGTGCAGGCGAGGATCGTATAATCCACTCCGCGCTCGATCGCGCGGAAGTTGAGCGGGGTCGCCCAGGTATTGTCGAGCAGCGTCACCACGCCGTGCGCCTTCGCCGCCGCGACGATCGCGGGCACGTCCTGCACCTCGAAGGTGAGGCTGCCGGGGCTTTCCATGAAGATCGCCTTGGTCCGCTCGCCGATCAGATCGGCGATTCCGGCGCCGATCAGCGGATCGTAATAGCGCGTCGTGATCCCCAGCCGCTTCAACAGCCCGTTGGCGAGACTGCGGGTCGGGTCATAGGTCGAATCGACCAGCAGCAATTCGTCCCCCGGCGAGAGTATGCTGAGCAGTGCGGCGGCGATCGCCGCGACCCCGGAAGGATAGAGGAAGGTCGCCTCCGCCCCCGGTTCGAGCTCGGTCAGCGCGTCGGCGAGGCTCCATTGCGTCGGGGTGCCGCGGCGGCCGTAGAATAGCCGGTGGTGGGTGTCGCGCCCGGCGCGTGCGCGCAATTCGGCGACATTGTCGTAAAGGATCGTCGAGGCGCGCCAGACCGGGGTGTTGACCACCCCCGCGGTCCATTCGGCGCGGCGCCCGGCCGCAACGACGCGGGTGGCGTCGCCGATCTTGTCGTGTCCGTCGCTCACCGGCCGGTCTCCTTTGGCGCATCGGGGGTGGCGCCCCATTCGGCCCAGCTGCCGTCGTAGACCGCCGCGTCATGCCCGAGCAGATGTGCGGCGAAGGCAACGATCGAGGCGGTGACCCCCGAGCCGCAGGTCGCGATCAGCGGGCGCGCCGGGTCGATGCCGCTCTTCGCGAACGATGCCGCCAGCTCGGCGGGCGACCGCCACGTACCGTCGGCGTTGAAGAATCGCGCATAATGGATGTTGACCGATCCCGGGATATGCCCGGGCACAACCCCGGGGCGCGGCTCGGGCTCCTCGCCGGCGAAGCGCGCGGGCGAGCGAGCGTCGACCACCTGCGCGGCGCGGGAGGAGAGGTTTTCGCGCATCGCCGCGATATCGCGCACCCCGATGCCGGTCGCGCGCGGGGTCATATGGCGCGCGCGCGGCGTCACCGTCTCGGCGGAAAGCGGGCGGCCCTCGGCACGCCATTTGCCGAGCCCGCCGTCGAGGATCGCGACATCGGGCACCCCGAAGCTGCGCATCATCATCCACGCGCGTGCCGCGGTGCGATGCGGCGAATCGTCGTAGAGCACGATGCGCACCCCGTCGCCGATCCCGAGCTTCGCCATCCGGCTGGCGAATTTCTCGGGCGGCGGGAGCATCATCGGCGCGGGATGCGCGCTATCGACGATATCGGCGAGGTCGAGGAACACCGCGCCGGGGATATGCGCCGCGCGATAATCGGCCGCGCCGTCGCGCCCCTCGCCGGGGAGGAACCAGGAACAATCGGCGATACGCAGATCGGGGGCGCCGAGCGCACCGGCGAGCCATTCGGTGGAGACGAGCGATTCCATGTCCGCTTCCTTAGCGCGACGCGGCGCGCACGCAATTCAGCCGCGGTAAACGACCTGTAAGCGATGATCATTCCCGCAGAATGGAGCGAGCATCATGGTCAAATCGGGCATCTTGGCTGCGGTCGCCATCATCGGGCTGGCGGCGACGGCGCGGGCCGGCGAGGTCAAGCACGGCAATGATGCGAAGGAGGTCAGCGTCCCCTTCGCCAACCGCAATATCACCGATTTCCGCGCCGACGGGCGCGACGCGGTCTATCTGCAGGTCAACGGCTTCGACTGGTATCACGCGCAATTGATGGGGCCGTGCACCGATTTGCCCTTCGCCGAGCGGATCGGGATCGAGACGCGCGGCACCGACACGCTCGATCGCTATGCCACGCTGATCGTCCGTGGGCAGCGCTGCCAGCTCAGCTCGCTGGTCAAGGGCGCGCCGCCGAAGAAGGCGAAGAAGCGTTGAACTCACGCCCAACTTCCCGCCTTCGCGGGAATGACGAGGGTAGGGGGAGTGGCGCCGCGCCCGATCCGCGCCTATCTCGCGCGGCATGACACTGCATCTCGGCAAGGCCAGCACGCTTCCCGCGTCCCCGGACGAGGCGACGCTCGATTACGTTCCCAACCCGCGCGTGGGGCGCCTCTATGCGGTGCGCTTCGTCGCGCCCGAATTCACCTCGCTCTGCCCGGTGACCGGCCAGCCCGATTTCGCGCATCTGGTGATCGATTATGTCCCCGGCGAGACGATCGTCGAATCCAAGTCGCTCAAGCTGTTCCTCGGCTCGTTCCGCAACCACGCCGCCTTCCACGAGGATTGTACCGTCGGGATCGGCGAGCGGCTGGCGAAGGAGATGAAGCCGGTGTGGCTGCGGATCGGCGGCTATTGGTATCCGCGCGGGGGCATCCCGATCGACGTTTTCTGGCAGACGGGCGCGCCGCCGGCCGAATTGTGGGTGCCCGATCAGGGTGTTCCGCCTTATCGCGGGCGCGGCTGATCGCGATCCGCCGAGTCGGCTGATATTGCGTTGCACAATTTTTGCAACCAACATCGGTCTCGCCTGTTTCAATCCTGTCCAGCGGGTGAACGGCCCGCAACGTGCGATAGCGAAGGCGAGGCAATGGCAGGAGAAACTCGAGGCGCGACCGTGGGTCGCGGTAGCGTCAAACATATTGCGTTGATTGGTAATTTTCTGCCGCGCAAATGTGGGTTGGCAACTTATACCACCGATACATTCCGTGCGCTCGGCAGCAGTTTTCCCGGGGTCAGGATCGACGTCTATGCGATGGACGATCACCCGGGGAGCTACGACTATCCCCCCGAGGTCACCGCGGCGATCCCCGAGCAGGATCGCGCCGCTTATATCGATGCGGCGCGGCGGATCGAGGCATCGGGCGCGCAGGCGATCTGGCTCCAGCACGAATATGGCATCTTCGGCGGCGCGGCGGGCGAATATATCCTTTCGCTGCTCGATCGCACGACGCTGCCGCTGATCGTGACGCTCCACACCGTGCTCGAAAACCCCGATGCGCATCAGCGTGCGGTGATGGAAGGGCTGTTGCGCCGTGCGCAGCGCGTGATCGTGATGGCGGCGCGCGGGCAGGAAATCCTGCGGCGCGTCTATGGCGCCGATCCGCGGACGATCATCACGATCCCGCACGGCGTGCCAGACCGTGAGCTCACCGATCCGGCGCAGTTCAAGCCGCGTTTCGGCTGGGTGGGGCGCAAGGTGATTCTCACCTTCGGGCTGCTCGCCCCCGGCAAGGGGATCGAGACGGTGATCGGCGCGATGCCCGAGGTGATCGCGCGGCATCCCGACGCGCTCTATGTCGTGCTCGGCGCGACCCACCCCAATCTCGTCGCGCGCGAGGGCGAATCCTATCGCGAGCGGTTGCAGGAACTGGCGCGGGAAAAGGGCGTGGCGAACCGCGTGTCGTTCATCGACGCTTTCGTCGAGCATGACGAATTGATCGATTATCTGCAGGCGGCGGACCTTTACGTCACGCCCTATCTCAATCCGACGCAGATCACGAGCGGAACGCTGAGCTATGCCGTTGGCGTGGGCAAGCCGGTGATCTCCACCCCTTATGCGCATGCGACCGAGATATTGGCGGATGGGCACGGCGTGCTGGTCGATTTCCGCGATTCGGCCGGTTTCGCCCGCGAGATCAATCGCCTGCTCGACAGCGAGGAGGCGCGGACCGAGCTTTCCGCGCGGGCCTATGCGCGCGGGCGGACGATGATCTGGCCGCGGCTCGCCGAGCGCGCGATGAGCGAGATCGAGACGGTGATCTCCGCGCGCCCTAAGCGGCTGACCAAAGGCGCCGCGCAGGCGGCGCCGCTCGCGCCCGATCTCGCCGCGGTCGAGCGGATGAGCGACCGGACCGGGATGTATCAGCATGCGATCTACTCGGTCCCCGATCGTCGCCACGGCTATTGCATCGACGACAATGCGCGCGCGCTGATGCTGATGAGCGCAATCGAGCCGCTCGATCCGGTGCGGCGCGACAAGTGGATGACGGTCTATGCGTCGTTCGTCCAATATGCGTGGAACCCGGAAAAGCGCCGCTTCCGCAATTTCATGAACTACGACCGGACGTGGTGCGAAGAGGAAGGGTCGGACGATTCGAACGGCCGGACGCTCTGGGCCCTCGGGGTCACCGCGCGCGATGCGCGGGAACATAAGCATCGCGATTGGGCGACCGCGCTGTTCGGCGACACCGCCAGTCTCGGGCTCGAACTCGGCAGCGTGCGCGCGCAGGCCTTTGCGATGCTCGGGGCGGCGGCGATGATCGAAGCGTCCCCGGGGCACCCGCTCGCGCGCGCGATCCTGGAGCGGTTTCCCGACGAGCATCTGTCATTGCTCGATCACGCCAGCCGGCCCGACTGGCAATGGTTCGAGATCGTGCTCGCTTATGACAATGCGCGATTGCCCGAGGCGATGATCCGCGCGGGCCTGGCATTGCGGCGCGACGATCTGGTGGCATGCGGGATTGAGACGCTCGACTGGATCGTCGCGCGGCAGACCGCGCCGGGCGGGCATTTCCGCGCGGTCGGCACCGAAAGCTTCGGCCGCGTCTATGCCGAGCCGCTGCCGTTCGATCAGCAGCCGCTGGAGGCGCAGGCGACGATCGATGCGTGCAGCGCGGCCTTTGCCGCGACCGGCGAGACCAAATGGATCGACGAGGCCAACCGCGCCTATCGCTGGTTCCTCGGCGGGAACGACCTCGACCTGCCTTTGGCGACTGCGGCCGATGGCGGCTGTTTCGACGGGCTGATGCCGACCGGGCTCAACCGCAATCAGGGCGCCGAATCGATTCTCGCGCTGCAATTGGCCTCTTGCGCGATTTCAAGGCTTTCAAAAACGGGTGCCGGCGTGGCAGGGCAAAGACGCGCGGTCGCCTGACGGGCGGGCGCCGCATCGGCAAGGCGATACGGCGAGGCGAGTTTTGGAGATTTTCAACCACCGGTTGCGGCTGCACGCCGACCCATCGCGCGTCGTGGTGCGGCCGTTCCATCTCGGCTGGCAATCGAACGGCTCGGGGATCAGCCGCTCGCAGCGGCTGATCGGCGTCGTGCTCGAAATGACCGAGGACGAGGCCAGCGAACAGCTCGAGGCGGTGCTCAAGGATTTCGAGGCGCGGCACTGGCAGACGCGGCGTGTGTTCATGGCGCGCTACGACCAGATCGCGGCGCAGCACGATCTCGACAGCGGCAAGATCGGCGATGTGAAGCGCCAGCTGATCGGCGCCTATTTCTGCCTGGAATACAGTTATGCCGCCGCGGCGCTGATGAACCCCAGCGTGGTGGCGCATCACGATCAGTCGGGGATGCCCAAGGGATCGCAGCGCATCGTGATGTCGCTGCGCGCGGTGGGGGAGGGGCATATCTCCTCGATCGCGTTTCGCGAGGGCATCATCACCGCGCGGCGCGAACTCAAGCTCGCCCCCGAGCCGCCCTTCGCCACCGCCGCCGATGCCAAGAATATGGACGAGGAGCATCCGCCCACCGGCGCGGTGCGCGTGCATCGCCACCGCGATTCGACCCTGTCGGGGACGGTGATCTTTCCGATCACCGACGAGCAATCGAAGGGGCTGGAGGATCTGCGGCTCGTCCAGTTCACCCACGACGACGGCGACGTGGAATGGCTGGGGACCTATACCGCCTATAACGGTTCGCGCATCCAGTCCGAATTGATGCGGACCAGGGATTTCCGGGCGTTCGACCTCGTGCCGATGACCGGAACCGCCGCGCGCAACAAGGGGATCGCGCTGTTCCCGCGCAAGGTCGACGGCACCTATATGGCGATCGGGCGGCAGGACGGGGAAAATCTCTACCTGCTCAAGACGAATGACCTGACGCATTGGGACGACGGCGATCTGATCCTCAAGCCGGAACATCCGTGGGAATTCGTCCAGATCGGCAATTGCGGCGCGCCGATCGAGCTCGACGAGGGCTGGCTGCTGTTGACCCACGGGGTCGGCGCGATGCGCAAATATTCGATCGGCGCGGCGCTGCTCGACAAGAACGATCCGGGCAAGGTGCTGGGGCGCACGCAGGAGCCGATCCTCGCCGCGGCGGATCAGGATCGCGAGGGCTATGTGCCCAATGTCGTCTATACCTGCGGGGCGATGAAGCACGGCGACATGCTGTTCATGCCTTATGGCATCGCCGACAGCTCGGTCGGCTTCGCCTTCGTCGGGATCAAGGATCTGCTGGCGCTGATGTGATCTTCGTCCCCCTTAACTCCCCTCCCTGGTGAAGGGAGGGGAGAAGAAAGAGGGGCTTGTCAGCCGCGCGTCACCAGCGTGCGCGTCCAGCGGTAGAGCCACCAGGTCAGCGCGATGAACAGGATCGTTCCGCCGACCAGTGCGATCGGCGCGAAGCCGTTGCCGACCACCGCCAGCGGCGAATCGCTGCCGCTCGCCGCGACGATGCCGGCAAAGGCCACCCCGAACAGGCTCTCGCCGACGATCATCCCGGTCGCGAGGAGCACCCCCAGCCGCTTGGCGCCCTCGGCATCGTTGCGGCGGTCCGACCAGCGGTCATAGATCCAGCCGAGCAACGAGCCGACCGTCACCGGCAGGATCACCGCCATCGGCAGATAGATGCCGATCCCGACCGCGAGCGGCGGCAGTCGGAGCAGCTTGGCCCGCCCCATCGCCTCGTCGAGGATGACGAAGCCGATTCCGGCGAGCGCGCCCCAGCGCAGCATCGGCCAGTTGAGGTCGCCCCCGAGCACGCCCTTCGCCAGCGCCGAGATCAACCCGGCCTGCGGCGCGGCGAGTGCCTGCGGCCCGGCGCCCGGCGCGCCCGCAAAGCCGAAGGCGGTGTTGAGCAGATCGAGCACGATCGGAACCACCAGCGCGCCGAAGCAGACGCCGATGACGAGCGCGACCTGCTGCTTCCACGGCGTCGCGCCGACGAGCTGGCCGGTCTTGAGATCCTGGAGATTGTCGTTGGAGATCGTCGCCACGCCGAACACGATCCCGGTGACGATCAGCGCATAAGCGATCAGCGCCTGCGCGGTATCGGGCGGGGTGCCGCGCCCGAACAAGGCGACGAGCAGCAGCGAGGCGGCGATGATCGACAGGATGCCGATCGCCGAAACCGGCGAGTTGGATGCGCCGATCAGCCCGGCCATATAGCCGCACACCGCGGCGATCATAAGCCCGATCACCAGCACGAAGAGCAAGGCGCCGCCGATCAGCAGCGCCCCCGACGCGGCGAGCGGCCCGCCCGCGATGACGCTCCACAGCAACACGCCAATCGGCACGAGCATCGCCAGCGAGACGAGCCCGACGACACCGATCGGCAGATCGCGTTCGGTGAGCGCCAGCACTTCGCCGCCACGCCGCGCGCGGCTCGCGGCGAGCGCCGAGGCGATCCCGCCGATCACCGGGCGCGCGATCTTCGCCAGCGCCCACACCGCCGCGACCCCGATCACCCCGGCGCCGAAGAAGCGCACGTCGGCGCGGAACACCGTATTGGCGAGTTCCTCGGCGCTGCCGCCGAGGTCGCTATGCGCGGTGAGGATCGGCAGCAGCACCCACCAGCCGGTCGCCATCCCGACGAGCTGCGCCATCCCGACCGACAGCCCGACGAGATGCCCGACCCCGAGCAGCGCGAACGACAGCCCCCCCGAAATCCCGGTCGCGCTCGCGCCGATGCGGAACCAGCGTGCGGTCTCCGCCGCGGCGAGCTTCATCTGGGTCAGCAATGCGAACCCGGCCGAGGCGAGGCTGCCCCAGATCAGCACCGAGAGCCCCTTGGCGCTCTCCGCCCCGCCGTCGCGCGCCGCCGAGCCGACTTCGAGCACCTCCGCCGCCGCGCGCCCCTCGGGATAGGGCAGGTCGGTATCGACCACCAAGGCGCGGCGCAGCGGCACTGAGAACATCACCCCGAGGATGCCCCCGGTCGCGGTGATCGCGGCGGTGGTGACGAAGGGGAAGCCGTGCCACCAGCCGATCATCACCAGCCCCGGCAGCACGAAGATGATCGCCGCGAGCGTCCCCGCCGCGCTGGCGATCGTCTGGACGATGTTGTTTTCGAGGATCGAGCTGTCGGGAAAGGCGCGCAGCACCGCCATCGAGATCACCGCGGCGGGGATCGAGGTGGCGAAGGTCAGCCCGACCTTGAGCCCGAGATAAACGTTGGCGGCGGTGAACAGCAACGTGATGATCCCGCCGAGCAGGATGCCGCGAAAAGTGAGTTCGGCAACGCCCGCGCGTTGCCGGTGGGGATCGGTAGTCATCGGCGATCACTAGCGGGGCGCAGGGGGATGGGGAAGCCACAGCCCCTTGCCGCCGCCTCCTTCGTGGCCCAAGAGCGCGCGACTTACAAAATTAGGGAATCGACATGGCGGAAGCGTTGCGAGTTGCGCTGGCGGGGCTGGGAACGGTCGGATCGGGCGTGATCCGCGTGCTCGAGGCCAATCGCGCGCTGATCGAGCGCCGCGCTGGCCGGGCGATCGAGGTCGTCGCGGTCTCCGCGCGCGACCGCACCAAGGATCGCGGGGTCGATATTTCGCGATTCGAATGGATCGACGATACCGTCGCGCTTGCCGATGTCGGCGCCGATGTGGTGGTCGAACTGGTCGGCGGGGCGGATGGCCCCGCGCTGGCGCTCGCCCGCGCGACGCTCGGCCGCGGCAAGGCCTTCGTCACCGCCAACAAGGCGATGCTCGCACATCACGGGCTCGAACTGGCCGAAGCGGCGGAGAAGGCCGGCGTCCCGCTCAAGTTCGAGGCGGCGGTTGCGGGCGGTATCCCGGTGATCAAGGGGCTGCGCGAAGGCGCGGCGGCGAACGAGATCGCACGCGTGCAGGGCATCCTCAACGGCACCTGCAACTTCATCCTCTCCAAGATGGAGGCCGAGGGGCGCGATTTCGGCGATGTGCTCGCCGAGGCGCAGGCGCTTGGCTATGCCGAGGCCGATCCCAGCTTCGACATCGACGGGGTGGATGCGGCGCACAAGCTGTCGATCCTCGCCAGCCTGTCGTTCGGCACCCGCCCGGCGTTCGACGACGTCGCGATCCGCGGCATCCGCCAGATCCTCGCCGGCGACATCGCCGAGGCGGCGGCGCTTGGCTATCGCATCCGGCTGATCGGTCAGGCAGAACTGGGGCAGGGCGGGCTGTTCCAGCGCGTCCAGCCGCAGCTCGTGCCGCAGGATCATCCGCTGGCGCATGTCACCGGCTCGACCAATGCGGTGGTGGCGGAGGGCAATTTCGTCGGCCGCTTGCTGTTCCAGGGCGCGGGCGCGGGCGACGGGCCGACCGCCAGCGCGGTGATCGCCGACCTGATCGATATCGCGCGCGGCGAGGCCGGCCCGCCCTTCGCGATGCCGGTGACCGCGCTCGCCGATGCCGGCCCGGCCGATACCGGCGCGCGGCGCGGGCGTTTCTACCTGCGCTTCATGGTCGCCGATCGCGTGGGGGTATTGGCGGAGATCGCCGCGGCGATGCGCGATGCGGGTGTCTCGATCGAGAGCCTGATCCAGCGCGGCGCCAATCCCGACGGCAGCGCCCTGGTGGCGATCGTTACGCATGAGGCGCCGGAATCGGCGATCGCGGCGGCGCTGGAGCGGTTGCGCGGCTCGCAAAGCCTCGTCGGCGAGCCGATGTGGATGCCGATCCTGGCCTGATCCGTTTTCCCCGTTCGGGCTGAGCTTGCCGAAGCCCCGCACTTTTCTTTCCAACGAAGAAGGGCAGCCCTTGGACAAGGTCAGGGCGAACGGGTTAGGTCTTCACGGCCGCCCGGCGAACATGAACAGTGCCGCACCGATCAGGCAGGCGAACGCGCCGGCGTGGCGCCAGCTCAATTGTTCGCCGAGCACCGCTACCGCGAAGATACCGAAGACGAGGAGGGTGATCACCTCCTGCGCGACCTTGAGTTGCCCGCCGCTCCACCCGTGCGCGTAGCCGATGCGGTTGGCGGGGACGGCGAGGCAATATTCAGCGAGCGCGATGCCCCAGCTGATCAGGATCACCAGCGGCAACGGCTTCGCCATCCCGCCTTTGAGATGCCAATACCAGGCGGTGGTCATGAAGCAGTTCGAAAGGATCAGCAGCGCGATCGTGGGCATCGCGCGACCGTGGCACCGGCGCCGCCGATCCGCAACGCCATAGGCGCCGGCTGGTTATTTCCCGCCGTCGGTTTCGTTGAGGCTATCGACGTCGTCGTCGGCCTCCAGATCGACGTCGAGATCGGGATCGAGATCGGTGATGATCGCCCCGTCGCGTCGCCCTTCGCGCGTCACCTCAAGGATTTCCGCGCGCTGGCTCTCGTCATAGCCGTCCTCGTCGAACCCGTCGTCGCCCGAACCGTGGCCGTAGATCTGCCGTCCACCCATCGCCATTCTCCTCCTTCGCAAAAGCGCGAACACTCAGGAGGGCCGGGCGGTTCCCTTCAGGCGAGCGGGCGGAAGAGGCGGCCGCGCTCGGTGATGAAGGCGAGACCGATCGCAATCACCGCCGCGACGAGGAATCCGGCGGTCAGCGGCCGCGTCGTCCCGTCGAACGCCTGCCCGATCATCGTCCCGATCGCCGAGCCGAAGGTGAGCGAGATGAACCCCTGCACGCTGGCGGCGGTGCCCGCGATATGCCCCATCCGCTCCATCGCCATCGCCGAGAAATTGGCGCTGGAGAGCGAAAAAGCGGCGAAGGTCAGCGCCTGAAGCATCGCGAAGGTCACGATCGTCTCATGCCCGGTCATCGCGATCGCGAGGTGGATCGCGCTGATCACGATCATCGCGCAGACCGCGCCGTGGCTCAGCCGCCGCGTGCCGATCCGCATTACCAGCCGCGCATTGGTCATGTTGCCGACCATCATCATCCCAGCGCTCAGCGCGAAGATGACGATCAGCAGATGCGGGCGCCCAAAGCCGTCGGCCATGATCTGTTCGATCGACCCGAGATAGCCGTAGAGGCAGGCGGTCAGCGCGGTGGTGGCGAGCGTATAGCCGAGCGAGAGCCGGTCGGAGAGCGTCGCGCGCCACCCGGCGAGGATCGCGGGGAGGCGGATCTCGCGGCGGTCCTCGGGGAGCATCGTCTCCGGGATGCGGATCGCGACCCAGATCATCACGAGAAGCGCGAGGCCGGCGATGATCCAGAAGATCGTCCGCCAGTTGCCGAACAGCAGGATGCCGGCGCCGAGCCCCGGCGCGATGATCGGGATCGCCATGAATACCATGAAGGCGAGCGACATGATCTGCGCCATCGCGCGCCCGGCGAAGCAATCGCGCACCATCGCGATCATCCCGATGCGCGATCCGGCGATCGCGGTGCCGCCGAAGAAACGCGCGGCGAGCAGCAGCGGGAAGCTCGCCGAAATCGCCGCCAGCACGTTGAGCGCGGCATAGGCGGCGAGCGAGCCGATCATCATCCGCCGCCGCCCGAAACGATCGACCAGCGGCCCGTGGAACAATTGTCCGATGCCATAGCCGGCACCGAACACAGTGATCACGAACTGGCGATGATTGGCGACGGTGACGTGAAGCGACTGGGCGATATCGGGCAGCGCGGGGAGCATCATGTCGATGCCGAACGCCCCCATCGCCATTAGCGCGGCGACGATCGCCACGAACTCGCCGAACGGGATCGGCGCGCCGCGCGGGGCGTCAGAGGGTGCCGATGAAGCCATGCCCGCCGCGTTACCGGGCCGGGCGCGGGAAGTCACCTATCTGTTTGGAAACTGTGTGGTGCGACCGGCCGCTCGCCGTGCCTGCTTAACTTCCCTCCCGGGTGAAGGGAGGGGAGAAGTAGGGAAGGAGGGAGGGTTTCAGCGCAGGCAGCTATCGAGCCCGTTGCGCTTCACCACGCCGACATAGCCGGCCAGCCGGTTGCCGTGGCGGCGGACGAAGCCGCTCGGGTCGACCGCCTCGCGCTTCTTGGGCAGCGGCAGGACGGCGGCGATCCGCGCGGCCTCCGTCGGGGTCAGGTGGCTCGCGCTATGGTTGAAATAGCGCATCGCGCCAGCCTCCGCGCCATAGGTGCCGATCCCGGTCTCGGCGACATTGAGATACATTTCCATGATCCGGCGCTTGCCCCAGATCGTCTCGATCAGCACGGTGAACCACGCCTCGAACGCCTTGCGGACATAGCCGCCGCCCTGGAACAGAAAGACGTTCTTGGCGGTCTGCTGGCTGATCGTCGATCCGCCGCGGATGCGCCCGCCCTCGGCGTTGCGCCACGCCGCCCCGGCGATCGCCTTGTAATCGAAGCCATGATGCGAGCAGAAACGCGCATCCTCGCCCGCGATCGCGGCGCGCGCCATATTGGGGTCGATCTCGCTCAGCGGCTTCCACTGTTTGGTGATCGAATGGCCGGAAAGCAGGTCGCCCATCATCGTGAAGGTGAACGGCACCGGCACGAAGCGCAGGATCACCACCCACAATACCGACAGGCCGACGAACCACAGGGCGATCTTGCCACCGATACGAAGCACATGTGCGATCATGCGGTGTGGTTAGGTCAATGGAAGGTGTATTTCCAATACCCAAACCTCGTCATGCCGGGTCAAGCCCGGCATGACGAGGGGGCGCTCAGGCCGGCAGCAACCTTTTCTCGCCCGCCAGCCGCATCATCGCCTTCTGCAGCTTTTCGAACGCGCGCACCTCGATCTGGCGGACGCGTTCGCGGCTGACGCCATAGACTTGCGAGAGCTCCTCGAGCGTCTTGGGATCGTCGGTCAGCCGGCGTTCGGTGAGGATATGCTTCTCGCGGTCGTTGAGGTCGTCCATCGCGGAGACGAGCATCTCGTGCCGCACATCGGCTTCCTGCGCGTCGGCGATGACATTGTCCTGCAGCGGCGCATCATCGGCGAGCCAATCCTGCCACTGGCCCTCGCCGTCCTCGCGCATCGGCACGTTGAGGCTGGTATCGCCCCCCATCGCCATGCGGCGGTTCATGCTGACCACCTCGGCCTCGGTGACGCCGAGATCGGTGGCGATCTTCGCCACGTCCTCTGGCCTGAGATCGCCGTCCTCAAACGCGTCGAGCCGGGCCTTCATCCGGCGCAGGTTGAAGAACAGTTTCTTCTGCGCCGCGGTGGTGCCCATCTTCACCAGGCTCCACGAGCGCAGGATGAATTCCTGGATCGAGGCGCGGATCCACCACATCGCATAAGTGGCGAGGCGGAAGCCGCGATCGGGCTCGAATTTCTTCACGCCCTGCATCAGCCCGATATTGCCCTCGGAGATCAGCTCCGACACCGGCAGGCCGTAGCCGCGATAGCCCATCGCGATCTTCGCCACGAGGCGGAGGTGCGAGGTGACGAGCTGCGCCGCCGCCTCGGTATCGCCATGCTCCTGGAAGCGCTTGGCGAGCATATATTCCTGCTCGGGCGCGAGGATGGGGAACTTCTTGATCTCGGCGAGATAGCGGTTGAGGCTCTGCTCTCCGCCGAGCGCAGGGATCGTCGCGGGGACGTTGCTGCGATTTGCCATGATCCTAACCCTTTCCCTTTGTCGGGAAGCGGCGGCCTGCGAGTGCTGGGCCGCGCCGTCTCCCACTCTATACGTTGAGCTGAATGAACAGTTCCTGCATGTCAGCAGGCATTGCGCTATCGAATGATAAAGCGGTTCTTGTTATCGGATGGATGAACCCCAGCCGCGCCGCGTGCAAGGCCTGCCGTCGGAAACCGAGCGTTTCGAGGATCGCACGGTGCGCCTGTTTGGTCCGCCCGTAGACCGGGTCGCCGAGCAGGGCGTGGCCGAGCGAGGCCATATGGACGCGCACCTGATGCGTCCGCCCCGTTTCCAGCCGGCATTCGACCAAAGCCGCGTCGCGCCGCAGCCGCTCGACCGTGCGGTAATGCGTGACGGCGCGCTTGCCGGTCGCGACGATCGCGATCTTCTTGCGGTTCTGCGGGCTGCGCGCCAGCGGGGCATCGACCTTGCCCGCGGGCGGGGCCGGCACCCCGGCGACGATCGCCAGATAGCGGCGGTCGATCGAGTGATCGGCGAATTGTTTCGCCAGCCCCTCGTGCGCCCGATCGGTCTTGGCGGCGACCATCAGCCCCGACGTGTCCTTGTCGATGCGGTGGACGATCCCCGGCCGCGCCACACCGCCGATCCCCGACAGGGAGCCGTGGCAATGATGCAGCAGCGCATTGACCAAGGTGCCGTCGAGATTGCCCGCCGCAGGATGGACGACCAGCCCGGCGGGTTTGTCGACAACGATCAGATGCTCGTCCTCGAACGCGATGAGGAGCGGGATATCCTGCGCCTCGTTATGCGCCGGGACGGGATCGGGAACGGTGACCGCGAAGGTCTCGCCCGCGGTCGCCTTGCGCGCCGGCTCGCGGACGAGCAGGCCGTCGCGCGAGACCTTGCCACCGGCGATCAGCACCTTCAGCCGCTCGCGCGAAAGCGTCGGAACGGCGTCCGCCAGCGCACGATCGAGCCGCCAGCCGTCGGCGGCCGGCGTGATCGTCGCTTGAATAACGGAAGCCCCCGGATACATCGTGTCTTAGATGGATAGCACGCTGGAAATTTCAAGACCAACATGGGACCGGATCGTCGCAGATGCGGCGGGGAGCAGCGACGAAATCTGCGGGCTGCTGCTGCGCCATCCGGACGGCCGGATCGAGGCGCGCGGCTGCGCCAATATCCACCCCCAGCCGGCGACGCGGTTCGAGCTGGACCCCGGCGCCTTGCTCGCCGCGCATCGCGCCGCGCGGGGCGGGGGGCCGGCGGTGATCGGGCATTATCATTCGCATCCATCGGGCAAATCCGAGCCTTCCGCGGAGGATGCGGCGCAGGCCGCAGCGGACGGGGCGATCTGGGTGATCGTCGCGGGCAGCGAGGTACGGGCGTGGCGTGCGGTGGGCGACGGGGCGATGCACGGACGCTTCGATCCGGTGGCGATCGTGGTGCGATAGGATCGATCTGCGCCTAACATCCGTTGCCGCACACCCCCCCCCGGGGTGACGAGGCAAAAGGTGCAGCCGATCGGCGGCGGGCTTGCGCCTGACTCCGCGCTTCGCCAAAAGGCGCGGCGTCACAGGGGGACCATATCAACATGACGATCAGCCCGGTCGATTTCGCCAGCCTGCTGTGCTCGCGGCTGTGCCACGACCTGCTCTCCCCGGTCGGCGCGCTCAACAACGGGCTGGAGCTGCTCGCCGACGAGACCGATCCCGCGATGCGCGAACGCTGCATCGAACTGATGAACGACAGCGCGCGGACTTCGGCCAACAAACTCAAATTCTTCCGACTCGCCTTCGGTGCGGCGGGCGGGTTCGGCGAGCTGGTCGATTCGCGCGAGGCGCAGACCGCGATCGAGGGGCTGCTCGGCGACAACAAGCGGCTTGAACTGCACTGGCTGGTCGAGGAGCCGCAGCTCCCCAAGACCGCGATCAAGGTGCTGCTCAACCTCGGGATGATCGCGGGTGACGCGCTGGTGCGCGGCGGCACGCTGGCGATCGGCGGCGAGAGCCACGGCGAGGTGACCGAGATCGTGCTCAAGGCGGAGGGCACCCGCATCGTGCTCGACGACGAACTGCGCCGGACGCTGGTCGACGGCGCCGACGGGCGCGAGGTGACCCCGCGCAGCGCGGCGGCCTATCTGATCCACACGCTCGTCGCCGAAACCGGCGGCTCGGTACAGGTCAGCGCGCCGGCGGAGAATGTGCTGCTGTTCGGCGCGACGATCCGGGCGGGGTAGAAGCGCAAAAACTTCCGCTCGGGCTGAGCTTGTCGAAGCCCTGCCCTTTTCTTCGAAGGAAGAAGGGCAGCCCTTCGACAAGCTCAGGGCGAACGGGTGTTGGGTGATCCGGTTCAATAGGGCGCGCTAAACCCCGATTTAACCGTCTGTCGCGCATGGCCGGCGCAAGATGGACGAATTGCTGCAGGAATTCATCGCCGAAACCCGCGAATCGCTCGAGGCGATCGCGGGCGAGGTCGTCGCGTGGGAGGCCGATCCAGCCGACCGCGCGCGGCTCGATGCGATCTTTCGCTTCGTCCACACTGTGAAGGGAAGCTGCGGCTTCCTCGATCTGCCGCGCGTCGGGCGGCTGGCGCATGCGGCGGAGGATGCGCTGGCGGCGGTGCGCGCGGGGGAACGCGTGCCCGATCCGGCTTTGGTCAATGCGGTGCTGGCGATCGTCGATCGCATCGGCGCGATCGTCGCGGCGATCGATGCCGGGGCGGCGCTCGAAGCATTGGGCGAGGAGGCGCTGATCGCGGCACTCGACCCGGCCTATCAAGGCGAGAAAGGGATCGTCCCGGCGCAGCCCGCGACGATCCAGCGCGGCCAATCGCGCAGCATCCGGCTGTCGGTCGACCTGCTCGACCGGATGATGAACGGCGTCTCCGAAATGGTGCTGGTGCGCAACGAACTCGCGCATCGGCTGGCGGAGAGCGGCGACCAGGCGTTCGAGGGCGCGCTCGACCGGCTGTCGCATACCGTCGCCGAATTGCAGGACGCGGTGACGCGGACGCGGATGCAGACGGTCGATGCCTTGTTCTCCGCCCTGCCGCGCGTGGTGCGCGATACCGCGGCCGAGCTGGGCAAGCAGGTGACGCTGACGATCGACGGCGGCGACGTCGAGCTCGATCGCGAGATGATCGAGCTGCTGCGCGATCCGCTCGTCCATATGGTACGCAACGCGCTCGATCATGGGATCGAAACCCCGGCCGAGCGGCGCGCGGCGGGGAAGCGCGACATCGGGCGGCTGGCGGTTTCGGCGCACCAGTCGGGCAATCGCATCATCGTCGAGATCGCCGACGACGGGCGCGGGGTCGATACCGAGCGGCTCGTCGCGGGGATCGTCTCGCGCGACCCGATGCGTGACGCCGAGCTGCGCGCGCTGAGCCCGCAGCAGCGGCTGGAGCTGATGTTCGAGGCGGGGGTGTCGAGCCGCGACATCGCGACCGCCACCTCGGGGCGCGGCGTCGGCATGGATGTGGTGCGCACCAATGTCGAACAGATCGGTGGCAGCATCGCGCTGCTGAACCGGCCGGGGCAGGGGCTGACCGTCTCGATCGAGGTGCCGCTGACGCTTGCGATCCTCTCGGCGGTGGTCGTCGAGGGCGGCGGGCAGACCTTCGCGCTGCCGCGGCAGGCGGTGCATGAGATCGTCGCGACCGCTGCCGGGGCGACGCGGATCGACCGGATCGGCGACGGACGGATCGTGACGATCCGCGACCGCCGGCTGCCGCTGATCGCGCTGGACGAGGTACTCGGGCTGCCGGTGCGCGATCCGGCGCTGCTGGCGGTGCTGGAGGTGCCGGGGGGCAGCTATGCGCTCGGCGTAGATACGGTGATCGACACCGAGGAAGTGGTGGTGAAGCCCGCCTCCCCGGCGGTGATGCGCGCCGGAGTCTATGCCGGGATGACGCTTCCCGACAGCGGGCATCCGATGCTGCTGCTCGACGCGGCGGGGCTGGCCGAGGTGGCGGGGCTGCGCTTCTCGCGGATCGATCGCGTCGAGGAGGAGGCGCCGCCCGCGGCGGTGGAGGAGGCGGGGATCGAGGCGCTGCTGTTCGAGGATATCGACGGCCGCCGCCGCGCGATCCCGCTCGCCGCGATCAGCCGGATCGAGCCGCTGCCGGCGGCGTCGGTGCATCAGGCGGCGGGGCAGCATTGGCTGAGCTCGGGCGGGGCGCCCGTCCGGCTGGTGTCGGCGGTGGCGTTGCGCGCGCCGGCGGACGGGTGGTCGGCATTGCGCTTGCCCGAGGAATTGGGCGGCGCGGCTTATCCGGTGCGCGAGCCGATCGACATCGTCCGGCTGCCGACCGACATCGCCCCCGCTGCCGCGCCGCTCGCCGGGGTCGCATTGATCGAGGGCGAGGCGATCGAACTGATCGACCCGCTCGCGCTGGGCGCGATGCCCGCCGCGCCGCGGCTGTGCCTGTTGCACGGCGCGGAAGCGGGGTGGATGGAGATCTTCCTCAAGCCCGCGATCGAGGCGGCGGGCTATCGCGTCGTGCGCCAGCTCGCGCCGGGCGAGATGGCCGAAGTGGCGCTGGCGATGGACGGCGAGGAGGAAGCGGGGGTCGAGACCGGGCGGCTGCTGCGATTGGGGCGTACCCCGGCCGATCCGCTCTATCGCTACGACCGCGCCGCGGTGGTCGCGGCGCTGGAGGAGGCGGCATGAGCGCGCGCGAGCTTCACCTCGTCGGCCGGCTCGGCGGGCGCGGGGTGCTGTTTCCAGCGACCCAGGTGCGGCGGGTGGTCGATATCGCCGATATCGTGCCGGTGCCGCATGCCGCGCCGGCGGTGCGCGGGCTCGCCGCGCTGCGCAGCCGGGTCGTCACCGTGATCGACAGCTGGCGGGTGCTCGACCTGCCGTCGCCGCCGCCGGGGCGGCATCGCGCGGTCACCACCGCGGTCGACGGCCATGTCTATGCGGTGCTGGTCGACGATCTCGAGGATGCCGAACCGGTCGAGGTCGTGCCGCTGCCGCCGGGCACCGCGCTCGGCGAAAGCTGGGCGGCGATCGCGACGGGCAGCGCGGTGCGCGACGGCGAGCCGCTGCTGGCGATCGACCTCGCGCGGCTGATCGCGCGGGTAGGTTGATCGAAGTTTAGAGCCTTAACCTCGTCGTTACCGCTTTCTGTCACCAAGCTTCGCCGCCGGTAGGCACAGGGTGCGTCATGAAGTCATGTCTGGTCGTCGATGATTCGAAGGTTATCCGCAAGGTCGCGCGGCATATCCTCGAGGGGCTCGATTTCGCGGTGGCGGAAGCCGCCGACGGGCGCGAGGCGCTCGATCATTGCGTCGCGACTCCGCCCGACGTGATCCTGCTCGATTGGAACATGCCGGTGATGAGCGGGATGGAATTCCTCCGCGCGCTGCGCGAGACCGCGCTCGCGCCGCTGCCCAAGGTGGTGTTCTGCACCACCGAGAACGGCAGCGCGCATATCCGCGCGGCGATCGATGCCGGGGCGGACGAATATGTCATGAAGCCGTTCGACCGCGAGACGCTGGAAAGCAAGCTGCAGATCGTCGGCGTCGTCTGAACCACGGCGCGCGATGCCGACAACGCTTCGTCATATGCCGGATGCCGCGCCGCGGGTGCTGATCGTCGACGATTCGGCGGTCGCGCGCGCGGTGCTGACCCGGATGACCGAGGAAGGCGGACAATTCGTCGTCGCCGGCGCGGTGCCCGATGTGCCGCGCGCCTTGGCGTTCCTCGGCAGCGCCCAGGTCGATGCGATCCTGCTCGATCTGGCGATGCCGGGGGTCGACGGGCTGACCGGCCTGCCCGATCTGCTCGCGGTCGGCGGCGCGGCGCGGGTGCTGATCGTCTCGTCGAGCGGCGAGCAGGGTGGCAAGGCCGCGCTTCAGGCGCTGGCGCTCGGCGCCGCCGATACGCTGGCGAAGCCGGGCGGCGCGCGTTTCGCCGGAACCTTCGGTGTGGCACTGCGCGAGCGGCTCGCGCGGCTGACCGAACCTGCCTCGGCGACACGCTATGCCCCACGCACCCCGCGCGTGGCGGAAGCGCCGTTCGAGGTGGTGGCGATCGGCGCCTCGACCGGGGGAATCCACGCGCTCTCCGGGCTGCTGCGCGCGATTCCGGCGGGATTCGACCGGCCGATCGTGATCACCCAGCATCTGCCGCTCGCCTTCTCGCCCTATTTCGCCGCGCAGATCGCGGTGCTCGGCAGCCGCCCGTGCGACGTCGCGCGGGATCGCATGCGGCTCGTGCCGGGGCGGATCGTCGTCGCGCCGGGCGATGCGCATATCGTCGCCGCCCCGCTGGGCGAGGACGGGTGCGTGTTGCGGCTGTCGGGCGAGGCGGTGGCGAACGGCAACATGCCGTCGGTCGATCCGATGCTGTCGTCGCTCGCCGAGGTGTACGGGCCACGATTGCTCGCGGTGGTGCTGAGCGGGATGGGGCGCGACGGGCTGGCCGGCGCGGCGGCGGTACGGCGCGCCGGGGGCACGGTGATCGTGCAGGACGAGGCGTCGTCGGTGGTGTGGGGGATGCCGGGCGCGGTGGCCGGCGCCGGGCTTGCCGATGCCGTGATGCCGCCGGATGCGATCGGCCGGCTGATCGCGCGTCAGGTGGCGCGCGGATGATCGGTGCCACATTGCCGGGCGGCGCAAGCAACGCAGCGATCGCGCGGCTGGCGAGCTTGCTGGAGGCCCACACCGGGCAGCGGCTGGCGGCGTCGCGCGCGTGGCGGGTCGATATCGCGCTCAGGCCGCTGGTCGCCGAATATGGGTTACTTACGATCGATCAACTCGTCGCGCGGCTCGATGCAGGGGAGGATGCGGCGATCGGCGAGCGGATCGTCGATGCGATGCTCAATCAGGAAACCTCCTTCTTCCGCGATCCGGGCACGATCGAGGGGCTGATCGCGGCATTGGCGGAAAACGGCGTCATGCGGCCGCGCCTGTGGTCCGCGGGATGCGCGAGCGGACAGGAGCCTTTGTCGCTCGCGATGACGCTCATCGGGCAGGAACGCGCGGGGGAGATCGTCGCAACCGATGTGTCGCCGGGGGCGATCGCGCGCGCGCGGGCGGGGCGCTACAGCCGGTTCGAGATCCAGCGCGGGTTGCCGGTGCGCCAGATGCTGCGCTGGTTCACCGAATGCGGCGCGCATTGGGTCGCGCGGCCCGAATTGCTGGCGCAGATTTCGTACCGCCGGCACAATCTGGTCGACGATCCCCCGCCGGCCGGGCGGTTCGACGCGGTGCTGTGCCGCAATGTCCTGCTCTATCTGTCGCCGACGTTGCGCGCGCGGGTGCTCGACCGGCTCGCGGCGGCGCTGCGGCCGGGCGGGTTGCTCGTGCTCGGCGCGGGCGAGACGGTGAGCGGGCAATCGCGCCATTTCGTTCCCAGCGCGCAGTTTCGCGGCTTCTACACGCGCGATAGCGGTTGATCCCCCCGGCTCGACCGGGCTAGCCACTGACAGCGGCCGGGCAACGGGGAGTGCGTATGAAGATCATCGAGGCGCCGTCGCCCAATTATGACGAACGGTCGCTGCCGATCACGATGATCGTGCTTCACTATACCGGGATGCAGGACGGCGAATCCGCGATCGCCCGGTTGCGCGATCCGGCGGCGAAGGTCTCGTCGCATTATGTCGTGGCCGAGGACGGCACGGTGCTGCGGCTGGTCGATGACGACAAGCGCGCCTGGCATGCCGGCCGATCGCACTGGCGCGACGTGGATGACGTCAACTCGGCGTCGATCGGGATCGAGATCGTCAATCCCGGGCACGAATTCGGCTATCGCCCGTTTCCCGACGAGCAGATCGACGCGGTGATCCGCCTCGTCCACGATATCAAGGACCGTTACGAGATCACCCGCGGCAATATCGTCGGCCATTCGGATATCGCGCCGGCGCGCAAGCGCGATCCGGGGGAGCTGTTCCCGTGGGGGAAGCTCGCGCGGCTGCGGCTCGCGCTGCCGCGTCCGACGCAGAATCTGATGGACCCGATGTGGACCCAATCGGGCTTCCTGATCGCGCTCGAACGCTTCGGCTACGATGTCAGCGATCCGCTCGCGGCGATCATGGCGTTCCAGCGCCGCTTCCGCCCCGAACTGATCGACGGCGAGATCGACGCCGAATGCCGCATGATCCTGCTCGCGCTCCTGCTTCCCAAACCGCGCGGAGACGATTAGGGACCGCTTTGCCAGAGGGCTGGGCGGCCGCGGCCTCCCGATAAGGGAGGGCGAGGAAAGTCCGGGCTTCACGGAACGACGGTGGCGGGTAACGCCCGCCGGGGGTGACCCCAGGGAAAGTGCCACAGAGAGCAGACCGCCAAACGCCCGCACGGGCGCGGCAAGGGTGAAAGGGTGCGGCAAGAGCGCACCGCGCGGCTGGTAACAGCGGCGGCATGGCAAACCCCACCGGAAGCAAGACCGAATAGGGGCGGCATATCGGCGTGTTCCCGCCGGTCGCCCGGGTTGGTTGCTTGAGCCTGTCGGCGACGGCAGGCCTAGAGGAATGGTCGCCCAGTCCCGCCTCGCGCGGGACGGACAGAACCCGGCTTATAGGCCCTCTGGCGCATTTATGATGAGGCGATAGCCGCCGTCGGCGCCGCGGCGGTTGCGTCTGGCGGCAATCGCCTTATGTCGCCGGCATCATGGCGCGATCGAGCAGATCAAATGACTGGGGCTTCCCCCGCTGGCGCGGCTACGGCAGTTCGCGGGAGACGAAGCAGGTGCGGCTGTGCGACCGGCACGGCTGCACCGAGCCCGGCGATTGCCCCGCACCCAAATCGCCCAACAGCCCCGATCGCTGGTATTTCTGCGAGCGGCATGCGGCGGAATACAATCGCGGCTGGAACTATTTCGAGGGGCTCGACGCCGAGGAAGCCGCCGCGCGCGAAGCCGCCGAGCGGCGCGACGCCTCGGGCTTCGAGCAGGCGCGCCACTATCGCTGGGGCGGCCCCGGCGACGGCACCCGCTCGCGGGATGAGATGCGTGCGCTGGAGGTGCTGGAGCTCGAGCCCGATGCCGATTTCGAAGCGGTCCGCGCGGCGTGGCGACGGCTGGCCAAGGCCAACCACCCCGATGTCCGCCCCGGCGACAGCGAGGCGGCCACGCGCTTCCATGCGATCCAGGCCGCTTATGAGGTGTTGCGCGTCGCCGAGGAAACGAAAAGCTGGCGGCCGGCGTGAAGCGCGCGCGGGCCGGATGGAACGGCGCGGTGTTGGTGTGCGGCAAATGCTCGCGCAAACTCGACGGCGGTTTCGGCGCGAAGGGGCGGAGCCGGCTGGCAAAGGCGCTGCGGCAATGCGCCGGGCTCGGCAAAGGGCGCAAGGCGAGCGTCGGGGTGATCGAGACGAAATGCCTCGGCCTGTGCCCGAAACATGCGGTGACGGTGGTCGACACGCGTCGCCCCGGCGAGTGGCTGGTGGTCGAGCCGGGCGAGGACGTCGCGGCGCTGGCGGCGCGATTCGCGTCGCCGGTGCGGTGATCACTAAGCCGCCGCATCCGGCCTATCGTCATTCCCGCGCAGGCGGGAATCCATAAGCAATGCGCTCACGCTTCCTTCGGCGGAGCCAGCCAGAATGGATTCCCGCCTGCGCGGGAATGACGAAGAAGGTTTATTCAGGCCAGCCGAGTCGCCGTCTCGCGGATCAGCGCGATCATATTGGGGATGCCCTGCGTCCGGTTCGAGCTGAGCTGGGTCTTGAGCTCGAACGGCGCGAGCGCGGCGTCGATGTCGGTGGCGCGCACCTCCGCCGGGGTGCGATCCTGCACCGTCGCCAGCACCAGCGCGATGATCCCCTTGGTGATCGCCGCATTGCTGTCCGCGAGGAAATGGAGCCGCCCGTCGGGCTGTTGCTGCGGATAGACCCACACGGCGGCGGAACAGCCGCGGACCAAGGTAGCGTCGGTCTTGAGCGCCGCGGGCATCGGCTCCAGCGCGCGGCCGAGATCGATCAGCAAGCGGTAGCGATCGTCGGCGTCGAGAAACTCATATTCCGCCTGAAGCTCGGCAAGATCGGTTGGGTCGGCCATCGCCGCGCGGGTAAAGCGTTGCGGAGGCCACGGCAACCTTTGGCCTTTTTTCTTCTCCCCTCCCTTGAACAAGGGAGCATCTGTGATGTTGATCAAGCGGGTCGAGGTATCCATGGCCGGTTTTGAGCGACGAGAGAGTTAGCGAGGACGAGGAGTTTTCGCATGACGGCGGTGATGGCGACTTTGGGTGGTTTT
>JAFIGU010000026.1 GCA_017849555.1 Sphingomonas sp. | reverse complement strand
CGACCACGTCGCCATCCACCGCGAGATAGATTGCGTGGCTGCAATTCTCGGTCTCGCACTGGCCAAGCCCGGCAAAGGTCGTGTGGTCGATGGCGATGCGGCGCACCGTCTCGTGGCCGCCGCCCAATATGCCTTCCTGGCTGTCGAGGAACATCGAATTGGTGACGGTGAGGTCGCCCATCTCGATGCGGATGCCGGCGCCGTTGCCGTCGGGCACCGCGAAGCCGCGAAAGACGATGCCGTCCACTGCCGAGCCCCGGCCGCGCAGCACGAAGGCGGCCTTTTCCTCGCAGGTCTGGCTCTCGAAGATCGCGGTGCCGGGCTGGACCGCCTTGAAGGTGATCCTGCCCCCGGTCTGCACCGTGCATTCGCGATAGGTGCCCGGCGCGATCAGGATCGTCGCGGTGCCGTCGCGCACGGCGCTCACCGCGTCGTCCAGATGTGCGAAGCCCTGGCCGGTCTCGGCGACGACGAAGGGCGCGCGCTCCTGCTGGGCGGCGGCGGGCGCGGCGATCAGGGCGATGGCCGAGAGGATGGGCAGGCGCATGATCCTTTCGATACGATCGCAGGCGTTAAAATTCCTCCCCGAGCTCGTCTCGGGGAGCGGGACCGCTCGCGAAGCGAGTGGTGGAGGGGCTTGCCGGCACCGGCGCGGTGCGCCGGCCCCTCCACCACCGCCTTCGGCGGCGGTCCCCCTCCCCCAGCAAGCTGGGGGAGGAATTGCGCTACCGCAGCGTCTTGATGATTCCCGAGAAATCGAGCCCCGCGCCGTCGCCGTCGACGAAAGCCTGGTAGAGATGCTCCGCCCGCGTGCCCATCGGCACGTTCGCGCCGACGCTCGCCGCCGCTTCCAGCGCCAGCTTCAGGTCCTTGAGCATCAGCGGCGCCGCGAAGCCGCCCTGATAGTCGCGGTCGGCCGGGCTTTCGGGGCCGACGCCGGGGACCGGGCAATAGCTCGTCATCGACCAGCTCTGGCCCGAGCTGACCGAGGCGATGTCGTAGAAGCGCTGCGCGTCCAGCCCCAGCTTCTCGGCCAGGGCAAAGGCCTCGCAGGTGGCGATCATCGTCGCGCCCAGGATCATGTTGTTGCAGATCTTCGCGGCCTGCCCCGCGCCGTTGGCGCCGGCGTGGATCACCGCCTTGCCCATATCGGCGAGAAAGGGTTCGGCGCGCCCGAAGGCATCCTTCGAACCGCCGACCATGAAGGTCAGCGTCCCGGCATTGGCCGCGGCGATCCCGCCCGAGACCGGGGCGTCGACCGCGACCAGCCCCTTGGCCGCTGCCATTTCGGCGACGCGCTTGGCGGTCGCGACGTCGATCGTCGAGCAATCGATCAGGATCGCCGAGGGCAGGGCGGCATCGAGCACGCTTTGGGCATAGACCTGCTCGACATGCGTGCCCGCGGGCAGCATCGTGATGATCGCCTCGGCCCCCTCGGCCGCCTCGGCGGCAGTGACGACGGGGAGGCAGCCCGCGGCCCTGGCGCGTTCGAGCGCCTCGGCGGAGAGGTCGAAGGCGCGGACGTCATGGCCCTTTTTCGCCAGATTGGCGGCCATGCCCCCGCCCATATTGCCCAGCCCGATGAAACCGACGCGCGCCATTTCGTGTCCTCTCAAATCACAACCGAAACGCCTGAAAGTCCGGCTTCGGTCCGCTATACCATTTCCGTCATGCCGGGCTCGACCCGGCATCCAGAGCCACCAATGTCGACGCTCGTTGCCCTGGATACCGGGTCAAGCCCGGCATGACGGCAAAGAGTTGATCGACAGCGTCGAACCGGGCGGCAGTTACCGCCCCTTCCACACCCCGGGGCGCTTTTCGATGAAGGCGGCCATGCCCTCGGCCTTGTCCTCGGTGTTGACGAGGATCTGGAACAGCCGGCGCTCGGTGACGATGCCCTGTGCGAGCGTTGTTTCGAACGCCATGTTGATCATTTCCTTGTTCACCATCGCGGCCATCGGCGGCATGCTTGCGATCGTCGCGGCGGTCTTGAGCGCTTCCTCGACCAGCGAGTCCAGCGGCACGACGCGTGCGACGAGCCCCGAACGCTCCGCCTCGCCGGCGTCCATCATCCGCCCGGTAAGGCACATTTCCATCGCCTTGGCCTTGCCGATCGCGCGGGTCAGCCGCTGCGACCCGCCCATCCCCGGCGCGACGCCGAGCTTGATCTCGGGCTGGCCGAATTTGGCGCTATCGGCGGCGATGATGAAATCGGCCATCATCGCCAGCTCGCACCCGCCGCCGAGCGCGAAGCCGTTGACCGCGGCGATCCACGGCTTGCGCGTCGCGACCACCCCGGTCTGCCAGCCGACGAAGAAATCCTGCAGGAAGAAATCGGCCGCGGGCATATCGGCCATTTGCTTGATGTCGGCGCCCGCCGCGAACGCCTTCTCGCCCGCGCCGGTGAGGACGAGGCAGCGCTGGCTATCGTCCTTGTCATAGGCGCCGAACGCCGCCGAGAGATCGGCCAGCACGTCCGAATTGAGCGCGTTGAGCGCCTGCGGGCGGTTGAGCGTGACAAGCGTCACCGCACCGCTGCGTTCGACGAGGATCGTGGCGTAGTCGGTCATGCATTCCTCCTCTTCCGTCATCCCAGCGGAAGCTGGGATCGCGGGCCGCAAACGCGGCGTTTCAGGCATGAGACCCCAGCTTCCGCTGGGGTGACATAGGGTATTGCGACGACGCAATTTACTGCGGCGTCCAGGCCTCATCATCCGGCAGCGGCGCGAAGATCTGGTCGATCAGATGATCGCTCACCCCGTCCGGCGTCGGCGGGTTCCATTGGGGCGAATTGTCCTTGTCGACGATCACCGCGCGGACGCCTTCGAGAAAATCGTGGCGCTGGACGACGCGGCTGCCGACCGCATATTCCTGCCGCATCTCGTCGGCGAAGCTGGGCATCGTCTTGCCGTCGAGCAGCAATTTGAGGCTGACCTTCATCGTCTGCGGCGATTTGGTCTCGAGCGTCGCCAGCGTGGCGCGCGCGAAATCGCTGTCGTCGGCGGCGAGCGCGGCGAAGATATCCTCGAGCCGGTCGGAAGCGAACAGCCGGTCGATCTCGTCACGATGCGCAAGGATCGCCGCGTCGGGTGCGGCGACGGCGAGCGCGTCGAGCACCGCCTCCGGACCTTGCGCGATCCGCGCCTTGGCCTCGGCGAGCCGCTCGGCGGGGAGGTAATGCGTCGCGAGCCCGAGCGCATGACATTCGGCGCCGTCGAGCCGGTGCCCGGTCAGCGCGAGATATTGCCCGATGCGCCCCGGCAGCCGCGAGAGATACCAGCCGCCGCCGACATCGGGGAACAGCCCGATCCCGGTTTCGGGCATCGCGAGCTTGGTGTTCTCGGTCGCGACGCGGAAACGACACGGCTGCGAGATGCCGACCCCGCCGCCCATCGTGATCCCGTCCATGAACGCCACGATCGGCTTGGCGTAGGTGAACAGCCGGTGGTTCATGCGATATTCGGTGTGGAAGAAGGCGCGTGCTTCGGCGCCGTCCTTCGCCCCGCTCTCGGCGAGCATGCGGATATCGCCCCCGGCGCAAAAGCCGCGGCCTTCGGCGTGATCGATCGTGATCACGCGGATCGCCGCGTCGTCGCGCCATGCCTCCAGCGCCTCAAGCACGCCGTCGCACATCGCGCGGTTGAGCGCGTGGATCGCTTTCGGGCGATTGAGCCGGATGCGGCCGACGCCGCCGTCGGCTTCGACGATCAGGTCCTGGGTCATTGCCGCGTCAGATCCCGCCCGACGATCATCCGCATCACCTGATTGGTCCCTTCGAGGATCGAATGGACGCGCAGATCGCGCCAGAAGCGCTCGATCGGATAGTCGCGGAGGTAGCCATAGCCGCCGTGAAGCTGGAGCGCGCGGTCGACGATGCTCGATCCGTTGTCGGTCGCCAGCCTTTTGGCCATTGCCGAGAAGCGCGACTTGTCGGGCGCATTGGCGCTGACCTTGGCCGCGGCGAGATAGAGCAGCGCGCGCGCCGCCTCCAGATCGGTCGCCATATCGGCGAGGGTGAATTGGGTGTTCTGGAAATCGGCGATCGGCTGGCCGAATTGCTGGCGCTCCTTGGCATATTTCACCGCCTCGTCGAGGCAGCGTTGCGCCCCGCCGAGCGAGCAGGCGCCGATATTGAGCCGCCCGCCGTCGAGCCCTGCCATCGCGAAGCGGAAGCCGTCGCCCTCCGCGCCGACGCGGTTTTCGACCGGCACGCGGCAATCCTCGAAGATCACCTGCGCGGTCGGCGAGGCATTCCAGCCGAGCTTCTTCTCGGGCGCGCCGAACGACAGGCCCGGCGTGCCCTTTTCGATCACCAGGCAGGAAACGCCCTGGGACTTCTCCTCGCCGGTGCGGACCATGCAGACATAGATGTCGTTATAGCCCGCGCCCGAGATGAACTGCTTGGTGCCGTTGAGCACATAATGATCGCCGTCGCGCCGCGCGCTGGTCTTGAGCGCGGCGGCGTCGGAGCCCGAGCCGGGTTCGGTCAGGCAATAGCTGGCGATCTTGTCCATCGTGACGAGATCGGGGAGGAAGCGGTCCTTGAGTGCCTGATCGCCGAAGCGATCGATCATCCAGGTCGCCATATTGTGGATCGAGACATAGGCGCTGGTCGCAGGGCAGCCATAGGCCATCGCCTCCATGATCAGCGCCGCCTCGAGCCGGCCGAGCCCGATTCCGCCCGATTCCTCGCCGACATAGATCGCGCCGAAGCCGAGCTCGCCCGCCGCCTTCCACACATCGACGGGATAGTGATGCTGCTCGTCCCATTCGGCGGCGAACGGGGTGATGCGATCGGCGGTGAAGCGCCGCGCGAGCTCCTGGATCTCGCGCTGGTCGTCGGTGAGGTCGAACTGGTTGGTCATTGGCGTTCCTGTAGCCCGTTACCCGTCATGCCGGACTTGATCCGGCATCCAGAGTCCCGGATGTAAGCATTGAAGATGTATAGCGCAGCGGACGTCATACATGGACAGACAGCCGGCGGTTTATATCGTTGCAAGCGACCGCAACGGTACGATCTATGTCGGTGTCACGTCGAACCTGCTCGGCCGCATCTATCAGCATCGCAGCGGCGAAATCGAGGGGTTCACCGAACGCTATCACGTCAAACGCCTGGTCTGGTTCGAACTGCATGAAAGGATGGAATCCGCTATCCTGCGCGAAAAGCAACTCAAGAACTGGCGCCGGGCGTGGAAGCTGGCGCTGGTCGAGAAGGATAATCCGACGTGGCGCGATCTTGCCGAGGACTTCGGATTCGATCCTTTGCCCCAATAATCGTCGTCATGCCGGGCTTGACCCGGCATCCAGAGCCACAAACGGTAGTGGCTGCGGCTCTGGATGCTGACTTTCGTCAGCATGACGGAAAAAGGGGAAGGCATCCGATTTACCCCATCGTCGGGATGACGAACGCGTTGCCGCCGTCCGGCGAGCCGTCGGGCCAGCGCTGGGTCACCGTCTTGACCTTGGTCCAGAATTTCACGCCTTCCATGCCGTGCTGGTTGGTGTCGCCGAATGCCGAGCGCTTCCAGCCGCCGAAGGTGTGATAGGCGACCGGCACCGGGATCGGCACGTTGATCCCGACCATCCCGACATTGACCCGCGCGGCGAATTCGCGCGCGGCATGGCCGTTGCGGGTGAAGATCGCGACGCCATTGCCATATTGGTGATCGCTTGGAAGGCGCAGCGCGGTCTCGAAATCGGGAGCGCGGACGATCTGCAGCACCGGCCCGAAAATTTCCTCCTTATAGGCGGACATCTGCGGGGTGACGCGATCGAACAGCGTCGGGCCGATGAAGAAGCCTTCCTCACGCCCCTGGAGCTTGAAGCCGCGGCCGTCGACGACCAGCTCGGCGCCTTCGTTGACCCCGGTCTGGATCCAGTTTTCGATCCGCTCGCGATGCTGCGCGGTGACGACCGGGCCGTAATGCGCCTCGGCGTCGGTCGAGACGCCGACGCGCAGCGCGTCGATCGCGGGGATCAGCTTTTCGCGCAGCGCGTCGGCGGTCTTGTCGCCGACCGGCACCACCACCGGGAGCGCCATGCAGCGCTCGCCGGCCGAACCGAATGCCGCGCCGGCGAGATCGGACACCACCTGATCGAGATCGGCGTCAGGCATGACGATGCCGTGGTTCTTCGCCCCGCCCATCGCCTGGACGCGCTTTCCGGCATCGACCCCGCGGCGATAGACATAATGTGCGATATCCGACGAGCCGACGAAGCTCACCGCTGCGATCGCCGGATGATCGAGGATCGCGTCGACCATTTCCTTGTCGCCGTGGACGACCTGGAAGATGCCTTCGGGCATCCCCGCCTCGATGAACAGTTCGGCGAGCCGCACCGGGAGCGAGGGGTCGCGCTCGGACGGCTTGAGGATGAAGGCGTTGCCGCAGACGGTCGCCACCGCGCCCATCCACAGGGGGATCATCGCGGGGAAGTTGAACGGGGTGATGCCGGCACCGATCCCGAGCGGCTGGCGCATCGAATAGACGTCGATCCCCGGCCCGGCTCCTTGCGTATATTCGCCCTTGAGCACATGCGGGATGCCGCAGGCGAATTCGACCACCTCGAGCCCGCGCTGGATATCGCCCTTGGCATCGGCGACGACCTTGCCGTGCTCGGAGGCGAGCAGCTCGGCGAGGCTCTGCATATTGGCCTCGACCAGCTCCTTGAAGCGGAACATGACGCGCGCGCGGCGCTGCGGGTTGGTCGCGGCCCAGGCCGGCTGCGCGGCCTCAGCGGCGGCGACCGCGCGATCGAGATCGGCCTTGGTCCCCAGCGTTACGCGCGCCTGCACCTTGCCGGTATTGGGATCGAACACGTCGCCGGTGCGACCCGCGCCGCCGCCCGAATGCCCGACGATATGATGATCGATGATGCGCATGAAACCTCTCCGCCGAAATCGCTTGGCCGGGCTTGTAACCGCCCGGCAAATATGCATTCAACCCGCTTAATTTGCCGGGGCGGGGTGCATTTTTGCAGATGGGCGGGCACCGCGACAAGGAAAAGGCCGATGAAGAATTGGGATGATCTGCGCGTGTTCCTCGCAGTGGCGCATGCCGGGCGCGTCGCGGCGGCGGCGCGCACGCTCGGCGTCGACGCGACGACGGTCGGCCGCCGGCTCGCGCGGCTCGAGGCGGCGATCGGTGCGCCCTTGTTCGAGACGGTAGCGGGCGAGCGCCGGCTGTCCGAGGCGGGGCAGGCGCTGCTCCACCACGCCGAGACGATCGACGCCACCATCGCCGCGGCCAGCGAAGGCGCCGCGGCGCAGGGTGCGGCTGGGCATGTCCGGCTGAGCGTCGCCGAGGGGCTCGCGACGCATGTGTTGGCGCCGCGCGTCCCGGCCTTCGCCGCGGCGCATCCGCGCATCCGGCTCGATCTGATCACCGCCTCGGGGCTGCTCGATCCCTCGAAGCGCGAGGCGGATATCGCGGTGATGCTCGCGCGCCCGCGCAGCCGCCAGTTGATCACGCAACGGCTGATCGACTATCGGCTGCGGCTCTACGCCACCCCCGGCTATCTCGCGGCGGCGGGGACGCCCGAGACCGCCGCCGCGCTCGAACGGCATGTGCTGGCGGGCTATGTCCCCGAGCATCTCCACGCGCCCGAGCTCGATTATCTGTCGGAGGTGCATGACGGGCTCGCCGCACGGCTGCGCAGCACCAGCATCAATGTCCAGCACCGCATGATCGCGGCGGGGGCGGCGATCGGCATCCTGCCCGATTTCATCGCCGCGGACGATGCCCGGCTGGTCCCGGTGCTGCCGGAAATCGAGCTGAGCCGCGCCTTCTGGCTCGTCACCCACGCCGACGGGCAATCGACCCCGCGGATCCAGGCGGTGACTTCCTGGCTGCGCGAGGCGGTGCGTATGTAACATTCCGTCATGCTGACGAAAGTCAACATCCAGAGCCGCGGGCGGCATCGCTTGTGACGCTGGATGCCGGGTCAAGCCCGGCATGACGGAAGTTTCTTCGGGTGAGCGCTTAGCCCACCCCCTCGAGCGCCTTTTGCCGGCGGCGTTGGACCGAGCTGCCGATCCCGATCGCCTCACGATATTTGGCGACGGTGCGCCGCGCGATATCGAAGCCGCGCGCGTTGAGCAGCTCGACCAATGTATCGTCGGACAGCACCTTGGCGCCCTCGTTCTGGATCAGCGCGCGGATCGCCGATTTGACCGCCTCGGCCGACACCGCGTCGCCGCCGTCGGCCGCCTGAATCGCCGAGGTGAAGAAATATTTGAGCTCGAACTGGCCGCGCGCGCAGCTCAGATATTTGTTGCTGGTGACACGGCTGACGGTCGATTCGTGCATCTCGATCGCCTCCGCCACCTGCCGCAAGGTCAGCGGGCGGAGATGCGCGACGCCATTGAGAAAAAACGCTTCCTGCTGCTTCACGATCTCGGTCGCGACGCGGATGATCGTGCGCTGGCGCTGGTCGAGCGCTTTCACCAGCCAGTTGGCGCTGGCGAGGCAATCGCTGAGCCACGCCTTCGACGCCTTGTTCTGCGGCCCGGCGGCGAGCTCGCCATAATAGCGCCGGTTGACCAGCACGCGCGGCAGGGTGGCGTTGTTGATCTCGATCGCCCAGCCCGATGCGGTGCGCGCGACGAACAGATCGGGCACCACCGCCGGCGCCGGCTCCCCGCCGAAGCGGCAGCCGGGCTTGGGGTCGTAACCGCGCAATTCGCGGATCATGTCCGCCATATCCTCGTCGTCGACCCCGCAGATGCGCTTGAGCCGCGCGATCTCGCCGCGTGCGAGCAGATCGAGGTGATCGATCAGCCGCGCCATGCACGGATCGTAGCGATCGGCCTCCTTGGCCTGGAGCGCGATGCATTCGGCGAGGTTGCGCGCGCCGACCCCGGTCGGCTCGAAGGTGTGGATCACCCCGAGCACGCGCTCGACCAAGGCGAGCGGCACCCCCAGCCGCCCGGCGATGTCGAGCAGATCGGCGGCGAGATAGCCCGCCTCGTCGATCAGATCGATCAGATGCTGCGCGATGATCAGCTCGACCCCCGACAAGGCATGTCCGGCCTGCTGCGCGAGATGCTCGGCAAGGCTCGGCGCGTCGCTGGCGAAGGAATCGAGATCGGGGGCGTCCTCGCCCGACCCGCCGACGCTCCCCGCGCCGCCGAGCCCGACCGTGTCGGCCGGCGCGTCGTCGAACCGCTCGGCGGCGATATCGACATCGAGCGATTCGCCCGCCGCCTCGCCCCCCATCACCAGTTCGTCGGCGCCGGCGGGCTCGTCGCGCGGCGCTTCGGCCGGTTCGCGCTCGGCAGCCGGGGCGTCGTCGGCCGGTGCGCTCGCCTCGAGCAACGGGTTGCGCTCGAGCTCCTCGGCGATGACGCCCTCGATCTCGAGGTTGGAGAGCGCCAGCAGTTTGATCGCCTGCTGGAGCTGCGGCGTCATCACCAGGGATTGCGACTGGCGCAGATCGAGGCGCGGCGCGAGCGACATTATCGGTCCCGCAAATCCGGCGCCGCCCGCGAGGCGAAGCCAAGCCGTCGCATCACAAAGAGAATCCCTCGCCGAGATAGAGCCGGCGGACATTGGCGTCGGCGACCAGCTCTTCGGGCGAGCCGGTGAACAACACGCGGCCGTCGTAGATGATGTACGCGCGGTCGACGATATCGAGCGTCTCGCGCACATTGTGATCGGTGATCAGCACCCCGATGTCGCGCCGTTTCAGATCCTTCACCAGATCGCGGATGTCGGCGATCGAGATCGGGTCGATCCCGGCGAAGGGCTCGTCGAGCAGCATGATCGTCGGGTCCGCCGCCAGCGCGCGCGCGATCTCGGCGCGGCGCCGCTCGCCGCCCGACAGCGCCATCGCCGGGGCGGCGCGCAGCCGGGTGAGGCCGAATTCGTCGAGCAATTTGTCGAGCCGGTCCTGCCGCGTCGCCGCATCGGGGATGCTCAGCTCGAGCACCGCGAGGATGTTCTTCTCGATCGTCAGCCCGCGGAAGATCGAGGTTTCCTGCGGCAGATAGCCGAGCCCGAGGATCGCGCGGCGATACATCGGCAGCCCGGTGATATCGCGCCCGTCGAGCATGATGCGCCCGGCGTCGGGCTTCACCAGCCCCATCACCGAATAGAAACAGGTCGTCTTGCCCGCGCCATTGGGGCCGAGGAGGCCGATCACCTCGCCGCGCCCGACCGAGACCGAAACGTCGCTCAGCACGACGCGCTTGTCGTAGCTCTTGGCGATCGACACCACCTGCAGCCCGTTGGCGACGGGCGGCTCGGTGATCGGCTCGATCGTGTCCAGGCTGGTCACTTCATCCATATCGACGCCGGCCTCGCGGTTGGCAGGATTCATGCATGTCCTTTTGCCCGAGCCCGCGCGTCGAGGAAACCCCCGCCGCGACGAAAGCTCATCGGGTGGATCAGTTCTTGCTGTCGGACGGGGTCGACGGCTTGTCCGATTGCGCGCGCTTGGGCACCGAGAAGGTGCCCGTCACGCGGCCCGAGGGCGCGGTGGTCACGGTGCCGCCGGGCACCGGGCTGTTGCCGCCCGCGGCGGTCGAGCCGTCGATCACCGCGCGCCCGCTGTCGAGGTTGATCGTCAGCCGCCCGCCGTTGACGGTGTTCGCCCCGCCCTGCTGGAGCGAGACCGCGCCGATCATCGTGATGACGCGCCGATTGAGGTCATAGACCGCATATTGGCTCTTCGCGACCTGATTGGGCCGCCGCACCACCACGCCGCCCGCCGCGTCGAGCCGCGAGACCTGCGGATTCCCGTCGACCACCTGGCCGGTATAGGCGACCGTCACGCGTTGCGCGTTGAGCGTCATCTCGGCCTGCTTGACCGCGACGCTGCCGGTCAGCACGGCGCGATTCGCCTTGTCCTGGAGCTGGATCTGGTTCGCCCCGAAATCGATCGGCGCGTTGGTGTCGTGGCGCGTCTGCGCGCCGGCCGCGGTGGCGGCGAGCAGCGGGAGGAGGGGGATCAGGCGCTTCATGGTCGCCGCTATCTCGCCCCTCGCGGCACGATGTGCAAGCGGGCGTTGCCGGTCAGCGTCACGCTATGCGCGTCGAGATCGGCGTCGAGCCGGTTGGCGCTGAACGTTCCCTGCCGGACGGTGCCGGTCACCGCGCCGCCCGATTGCATCTTGCGCGTCTTGAGATCGACCGTCGCGTTGACGGTGTCGAGCGTATAGCCGTCGGGGCCGCGGAACGAGATCGGGCCGTCGACCTTCACCTGCTCGGTATCCATGTTGTAGCGCCCGTGCTCGGCGACGAGCGAGGCCGGGCCGTCGTTGAGCTTGATGTCGGCGGCGAGCTGCTGGAGGCGGACGATCGGCTCGGCCGAGCTCTTCTGGATCGCCGAGCCCGCGGTCAGCTCGAACGGCTGCCCCTTGCCGTCGGCGCCGCGATAGCGCGCCGCCTGGATCTTGAGTCGCTCCTTCGCCACCTCGACCTTGTTCTTGTCGAGCACGAACGACACGTCGCCCCCGGTGGTCAGCGGCGCCATCACCAGAAAGGCGGAGAGCACCCCGATCAGCACCGGCAGCACCCAATTGGCGGTGGTGACGATACGGTCGTGCGGGCTGTCCGGCGCTGCCCAGCGCTGGCGCGCGTCGAGCGGCGGGGCAGCGGCTTCAGACATGCGCGAAAATGTCGATCTCCGGCCAGCCGGCCAGATCGAGCGCCGCGCGATGCGGCAGGAAATCGAAACATGCCTGCGCCAACCCGGCGCGGCCCTCACGCGCCAGCCGCCGGTCGAGCTCGGTCTTGAGCTGGTGGAGGAAACGCACGTCGGACGCGGCATAATCCTTCTGCGCGTCGGACAATTCCGGCCCGCCCCAGTCGGACGATTGCTGCTGCTTCGAAATGTCCTGCCCGAGCAATTCGCGCACCAGCTCCTTGAGCCCGTGGCGATCGGTATAGGTGCGCACCAGCCGCGAGGCGATCTTGGTGCAATAGACCGGGGCCGCGACGACGCCGAGATAATGGCCGATCGCGGCGAGATCGAACCGCGCGAAATGATAGAGCTTGAGCCGCGCCGGATCGGCCAGCACCGCGCGCAGATTCGGCGCGGCATAATCCGAGGTCGGGCCGAACCGCACGAGATGCTCGTCCGGGCCGCCGTCGGACAGCTGCACCACGCACAGCCGGTCGCGCGGGGTGATCAGCCCCATCGTCTCGGTATCGACGGCGATCGACGCACCCGGGGCGAAGACGTCGAGCGGAAGATCTTCCTCATGAAAATGCACGGTCATTCGCCCGCACTAGCGGGGTGCATCGCGCGGCTCAATGGTCCGCGAATCGGCAAGATCGAAGAAAAGACTGCGAATCAACGGCCGAACAATTATTTAGGCATGATTCTCGCGCCCGTTGCGATCGATCTTCGCGTCGTCATAAGGCGTGAACTGCGCCAACCTGTGCTAATGATGCGACAGTAGTGCAACGATTAGCCACTTTCTGCCCACTTTTCGCACGATTCTGTTCGCTGTCTGGCCAAAGCTCCGCTATGGCATGTTGTGTGGCGCAAAAGGTTTGGCGCCCGAAGAGGTGTGGTTGCTGTTCGCCGTCCGGCGCGCACCTCTTGACGGCGAAGTCGGGCGGACAGGAAAACGAACGGGGTTATGAGTTTCGACAGAGGTAGCCGCGGGCATCGTGGCGGACGTGGCCGCGACAAGCGCGACAGTTTCGGCGGCGGAGATGATTTCGGCGGCGGCAGTGACTTCGGCGGCGGCTTCGGCGACCGTGGCGGTTTCGGCGGCGGCTTCGGTGATCGTGGCGGCGGCGGTGGCTTCCGTGGCGGCGGTGGCGGCTTCGGCGGCCCGCGCGGCGGCGGTGGTGGCTTCGGCGGTGGCGGCGGCCTCGGCGGCGGCCGCGGCATGCCCCCCCAGGTCGTTGGCGAGGGCACGGGCGTCGTTAAATTTTTCAACGGCCAGAAGGGCTTCGGCTTCATCGTTCGCGATGACGGCGGTGAGGACGTGTTCGTCCACATTTCGGCCGTCGAGCAGGCGGGGCTGACCGGTCTGGCGGAAGGCCAGCCGCTCGGCTTCACGCTCGTCGATCGCGGCGGCCGCATCTCGGCCACCGAGCTGAAGATCGACGGCGAGCCGATGCCGGTCGAGGAACGCGCGCCGCGTGACGGCGGCTTCGGCGGCGCCCCGCGTGGCGGCGCCGGCGGTGCGGGTGGCCCGCAGCGCCAGCTGACCGGCGAGAAGGCGACCGGCACGGTCAAGTTCTTCAACGCGATGAAGGGCTTCGGCTTCATTCAGCGCGACGACGGGCAGCCCGATGCGTTCGTCCACATCTCGGCCGTCGAGCGCGCCGGGATGAGCAGCCTCAACGAAGGCGATCGCCTGTCGTTCGAGCTGGAGGTCGATCGTCGCGGCAAATATGCCGCAGTGAACCTGCAGCAGTCGAGCTGATCGAACCCGATCGATTGATGGCGGCCCGTCCGACTGGCGAGTCGGGCGGGCCGCTGTCGTTTTGGGGCGGATGCCGTTCGTGGTGGATTGAATCGGGGGGCCCTTTCCCCGTTCGGGCTGAGCTTGTCGAAACCCTGCATTTTCTTCCGCAGAGGAAGGGCAGCCGTTCGACACGCTCAGGGCGAACGCCTCATATTTTACGCACGGCGTTCGCCGCATCGTGCTAGCGAATCGGGCGATGCGTCTTTTCCCCCTATTGCTGCTCGCCGCCGCCCCGATGCCGGGGAGCGCGGCCGCTGCGCCGCCCCAGGCCGCCCCCGCCGAATCGCGGCCGGCGGTGCTCACCCCGGTCGTCGTCGCGCGTTATCCGCATGATCCCCAGGCCTTCACCGAGGGGCTGTTGTGGCATCGTGGTCATCTCTACGAGAGCGTCGGGCTCGAAGGGCAGTCGGACGTACGGCGGGTCGATCTCGCCAGCGGGCGCGTGCTGGCGCGCGCCACGATCCCCGCCGGGATGTTCGGCGAGGGGCTGGCGGTGTGGAAGAACGCGCTGATCAGCCTCACCTGGCACGGCGGCGTCGCCTATCGCTGGAATGCCGCAACGCTCGCGCGGATAGGCACCGCGCGTTATCGCGGCGAAGGCTGGGGGCTGACGACGCTGGGCGACGCGCTGGTCCGCTCGGACGGCAGCGCGACGCTGACCGTCCACGATCCCGCGACGATGGTGGTGCGCCGGCGCATCGCGGTGACGATCAACGGCAAGCCGATCGACCAGCTCAACGAGCTGGAGGCGGTCGATGGCGCGATCCTCGCCAATGTCTGGCGCACGCCGTATCTCGTGCGGATCGATCCGGCGAGCGGGCGGGTGACCGCGGTGGTCGATCTGCGCGCGATCGTCGCCGAAGTGGGGCTGTCGAACGATATCGAGGCGGTCGCCAACGGCATCGCCTGGGATGCGCAGGGCCGCCGGCTGTTCATCACCGGCAAGCGCTGGCCGACGCTGTTCGAGATCCGCCTGCCCGGATAAAAAAACCCGGCGCTTGCGCACCGGGGAAGGTTGTCCCGCAGGAGGAACCAGGGTGGGGGCGGGCACCGTGCCCGCCCCGATTTCGTCAGTAATGGTAGGCGCGTTCGCCATGCTCGGCGATGTCGAGGCCTTCGCGCTCGACGTCGGCGCTCGGGCGCATGCCCCACAATTTGTCGATCGCGAAGAACAGCACGACCGCGCCGACCCCCGACCAGACGAGCGTCAGCAGCACGCCTTCGAACTGGGTCACCAACTGGCCGACCATGTCGTAGGTGCCCGCGGCCATCGTCCCCGGCTTGGCGGCATAATCGGCGATGCCCTGCCCGCCGAGCGCCGGCGCATCGAGGATACCGGTCGCGAGCGCGCCGGTGATCCCGCCGATGCAATGGACCCCGAACACGTCGAGGCTGTCGTCATAACCGAACTTCGACTTCACCGTGGAGACGAAGAAGAAGCAGATCGGCGAGACGACCAGCCCGAGCACCACCGACCCCATCGGGCCGGCGAAGCCCGACGCCGGGGTCACCGCGACCAGCCCGGCGACGACGCCGGAAGCGGCACCGAGCAGCGAGGGCTTGCCGCGCACCGCCTGCTCGACGAGCAGCCAGGAGAGCCCGGCGGCAGCGGTGGCGACGAAGGTGTTGATGAAGGCGACCGCGGTGACGCCATTGGCCTCGAGATTGGAGCCGGCGTTGAACCCGAACCAGCCGACCCACAGCAAGGAGGCGCCGATCATCGTCATCGTCAGCGAATGCGGCGGCATCGGCTCGCGCGGGAAGCCGATGCGCTTGCCGAGCAGGACGCACAGCACCAGCCCGGTGATCCCGGCGTTGATATGGACAACGGTGCCGCCCGCGAAATCGAGCGCGCCCTTCTGGAAGAGATAGCCCGCGTCGCTATTCTGCGCGGCGAGCGCATCGGCGCCCTTGAGCGCGGCCGCGGCCACCGCATCGGGGCCGCCCCAATACCACACCATATGCGCGATCGGGAAATAGACGACGGTGACCCACAGCAGCGTGAACAGCATCAGCGGGAAGAATTTCACCCGCTCCGCCACCGACCCGACGAACAGCGCCGGGGTGATGCACGCAAAGGTCATCTGGAAGCAGATATAGACATATTCCGGGATATAGACCCCGTTGGAGAAGGTCGCGGCCTGGCTATTGGCATCGACCCCCATCAGGAAAGCCTTGGAAAGCCCGCCGAAAAAGGCGTTTCCGCCGGTGAAGGCGACCGAATAGCCATAGGTGACCCAGGCCACCGCGACCATGCACACGATCATCAGCACCTGGGTGAGCACGCTCAGCATGTTCTTGGTGCGGACCAGCCCGCCGTAGAACAGCGCGAGCCCCGGCACCGACATCATCAGCACCAGCAAGGTCGAGACGAGCATCCAGGCGGTGTCGCCCTTGTTGACCGTCGCCGGCGGGATCGGCGAGGCCGCTGCCGCCGCCGGCTGCGCCCAGGCGGGCGCCGCGGCGAGCGCGAGCGTCGCGACCAGGCCGAGGCCGGCCATCATCGTGGTTCGCTTCATCATATCCCCCTTCACAGCGCGGAATCGTCGGTTTCGCCGGTGCGGATGCGCACGGCCTGCCCCACATCGAGGACGAAGATCTTGCCGTCGCCGATCGCGCCGGTGTTGGCCGAGGCCTGGATCGCCTCGACCACGCGGTCGGCGAGCGCGCTGGCGCACACCACCTCGATCTTGATTTTGGGCACCATGTTGGTGCTGTATTCGGCACCGCGATAGATTTCGGTCTGGCCCTTCTGTCGGCCGAAGCCCTTGACCTCGGTGACCGTCATGCCAGCCACGCCGAGCACGGTGAGCGCTTCCCTCACCTCGTCGAGCTTGAACGGCTTGATGATGGCTATGATGAGCTTCATCGTGCCCCCTTCCGGTTGATCCGAGAGGGCGTCTCGCAATGGTCGTGCCAAATGCTTGTGGGGTTAATGCCGTTCGGGCTGAGCCTGTCGAAGCCCTGCCCTTTTCTTCGCAAGGAAGAAGGACAAGCCCTTCGACAAGCTCAAGGCGACCGAGATAATTCTAACGCTCATTACGCTATTGCGCGGGCAAAATTTGTGCAGTTGCGAAGGGCTGCCTAAAAATCAGGCAGTGCCGACGATCGCGCGGGCCGCGTCGAGATCCTCGGCGTCGACCATCACGCGCACCGGGATCAGCAGCCAGCTGCCGTCGGCGATGCTCGACCCCGAATCGAACGCGACCGCGGGAATGCCTTCGCTCTCCAGCCGGCCGACCAGGATATTGGCGAGGTTGCGATCGTAGCGCCCGAGCTCGACCAGGCTCATAACCGCCCCGGCGGGATCTCGGTCTGGACGCGCACCGGCAGCCCGTCGATGCTGTGGGTGCGCCCCGCGATCTTGGCCAACCGCGCGGCGGGATCCTGCTGCGCGTGATATTTGACCAAAGTCTGGCGTTCGGCGTCGAGCGTCATCCGCGGCACGCCCCAGCCGCACGAGGTCTGGATGCTGTCCACCGCGATCACGAAGATCTGGCGCTGCCCCGGGAGCGGGGGGAAATGCGCCGCGAGCGCGGGATAATCCGCATCGCCCGCGACGACGAATTCGCCGCGGCCGTAGATGCGCAGGATCAGCGCGGGATTGTCGAAGGCGCAGAACATGATCGTGATCCGCCCGTCGGCGGCGAGATGCGCCTGCGTCTCGTTGCCCGATCCGCCGAGGTCGAGATAGCCGACCTTGCGCGCATCGAGCACGCGAAAGGTGTCCATCCCCTTGGGGCTCAGGTTGACCCGCCCCGCCGCGGCGGCGGTGGCGACGAAGAACATCGGCTGCCGCGCGATGAAGGCGCGGTGGTCGTCGGTCAGTGCGGAAAAGAATTCGGCCATTGCGAAGGGGTGCTCCTGCCCTCCGCTATAGCCCGAATTTCGCGAATTGCGCGGCGATTTCGGGGTCGATCGCCTTGGCCGCGGCGATATCGGCATCGCCGCCCGCAACGTCGCCGTTGCGTTTGCGCGCGAGCCCCAGTCCGTAGCGCGTCTCCGCGCTCTTCGGCATTTCCGCCGCCGCCTTGGCATAGGTTTCGACGGCTTCGGCATAACGCCCAAGCCTGAACTGGATCAGCCCGAGGCTGTCGAGATAGGCGGGGTTCGCGCCGTCGCGGCGGATCGCCTTACGGCAATCGTCGAGCCCACCTTCAAGCGCCTGATTGGCTAGCCCGCGCGCCCAGCAGCGCGCGTTCAACGCGCTGCCGAGCTTATTGTCCTCGCCGTGGAGGCGGATCCAGGCATCGAGCAAAGGGAGCGCGCGATCGGGCTGGTCGAGCGCGATATAGAGGCTCGCGATCGTCCGTGCCTCGTGCGAGCCGGCGGCGGCGAGCGGTTGCGCCGCCGCAATGTCGCGCGCGGCCGCGGCACGGTCCTTGCGGTGCAGGCTGAGCTGGGCGCGCATCAGCAGCGCGGCAAGATCCTGCGGCGCGAGCTTGAGCGCGCTGTCGAGATCGGCGGCCGCCAGATCGGGCTTGTGATCGTGCAGCCGCGCCTCGGCGCGTGCGGTGTAATAATCGGGCTTGTCCGGATCGAGCCGGATCGCGGCATCGAGATCGTCGAGCGCCCTGGCCGTCTCGCCGCGCGAGAGGGAGGCGCGGCCACGCAGCGCCAGCTCGGGGGCGGTCTTCGGTGCGGTCGACGGGTTGGCGGGATCGGTGGCGGGCTGGCTGCTCGCCACCGGCGCCTTCTGGAAGGAGAAGACCCGCCCGCCATTATAGGTGAAATAGAGCTTGTTCTGGCTTTTGGCGATGAACAGGTGATGCGCGAGGAAGAAATCGACTCCCAGCAGCATGTCGGGCGAATCGGTGCCGATACCGAGTTCGCCGTCCATCACCTGCATCCGCGCACGCTGGATGGTTTCGCTGCCGATCGAATAAGACGCGATCCGCGCGGTCCACGATCGATAGGATTTCTGCCCGAAGCCGCTGGCCGTATAGCTCGCCTTCACATCGGGCGCGTTGAGATCGATCCCGGCGCGCTCCGCAGCGCGGCGGCTGATCAGCGTGGCGGGCGCCCCGGTATCGAGCAACGCGCGCACGCGCTGCCCGTTGACGATGACGTTGACGAAGATGTGGCGGTTGGCACGGCTTTCGTTGGGGACCAGATCGGCGATGTTGTAATCCCCGTCCTTCGCCCAATAGGCGAGAGCACGCTTGCTGCAGCCGGTGACCTTCATCAGCGAAAACTGGCCGTGCGCGAGATCGACCTCGGCATCGGCGAAATTGAGCAGATTGGCGCCGATCAGCCCGCTGCCCGTATCGGAGCCGCCGACGAGGAACTCGATATTGTTGAGCGTCGTCCCGAGGATCCCGAAATCCTTGACCCGCGCGATATCGACCGACACGCGGCCGCCGATCCCCGACATATAGAAGCCCGGCGGCGCGGGACTCGTCTTGAGCGACAGCGCCTCCGCGGTGGCGCGCGACATCGTGCTGAAGAAAGCGCCGGTATCGAGGATGAAGCGCGTGTCCTGCCCGTTGATCTTGACCTGCGTCATCGGGCGCAGGCCGACCATCTCGACCGGGAGCGTGCCGTATTTGGCGACCTTGCACTCCTCCGCGCGCGCGCTGGCGACCGGCAGCAATATCGCGGCAGCGATCACCGCAGCCGCGTTCCGTGCATGAGGCATCCGCCTCCCCCCTCTTTGCTCCCGATCGGATGATGACGGCGGAGGAGGCGGAAAGCCAGCGGATAAGCGCCCAAATCTGATCCGAACCGCGGCGTTCGGATCGGCCCTTCAGGCGGCGGTGCCGCCCACCGTCAGCCCCTCGACCAGCAAGGTCGGCTGGCCCACCCCGGCGGGGACGCTCTGCCCCGCCTTGCCGCACATGCCGACGCCCTCGTCGAGCGCGAAATCATTGCCGACGCCGAGCACCTTGGTCAGCACCGTCGGGCCGTCGCCGATCAATGTCGCGCCCTTGATCGGCGCGCCGATCCGGCCGTTCTCGACGCGATACGCCTCGGTGCAGGAGAAGACGAACTTGCCCGAGACGATATCGACCTGCCCGCCGCCGAACGATTTGGCGAAGATGCCGTTCTTGACCCGCGAGAGCAATTCGGCGGGATCGTCCTTGCCCGCCTTCATGAAGGTGTTGGTCATCCGCGGCATCGGCGCGTGGGCGAAGCTCTCGCGCCGCCCGTTGCCGGTCGGCGCGACCCCCATCAGCCGCGCGTTGAGCCGATCCTGCATATAGCCCTTGAGGAAACCGTCCTCGATCAGCACCGTCTCGCCGGTCGGCGTGCCCTCGTCGTCGATCGACAGGCTGCCGCGCCGATCCTGCAGCGAGCCGTCATCGACCACGGTGACGCCGCGCGCCGCCACCTGCTCGCCGATCCGCCCCGAAAAGGCCGAGGTGCCCTTGCGGTTGAAATCGCCCTCCAGCCCGTGCCCGATCGCCTCGTGGAGCAGCACCCCCGGCCAGCCCGGCCCGAGCAAGACGGTGAATTCGCCCGCCGGCGCATCGACCGACTCGAGATTGACCAGGGCCTGCGCCAGCGCCTCGTCGATCGCGCGGTTCCACGTCGCCTCATCGAACAGCGAATCGTAGAGGTAGCGGCCGCCAATGCCGAAGGTGCCGGTCTCGCGCCGGCCGTTCTGCTCGACGACGATCTGGACGTTGAGCCGCACCAGCGGGCGCACGTCGGTGGCGACGAAGCCGTCGGGGCGGACGATCTCGACCACGCTCCACGTCCCCGACAGCCCGACCGAGACCTGCGCGACGCGCGGATCGCGCGCGCGCGCCGCGGCGTCAATCGACTGGCACAGATTCACCTTGTCGGCGAACGGCACCAGATCGAGCGGATCGGCATCGGTGTAGAGATGATGATTGGTGCCCTTGGGCGGGGGCGCCTTGGCGCCGTTCGACGGATCGATCAGCGCCATCGTTTCCGCTGCGCGGCGAATCGCGGCTTCGGAAAGCTCGTTGGCGTGGGCGAAGGCGGTCATCTCGCCCGAGACGGCGCGCAGGCCGAACCCCGAATGGGTGTCGTAGCTCGCGGTCTTGAGCCGCCCGTCGTCGAAGCCGAATGCCTCCGACTTGCGATATTGCAGATAGAGTTCGCCGTCATCGGCGGCGGCGAGCGCATTGGCGGTGAGTCGCGCCGCGGCCGCGGGGTCGAGCGTGTCGCGGTACAGGAACGAGCGGGGATCGGTGGCGGTCATTGCCGCTAGATAGGGACTGGGAGCCGCGCGGCAAAGCCTTTGCGCTCGTAGTCCTTCCCGTTGGCCCTGAGCTTGTCGAAGGGCTGCGCTTCTTTCGGAAGAAAAGTGCAGGGCTTCGACAAGCTCAGCCCGAACGGCTGTGGGCTTAACGCCCCGCGCTGTCGCCGTGATCGGGCAGGGTCGACTGGTCGACCCCGTCGGCGGGGCCGCCGATCAGCACAAAGCGGCGGTCGCAATAGCCGCAATCGCTATAGCCGCTCTCGTCGATCTCCAGCCACACGCGCGGGTGGCCGAGCGCGGCAGGGAGACCGTCATGCGCGCCGTCGCAGGCGACGCGGCGGTGGGATACGCGGGTGACTTCGGGTGGCGGCAACATGGTTCCTGCGATTAGCAAGAGCGGCGCGGCCTAGCAATCACCCGCGGCGCACCGTAAATGCCGCGGCATGACAGACGCTGCGATTGCCATCCGGGATCTCTCCAAGACCTATCAGGGCGGCAAGCGCGCGCTCGACAATGTGACCTTCGACGTCCCCGCGGGGACGATCTTCGGCCTCCTCGGGCCGAACGGCGCGGGCAAGTCGACGCTGATCAACATCCTCGCCGGGCTGGTGCGCAAGACCAGCGGCACCGCCGCGATCTGGGGTTTCGACATCGACGCGCACCCGCGCAACGCCAAGGCCTCGATCGGCATCGTCAACCAGGAAATCCTGTTCGATCCCTTCTTCACGCCGTTGGAGACGCTGGAGATCCAGGCCGGGCTCTATGGCGTGCCCAAGGCGCAGCGGCATTCGATGGAATTGCTCCGCGCGGTGCATCTGGAGGACAAGGCCAAGGCCTATGCCCGCACGCTCTCCGGCGGGATGAAGCGGCGGCTGATGGTCGCCAAGGCGATGGTCCATTCGCCGCCGGTGCTGGTGCTCGACGAACCCACCGCGGGGGTCGATATCGAGCTGCGCCAGCAATTGTGGAACTATGTCCGCGAGCTCAACGAGCGCGGCGTGACGGTGGTGCTGACGACGCATTATCTCGAGGAAGCCGAGGAATTGTGCGATCGCATCGCGATCATCAATCACGGCCGGCTGATCGCCAACGAGCCGACCCGCGAATTGGTCGGCAAGGCGCAGGAGAAGGTCGTCGCGGTGACGGTCGATCGCGATCTCGTGGCGCTGCCGGTCGCACCGGCGTTCGACAAGATCGTGCTCAAGGGCGAGCGGACGCTCGAAATCACCTATCAGAAGGACAAGGTGAACGCGGGCGAAGTGCTCGCCGCGGTGCAGGGCGCCGGGCTCGGGATCGTCGACGTGTCGACCAAGGAAGCCGATCTGGAGGACGTGTTCCTCAACCTGACCCGCGCGGTGAACGGCTGATTTAGCGCGGGGGGATCAATCCTCGCGCTTCGCGCCATCCAGCGAGCGTTCGGCGCGTTCTTTCTCCGCGCGGTCGGCGACCTTCTCCGCCTTGGTACGCCCGAAGGCGGCGCGGTTGGCGGCGGCAGTCGCGGCCTCGGTGGCGCGGCGTTTCGCCTTGCGCGCCACGCGGAGGTTGACGACCTCGCCCATCAGATGCGGACGTCCTTGGCGATCGCGTCGAGCAGCCCGTTGACGAACCCCGCCTCGCGCCGGTCGTAAAAGGCGTGCGCAACATCGACATATTCGTTGATCGCGGTGCCCACCGCGACATCGGCGCGCGCGAGCAGTTCATAGGTGCCGCAGCGCAGGATCGCCTTCATCGGCTTGTCGAGCCGCGCGAGCGTCCAGCCCTGCAGCCGGGGTTCGATCAGCGCGTCGATTTCCTCGGCGCGGGCGATCGCACCCTGAACGATATCGTCGAAGAAGGTTTCGTCCGCCTCGGCATATTCGGCGTCCTCGATCGTTGCGCCGAGCCGGTGGTGGTGGAATTCGCGGATCAGCGCCGCCACCGGCGTCTTCTCCATCTCATGCTGATAGAGCGCCTGGACGGCGGCGAGGCGCGCGGCGGCGCGGGCCTTGGAACGTGCTGCGGTACGGGACATGCAACGAGCCTTTAGGCGCGATGTTACCCCTTGGCCAGCCGCAGCGCCACCGACGCCGCATGCGCGGGCAGCCCCTCGGCATCGGCCAGCGCGACCGTCGCCGGGCCGAGCTTGCCGAGCGCGGCGGCGTCGAGTTCGAGGAAGCTCGTCCGCTTCATGAAATCGGTGACGCCGAGCCCGCTGGCGAATCGCGCGCGGCGCCCGGTGGGAAGGACGTGATTCGGCCCGGCGACATAGTCGCCGATCGCTTCGGGGGTATGCCGCCCGAGGAAGGCCGAGCCGGCGTGGCGCAAGCGATCGAACAAAGCGCGCGGATCGTCGGTCGCGATCTCGACATGCTCGGGCGCGAGCCGGTCGGTCAGCGGGCAGGCATCGGCCAGCGTCGGCACGAGGATGATCGCGCCATTCGTCTCCCAGGCGACGCGCGCGGTCTCCCCGGTCGGCAAAGTGGCGAGCTGGCGTTCGACCGCCCCCGCGACGCGATCGGCGAAAGCGGCATCCTCGGTGAACAGGATCGACTGGGTGGTCACGTCATGCTCGGCCTGGCTCAGCAGGTCGGCGGCGATCCACTCGGGGTCGTTGGCGCCGTCGGCGATCACGACGATCTCGCTCGGCCCGGCGACCATATCGATCCCGACCACGCCGTAAACCTGCCGTTTCGCCTCGGCGACCCAGGCATTGCCCGGCCCGGTGACGACATCGACGCGTGCGATCCGATCGGTGCCCCAGGCGAGCGCAGCGATCGCCTGCGCCCCGCCGACGCGCCACACCTCGTCCGCCCCGGCGAGATGCGCCGCGGCGAGCACGAGCGGATTGACCTCGCCGTTCGGGGTCGGGGTCACCACCACCAGCCGCTCGACCCCCGCCACTTTCGCGGGGATGGCGTTCATCAGCAATGTCGAGGGATAGGCCGCGCGCCCGCCGGGCACATAGACCCCGGCGGCATCGACCGCGCGCCACCGCGCGCCGAGCCTGACCCCGGCGTCGTCGGTGAAGGCAAGGTCGTCGGGGCGCTGCTTCACATGATAGGCACGGATGCGCGCCGCGGCGAGCTCCAGCGCCTCGCGCAGATCGGGCGCCAGCGCGGCGAAGGCGGCGGCGCAATCCTCGGGCGCAATGCGCCAGCCGGTCTGATCGAGATCGTGGCGATCGAGCTTCTGCGTCAGCGCGCGCAGCCCGGCGTCGCCCTCGTCGCGCACCGTGCGCAGGATCGCGGATACGTCGCGCGCGACATCGGCATCGGATTCGCGCCGCGCATCGACCAAAGCCGCGAAATCCGCCGCGAAGCCGGGCGCGCTGGCGTCGAGCCGGATCATGCCTCGACCGCGCGCCGGAACGCTTCGACCAGCGGCACCACCCCGGCGCGGGTCTTCATCGCCGCGCGGTTGACGACCAGCCGCGAGGAGACATCCATGATCCGCTCGACCTCGACGAGGCCGTTTTCCTTGAGCGTCCGCCCCGAGGAAACGAGATCGACGATGCGCGGCGCGAGCCCCAGCGTCGGCGCCAGCTCCATCGCGCCGTTGAGCTTGATGCATTCCGCCTGCACCCCGCGGCGCGCGAAATGCTCCTCGGTGACGTGCGGATATTTGGTCGCGACGCGGACATGGCTCCAGCCGCGCGGATCGTCGCGCGCCGCCATTTCGGCGGGTTCGGCGATCGACAGGCGGCAATGGCCGATCGCGAGATCGACCGGGGCGTAAAGCTCCGAATAAGCGAATTCAGCGAGCACGTCCGATCCGACGATGCCGAGCTGCGCCGCGCCGTGCGCGACGAAGGTCGCGACGTCGAAGGCGCGGACGCGGATCAGCTCGATCTCGGGGGTCTGCGTCGCGAAGCGCAAAGCGCGGCTGTCCTCGTCGCCGAACGCCGCTTCGGGGACGATGCCGGCGCGGGCGAGCAACGGCAGCGCCTCGCTCAGGATGCGGCCCTTGGGAACGGCGATGACGATCTTTTCGCTCACGGGCGCGGCCTTTACGCGGGGGGGCGGAGAGGCGCAATACGAGCCGAGGAGGACGGCCCTATGGCGACGGAGGAGAATGTTCGCGGCGCTTTCCACATTCAGGAATTCTACTGCCGCCACATGGACGCACCGATGTACGCGCGATTGTGCGCGGCGATCGGCGACGGGCTGACCCGCGCGAGCCGCACCGGCGCGCGGGTGCTCGACTGGCCCGGCGAGCCGACCCGTGACGCCTTGCCGCTGCGGTTGTGCGGCGGGCTCCACGCTTTGGTGCGCGCCGGGCGCGATGCGGGGCTGGCGGGGGTGTTCGCTGGAGAAGTGACCGAACCGGGGGCGATCGCCGCGGCGGTCAATGCCGCGCTCGTCGCGCATGACGACACGATCTTCCCGTGGCTCGACGGGCCGCCGCAGACCAACGAGCCGGGGCGCTCGGGGGCGCTGATCCTCGGGCTGATGGAAATCGCGCGGCGCTATGGCCCGAAGATCGAATTGCTCGAAATCGGATCGAGCGCGGGGCTCAACTTGCTGATCGATCGCTATGCGTTCGATCTCGGCGGGGTGCGCGTCGGGCCGCCCGATTCGCCGGTGACGATCCGCCCCGAATGGCGCGGCGACCCGCCCGCGCCGGTTGATATCGATATCGTTTCGGTGCGCGGCTGCGACGTCCAGCCGCTCGACGCCACCGATGCGGCGGTCGAGGCGCGGCTGCTGGCGTATGTCTGGCCCGAGACCCCGGCGCGCGCCGAACGGCTCGGCCGCGCGATCGCGATGCAGCGTGCGCGCAGCGTCGATCTGGTGCGAGCCGATGCCGCCGACTGGATCGAGGCGCGACTCGCCGAACCGCAAGCAGCGGGGGTGACGCGGGTGCTGATGCATTCGGTGGTGTGGCAATATCTGCCCGAAGAGGTCGCCAACCGCATCCGCGCGGCGATGGCCGCCGCCGGCGCGCGCGCCACCGCCGAGCGCCCGCTGGGCTGGGTGATGATGGAGCCGAATCGCGCCTTCGCGCAGCAGATCGTGCGGGTGAAAAGCGGGCCGGGGCAGACCGAATGGCATGTGCTGGCGACCGCGCATGCCCACGGCACCTGGGTGAGGAACGGCATCCTCGACGAGGATCGCGTGGGCTATGACCTCCCCGCGTCCGCCAAGGTCGAGGCCGGCTGAGCCGCTTGGTTGCATTTTCCCGGCGCCGCGGCTAAAGGCGCCGCTTCCCGCGCGAGGATCATGACGAACGGCCCGGCCACAAGGGCTGCCGCGGCCGTTTTGACCTCGCCCGAATAGAAAGGACGAAAATGCCCAAGCTCAAGACCAAGAGCGGCGTGAAGAAGCGCTTCAAGCTCACCGCGACCGGCAAGATCAAGCACGGCGTGGCCGGCAAGCGCCACCGCCTCATCAGCCACAACGGCAAATATATCCGCCAGAACCGTGGCACCAGCGTGCTGTCGGATGCCGACACGAAGACCGTGAAGGCCTGGGCGCCTTACGGCCTGAACTGAGGAGACGGGAACAATGGCACGCGTCAAGCGGGGCGTAACCACCCGCGCCAAGCACAAGAACATTCTCGCGGCAGCCAAGGGCTATCGCGGTCGTCGCAAGAACACGATCCGCGTCGCGCGGCAGGCGGTCGAAAAGGCCGGCCAGTACGCCTATCGCGACCGCAAGGTGAAGAAGCGCACTTTCCGCGGCCTGTGGATCCAGCGCATCAACGCCGGCGTCCGCGCCGAAGGGCTGACCTACAGCCAGTTCATGCACGGCCTGAAGCTGGCCGGGATCGAACTGGACCGCAAGGTGCTGGCCGATATCGCGATGCACGAAGGCGAGGCGTTTACCGCCATCATCGCGCAGGCGAAGGCGGCGCTGCCCCAGGCGGCATAACGCTCCTTCTACTGTAGCGATGAAACCAAGGGCGTGGGTGGCGACACCTGCGCCCTTTGCGCGCGCGGCGCATGTGATTACAGCGCGCGCTTACCAACCCGTTCGGGCTGAGCTTGTCGAAGCCCTGCCCTTCCTCTCGAAGAAGTGCAGCCCTTCGACAAGCTCAGGGCGAACGGGAAGGAGGCGATGATTCTCCTTCGCGGGAATGACGGAGTGACAAGTGGCTGATCTCGACCAATTGAAGACCGATCTGCTCGCCCGGATCGATGCGACGGCCGCCGCCGATGCGCTGGAGGCGATCCGCGTCGAGGCGCTGGGCAAGCAGGGCAGCGTCACCGCGTTGCTCAAGACGCTCGGCGGGATGTCGCCCGAAGAGCGCCAGTCGCAAGGGCCGCGGATCAACGGGCTGCGCGAGGCCGTCGCCGGCGCGATCGCGGCGCGCAAGGCGGCGCTCGATGCCGCGGCGCTCGATGCGCGGCTGGCGAGCGAGCGGCTCGACATGACGCTGCCGGTCGACACCCCCGCGGCCGGAACGATCCATCCCGTCAGCCAGGTGATGGACGAACTGGCGGAAATCTTCGCTGATTTGGGCTTCGCGGTCGCCACCGGGCCGGAGATCGAGGACGACTGGCACAATTTCACCGCGCTCAACATCCCGGAAAGCCACCCGGCGCGCGCGATGCACGATACTTTCTATTTCCCCGATCAGCCCGACGGCGAGCGGAAAATGCTGCTCCGCACCCACACCTCGCCGGTGCAGATCCGCACGATGCTCCAGCAGAAGCCGCCGATCCGCATCATCGCGCCGGGGCGCACCTATCGCTCGGACAGCGACGCGACCCACACCCCGATGTTCCATCAGGTCGAAGGGCTGGTGATCGACAAGGGGATCACGCTCGGCCATCTCAAATGGACGCTGGAGACCTTCCTCAAGGCGTTCTTCGAGCGCGACGATATCGTGCTGCGGCTGCGCCCGTCCTATTTCCCGTTCACCGAGCCCTCGGCCGAGGTCGATGTCGGCTATACGCTGGAGAAGGGCAAGCGCGTGATCGGCGGATCAGGCGGCGGCTGGATGGAAGTGCTCGGCTCGGGAATGGTCCACCCCAAGGTGATCGCCGCCTGCGGGCTCGATCCCGATGAGTGGCAGGGCTTCGCCTTCGGCTGCGGGATCGATCGGCTGGCGATGCTCAAATATGGCATGGACGATCTCCGCGCCTTCTTCGACGGCGATATTCGCTGGCTGAAACATTATGGATTCTCGGCGCTCGACGTGCCGACGCTGAGCGGGGGAGTCGGCGCATGAAGTTCACGCTTGGCTGGCTCAAGGAGCATCTCGATACCCAGGCATCGCTCGACGATATCGTCGAAGCGCTGACCCGCATCGGGCTCGAGGTCGAGGGCGTCGACAATCCCGGCGAAAAGCTCGCCGCGTTCCGCATCGCGAAGGTGCTGACCGCCGAACGCCACCCGCAGGCCGACAAATTGCAGGTGCTCAGCGTCGATGCAGGGGACGGCCCGTTGCAGGTCGTGTGCGGCGCGCCCAATGCGCGCGCGGGGCTGGTCGGGGTGTTCGGCATGCCCGGCGCGACCGTCCCGGCGAACGGGATGGTGCTCAAGGTCGCGGCGATCCGCGGCGTCGAATCGAACGGCATGATGTGTTCGAGCCGTGAGCTCGAACTGGGCGACGAGCATGACGGGATCATCGAGCTCCCCGCCGATGCCCCGATCGGCACCGCTTATCCCGCTTATGCCGGGCTCGACGATCCGGTGATCGATGTCGCGATCACGCCGAACCGGCAGGATTGCATGGGGGTGCGCGGGATCGCGCGCGATCTGGCAGCGGCGGGGTTGGGAACCTTGCGGCCGCTCGCCGAGGTCTATCGCACCGAAGCGATCGCCCCGGTGGCGGGCGACGGCCCCGCACCCGATGTCCGCACCGACGATCCGGAGGGCTGCCCGGCATTCTACGCGCAGGCGGTCTCGGGGGTCACCAACGGCGTCGCGCCGGCGTGGATGCGGCAGAAGCTGACCGCGATCGGGCAGAAGCCGATTTCGGTGCTGGTCGACATCACCAATTTCGTCTCGATCGATCTCGGGCGCCCGCTCCATGTCTACGACAAGGCCAAGCTGTCAGGCGGGCTGGCCGCGCGGCGCGCGCGCGACGGGGAAACGGTGCTCGCCCTGAACGGCAAGACCTATACGCTCGACGCGACGATGACGGTGATCGCGGACGACACCCACGTCCACGATATCGGCGGGATCATGGGCGGCGAGGATTCGGGGGTGTCGGAAACGACCACCGATGTGATCATCGAATGCGCCTATTTCGACCCCGATCATATCGCGCGCACCGGGCAGAAGCTCGCGCTGACCAGCGACGCGCGCCAGCGTTTCGAGCGCGGGGTCGATCCGGCGTTCCTCGACGACGGCCTCGCGATCGCGACCAGATTGGTGGTCGACCATTGCGGCGGCACCCCCTCGGCGATCACCCGTGCGGGCGAAGCGCCGTTGGGCACGCGCAGCTATGCCTATGATCCGGCGCGGACCGAGACGCTCGGCGGGCTCGCGGTTGCGCCCGAGCGGCAACGCACGATCCTCGAATCGCTCGGCTTCACCGTGACGGCGGACTGGCAGGTCTCGCCCCCGACATGGCGGCGCGATATCGACGGCACCGCCGATCTGGTCGAGGAAGTGATCCGCATCGTCGGGATCGACAATGTCCCCTCGACCCCGCTCGACCGCGCCCCGGGCGTGGCCAAGCCGACCGCGAGCGCCGAGCAGAAGCTCGAACGCCGCATCCGCCGCGCGGCGGCCGCGCGCGGGCTCGACGAGGCGGTGACGTGGAGCTTCCTTTCCGAAAAGGAGGCCGCGGTGTTCGGCGGCGGCGCGTGGACGCTCGCCAATCCGATCAGCGAGGATCTCAAGGTGATGCGCCCCTCGCTGTTGCCGGGGCTGCTCTCCGCCGCGGCGCGCAACGCCAGGCGCGGCGCGGGCGCGGTGCGGCTGTTCGAGATCGGGCGGCGCTATCTCGCCGATGCCGAGCGCCCCACGCTGGCGCTGGTGCTCGCCGGCGATCGCCGTCCGCGCGGCTGGCGCGAGGGCAAGGCGGCGGCGTTCGACGCGTTCGACGCCAAGGCGGAGGCGCTCGCGCTGCTCGCCGCGGCGGGCGCGCCGGTCGACAATCTGCAGGTGTTCGGCCCCGATTCGATTTGGACGGGCGATGCCTGGCATCCCGGCCAGTCGGGGACGCTGCGGCTCGGGCCGAAGACGGTGCTCGCCGCATTCGGTATGCTCCACCCGCGGACGATCGAGGCGTTCGATCTCGGCGGCGCGGTGGCGGCGGTCGAGCTGTACCTCGATGCTTTGCCGGCGAAGCGCGGCGGCGGCGGGTTCATGCGCCCGGCCTATGCGCCGCCCGTGCTCCAGCCGGTGCGGCGCGATTTCGCCTTCCTCGTCCCCGAGGAGGTGAGTGCCGATGCGTTGGTCCGCGCGGCCAAGGGCGCGGACAAGGCGGCGATCGTCTCGGCGCGGGTGTTCGATCTGTTCACCGGCGCCGGGGTCGAGGCGGGCAAGAAGTCGGTCGCGCTGGAGGTGGTGCTCCAGCCCGGCGACAAGAGCTTCACCGATGCCGAGCTGAAGGCGATCGCCGACAAGGTGGTCGCCGCCGCGGCGAAACAGGGCGCGGTGCTGCGTGGCTGAACAAGTCATCATCGCGGGCGACGGGCTTTCGGCGACGATCAACGCGCTCGGCGCGGAACTGACGTCGCTGAAGGATGCCGCCGGCCGCGAATTGATGACCGATGCCGATCCGGCGTTCTGGACCGGCCACGCGCCGCTGCTGTTCCCGGTGGTCGGCAAGCCCACGGGCGAAACGATCCGCGTCGACGGCCGCGCCTATGCGATGAAGCAGCACGGCTTCGCACGGCGGACGATGTTCGCGGTGACCGAGCAAGCCGCCGATCGTGCGACCTTCGTGCTGACCGACAGCGCGGAGACGCGCGCGGTCTACCCCTTCGCCTTCCGGCTGGCGGTGACGTTCGGCATCGCGGGCGCGACTTTGTCGGTCGACGTGTCGATCGAGAATCCGGGCGACGTGCCGCTGCCGGCGAGCTTCGGCTTCCACCCCGCCTTCGCCTGGCCGTTGCCCGGCGGGCGCGCGAAGGAAGCGCACCGCATCATCTTCTCCGCCGACGAGCCCGCGGCCTTGCGCCAGATCGATGCCGACGGCCAGATCGCGCCCGCGCCGCGTGCGTCGCCGCTCGACGGCCGCACGCTGGCGTTGCGCGACGATCTGTTCGCGCATGACGCTTTGATCTGGGACCGGCTCCATTCCGACCGCCTGACCTATCGCGGCGACGGCGGCGCGCGGCTGGAAATCGCCTTTCCCGATACCCCGATGCTCGGCATCTGGACCAAACCCGGCGCGCATTTCATCTGTATCGAGCCGTGGCACGGCATCGCCGATCCGGCCGGCTTCACCGGTGATTTCCGCGCCAAGCCCGGGGTGTTCGAGGTCGAGCCCGGCGCGGCGAAGCGGATCGCGATGCGGGTGACATTGCTCGCCGAATCGTAACCAGGCGCGCTTTTCCCTTATCGCATATCCATTTCCGGCCTGACGAAAGCCCGAGCCATGACTTCTCCCCGCCGCACCTTCGCGATCATCTCGCACCCCGACGCCGGCAAGACCACGCTGACCGAAAAACTGCTCTATGTCGGCGGCGCGATCCATCTCGCCGGCGAGGTCAAGGCACGCGGCGCCAACCGGCGCGCGCGATCGGACTGGATGAAGATCGAGCAGCAGCGCGGCATCTCGGTCACCTCGTCGGTGATGACCTTCGAGAAGGACGGGGTGACCTTCAACCTGCTCGATACGCCGGGGCACGAGGATTTCAGCGAGGATACCTATCGCACGCTCACCGCGGTCGATTCGGCGGTGATGGTGATCGATGCCGCGCGCGGCATCGAGAGCCAGACGCGCAAATTGTTCGAAGTGTGCCGGCTGCGCTCGGTGCCGATCATCACCTTCGTCAACAAGGTCGATCGCGAGGGGCGCAGCGCGTTCGAACTGATCGACGAGATCGCCGACGTGATCGCGCTCGATGTCGCGCCGATGACCTGGCCGGTCGGGATGGGCGGCACGTTCGAGGGCGTGCTCGACTTGAAGCGCTGGTCGATCAGCCGGCCGGAGGGCGACAGCCGCACCTTCCAAGGCAAGGTCGATGCCGAGCCGATCCTCCCCGACGAGGTGCGCGAGGAAGTCGAGCTGGCGCAGGCGGGCTATGCCGAATTCGATGCCGAGGCGTATCGCAACGGCGATCTGACCCCGGTCTATTTCGGCTCCGCGCTCAAGGATTTCGGCCCGGCCGAGCTGATCGCCGCGCTCGCCCAATATGCCCCGCCGCCGCGCGCGCAGCCGGCCGAGCCGGCGCCGATCGGGCCGGAGGAAAAGGAAGTCACCGGTTTCGTGTTCAAGGTGCAGGCCAATATGGACCCGCAGCACCGCGACCGTATCGCCTTCATGCGGCTGTGCTCGGGCACCTTCAAGCGCGGGATGAAGCTCACCCCGACCGGGCACGGCAAGCCGATCGCGGTCCATTCGCCGATCCTGTTCTTCGCGCAGGATCGCGAGATCGCCGACGAGGCCTATCCCGGCGATATCATCGGCATCCCCAACCACGGCACCTTGCGGGTGGGGGACACATTGTCCGAGCGCGCCGCGGTGCGCTTCACTGGGCTGCCCAATTTCGCCCCCGAGATCCTGCGCCGCGTCGCGCTCAAGGATCCGACCAAGACCAAGCAGTTGCGCAAGGCGCTCGACGATATGGCCGAGGAGGGGGTGACCCAGGTCTTCTATCCCGAGATCGGGTCGAACTGGATCATCGGGGTGGTCGGGCAGCTCCAGCTCGACGTGCTGATCTCGCGGCTCGAGGCCGAATATAAGGTCGCCGCGGGGCTCGAGCCGGCGCCGTTCGATACCGCGCGCTGGATCTCGTCCGACGATGCCGCCGCGCTCAAGGAGTTCGTCGAGATCAACCGCAGCGCGCTGGCCAAGGACCGCGACGGCAACCCGGTGTTCCTCGCCAAGAGCGCATGGGAGGTCGGCTATGTCGCCGATCGCTACCCCAAGGTGAAATTCGCCGCGACGCGGGAACGGTAATACCCACCCTCCGTTCGCCCTGAGCTTGTCGAAGGGCTGCCCTTCTTCCGCGCGAAGAGAAGTGCAGGGCTTCGACAAGCTCAGCCCGAACGGGGATTAGACCGCTTCCTCGATCCAGCCGCGCCGTACTGCCCTGACCGCCAACACCCCCAGCACCGCCGCGACGAGATAGAAGCCCGCGCCGATGATCGCGGCATAGCGCAGCGAATCCGCGCCATATTGCGCCTTGAGCGCGACCGACATCGTCCCCAGCAGCCACGGGCCGACCCCGAGCCCGACGAGGTTGTTGATCAACAGGAAGGTCGCCGAGGCGCTGGCGCGCATCTGCGGCGGGGCGAGGTGCTGGACCGCGGTGTTGAGCGGGCCGAGCCACAAGATGTTGAGCGCATTGGGGATCAGCAGGCAGAACCAGGCGAGCACCGGCGACGGGGTGATGAGCCCGAGCATGAAGGTCGGCGCGGTGATCAGCCAGGCGATCGCCGGGAGCCGCGGATACCAGCCGCGATCGGCGCGCCCGAGCCGGTCGGCGAGCACCCCGCCGAGGAACACGCCCCCCGCGCCGCCGGTCAGCAGCAGCGACCCCATGAACTGCCCCGCGGTGATCAGGCTCCAGTCGAACCGCGTCATCAGGATCTTGGGCACCCACAAAGCAAGGCCGTAGCCCGCGAGCGAGCTGCACCCGGCGGCGAAGGCCATCAGCCAGAAGGCGGGCTTGGCGGCGAGGATCGAGAAGACCGTCCAGAGCGTGACGCGCGGCGCGGCGGAGGCCGCGACCGGGGCGACGGGGACCGGGGGCTTGGCGCGATCGTGGACGATCCACAGGAAGAAAGGCGCGATCACGATCCCGGCGATACCGACGGTGAAGAACGCCACCCGCCAGTTGACCAATGTGGCGATATAGGCGCCGGCGAGCACCCCGACAGCGAGCCCGATCGGGATGCCCATCGAATAGATGCCGAGCGCGCGCGCGCGGCGCTCGATCGGGTAATAATCGGCGATCAGCGCATAGGAAGGCGCGACACCGCCCGCCTCGCCGACGCCGACCCCCATGCGATAGGCGAACAGGCTCCAGAACCCGCCCGCCAAGCCGCACAGGGCGGTGAACCCGCTCCACACGATCAGCGCGGTGGCGATCACCCGCGCCTTGCCGACGCGATCGGCGAGCAAGGCGAAGGGCACCCCGAGCACCGAATAGAGGATCGCGAAGGGCGGACCGCCGATCAGCCCGAATTGCGCGTCGTTGAGGTTCAGCTCGGCCTGGATCGGTTTCGCCAGGATGCCGAGGATCTGTCGATCGAGGAAGTTGAAGGCATAGACCAGCAACAGCATCGCCAGCACCAGCCGCGGATAGCCCGGCCGTTCGCGATCGATCATCGCCTCTCCTCTCCCGACGCAAAAAGGGGCCGGACGTTGCCGGCCCCTTCCCCCTTTATCCGTGGCTTCACTTAGAAACGGAAGCCCAAAGTGCCGCTCCACGTGCGCGGATCGCCGTAATAAGCGGTCTGGATGTTGCCGACGCTGGAGAATTCCTGCGCATCGGTGAGATAGACCGCCTTGGTGAGGTTCTTCACCCCGCCGCGCAGATACCATTTGTTGCCCGGCGCATCGTACTGGACGAACGCGTTGACCAGCCAATAGCCCTTTTCCATCAGCCCCGGGCGGTTGTCGACCGACAGCCATTGCTTGTCGACGAAGCGCGCGTCGCCGCCGAAGGTCAGCGTGCCCGCGCTGCCGAGCGGCACCGCATAATCGGTCGCCACCGAGAAGTTGATCGGTGGGGCGAATGCCGGCTTGCAGGTGATCTGCTTGCCGGTCGGGTTGCACGAGAAGGCGTCCTTGCCGGTCGGCGCGGTGCGACGGCCGTCGTTGAACTCGAGATATTTGGCGTTGAGATAGCCGAAGCTGGTGCGGATCGACCATTCGCGCGTCGGGTGCACCGCGATCTCGGATTCGACGCCCCAGATGCGCAATTTGCCCGCGTTGAGCACCGGGAAGGAGCCGTTGGCGGTCGCGCCGATCGCGCCGCCGCCGACCCGCGCCTGGAAATCGCGATAGTCGGAATAGAAGACATCGCTCGAAATCGTCACCGCGCCGCCCAGGAACTCGCCTTTGGCGCCGGCTTCATAGGTCCACACCGTCTCGGGCTTGAAATAGGGCACGATCACCGGCTTGCCATCAACGATCTGGGTCACGTCGGCGGCCGAATTGACGCGGCCGTTGAACCCGCCCGATTTGAACCCGCGCGAGGCCGAGACATACAGGGTCGCGTTGCGCGCCGGCTTGTACGACAGCGTCGCCGACGGCGTCCAGGCATCGAAGCTGACCGAATTGCCGCCGTTATAGGGCGCGGGCAGATTGCCGGGGAAAGCGAACGAAATGCCGTTCAGCGCGGCGAGGCTGGAGACGGTGGTGGTGAAGCGCGAATAGGTCTTGTCCTCGCGCGTGTAGCGCAACCCGCCGGTCAGCGAGAGCTGATCGGTGAAATTATAGGTCAGCTGGCCGAACGCGGCATAGCTTTTGGTGTTCTGATTGTCGTCAATCAGCCGGGTGAAGGTGACCGGCGCCTTCAGCACGGTGAACAGCGCATCGTCATAGGATTCCTGATGCGAGCGCACGCGTTCGTTGAGATAATAGAGGCCGAACACGCCCTTGAGCTTCTCGGTATCGAGCTTGAGCTGGAGCTCCTGGCTGAACTGATGCTGGCGGAAGCCGACGAAGGCATCGGCGACCTGATATTGGGTCGCGTCGAAATCGAGATAATAATCCGGGCGCAGATCGCGATAGGCGGTGATCGAAGTCAGCGACAGGATGTCGTTGAGGCGGATATTGCCGGTCAGCGAGACGCCCCAATGGTCGAGCCGCTGGCCCTGATCCGGCCCCAGCCCGGTCGATGCCTTGTAATTGTAGGGCCCATAGGGATAGGCCGGCGACAGCACGCGCGCGCCGGTGACGAAATCGGTCTGGATCAGCGGCGCGGTGGCATAGCCGAGCGTCGCGGCGGTGCGCTGGCGGGTATAATCGCCTTCGAGCAGGAACTCGACGTCGCTCGACGGCGTCCAGCGCAGGATCGCGCGCCCGGCGAGCGTGTCGCGATCGTTATATTTGCGGTTGGTCAGCGGATCGGTGACGGTGCCGTCGCGCTTGTCATAGACCCCGGCGACGCTGAGCGCGAGCTTGCCCTCGACCAGCGGGGCCGAGACATAGCCGTTCGCCAGCACCTGATTGTAACTGCCATAGGTGAACGACCCCATGGCGTGGATCTCGTTGGTGCTCGGCTTGCGGCTGATCACGTTGACCGCGCCGCCGATCGTGTTCTTGCCGTAAAGCGTTCCCTGCGGCCCGCGCAGCACCTCGATATGATCGATGTCGTAGAGGTTGAACAACGCACCCTGGATGCGGCTCATATAGACGCCGTCGACATAGACGCCGACCGCCGGGTCGAAAGTCTGCAGCGCGTCGGGCTGGCCGACGCCGCGGATGAAGATATTGGCGTTGGAGCTCGAGCCGCGGCCCTGCACCAGATTGACGTTGGGGATCGTCCCCTGGACCCCTGACAGGTCGATCGTCTGCTGCTTGGCGAGCTGATCCGACGTCAGCGCGCTGACCGCGATCGGCACGTCGAGCAGCCGCTCGGCGCGCTTGCGGGCGACGACGACGACATCATTGCCGGTGGCGACGCCCGGTTCGGCCGCAGGCGCCTCCTGCGCCAGCGCGGGCGCGGCGGCGGTCAGCGCGAGGATGGCGGCGCTGCCACGGAGCAGCGAACGGGACGGGAAAAAGCTCGACACGGGTATAATCCTCCCCTTTGCGGCACGTCGCTGGCTCGCGACTTGTGCGCCGGACGAAAGCGCAATACTGAAACTTGAACCAGGTTTCAACTTGGATGTGAGGCGGGGATGAGTGAGACCGGGGATGGCGCGGATTCAGCGAAGGGCGCGACAGGCGAAGGGGCGGCGAAGCGCCCGCGCACCGCGCGCGGGCAGCGCACCCAGCGCGCGATTCTGGACGCCGCGGCGGCGGAGTTCAGCGAGCACGGCTTCTATGCGGCGTCGATTAGCGGGATCACGCGGCGTGCCGGGGTGGCGCTGGGCAGCTTCTACACCTGGTTCGATTCGAAGGATGCGGTGTTCCGCGCGTTGGTCCGCGACATGTCCGATCAGGTGCGCGATCATGTCGCCCCCGCGATCCGCGCCGCGCCCGACCAGATCGCCGCCGAGCGCGCCGGGCTGGAGCAGTTCTTGCAATTCGTCCGCGGGCACAAGGAGATTTACCGCATCATCGACGAGGCCGAATTCGTCGACCCGGAAAGCTTTCGCCTGCATTATTCCACCACCGCCGACCGCATCGGCGAGCGGCTGCAGGCGGCGGCGGCGCGGGGTGAGTTGATCGAGGACGCGGGCGAGATCCACGCCTGGGCGATCATGGGGATGAACGTGTTCCTCGGGCTGCGCTTCGGTGTCTGGGCGGAGGACCGGCCGACCGAGGCGATCGCCGATCAGGTCGCGGCGATGCTCGCGCGCGGGCTGGCGCGGCGGGGATAGCGAGAAGTCGTCATGCCAGCGAACGCGGGCATCTCGGGCGGCGAGCGCTCGCTGGACGGGTTCTGATCGCATCGCTTACGGCACGCGGCCCCAGCTTGCGCTGGGGCGACGGGTTCTCTCAAGCGATCAGGTCGAACAGGTCGTCCCACCGCGGCTTCGTCGCCTCGATCAGCGTGATCTTCCCGTCGCGCTTCCACGCTTTGAGCGCCTTCTCGCGCACGATCGCGTCGAGGATCGTGTCATGGGGTTCGGCGAGCACCAGCCGCGTCAGCCCATAGCGCCGGCAGAATGACGACCCGGCCCCGCGCCGGTGCTGATCGACCCGCGCTGCGCGATGCGCCGTCACCCCGATGTAGAGCACGGCGCGCGGCTTGTTGGTCATGAAATAGGTCCAGCCGGCCATGTTGCACCGTCGCGTGTGCCGAGGGAGATGCCAGCTTTCGCTGGCATGACGGGGGGTAAAATAGACCGTCACCCCAGCGCAAGCTGGGGTCTCGTGCCTCAGGCGTCGCGCCAACCGCCCGCGATCCCGGCCTCCGCTGGGATGACGCACGACACACCACGCCCCTCAGACGGCGGCGTCGTAATCCAGCGCTTGCTGCAGCATCGTGCGCACCGCACGCAGCGACGGGACGGACGGCGTGGCCGCTCGTTTGCCTTCGCTCGCGAGCAATTTCTGCACGCCCTTCACGGTATAGCCGTCGTGATTGAGCAGCCGGTCGATCCGCTCGACCAGTGCGACATCGTCGGGCCGGTAATAGCGGCGGTTGCCGGCGCGGGTCAGCGGGCGCAATTGGGGAAAGCGCGTTTCCCAATATCGGAGGACGTGTTGCGGCAAGCCGGTGGCCGCCGCGACTTCACCAATCGTCCGAAATGCACCCGCTGCCTTGGCGTCCGGTCCCGTCACTCTACCCCGCTGCGACGATGCGATCGCGCATCATCTGGCTGGCGCGAAAGGTGAGCACGCGGCGTGGTGCGATCGGCACCTCGACGCCGGTTTTGGGATTTCGCCCGATCCGCTCGCCTTTATCGCGCAAGACAAAAGTGCCGAAGCCCGATATCTTGACATTTTCCCCCGCCGCCAGCGCATCGCACAAAAGATCGAGCACCTGCTCTACCATTCGTGCTGAATCGGCTCGCGACAATCCCACCTGTCGGTGCAGTGCCTCGGACAGGTCCGCACGCGTCAAGGTTCCCGCATCACTCATTCCAGCCTCACTCCCCCCCAGGAATAGATGACCAATATTGTAAGTTTATCACCCTGGTTCGTCGCCAGAAAGTAATTTGTTTTTATGGGAGTCGTCCCGTTTCAGAAACGGACGACCGAGGCGCCCCAGGTGAAACCGCCGCCCATCGCCTCGAGGACGACGATCTGTCCCGGAACGATACGCCCGTCGCGCACGGCGGTATCGAGCGCGAGCGGGACCGACGCGGCGGAGGTATTGGCGTGGCGATCGACCGTCATCACCACCTTTTCGGCGGGCAGGCCGAGCTTGCGCGCGGTCGCGTCGAGGATGCGGGCATTGGCCTGGTGCGGCACGACCCAGTCGACATCGTCGGCGGAGAGGCCGGCGGCGACGAGCGATTCCCCCATCACCGTGGCGAGATTGACCACCGCGTGGCGGAACACCTCGCGCCCCTTCATCCGCACCTTGCCGACCGTGCCGGTGGTGGAGGGGCCGCCGTCGACATAGAGCAATTCGTTATGCCGCCCGTCGGCGTGGAGCCGGGTGGCGAGGATGCCGCGCCCGCCCGCCTCGGCGCTGTCCTGCGCCTCGAGCACGATCGCCCCGGCGCCGTCGCCGAACAGGACGCAGGTCGCGCGATCCTCCCAGTCGAGGATGCGGCTGAACGTCTCGGCGCCGATCACCAGCGCCTTGGCGTGGCCGCCGGCGCGGATCATGCTGTCCGCCACCTGCACCGCATAGAGAAAGCCCGAGCACACCGCGGCGACGTCGAACGCGGTGCAATCGTCGATCGCCAGCGCCGCCTGCACCTTGGTCGCGGTGGCGGGGAAGGTCTGATCGGGGGTCGCGGTGGCGAGGACGATCAGGTCGATCTCCTGCGCATGCACCCCGGCGGCGGCGAGCGCCGCCTTGGCCGCGTCGGTCGCCAGCGTCGCGGTGGTCTCGTCGGGCGAGGCGATGTGGCGGAAGCGGATCCCGGTGCGCTCGACGATCCACTCGTCGGAAGTATCGACCATCTCCGCCATTTCGGCGTTCGACACGCGCCGCGCGGGAAGCGCCGATCCGGTTCCGGTGATGACGCTTCTGATCATGAAGTCTGCTTTTCGAAATTGCCGAGGTCTGTCGCGATGCGCCGCGCGAGATCGGCCTGCACCATCTTGGCCGCGGCGCCGATCGCGGTCGCCACGCCGAGCTCGTTGGCGCCGCCGTGGCTCTTCACCACCAGCCCGTTGAGCCCGAGGAACACCGCGCCATTGTGATTGTTGGGATCGAGATGATCGCGCAGCAGCTCGGTCGCCGGGCGCGAGATCAGGAAACCGATCTTCGAGCGTACCGATGAGGTGAAGGCGCGCTTCAGCAGGTCCGCGACGAAGCGCGCGGTGCCCTCGGCGGTCTTGAGCGCGATATTGCCCGAGAAGCCGTCGCAGACGATCACGTCGACATCGCCGCGCGACAGCTGATTGCCCTCGATGAACCCGGTGAAGCGCAGCGGCAGATGCGTCGCGGCGCGCAGGCCCTGCGCGGCGTCGCGAATCTCCTCGGTGCCCTTCTGATCCTCGCTGCCGATGTTGAGCAGCGCGACGCGCGGGCTTTCGAGATCGAGCATCGTGCGGGCATAGGCCGCGCCCATCACCGCGAATTGCATCAGGTTGCGCGCATCGCACTCGGTATTGGCGCCGAGATCGAGCATCACCGCGTCGTTCGCGCCGAGCGAGGGCAGCAGCGCGGCGAGCGCGGGGCGATCGATCCCCGGCATCGTGCGCAGCGCGAGCTTGGCCATCGCCATCAGCGCGCCGGTGTTGCCCGACGACACGGCGGCGCCCGCGCGACCCTGCTTCACGCAGTCGATCGCGATGCCCATCGAGGTGGTCTTGGCGCGGCGCAGCGCACGGCCGGCCGTCTCGCTCGACCCGACGATGTCGGGCGCGTGGACGATCTCCGCATTGCTGCTCAGATTGGGGTGGTTTTTCAGCCCGTCGCGAATCGCCGCCTCGTCGCCGACGAGAAGGAATTTCATCCCCTCGAAGCGACGGCGCGCGCGCGCGACGCCGGCGAGCATGACCGACAATCCCTCGTCACCGCCCATCGCATCGACGGCGATCCACGAGCTGTCGGACATCAACCGGCGACCCCCCTGTTGGCCGGGCTATCAGCCCTCGACGGAAACGACTTCGCGTCCGTTATAATGGCCGCATGCCGGGCACAGATTGTGCGGACGCTTCAGTTCGCCACAGTTCGGGCATTCCTGAAACGCCTCGACCGAGAGCGCATCGTGCGCGCGACGCATGCCGCGGCGGGAAGGAGAAGTTTTTCGCTTGGGGACGGCCATCGCGGCACCTTGATCCGTATTCAGTTCAAAAGGAGGCGATTCGCCCAGAACGACTGAGACGCAACCGACGTATATACATACGCCGGCCGCGCCGGGCGGCCGGGCGCATCGCGAAGCCCCGCGCCTATAGCGGATTATCCTCGCGTTGCAAGCCGCGCGCGCGAATGGCGAAATTCCCGCGGCGAATCCGGCGTCGCCGCATCCGGTCGCCTTGTCCGCGCCGGGGCCGGGGGATTCGTGTCGGCCGCGCCGCGCGAATCGCGCCGCACCCCCGGCGCGAATGGATTTCCGCCTTCGCGCGAATGACGTAAGGATGGAATATGCCCCCGTGGATCGGGCTAACAGACGGGGAATAAAGGGAGGGGCGAATGATGATGCTTCCGGTGACCTTGGTGCTGGCGGCGGCCGCCGGGCTGATCAATCTGTGGCTCGGGCTGCGGCTGGTGCGCGGGCGGATGGGGGGCGTGTCGATCGGCGACGGCGGCAAGCCCGAAATGCTCGCCGGGATGCGCGCGCACGCCAATTTCGCCGAATATGCGCCGCTGGTGGTGATTCTCACCGCGCTGATCGAGCTGGCGCGCGGCCCGTCGCTGCTATTGTGGACGCTCACCGCGATATTCGTCGTCGCGCGGCTGCTCCATCCGCTCGGCATGGCGCGCCCCGCGCCCAACCCGCTGCGCGCCGCCGGGGCGCTCGGGACGTGGATCGTCACCGCGGTGCTCGCGATATGGGGGCTGACGATCGCCTATCAGGCCAATGCCGCGCCGCCGTCGCACGGCCCCGCGATCGAGACGGTCGCGCCGCGCGGGTGATTCTTCATCGGGGGGGAGGGGTTTACGCGGTCGAGCGGCGGTGGAAACCCTCCAGCGGCTCGTCGGAGGCGTCGACGCTGACCGCGACCTCATCGACGCGCGACGGCGGCGAGCCCTGTCGCGCGGTGGCGATGACCGCCTCGATCAGGTGTTCGGGGCATTCCACCAATGCCTCGACCGAACCGTCCGCCCGGTTGCGCACCCAGCCGCTCACCCCGAGCGCACGCATCCGCGCGACGAACCAGTCGCGATAATTGACGCCCTGCACCCGCCCGGTGACGATCAGGCGGCGGCGCATCATCCGTCCTTGCGCCCCTCGATCAGCCACGGGCGCGGGCGCCCGGTCGGCCTGGGCGTCCCGTCGAGTCGCACTGCGCGTCGGACGTAGACCGGCTTCATCAGCATCGTGCCCCCCATCCCGCCGCCGGTCGGCTGGGCGAGGATGCGGCGCACCACGTCCTGCCCGCCGACCACCCGCCCGAAGGCGGCATAGCCGGGGTGGCCGGGGGAGGCGTCCATCGACGGCATCGCGCCGACGGTGATGAACCAATTGCCGTTGGCCGATCCCGGCTCGCCGCGCCGCGCCATCGAGATCGTCATGTCGAGGTGGCGGATCCCGGTCTTGTTGGTCGGCTCGTGCGCGATCGTATCGAGGAAGCGCCGCGCGTCGGTGCGGATCCCCGACTGGACGAAGCCGAATTGCGGCGCCTGCTTGCTCCGCGCGACACGATAGAAGCTGATCCCGTCGAACCGCCCGTCGTCGACATAGCGCATGAAATTGGCGGTCGAGACCGGCGCATGCTTCGCATCGAGCGCGAGGACGACATTGCCGAGCGCGGTCTCCAGCCGCACCCGGACGAACCCCGGGCTCGCCCGGTCGGCGCGCTGCGCGGCAGCCGGGGCGACGAGGAGAAGGGCGGCGAGCAGGGCGAGAACGCGCATGACCGCGCGGTTAGAAAACCCGGTGCGGCGCGGCAAGCGTCATGGCGCGGTGCGTGCCAGAAGCCCGGCGAGATCGTTCTTCCAGAATTTCGCCCAGGTATGCGTGCCGTGTCCGCGGGTGTCGGCGGTCTCGGCGATCAGCCGGAAGCGGGTGTCGGGCATCCGCTTCACCGCTTCCTCGGGGAAGGGGAGGTTGCGCGGGTTGATGAAATCGTCGGCCGAATTGATCCACAGCATTGGCGCCCGGATCGCCTCCAGCCTGGGCCAGGGATCGTAGTTTCGCGACGAATCGAGCTGATAGATCAGATCGTTGGCATCGATCCCCTTGATCGACGCGGCGACCTTCTCGCGCGCATAGGCGACCGCCGCGTCGCGTGTCGGATAGGCCGATTGGAGATAGAGCGGCGCCCCACCGGCGATGAACAGCAGCGAGGCAGCGCCCCGCACGCCCTGCGCCGGCTGGGCGGTATAATTGCCGCGGTTCCACGCCGGATCGTTCTCGATCGAATCGATCGCGAGCTGGCGCCACATCCGGTTGAGCCCGGCGATCTGCACCGGCTCGCACGCCATCGGCATCAGCGCGCGGGAGAAATCGGGGAAGGTCTCGCCCCATACGAAGGCGTGCATGCACCCCATCGAGGTGCCCATGATCAGCCGCATCTGGCGGATCCCGAAATGCTCGGCGAGCAGCCGGTGCTGCGCGGCGACCATGTCGTCATAATCGTAGCGCGGGAAGGCCATCCGCTGCCCGTCCGACGGCTTGGACGACCCGCCATGCCCGATATTGTCGGGAAGGATGATGAAATAGCGGGTGATGTCGAGCGGCTGGCCGGGGCCGTAGAGCTCGTCGGCGAATTGCGGCTGGAGGAATTGCTTCCCCGTGCCGCCGGTGCCGTGGAGCACCATCACCGCATTGTCGATCTCCCCCGCCGCGTTGCGATGCGGGGTGCCGAGCGTGGTGTAGTGAAGCCTGAGGCTCGGGAGCGTCTCGCCCGAGCGGAAGGCGAAATCGCGGATGACGAAATCGCCTTCCTTGATCGGCCATTGCTTGGCGGCGGGCGCAGGCGGCGGCGGTGCGGGCTGCGCGGCGGGGGCAGCGGCGGCGAGGAGCAGGGCGAGAAGCATGAGCGCAAGGTTAGCGCGGATTGCGGCGCGTGCCAGTGGTCAGGTGCCTAACCATTCCAGTTCACCCGGTAATGGCCGGGCGGCGTAATCTATTTGCAGCACGCGGCGATGCGCGTGGCCGGCGCTCGCGGCGGAGGCGTGGAGGATGGGCGTCGCATAGGCCCAGATATCGCCGCGCCGCGCGAGGCAGGCGAAATGCCCCAGCCGCGCCACCGTATCGGCGATATCGGGTTCGGCGATCCGCCCGAGTCGATGCGAGCCGGGGGCGATGATCAACGGCGCATTGTCGGCCGGTACGTCGTCGAGGTGGATGCGCAGCGTCGCCATCGCCTCGATGATCGCGAAGGGCGGCTCGACATGGATCAACCCCGCCTTGCGCCCCCACGGGCCGAAGCCGGGCGTGTCGTGTTGTTCGCGCACCACGATCGTGCGGTCCTGATGCCAGCCGAGCGACCAGTTCGTGTCGGGCGACTTGTCGAACAGGATCGCGCGCACCGGTCGCGCCTCAGCGCCAAGGTAGCGCGCGGCGATGGCCGCAGCCGAGGCGAGCGGGCGAAGGCTGCGGAGCCGGACACCCGCGCGCGATTTCGGGTGCCCGGCGGCGAAGGCGTCGAGTTCGGGAAGAATCGAAAGGGCGGCGCCTCGGTGAAGCGCCGCCCCGTCGTTTTGCCAGTCGAGGGCCGACGCGGGAGCAAGTCCCGCGCCGTCGGACGCCGCTGTGGCGGCGCCGGCCGGCCGTGGCTCTATGCCCTCGCTTCGCTTGGGCACCGCCGTGGAGCTTCGCTCCACGAGCTTAGAGCTTTTGCGTCAACTCGGGCACCACCTTGAACAGATCGCCCACCAGCCCGATGTCCGCGACCTGGAAGATCGGCGCGTCCTCGTCCTTGTTGATCGCGATGATCGTCTTGGAGTCCTTCATCCCGGCGAGGTGCTGGATCGCGCCCGAGATGCCGACCGCGATATAGACTTCCGGCGCGACGATCTTGCCGGTCTGGCCGACCTGATAGTCGTTGGGCACATAGCCCGCATCGACCGCCGCGCGGCTTGCGCCGACGCCCGCGCCGAGCTTGTCGGCGAGCGGCTCGATGATCGCGTGGAAATTCTCGCTGTTCTGCAGCGCGCGACCACCCGAGACGATGATCTTGGCCGAGGTCAGCTCCGGCCGCTCGGACTTGGCGATTTCCTGGCCCTCGAAGGTCGAAAGCCCCTTGTCGCCGGTCGAGGCGACCGCCTCGATCGCGCCCGAACCGCCCTCGGGCGCCGCCTTTTCGAAGGCGGTGCCGCGCACGGTGATCACCTTCTTGGCGTCCTTGGTCTGCACCGTCGCGATCGCATTGCCGGCGTAGATCGGGCGGGTGAAGGTGTCCGGCCCTTCGACCGACAGGATGTCGCTGATCTGCATCACGTCGAGCAACGCGGCGACGCGCGGCGCGACATTCTTGCCGTTGCTGGTCGCGGGCACGACGAAGGCGTCGTGGCTTGCCATCAGCTCGGCGACGAGCGGCGCGACATTCTCGGCCAGCGCATGCGCGAAGGCGGCGTCGTCGGCGACATGGACCTTGCCCACGCCGGCGATCTTGGCGGCCTGCTCGGCCACCGCGCCGACGCCCTGCCCGGCGACGAGCAGATGAACCTCGCCCAGCTTCGACGCGGCGGTCACCGCGGAAAGCGTGGCATCCTTGACGGTGGCGCCGTCATGTTCGACCCAAACGAGCGTCTTCACTTGGCAACTCCCATCGCCTTGAGTTTCGCGACCAGTTCGTCGACGTCGGCAACCTTGACCCCCGCGGTGCGCTTCGGCGGCTCGACCACCTTGAGCGTGGTGAGGCGCGGGGTCACGTCGACGCCGTAATCGGCCGGCGACTTGACGCCAAGCGGCTTCGATTTCGCCTTCATGATGTTGGGCAGCGAGGCATAGCGCGGCTCGTTGAGGCGGAGATCGGTGGTGACGATCGCCGGCAGCTTGAACGAATCGGTCTCGAGCCCGCCGTCGACCTCGCGGGTGACTTTGACGGTCTCGCCCGACACCTCGACCTTGGAGGCGAAGGTGCCCTGGCCCCAGCCGAGCAGCCCGGCGAGCATCTGGCCGGTCTGGTTGTTGTCGTCGTCGATCGCCTGCTTGCCGAGGATGATCAGCCCCGGCTGCTCTTCACCGGCGATCTTGGCGAGGATCTTGGCGATCGCCAGCGGCTCGGCCTTCTCGTCGGTCTGGACGAGGATCGCGCGATCGGCGCCCATCGCCAGCGCGGTG
>JAFIGU010000025.1 GCA_017849555.1 Sphingomonas sp. | reverse complement strand
GACGCCACCGCCGACCTGTTCGTTGCGCCCGAAAAGATCACCGACGCAGTGCGCGCGCATCTCGGCAACAGCGTGCGCATCCACGACCGCACCGCCTTCGAGCCTGCGCTCGCGGCGCTGGCGGGCAAGCGTGTCGCGGTCGATCCCGACCGCGCGGTCGCGGCGATCTTTACCGCGCTCGAAGGTGCGGGCGCAAAGATCGCGCGCCACCGCGACCCGGCGGTGCTGCCCAAGGCGATCAAGAACAGCGCCGAGCTTGCCGGCACCCGCGCCGCGCACGTCCGCGATGGCGTTGCGGTCGCGCGCTTCCTTAAATGGATGGAAGAGGTCGCGCCGCAGGGCGGGCTCGACGAACTCGGCGCGGCGGCGAAATTGCGCGCCTTTCGCGACGAAAGCGGCGTTCTGAAGGATTTGTCCTTCGATACCATCTCGGCCGCCGGTCCTAACGGCGCACTGCCGCATTACAAGGTCGATGAAACGACCAATCGCGCGATCGAGACGGGCACGCTCTATCTCGTCGATTCGGGCGGGCAATATGCCGACGGCACGACCGACATCACGCGCACCATCGCGATCGGCGAACCCAGCGCCGAAATGCGTCGCCGCTTCACGCAGGTGCTGAAGGGGCATATCGCGCTTGCCACCGCGCGCTTTCCCAAGGGGACGCGCGGCAGCCAGCTCGACATTCTGGCGCGGCAATATCTGTGGGCCGACGGGGTCGATTATGCGCATGGCACCGGCCACGGCGTCGGCGCCTATCTGGCGGTTCACGAAGGGCCGCAGCGCATCGCCAAGCCGGCAGGCGGGCAGGCAGGAACCGAAGAGCCGCTACACGCGGGCATGATCCTGTCGAACGAGCCCGGCTATTACAAGGCCGGCCATTTCGGCATCCGCATCGAGAATCTGGTGGTGGTCGAACCCGTCCGCATCGAGGGGGCCGAGGAGGATATGCTGGGCTTTGAAACGATCACCTTCGCGCCGATCGCGCGCAACCTGATCGTCGGGGCGATGCTGTCGCCCGCCGAAGCCGACTGGCTCGACGCCTATCATGCCGAGGTGGTGGAGAAGCTGTCGCCCGGGATGGTCGCGGCCGACCGCGAATGGCTGGCCGCCGCCTGCGCGCCGATCGATCGCGGCGTCGCCGCGCTCGCGGCCTGAGGGGCGCGGCATGGATCAGGGAAACTGGGACGTCCCGCGCGACGATTTTCGCGTCCAGCAGGATGTGCGCGTCCGCTTCAACGAGATCGACGGCCAGAATATCGTCTTCAGCGGCAATTATCTGATCTACGCCGACATCGGCGTGACCGAATATTTTCGCGCGCTGGGCGAGGGACAACCGGGCCCCTATTTTCACCAATATGGTACAGATATCCGCGAAGTGCATAGCGAAATCGACTATCACGCGCCGGCCCGGCTCGACGAGTTGATCACCATCGCGGCGCGCGTCAACCACTTCGGGCGGACGAGTTTTACGCTGCATTGTGCGATATTCCGCGCCGCCGAACGGCTGACCGATATCGAGATCAGCTACGCGCATCTCGACCTCGACACGGGCAAGCCGACCGCGCTTCCGGGCAGCTTTATCGCCGAAGTCCGGCGATTCGAAACCCGCTTGCCCATTCAGGATTAAGGTAGGCGATTCGCCCCGAACGGCGCCGATTCGCGTTTCTCCACCAAAAAGGTCGAAAAAAAGGGCCGCCCGAGGGCGACCCTTGAAAGTTTTTGGGAGAGGATGCCTAAAAGGCAAGTGTGATATTGCACTGCACAATTGATTGTGCAACTGCGAAATAAGCATCCGGTATTGCAAAAATTGCAATCATTGGCATCGATAGCATGCAAAGCATGCAATCCCACTCCCGCACGCACCCCCCTCGCAAATGGGCGCGACATCGCCTAGATTGGCGCCATGTCTATGCTCAAAAATTGGGATGTCGGCGGCGGCCTGTCGGATTTCTGGGCCTATATCCGCGAACCGCGCCCGCACCGCTGGACGGTGTGGGGCCTCGCGATCGTGCTGCCGCTGCTGATCTTCTACGGCTTTTCCAAATATCTTGTGCCCTATGAAAGGCCCAAGCCGCAGATCATCTATTTCGAAAACTGGAAGGCCGACCGCAGCGAAGCGGAGATACGCGCCGACTGGGTGGCGCGCGCCAAGGAAACGACGCGCGCCAACGCCAAGCGCCGCGCCGAATTCCAGCGGCTCGCGGACATGATGGGGGTCGAGTATGACGCCAGCGAAGCCGAGAAGGTGACGCGCGAGACGCTGGGCAAGGAAGCCGACGCCATCGAAAAGAAACCCGAGCCGCCGAAGCGCTCAACGCTCGCCGAGCGGGCAGCGCGCGGCGCGGCGGCGGCGCCCGCGACTCAGCCCTGACCCCGGTGCGCGCCGACGCCGACTGGATGGCCGCGGCGATCGCGCTGTCGCAGCGCGGGCGCCCCGAGGCCGCCCCCAACCCCAATGTCGGCTGCCTGATCGTCAAGGACGGCCGCGTCGTCGCGCGCGGCTGGACGCAGGCGGGGGGCCGGCCGCATGCCGAAGCGATGGCACTGGCGGCGGCGGGCGACGCCGCGCACGGCGCAACCGCCTATGTCTGTCTGGAGCCCTGCGCCCATGCGAGCGCCCGCGGCCCTTGCTGCGCCGATCTGCTGATCGCCGCGGGCGTTGCGCGCGTCGTGGTCGCCGCGCAGGATCCCGATCCGCGCACCGACGGTCAGGGCATTGCCCGCCTGCGCGCGGCGGGAATCGCGGTCGATACCGGCCTGCTTTCCGGCGAAGCGCAGGCGGCGATGGCCCCCTGGTGGTCACGCGCGACGCGCGGGCGGCCATTCGTCACGCTGAAACTTGCGACCTCGCTCGACGGCTGCATCGCGATGGCCGACGGGTCGAGCCGCTGGATCACCGGCGCCCCTGCCCGCGCGCACGCGCATCTCGAACGCGCGCGGCATGGCGCGATCCTGGTCGGGCGCGGTACCTTCGCGGATGACGCGCCGACACTCGACGTCCGCCTGCCCGGACTTGCGTCGCGAAGCCCGCAGCGCCTGCTCCTGACGCACGGCGATGCCCCCGACGGCTGGACCGCGCTCGCGGCGCCGGACGCTGTGGATGCGCTGCCGATCGATTCGCTGCTCGTCGAGGGCGGCGCCGGGGCGGCGGCCGCCTTTCTTGCCGCCGACCGCGTCGACCGGCTGCTTCTCTATCGCGCGCCGATCCTGATCGGCGCCGGCCGCCGCGCGCTTGGCGACATCGGCCTCGGCGATCTGGCGGGCGCGCACGGGCGCTGGCGCCCGGCCGACAGCCGAATGCTTGGCAGCGACCGGATCGACGTCTACGAGCGCATCAGGAAGGAATGACCGCCCCCATGTTTACCGGCATAATCACCGACATCGGCACCATCCGCAGCCGCGAGGATCGCGGCGACACGCGCCTCGTCATCGGCACCGGCTATGACGTCGACACGATCGACCTGGGCGCCTCGATTGCCTGTTCGGGCGCGTGCCTGACAGTCGTCGATAAGGGCGTCGATGACGGCAGCAATGGTCCCGGCGGCTGGTTCGCGATCGACGCGAGCGGCGAAACGCTGGCGCGCACCGCACCGGGCATGTGGGACGCAGGGCGCCGCCTGAACCTGGAGCGCGCGCTGCGCGTCGGCGACGAACTGGGCGGACATATCGTGACGGGACATGTCGATGCGGTCGGCCGGATCGTCGCGGTCGATCCCGTCGGCGACAGCGTCAAATTGACCGTCGAGGCGCCGGCATCGCTCGCGCCGCATATTGCGCCCAAGGGGTCGATCACGCTCGACGGCATATCGCTGACCGTGAACGACGTCAGCGATCAGCCGGACGGTACCGCGCATTTCACGCTGAACATCATCCCGCACACGCAGGAGATGACGACACTGAACGAAGTGGCGGCCGGACGTCCGGTCAATCTGGAGATCGACATCCTCGCGCGCTATCTGGCGCGGATGCAGGCGCGCGGATGAGCGACCCGCGCCGCAAGGCGATCGTCCGGCTGCGCATTGCGATCTGGGCCTGCGCCATCCTGTTGTTCGCGATCCAGTTCGTCCATCACGAAATCGGCCTGTTCCTGCCCGCGATGGCGCTCGCGCTCGTGCTGATCGCCGCGGCGATCCAGCATGTCGAAACGCGCCTGCAGCGGCCGGCCAAAAGCTACGCGCGGGTTGCGGTCGCATCGGCGGCGGCGGCGCTGCTGTTCATCGCGCTGCCCGCCTATTGGCACGGCATCATGTGGATCGGTGCGCTGCTTTGGGTCGGCTTTACCGCCGCCGGGCTTGCCTGGTGCATCCAATATGAGCGCACCGAGCCGCTCGACCGCCCCTGAAGCAGGCCGTCAGCGCTCGGCCCAGCCGGCCGCGATTTCGGGATCGGCGGCGATCATCGAACGGCGCATCGCGAGCCGGCCGATCCGCAGCAGTTCGGCCTTGCGCCGCGCGGGCGCGAGGTTGCAGATCGCGGCCTCGCGCACCACGGCGGCGCCATAGCGGTCGGCGACGATCAGGCCCGAGGTTTCGGGGCGATAGCCCTCGGTATCGAGGATCGCGGGGTCGAGGCCCGACGCGAGCGCCCAATAGAAGCGGTCGCACCAGTCGCAATAGTCGGGCCATTTGCCGTCGCCGTGCAGATCGGCGCGGCTGACCTTGATCTCGACGATCGTGATATGGCCCTTCGCGTCGATCGCGGTGAGGTCGGTGCGCCGGCCGTTGGGGAGCGTCACCTCCGGGATCGCGACGAGGCCCTGCTGCGAGAACAGGCGGCACACGCCGCGCGCGACGTCCGCGGCGGTCAGCAGGTCACTCGCCATCGCTCAGAAATCCTCAGAAGGGGACGTCGTCGTCCAGATCGTCGTCGAACGGCGGACGGCCGCCGCCCGAGGCGCCACCGCCGCCCTGGTTCCAGCCACCGCCCGAACTGCCGCCGGACGCGGCGCCACCCTGATCCCAGCCGCCGCGCGAGCCGCCACCGCCGCCGCCAGGCGCACCGTCGAGCATGGTCAACGTGCCGCCCATGCCCGCAATCACGACTTCGGTCGTATAGCGATCATTGCCGTCACGATCCTGCCACTTGCGGGTGCGCAAGGACCCTTCGATATAAACCTTCGAGCCCTTTTTGAGGTAGCGCTCGACGACGCCAACGAGGCCGTCGCCGTTGATGACGACATTGTGCCATTCGGTGCGCTCCTTGCGCTCGCCGGTCATGCGGTCCTTCCACTGTTCGGAGGTCGCGATGCGGATATTGGCAATCTTGCCGCCGTTCTGGAACGACTTGATTTCGGGATCGGCGCCCAGATTGCCGATCAGAATAACTTTGTTGACGCTGCCAGCCATGCCGCTCCGCTCCGCTTGAATGTTGGAAGGATCAGCCTAGTCCAAAGGCAACGGCTGTCCAGTAGGTGATACCTGCCGCGGCATAGGCGAGCGCGAACAAATAGCCAACCATGAAGAGCGGCCATCTCCATCCATTGGTCTCGCGCCGGGTGATCGCGATCGTCGAGATACATTGCGGGGCAAAGACGAACCAGGCGAGAAAGGCGAGCGCGGTCGCGATGCTCCAGCGGCCCTGAAGCCGCTCGCTAAGCGATTGCGCGACGGCGTCCTCATCATCGCCCGCGTCGATCGCATTGGCGGTTGCGAGCGCCGAGACGGCCACCTCGCGCGCCGCCATCGCAGGGATCAGCGCGAGCGCGATGTCGTGGTTGAAGCCGATCGGCTTCACCACGACTTCCAGCCCACTCGCGATGCGGCCGGCGATACTGTAATCGACCTGGCGGACGTCGCCGCCCGCCGGCGCCTGCGGATAGCTGAGCAGCAGCCACAGCACCGCAGTGGTCGCTGCGATGATCGTGCCGGCGCGGCGCAGGAAGATCCACGCGCGCTGCCACAGCGCGATGCCGACATCGCGCAGCCGCGGCCATTGATAGCGCGGCATTTCCATCATGAAGCCCGCCGCATTGCCCTTGGTCACCGACCGCCGCAGCACGAAGGCGACGACCAGCGCGCCGACGATGCCCGACACATAGAGGCCGAACAGCACGAGTCCCTGCAGGCCAACGGGCGATCCGCCGACGCTGCGGTTCGGAATGAAGGCGCCGATGATCAGCGTGTACACGGGCAGCCGCGCCGAACAGGTCATCAGCGGCGCGATCAGGATCGTCGTCAGCCGGTCCTTCGCATCGGGAATCGCACGCGTCGCCATGATGCCGGGAACCGCGCAGGCGAAGCTGGAAAGCAGCGGGATGAACCCGCGTCCCGACAAGCCGACCTTTGCCATGATCCCGTCCATCAGAAAGGCGGCGCGAGTCATATAGCCCGAGGCTTCAAGCAACAGGATGAAGAGGAAGAGAATCAGGATCTGCGGCAGGAAGACGACGACCGCGCCGACGCCGGCGAGCAGTCCTTCGACCACCAGCCCGCGCAGGAAGCCTGCGGCCATATGATCGCTCGCCAGCGCCTGCAGTGCGGCGATGCCATCCTCGATCCAGGCGATCGGTGCTTCAGACCAGGCGTAGACCGCTTGGAACATCACGAACATCAGCGCGAGCAGGATCAGCAGCCCGAAGACCGGATGGAGCGCCACCGCATCGACGCGCTGCGTCCAGCGGCGCACCGGCGTTTCGGCGAGCGTCGCGGCGCGCGCGATGGCGCGGGCGCGCTGGTGCAGCGCGGTGTCGCCGGGCGGCGGCGCGGGTTGGCCGGTCGCCGACAGGCCGTGCGAGAGGATTGCGCCGTCAACCGCTGCAAGCAGTTCGGTCAGGCCGCGCTTGCGCACCGCAACGGTGGGCACCACCGGCACGCCGAGTTCGGCGGCGAGCCGGTCGGGATCGAGCGTCAGCCCGTCGCGCTCCGCAAGGTCGAGCATGTTGAGCGCGACGACGGTCGGCAGGCCGAGCGCGATCAGTTCGAGCGCGAAGCAGAGATGATTGTCGAGGTTCGCCGCGTCGACGACGACGATCAGTGCGTCGGGGCGCTTCTCGCCCGTCTGGCGGCCGAGCACGACGTCGCGCGTCACCGCCTCGTCGGGGCTGGCGGGCGACAGGCTGTAGCTGCCCGGCAGATCGACCAGCGCGAGCGGGCGGCCGTCGGCAAAGCTCGCATGGCCCGATTTGCGTTCGACCGTGACGCCCGGATAATTGGCGATCTTCTGCCGCGCGCCGGTCAGCGCGTTGAACAGGCTCGATTTGCCGGCGTTCGGATTGCCGACCAGTGCGATCGTGGGCGCGGGACCGGTCATGTTGTCGCCGGTTCGACCTCTATGGCGGCGGCCTGCTTGCTGCGGATGATGACTTTCATCCGCCCGATCGTCAGCGCGAGCGGATCGCGCGAGAACAGGCTCCCGCGATGCAGCGGGGTGACTTCGCTCCCCTCCAGCAAGCCGAATTCGCGCAGCCGGCGCCCTTCGTCGTGCGACATCGACGTCCAGTCGATGCGCGCGATGCGCACCGCGATGCCAAGCGGGGAGGAATCGAGCTTCGCGATCATTTGCGAGCGATTATCAATAACAGCAGCGAAGCGCCAGCCCCAAATTTTGCCGGCGCCGCCGCCTCAGCGTCCCGGGTAGCGCAGCCGCCCCACGAAGCGCGCGAGGCTGGGCCGTTCGATGCGGTGCGCAGCGCGGCGGTGCTTCCAGGCTTCGAAGCGCATCACATTGTCGATCCGCCGCGCAAGGAAGGCGCGCGTTTCGGCGAAATCCTCGCTCTCGTCGTTGAGGAAGGCCGCCATCGTCGATCCGTAAACCCCGGTCAGGATCGCGCGCTTGCTGTAGTGATTATAGTCGGTCGCGGTGCCGCCGGCGAGGCGCCACATCAGGTCGGCGGCGCGCCAGCCGAGCTTGGCCGCGTGCGGCGCATTGCCCGGCAGCGCGAGCAAGGCCAGCGCGCGGCGCAGCGATTCGCGGTTGG
>JAFIGU010000024.1 GCA_017849555.1 Sphingomonas sp. | reverse complement strand
ATATGACCAATCCCTATCATTGGGCGCGGGTCGATCGCTGGTTCGATCCGGAATGCCCGGAACATATCGTCGACACGCGCCTGTGCCACAGCTTCTGCGCGATCGGGCGGAGCGTGCTTCGGCCGTATTGAGGAGAGTGGCGTGACGCGTTTGGAGGGAAAGGCCGCGCTGGTCGTCGGTGTCGCGCCGGGCAATCTTGGCGAGCATATCGCGCGGCGCTTCGCGGATGAAGGCGCGAAGGTGATGGTCGCCGGACGGCGCGCGGAACCGCTCGGCGAGGCGGCGGCGCGGATCGGCGCGCTCGCGCACGTCTGCGATATCGAGCGGGAAGCGGATATCCGCGCGCTGGTCGCGGCGGCGCGGGAACGGCTCGGCCGGATCGACGTGGCGGTGAACGCGACCGGCTGGGGGCTGCTCAAGCCCTTCGCCGAGCATAGCCGCGAGGAGCTTGAACGGATGTGCGCGGTCCAGTTCGTCGGGCCGTTCCAGTTGCTTCAGGCGCTGGTCGAAGCGATGCCGGCGGGGGGATCGATCATCCAGATCTCCTCGGTGACGGCGACGATCATGTTCGATCATCACGCCGCCTATATGGGCACCAAGGCGGGGCTGGATCACGTCATCCGCTGCGTCGCGCACGAATATGGCCACAAGGGCATCCGCGCCAATTCGCTCTCGCCCGGCGGGATCGCGGACACGCCGATGTCGGGCGGGGGGCTCGATCTGCCCAGGGTGCGCGAGCTTTATGCGCGCGAAATTCCGCTTGGGCGGCCCGGCGTGGCGGCCGATGTGGCGGATGCCGCCTTGTGGCTGGCGAGCGATGAATCCGCCTTCGTCACGGGGCAGAACATCCATGTCAGCGGCGGCCAGACGCTCCGCCGCAATCCTTCGATCGGAGAGGTGTTCGCCGCCTTCACCGGGTGACGGCGCGGCTCAGCCGCCGCGTTTCAGCAGGCGGAAGAAATCGTAGGAGGGATCGGTCGGGCCGGGCTGGCCCATTTTCGATCCGGCGAGGAACGGATGGTCGCGGTCGATGATCGACGGTGCGTGGACGTTCGCCCAATCGGTGACGATCGCGCGGTGGAGGAACTTCCACTTGTCGTCGCGCCGCTCGTATCGGTCGAAATAGCGGCCGCCGACCAGCACGTCGATCGGGCCGTCCGGCGTCCTCGCGCGATGCATGGCGAGCAGATAGACCTCGCCCTCCGCCTGATCGCCGTCGATCGCCAGATTGATCGTGGTGACGTTGTGATGGAGGATTTCCATCGGCGCCTGTATCTCTGGCAACCGGTCGATGAACTCCATCGCCGGCCCGCAGAAGAACGCGCCGTGATCGTCGATCGCATCCTCGTGATAGAGCGTCCGCATCTTGGCGTGGTCGTGCCGGTCGGCAGCGTTGCAATAAGCCGTGATCAGCGCGCGGATTTCCTCGCGGTCGAGCAATTCCTGCACGCGCGGATCGAGCCCGGTGTCGGTCATCATCGTCATCCTGCAGTCTGCCCGCCGTCGACCGCGAGCATCGCCCCGGTGATGAAGCGCGCTTCTTCGGAGGCGAGGAAGGCGATCGCCGCAGCGATATCGCCCGGCTCGGCCATCGGCGCGATCTTCGGCGACATGCGCTCGACCAGCGGCCATTCGACCCCCTCGATCGCGTTGAACCCGCCCGCGATCAGCGGCGTATCGACCGCGCCAGGGCATACCGCATTCACCCGCACCCCGCGCGAGGCATATTCGATCGCCACCGCCTTGGTGAACCCGACCACGCCGTGCTTCGACGCGGCATAGGCCGAGGCATAGGCCGTGCCGACCAGCCCCGCCGCCGAGGCGACGTTGACGATATTGCCCTTCACCGCTTCGAGGAACGGCAGGGCATGTTTGCTGAGGTGGAATACCCCGGAAAGGTTGATGTCGATCAGCTGGCGCCACGTCGCCTCATCGATCTGCGCGGTATGGCCGAACCCGCCGATCCCAGCGACATTGCACAATATATCGAGCCGACCGCGCCATTTGCGCGCGGTGGCGATCAGCGCTTCGCACGACGCGGCGTCGCCCGCGTCGAACGCGAAGACCGCGCTGTCGGTGGCGAGGCTCCCCGCGGTGCGCATCGCGCCGTCAAGATTGCGGTCGGCGCAGATCACCAGCGCGCCCTCGGTCGCGAGCCGCACCGCGGTGGCGCGGCCGATCCCCGATGCGGCGCCGGTGACGAGCGCGACTTTGCCGTTCAAGCCTTTCATCGATCCTCCCAGTCGCGCGGTCGAAGGGGGCGGGGGGCCGGTGGCGCGGCGCGCCGGCCCCCTTTGCCGTCAGAATTTCAGCGTCGCATCGAACCCGAAGGTGCGCGGCTCGCCGTAATTCACCCCGGCGATGCCGATCGACGGGCCGAAGTCGATCCCCGCTTGCCGCGTGTGCTGATCGAGCAGGTTGTCGCCATAGACGCTGAGACGCAGCGTCGCGCGACCGGCCAGCGCGATGTCCGACAGCGCGATGCGCACCCCCAGCAGATCCTGGCCCGGATCGGCGATCACCTCGTTCGCCGGGTTGAGCAGGTCGATCGTATGGAAATAGCGCTTGCTGGTGTGCGCATAATCGACCCGGAACATCAGATCGGCGAAGCCCAGCGAATGCGACGCCTGCGCCCCGACATGCACCGTCCAATTCGGCACATAGGGGAATTTGGCCTGTTTGGCATAATCGCCGACGACCCCGGTCGCGGGATCGACGATCAGGAATTCCTTATATTTCGGATCGACATAACCCAGGCTGGCATCGAGCTGGACGCGCCGGATCGGCACCGCCAGCGCCTCGATCTCGAACCCCTGGTAACGCGCATTGGCATTGGGGATGAAGCCGTTGCCGCCGGCATATTGCGGCACCTGCAGATCGTCATAATCGGTGCGGAAGATCGCGCCGTTCAGCCGCAGCCGGTGATCGAAAAATTCGGTCTTGAACCCGGCTTCATAGGCCTTGGCCTTCTCCGGCCTGAAGGTGAACGGGAAGGTCCGGCCGGTCGCGAGGTCCACGCCCGCGCGCGCATCGAACCCGCCCGACTTATAGCCGGTCGAGAAACGCGCATAGGTGAGGATATCCTTGGTCCACTGGAAGCTGACCGAGCCGAGGTACGACCAGTTGCTGAACGACAGATCGCCGCTGCGCGACGGGCCCGGGGTCGGGCCGGGGTTCGGCAACTGCCCGGTGAAGGGCTGGGCGGTGGGGATGCTCGTCTCGTCGATCGAGCGGCTGTCGTGGGTGTAGCGGATGCCGCCGGTGAGTTCGAGCCGCTGGTCGAGGATCATCGGCTTCCAGCTCACCTGCCCGAAGCCGGCGACGGATTCGCTGCGCGTGTGATAGGCGAGCGTCTGGCCGAGGTTGACCCCGATCAGATCGATGTTCTGCGCGCTCAGCGCATTGCCGACCGCCGCGGGGAAGCCGAGCGCGGCGAGATAGGCCGGCGGCAGGACGAGCGTGAAGTCGTTGGTGTTGAACTCGCTGGCATGTTCGTTGAAATAATAAGCGCCAAGGACGTAGCTCAACGTATCGGTCTTGCCGAGGATCTGGAATTCCTCGCTGAACTGGCGCTGCTTCAGGTCCTGCTCATAAGCGACGAACGGCGAGACGCGCTGCACCGACCAAAGTGTCGGCGAGGTAAAATCAATCACCTGTCCCTTGAGATTGCCGGCATAATTGGTCGGCTCGGTCGAATCCCAGCCGCGCCACGCGGTGATCGACTTGAAGGTCAGCGCCTTACTCACCTCATAAGCCGCGGTGATCGACGTGCCATAGGTCTTGGCGGTCTGCTGCCCGACATATTCGTAAGGCACCTTCTCCATATATTGCGGGCTGACCACGAACTGGTCGCCGCCATAGGACGGCGAACGCGCGAAATAGGTCGCCGCCGGCTGATAGGCGCTGACGATCTCGAACGGCCCGCGCTGGCCCTTGGCATAGCTATAATCGCCCGTCACATCGACGGTCAGCTTACCCCAGTCGCCGTGGATCTTGCCCCACGCCGAGGTCGCCTTGCGCGCCCCCGGATCGCGGTTGCTGGGCGTGTTCGGATTGTCGACATAGCCGTCCCGCTCGCGCTGCATCACCGAGAAGGTCGCGGAGAGGCCGGTGTCGCCCCATTTGCCGGTATCGACCGAGGCGCGCGCGAACCAGCTGTTGAAGCTGCCGTAACCCGCCTTGAGCTCGGCGCCGAACACGTCCGACGGCTTCTTGGAGATGATGTTGATCGCGCCGCCGGTGGTGTTGCGCCCGTACAGCGTGCCCTGCGGCCCGCGCAGCACCTCGATCCGTTCGGGGTCGACCAGATCGAAATTATTCGCTGCCTGCCGCCCGAGATAGACGCCGTCGAGATAGACCCCGACCGGGCTGTCGATCGTCAGCAGCGGCTCCTGCGAGCCGATGCCGCGGATATAGGGCTGGGTGCCGGTGATGCTCCCCGAGGATTCGGTGATCGACACGTTGGGGACGAGTTGGCTGAGCTTGTCGACGCTCTTGAAATTGAGCTGGTCGAGCGTCTGCGCGCCAAGCGCCGAGACCGACACCGGGGTCGACTGGAGGTTTTCCTCCTGCCGGCGCGCGGTGACGACGATATCGGTGATGCGGCCTTCGTCGACGCCGGCCCGCTGGGGGGCGGCCGGCGCCGGCTGCGCCGCGCTATCCTGCGCCCGTGCCGGCGCGGCGAGCGCGACCGACAGGGCGGCAAGGCTTGCCGCGACGCAGATGTGGGAACGGTTCATTCGGAACTCCTTGCGAGACTTAGAACTTCACGCCCGCCGTCACCCCGAAGGTGCGCGGATCGGGGAAGTAAGCAACCGTCAGCCCGCCGAAGCCGGGGCCGAAATCGATGAAGTTCTGCGGGTTGCGTTCGTTGGTGAGGTTGCGCACCCACAGCGAGATTTCCGCCTTGGTGCCGGCGAGCTGGATATCGCCCAGCGAGGCGCGCATGTTGACGATCGTGCGACCCGGCGACTTGGTGTTATTGGCATTCTGATCCGACGGGCTCGCCGTCACCAAAGCATAAGGGAAAGTATAGTAAGACGACACGAAGTTCATGTCGGCGATCAGGTTGAACTTGCCCCAATCCCCCTGCGCGACGCGCCAGTCGACCCCCATCGAGACAGTATATTTCGGCGCGTGCGGGAAGGCGCGGTTGTTCGACACGTCGGTGGCGACCCCGTCGATATAATCGATATAGTTCTTATACTTCGCGTGGAGATAGGCGAACGAGGTGTTGAACGTCAGCCAATCGGCCGGGCGCGCGATCGCCTCGATCTCCAGCCCGCTGATCCGCGCCGCAGCGGCGTTGCGCACGATCGACGCCGCCGCACCTTCGGCGGTGAAGATCGATAGCTGGATGTTCTTGTGATCGTCGAGGAAGCCCGCGACGTTGAACTGCAGCGTATTGTTGAGCAGCTTGGTCTTGATGCCCACTTCGTAGCTGTTGACCGTCTCCGCCTTATACGGGCAGGTCAGTTCGGCCGGCGCGGCGCAGCCGGGCAGCGAGGCGGTGGTGCCGACGATATTGGTCTCGCCGTTGAACCCGCCCGATTTGAAGCCCTTGGCATAGCGCGCATAGAGATTGATGTGATCGGTCGGCTCGTATTTGAGCGTCACTGCCGGGCTGAAATCGTGGAACTTCGCATCGGGCACCCCGCCGAACGGCACGTTGATCAGCGTCGTCGCCTGCGGCGTGTTCGGCTGCGCGATCAGCAGCCGGCGGATATCCTTGCGCTCGTGCGTATAGCGGATGCCGCCGGTCAGCGTCACCTTGTCGACGATCTTCAGATCGGCCTGCGCATAAGCGGCATAAGCTTCGGTATGCGAAGCATAGTCGGATTCGAATGCGGTCGCGCCGCCGAAGAAGGACTGCGGCCCGAGCGTCTCGGCGAAATCCTTGAAGTAATAAAGGCCGGCGACATAGTTCAGCCGGTCCTGAAATGCCTTTCCGGTGACCTGCAATTCCTGGCTGAACGCATGATAACGTGTCCGCCGCCCGGTCGCCGCGACCGGCAGCGGCGAGCCGTCGAGATCGAGATTGTCGTCGAAGCGCAATTGACGGAAGCCGGTGATCGACTTGATCGTCGTCTGCGCCCCGACATCCCAGGTCGCGGTCAGGCTATGCCCCTCGGTCCGCGTCCGCTCGTAGAGCGGGTTGGCGTCGAGGCTGGCGGTCGATTGCCGCGTCTGGTTGGTGTAGAGATTGAGCGGGAAGAAGGCGCCGACGAAGCCGTAAGACGGCGAATTCGGATCGAAGATGTCGCGCGGATCGCCGTTGCGGTTGACGCGATAGAGCTGCGCATAATCCGGCCGCTGGTGATAGCGGCTGTAATCGAACGAATAGTCGAACGTCAGATTGTGCGCCGGCTGCGCGCGCACTTGCGCCATGAAGCTTTCGCTCTGCAGGTCGTTGGTGCGATCGGTCGGGTTCTTCCCCGCAAGGAACGCCTGCGGATAGGGATTGGGCACCAGCTTGATGAAGCCGTCGCGGCGCTGGATCGTCCCCGACAATTTGACCGAGAAGATGCCGATCTTCGGCAGATCGAGCACAGCCTTGCCGCGCCAGAAATTGTAATTGCCGTAAGTGATCTCGGCTGAGCCGCCCCATTCGCCGCTCGGCTTTTTGGTGATGAGATTGACCGCCCCGGCGAGCGCATTGCGGCCGTAGAGCGTGCCTTGCGGGCCGCGCAGCAGTTCGACGCGCTCGAGATCGGCGACGTCGAAGATCGAGCCCTGCGCCTTGGCGATATAGACGCCGTCGAGATACAGGCCGACCGCCGGCTCCCAGGTGATCGCCGGGTTGATCGTCACCGAGCCGCGGATCGAAATCTGGCTGATCGTCTTGTTCGAAGGCGCGCGCTCGATCTTCACGTTCGGCGCGATCGAGCCGAGCCGGTCGATCGAGCTGATGTCGCGCGACTGGAGGAACTGGCTGCTCACCGCGGAAATCGCGATCGGCACGTTCTGGACATTTTCGGCGCGCTTCTGCGCGGTCACCACGATATCGCCGATCCCGGCGCCGCTGCTATTGTCGGCCGGGGCGGGCGCGGCCTGCTGCGGCGTGGCGGGCGCGGTCTGCGCGAGCGCGGGCGGGGCGCCCAGCGCGGTGATCAGCGCGAACAGGCTGGCGCTCGATGCGTAAACTCGGTTTCTCATCATTCCATCCTCCCCAAAGGCATTCATTGCGCGGTTTCGGCGCCGGTAAGCTTGTGGCTGTGATCGTGGCGTCCGCGCCCGAAGAAGCGATCGAGCGCATCGGCATCAGCCCTGCCGAACGCGGCCCGATCGGCGGGCAGCAAGGCGTCGAGCGCGGCGGTAGCGCGCGGCGTCGCGGGCCGCTCGGCGACGCGATCGAACCAGCGGCGCAGCGCGGGCAGCCCGCGCCAGCGATCGCGCCCGTCGGTGAGCAGCGGGAACATCGCGTCGGCGGTCCTGATCCACGGCCAGGTCGCGATATCGGCGAGGCCGTAATCGTCGCCGGCGAGCCACGGCGATTGCGCCAGCCGCGTGTCGAGCACCCCGAGCAGCCGCGCGACCTCGCTCTCATAGCGCTTCAATCCGTAGGTCTCGGTCGGCGCATAGCGGAAGAAATGGACGTACTGGCCGAACATCGGACCGATCGAGGCGGTCTGGAACATCAGCCATTGCAGCGCGATCGAGCGCGGCATCGCCACGGCCGGCAGGAAGCGCCCGGCCCGTTCGGCGAGATAGAGCAATCCGGCGGCGCTTTCGAACACCGCGAACGGGGCGTCCTGCGCGTGATCGATCAGCACCGGCACCTTGCCGCTGGGATTGAGCGCGAGGAATTCGGGCGTCCGCTGTTCCCCGGTGAATACATCGACATGCCGCAGCCGATAAGCCAGCCCGCATTCCTCAAGCATGAGGACGAGCTTGAGCACATTGGGGCTGGTCATGCCGAGGATCTCGATCATGCCGCTGCGCCCCCGAGAATGTGGAAGGTCAGCGCCGGATCGGGATCGTTGAATACGCGCTCATAGATGCGGGTATAGGTCGCGCGGCGGATCTTCCAGGCGCCACCCTCCAGCACATATGTATCGCGATAGGTCGCCGCGCCGATCGTCGTGAGATTATTCTCCTTGAGGTTCAGCGCATAATCGACCAGCCGCCACTCGCCGTCGGCGGTGCCGTCGCCGTGGACGTCGATGATCGGGTGGTGGACGGTGTGGCAGGCGACGAAATCCTTGTTGAACGCCGCGCCGAGCGCCTCGAGGATCGCGTCGCGCCCCTCCGCCTGAAAGCGATAGCTGCCGCCCTGATAATCGACCGCCGCATCGGCGGTGAACAACGTCTCCAGCAGCGGCAGATCGCAGGTGTCGATCCCGCGGCAATAGAGATATTTGACGCGCTTGATGCGTTCGATCGCTTCGAGGTCCAGCGTCATGCCGTCGCCGCCTCCTTGCGGCGGGCGTGGATCGCCTCGGCGCGCGCCTTGAGCGCCTGCGCGGTATCATCGAACGCGCGTTTCACCCACGGCCCGCAGAAGCGCATGACGTGGATGCCGGTGTCGCCGAGGAAGGCGTCGGTCGAATGATAGGCGCAGCGATCCGGCCCCAGCGCCTCGATGATCTGGTCGCGCCGCGCCGGATAGGGCCAGGCATCGTCATAAGGGAGCTGCCACGACAGCAGCTTCTCCGGCTCGAATGCGCAGACATATTCGCAATTGGGGAAGGTCGCGTCGGGCTCGGTGTAGCTTTTCAGCGTCATGTGGACCGGCGCGCCCATTTCCAGCGTCGATTCGGCGGCGATGCAGAACGGGTTCCACTCGCCGTAGCGCGGCAGATCGGTGAGGATTTCCCAGATCAGCGCGGCGGGGGCGTCGATCTCGACACGTTCCGACCTCACCACCGCATCGGGGTTGAACCAGGTCCGGGGGTCTTCGCCGTCACGCATCACCGCTCTCCTGCTGCGCATCCTGCGGGCAAACGCCGTCGATGCTGCTTCTTTGCGCAGAATATTGGCGCCAAGCGGCGGGCTACGTCAAGCTTGCAATACGCATTTCGTGGTGATTTGCCGAAAAAAATCCGCATTTGCGGAAATGTGATGCGGCTTTGTCACAAGACATCCGCTTTGCTCTCACGCCCTCAAAAGGAGCCGGGATGCGCGTCTTACGATGCGATCCGTCCCCCGGCCCCTCCCTTTTGGGGAGGGGATGCGCGTTTTCAGCGGCCCAGTCGCTTGATCTCGAACTGGCTGGTCGGGATGCAATCGATCCGGTCGAAATCGATGAAGCGCGCGCAGCTTTCCATCATCTGCTGCTGGTTGGCGGCGAGCTTCGCCGGGTCGTTCGGCGCGTCGAAATAGACCCCTTCGTCGGTCAGCGCGGCGCGCGGGAAACATTCCTCGACCATCGCGGCATAATCGGGCGCGCCATAGGTCAGCGGGCGGATGACGAGGTTCTGCACATATTCGAAATTGGCCTGCGTCTCGATCCCGGTGACGGTGTGATCGCGCTGCCAGATCTCGCGCCACGCCTCCCACGTCAGCCGCGGCGGGCGGCCGAGGAACACGACCTGCGAGAAGCCTTCGGTGCGCACGCCCGGCTGGGGCGGGTGCCGGTTATTGGCGATAGCGGTCGATTCGCACACCAGCCACGCAGCGAAGCGCGGCGCAGCTTCAGCGACGATCGCGTCGAGGGGCTGGCGGGCGATATCGCGCGCGCTGTCGATCCACAGCTGGACCACCGCATCCATCTGCGGATTGGTCGAGGCCATGCGTGGCGATGTGCCGTTGGCGACATCGGCGTCCTGCAGATTGATGCGCACCGCATAGGCTTGCTCGGCGAGCCGCGGGGCGATTTCGTCCTTCAGCCGGGCGTTGAACGCGTCGCGGTCGGTGGCGGTGTCGCGCCACAGCGCATAGACGATCTTTTCCATCGGATGGCTCTCCCAAACAGTCCGTTAGAGTAAACTACCCCCCGTTCGCCCTGAGCCTGTCGAAGGGCTGTCCTTCTTCCTTGGAAGAAAAGGGCAGGGCTTCGACAGGCTCAGGGCGAACGGAGGAGGGGAAAGTGCGATCTATGCCGCGTGTTCCCGGTCAGCTCGCGAAATCATATTCCGCGCCCGCGCTCGCGCCGTCCCAGTCGCGCGAGGCGACGACGCCGCTGGTGAAGCCGTCGAGCGTCGCGGGATTGGCCTCGATCAGCTCGAGCAGGATCGTCGGATCGTGCGGCGCTTGCAGATAGGCGACGCGGGTCGCGCCGCCGCCGGCTTCGGCGTCGAACAATAGCTCCAGCCCGTTGCGCGCCGCCGTGACCTTGGCGGTCGCGACATCGTCGACCAGCCATGCAATGTGGTGCATCCCCACGCGCACCCGCCCCGCACCGTCATGATAAGGCGACGGGCCTTCGCCGAGCGGACGGATGATCTCGATCTGCATCCCGTCCTGATAGGAAAGCGCGACGTCGATCGTCACGCTGACCGGTTGGCCGCGATACCGCCCTTCGAGCGTGACGTTGCGATAGACCGTCCACGGCCCGACCCCGGCGAAGCGCCGCCAGCTTTCGGTCGAGGCGTCGAGGTCCTCGGTCAGCCACGCGGTCTGGCGGATGGCGCCGAGCGACGCGATCAGCCCGTCACGCGTCATGCTGCGCCTCGGCCTGTTCCAATATCGCGCGGGCACGCGCCGCGGTGGCGATCTCGCGCCCCATCTGATCGAGCATCGCCGCGATCTTGGGATCGAGGCACGAGCCGTCGGGGGCGAACACCGGCTCGATCGTGTTGACCGCAACCCCCATCGGGGTGTTCCACCCGCGCAGCGCGTGGACGATATTGCGCAGCGCGGTCAGCGTGTTGACCGCGCCCTGCCAGCCGGCGCCGGTCGCCACGCTGCCCACCGGGCGGCCGTGGAAATAGGGGTTTTCGTCCTCGCGCATGTCCTCGGTGTAATCGAGCGCATTCTTGACCAGGCCGGAGATGCTGCCGTGATAGCCCGGCGAGCCGAGGATGATCCCGTCGGCGCGACGCAGCGTCTCGACCATCTCGCGCGCCGCGTCGCAGCGATCGGAGGTCGAGGGATTGAACAACGGCATGTCGAGCTGCGCGCCCGCGATCAGCTTCACTTCCGCGCCAACGGCTTCCGCCCCCTTGAGCGCCAGCACCAGCGCCTTTTCGGTCGAGGAATCGGGCTTCAGCGTCCCGCCGAGCGCGACGACGAAGGGGCGGGGCGTGGGATTCGTCATGCAGCGGACCTTTTTTCTTGCTGTTTCAGGGTCTAAACTCATTCAGGACAGCGTCGTGATCGTCCGGAGAAGCCCGCTGGCAAGGAGCGCAGCGCAGACGCGTAGCAATAGCTACGCGCAAGCAAGCGACGCCGTCCAGCGGGCTTCTCCGGGCGACCCCTTCGGGGCGGGCGGCTTTTGGCGCCATGCGGCGTCGCGCGTCGGTCACGATGCATGAGCATCGCTCTCTCCTTGCTCCTTGCCTGGCACCAAAATCCGCTCCGTCACGGCGTTGTCCTGAGTGAGTTTAGACCCTAGCGCGGCGCGCACCCGGGCTGTGAGGTGCTTGGGGCAGATCAACAGATCGGGCAAGCTGGGGTTGGCACTATTGTAGCGCAAGGGCGCGCCGTCGATGCGGGTCGCCTCATAGCCCGCGGCGAGCGCGACCGCGGCGGGGGCGCAATTGTCCCATTCATATTGCCCCCCGGCGTGGAGATAGATGTCGCCCTGGCCGAGCAGCACCGCCATCGCCTTGGCACCCGCCGAGCCCATCGGCACCAATTCGGCGCCCAGAGCTGCGGCGACCGCCTCCGCCTCGGCGGGCGGGCGGGTGCGGCTGACGAGCAGGCGGACGCGCTCGGGACGCGGCTGATCGGCGGGCGGCGCATCGGTGCGCAGCACGAGGTCCTGCCCCGGCAGCGCGACCGCGCCGATTGCCGGCGCGCCGTCGATCGCCAGCGCGATATGCACCGCCCAGTCGCCGCGGCCTTCGGAATATTCGCGCGTCCCGTCGAGCGGATCGACGATCCACACGCGGGACTTTTCCAGCCGCACCGGATCGTCGACGCTTTCTTCGGAGAGCACGCCGTCGTCGGGGCGTTGCGCCTTGAGCGCTTCGAGGATGAAGGCATTGGCGACGAGATCGCCCGCCTTGCCGAGCGCCTTGCCGGCGATCAGCCCGCTGTCGCGCAGATCGAGCAACAGGCGGCCCGCGGTCTCGGCGATCTGCGCGGCGAGCTCGGCGTCGCAGGACAGGGCATGGGTGTCGGTCATCAGGCGGTTACCTCTCCAGTCATCAGCGCTTGTGCATTGTCGAGATAACCCCAGCCTTCGCGCGCCAAATCCTCCACTTGGACTAAATGGACCGTGACCGGCGGCGGGGTTTCGGTCTTGATCAGCCGCAGGCTCATCCCCCCGCGGACATGGCCCCAGGTCGGCACCCAATTGCCGCCGTCGAGCGCGGGGCGCGTCGCCGAAACCACGATCCGCACCGAGCCGTCGGGCTCGTAATGCGCGCGCAATTTGTTCACGTACCCCAGCCCGTCCTCGTAACAGTCCAGATTCTCCTGCCACATCGAGCAGAGCTGGAAGATCCACGTTTCGGTCTCGGGCGGGGTGAAGCTGAGCACCAGCGCCTGATCCGGCTCGATCCGCCACGTCCCGAAGGCGTGGTGACGATCGGCGACCCCGCCGTTCGAGAGATAGAGATTGCGCGAGAAGCGGAGCATATTGGGGAGGTCGGCAAGCCGCTCCTGCCACCAGGCGCGGACCAGCTCGACATAGCCGAGCACCTCATTGCCCGCCTTGGCCAGCCCGCTCGCCACATCGGCAGGGGCGATCGGGGAGGGGGCGGTGCCGTCGACGCGCTCGATCCGCATCACCGGTTCGCGTTCATTGGCGCGATCGAGGTGGACGATGCGGATCAGCAGCCCGCAGCTGTCGGCGGTCAGCGGCAGCCAGTTGCGCGCGCGCTCGGCGCCGCCCACCCACACTTCGAAATTTCCCTCGGCGTCGAAATCGATCGCGTCGCTCTGCAGGAAACCGGTGGTGTTGAGCCGGGTGACGTCGAAATCGGCGAGCGCGGCAAAGCCCTCGCCCGCCCAGTCGCGCGCGGCATGATCGCGCGGGATGGGCGCGTTCCACGCCGCCATCACGAAATAGGGCACGGTGCCGCGATTGCCGGTGATGCGATATTCACGCGCTTCATCGAATTCGCAGAGCAGATGATCCTGATCGGGGCTCTGGAAATTGATCGTCGAGCGCCACGGCACGTCGCGCAGCCGCGGCCGGTTGGGCTCGCAATTCTCGACGAAGCGCTCGCAGCCGTTGCGCACCAGCCTGGTGAGGAAGCGGTAGAATTCGGCGCGATCCTGCGCGTCGGGCTCGTCGCCGAAACGTTCGATCGCGCGCCCGGCGAGTTTGAGCTGGTCGCAGAAATCGTCCCACGCGCGGCCGGTGAGGAGGCGTTGTTCGGCGCTCATGCTGCTTCTCCGAAAGTGACGAGAACCTTCGCCGCACGTTCGGTATCGGCGGCGGTGGCGAAAGCCTCGGTGAAATCGCGGAAGTCGAAACGGTGGCTGACCAAAGCTGTGGTATCGATCGCGCCGCGCGCGAGGATATCGACCACCTCGGCGAATTCGGTCGGATAGGCCATCGCGGTGGTGATCCGCATCTCCTTCGCCAGCACCAGCGCGAAATTGACCGGCACATCCTGATGATGCACCGCGATCACCGTGAGATGCGCGTGGAAGCGGGCATTGGCGAGTACCGCGGGGATCACCGGCGGCGCGCCGGACACCTCGATGAACTGGTCGGTATCGACCACCTTCATCCCGTAAAGCTCGCTCGTGCCGTGTTCGGCGCCGATTGTGTCCCAGATATCGCCGTCATCGGGGTTGAGCGTGACGCGCGCGCCGAGCGCACGGGCGCGGGCGAGCCGGCCGTTCGAGCGATCGACCGCGATGATATCGGTGATGCCCTTGTGGCGCAGCATCGCGACCACCCCGAGCCCGATCGGGCCGGCGCCGAACACCACCGCTTTCTCGCCCGGCTCGGCGCCCGAGCGATAGACGCCGTGGAGCGCAACCGACAGCGGCTCGACCAACGCGGCGGTCTCGAAATCGAGCGTGTCGGGGATCGGATAGACCATCGGCTGCGAGCTGATGTCGCGGACGAGGATCAGCGGGGCGAAGGCGCCCGCGCCGCCGCTGCCGATATAATTGCTCGGCGTGGTGGGATCGACGACGACCCGCTGGCCCGGCGCGACCCCGCTGACCTTGCTGCCGACGGCCTCGATCGTCCCCGAGAATTCATGCCCGAGCGGCACCGGTGCGCCGGTCCCGCCGACCGGCAGGCCGCCGGCGCGGGCATAGCCGAGATCGGTGCCGCAAATCCCGCAGGCGGCGACGCGGACGACGATATCGTCGGGGCCGGGCACCGGGGTTTCGATCTGGTCGATCCGCACGTCATTGGGGCCGTGGACGGCCACGCTGGGCATCATCGCGGTCACAATTTTTCCTCCGCCACCGGGAAAGCGTCGAAGTAGAAAGCGAAACGTTCGCGCAGCGCGGCGATATCGACGTCGAAATCGCCCGCGAGATCGTACACCACCTTGCCGTGCATCGCGCGCGGGTGGCTGGCGACATAAGCGTCGATCGCCGCGCGCGCCTCGGGGGTGCGTTCGAGCCCGGCGAGCGCGGCGATGCGATCGAGGGTTGCGTCCTGATCGGCCATATAGCGATCGAAATAGACGTCGAGCGACCGCTCCGGTCCCCACGAGGCACGATCGCGCACGCAGCGGCGCAGCAAGGTCTCGATCCGGTCGATCCAGTAGCGCGCGGTGGCGGGGGGATCGGTGTCCCTGCGGCGCAGGCGATCACCGTAGGCGATCATCGTCACCGCCGACTGGATCACCGCCAGCGGATCGCGATGGGTGATCACGAGGGTCGCGTCGGGGAACACCGCCTTCAACGGCCCGAGCTGCTCCATATGCTGCGGCGATTTGAGCACCCAGCGGCGCGGCCCGCGCAGCCAGGTGAGCAATTGCAATACCTTCTTTCCGTAAGCGTAATGCGGCGTCTGATCGTGGGTCAGATAATATTCGCGCCACGCATGCGGGCGGCTGAGCCATTCGAGTTCGTAGGAAGCGAAATCGATCTTCTGCAGCTCGATCTCCTCATGCGTGTGATCGGGCGCCATTTCGTGCATCGCGCGCATGTGCGGCAAAGCTTCCTCGAACGCGCCCCAGAATTGCCGGGTCTGGAGGAAACGCGGGTCCTGCGATCGATCGGCGGGCGGTGTGCCTTCGGGCACCGGCTGCATCGATTCCCACAAGGGCATCGAATTGAGCCGCGGATCGGCCGACAGGATATTGACGAGATGCGTCGTCCCCGATCGCGGCAGCCCGGCGATGATGATCGGGCGCTCGATCTCGATATCGAGGATTTCCGGTTGGCGCCGGATCATGTCCTCGACCTTCAACCGGTTGATCGCGAGCCGGATGAAATCGTTGAACAGCGACGCGCGGCCCCATGGGTTGAGCCCGGTATCGGCGTCGACCGAGGCGCACCATAGATCGAGCCGCGCGACGAATTCGCGGTCGCCGAAATCGGAGAGCCCGGTCGCGGCGCTCGCGGCATCGAGCACGGCTTGCGCGGTCAGCCGCTCGGGCGGCGCGGCGCGCGCGATCATCTCCTCGAGCAGCGGCGAAAGCCGCGGCCGGGCGAGATCGTCGATGCGGATGGGGGAAGCGCTCATCGCGTCACCCCACCACGCTATAGCCGCCGTCGATCAGCAGCGTCTGGCCGGTGATGAAGCTCGCCGCCGGGCTGGTGAGGAACAGCACAGCGCCCGCGATATCCTCGGGGACGCCGATTCGCCCCAACGGCGTCCGCGCGATCGTCGGCGCCAGCACCTCGGGCATATGCTTGACCCCGGCGGTCATCTTGCTTTCGGTCAGCCCAGCGGCGACGGCATTGGCGCGGATATGATGCTTGGCCCAGGCGAGCGCGAGCGTCTTCATCATCTGCACCAGCCCCGCCTTGGCCGCGCCGTAACCCGGCACCTGCTCGATCCCGAAGAAGCTGGAGAGCGAGGCGATGCCGATGAACGACCCGCCGCCGGCGATGCTGCTCGCCGCGAGTTTGTCGCGAAAGGCGTGGGCGAGGCGATAGGCGCCGGTAAGGTGCATCCGCACCGCGCGATCGAACACGTCGGGCTCATATTCGTCAAGCCCGATCGTCATCAGCGCGATGCCGGTGGAGTTGATCAGGATGTCGCAGCGCGGGGTCGCCGCGGCGAGCGCGGCGATGCTGTCGGCGCTTTCGATATCGAGCTGGCGATAGCCGCAGCCCGGAACCAGATCGTCGTAATCGCTCGCCGACGCGCGGGTGCCGGTGATCGTGACATTGGCGCCCGCGTCGCGATAGGCCGCGGCGATCGCCGCCCCGATCCCGCCGCTGCCGCCCGCGACCAGCACTTCAGCGCCGGCATAATCGAAACGCACGCCTTTCATCGTTGTGGCTCTCCTGTCGTGCTCGGCGCGGTCGTTGCCGCGCCTGTCCAAATACAATCCGTTCGCCCTGAGCTTGTCGAAGGGCGTCCTGCCGTTCGCGAGGTCGGGCCGCCCTTCGGCAAGCTCAGGGCGAACGGGGATAAGTGACCCCGATCTAACGCACGATGCTTTCGCCGACCGCCGTCGCGGCCCGACGCCCGGCCATCCGGCCGAAGAAACTGCCGTCGGCGAGGCTCATGCCCGAGCTGTAGCCGTGGCCCCAGCGCGGCAGCCCGCAGGTCGCGCGACCCGCGGCGTAAAGCCCCGCGATCGGCTGGCCGGCGCGATCGAGCACCTCGCCGGTCGGCAGGGTGTTGAGCCCGCCGAGCGTGAAGAAGGAAAAGAAGCTGGTCCTGAAATTGAGTTCGAGCGCGGCGAACGGCCCCCGATCGAGCACCTTCAGCCACTCGGGCGCCTTGTGGTAGATCGGGTCGTGCCCCTCGGCGGCGTAGCGGTTGAAGGTTTCCACCGTCGCCGCCAGCGTCGCCTCGGGGAGCCCGAGCTCGCGCTCCACCTCGGCCCAGCTATCCCCGACCGCGGCGATCTCGATCCGCGCGAGGTCGATCGGGCGGCCGAAAATCTCGTTGTCGACCAGCAGGAAGACGCGCTCGCCCGGCTGGTCGAGCATCGTCCGGCTGACCCGGCCGTGATAGCAATCCTCGTTGATGAAGCGCTGCCCGCGCTCGTTGACGAAAATGCCCTTCACCAGACTTTCGGGCATGATCCACGGGCAGGTGGTGAAGAATTCGTCCATATGGATCGCGTCGCCGCCCGCGGCCATGCCCATCAGGATGCCCGAGCCGTTATCGTTCTCGCCGATCGGTTCGGATGCGCGCAGCGCGCCGGGGGCGTAGCGCCTGACCATTTCGGCATTCATGCAGAAGCCGCCGGTGGCAAGGATCACCCCCTTGCTGGCGCGCACGTAAAGCGGCTTGCCGTCGATCCGCACGACGACGCCGACGACACGGCCCTTGTCGCCGACGAGGCAGAGTGTCCGCGCATCGGTGTGCACGTTGACGCCGAGCGCGCGGACGCGCGTTTCGAGGATGTCGATCAGCTTGCGCCCGCCGCCCCAGCCCATCCACTGGATTGTATGGCCGCGCGGGGCAGGGGTGGCGGTCTCGGCGAACGGCCATGCCGCCTCGCTGCCCGACCAGATCAGGGTATCGTCCTCGGCCGGCTCGATGATTTTGCCGGGAAGGAAGCTGCCCTTGTAGGGCACGCCCTGATCCTTGAGCCATTGATAATGGTCGAGGCTCTCGGCGGCGTAGAGCCTGACCTTCGCCGGATCGGCATCGGGGCCGCCGGCCATCATCAGATAGCCCTCAAGCGCCTCGGTCGTATCGGCGAACCCCGCGGCGCGCTGCGCATCGGTCCCGCCGCCGCCGCCGATATACATCTCCCCGCCCGACAGCGCCGAAGCGCCGCCGCTGCCCGAGGTCGCCTCGAACAGGGTCACCTTGGCGCCGGCCTCGGCCGCCTCGATCGCGGCGCAGGCGCCGGCGATGCCGAAGCCGACGATCGCCACCTCGGTCTCGACGTCCCACGCCGGAACCTCGCTTGCCGCGAGCAGGCGGTGCGGCGCGAAATCGGTCACGCCGGCGCTCCTAGACGAAGCGCGCGGTGCAGCTGCCCACGCCCTCGAGGTCCATGACGAACACGTCGCCGATGCGCGCCGGTTCGAGCGGCACGAGTGAGCCCGAGAGGATCACATCGCCCGCATCGAGCGTCACGCCGTAGCGCCCGAGGGTATTGGCGAGCCACGCCACCGCGGTGAGCGGCGATCCCTGCACCGCCGAGCCATAGCCTTCGGACAAAGGCGCGCCATTCTTGGTCACCGTGACCTTGAGCCCCGGCAGATCGACCGAGCGTGGATCGACCCGCGCCTCGCCGACGACATAGACCCCGCAAGAGGCATTATCCGCGACGGTATCGACGATCCCGATCTTCCAGTCCTGGATGCGGCTGTCGACGATCTCGAAGCACGGCGCGATCGCCGCGGTCGCCGCGAGCACGTCGGCGTCGGTCACCCCCGGACCGGTCAGCGGCGCCGAGAGGATGAAGGCGATCTCCGCCTCGGCGCGCGGCTGGATCAGCCCGTGCGCATTCACGTCGATCACCCCGTCTGGCACGTCCATCCGATCGGTGAGAAAGCCGAAATCGGGCTGGTGGACGCCGAGCATGTCCTGCACCGCCTTGCTCGTCACGCCGATCTTCTTGCCCACCACGCGCTCGCCTTCGGCGCGGCGCCGCGCAAGGAAATCGAGCGAGATCTGATAAGCGTCGTCGATCGTCAGCTCGGGATAGCGCGCGATCAGCGGGGCGACCGTGTTGCGGCCGCGCAGCGCGGCGAACAACTCGGCGCCAAGGGCGGAAACGTCAGCCACGCAGGAAATCCAGTGCGTAACGGTTGAACTCGGCGGTGCGTTCGACCTGCACCCAATGCCCGACCTTGTTGAAGATCATGAAGCGCGCATCGGGGCAGGCGTCGAGGAAGCGCTGCGCCCCCGAAGCGGGGCAGAATTCGTCATTCTGGCCCCAGAAGCCGATGATCGGCATCGGCAATTCGCCGAGCCGCGGCGCGAGATTGGGGGTGCGCATCCGCGCCAGCACGTCCTTGGGCTGGGTGCGCGCGACGGCATAGCGTTCCGCGACCAAAGCATCGGTGATCACCGATGCGTCATAGACGAGGTTCGAGACGAGCTTGCGCTGATCGTCGAGCGTGAAATCGGGGCTGGTGAAATCGCCGACCATCTTGGCGATCCCCGGCATCGCGAAATAGACCGGCAGTTCCTCGATACAGCCGGGCGCCATCAGCACCAGTTTCTCGGCGAAACCGGGATGATCGAGCGACATCTGGATCGCGACCCCGCCGCCGAGCGAATTGCCGACCAGCACCGCCTTGGTCACGCCGGCCTGGACGAGCGCGTCGTACAAAGTGTCGGTGAACAGCGCGAGCGTATAGTCGATGCCCTCGGGCTTCGATGAATCGCCGTAACCGATCATGTCGGGGAGCAGGACGCGGTAACCCGCGTCGACGAAGGCGGCGATATTCTGCTTGAAATTGGAATAGCCCGACGCGCCCGGCCCGCTGCCGTGGATGAACACCACCGCCGGCCCGCTGCCCGTCTCGGCGATCGAAATCTCATATCCGCCGGCGACCTTGTAGGTCGTGCGCTTCACGTCGTTGGCCATTCGATCCACTCCGTTTTTTTCTACCCCGTCATTCCCGCGAAGGCGGGAATCCATTCACCCAGGTTCTTGCGATAAAATCGCAACGGCAGCGCATCTGGATTCCCGCCTTCGCGGGAATGACGAAGAAGGTTTCTTCTCAAATCATCGCTCAGAGGAACATGAAGCTCGGCGGCTCGCCGAGCAGCGCGTTGACCACATCCGGCCCGAAGTTATTCGGATCGTTCGCGACATGCGCCCGCGCCGCGTGGAGATCGAGCCACGGCTGGATCACCGGGCTCGACATATAGACCGCGCGCCCGCCGAGCAGCGGCAGCAGCCCGTCGACCAGCGCGGCGCAGCGCCGCACCACCGAGCCCGACTGGAAGCGGAACAACGTGCGCTCCTCCATCGGGATCGGCTCGCCCGCCTCGGCATGCGCGATCATCGCGTTGAAATTGCGCGCCAGCACCGCTTCCATCTCGTCGATCTCGGCCCAGGCCCTGGCGATCGCATTCTGCAGCAGCGGATCGGCCTTGGAAGCCTTGCCGGTGTTGGTCGAGATGCGCGTCTTCATGATCTCGATCGCGCTTTTGGTCGCCGCCTTGGCGCCGCCCAGCGCGGCGCTGGAGACGAGCCGCACGAACACCTGCGCCCAGGGCAGGCGATACATTGGCGCGTCATTCTCGACCTGCCCCGGATTGGTGCACAGGAAGCCATCGCTCGCCTTGTGGGTGCGATGCTCGGGGACGAAGGCGCGGTCGACCACGATATCCTGGCTGCCGGTGCCCTGCAGTCCGAAGACATGCCAGGTGTCCTTGATCTGATAATCGCTGCGCGGGACGAGGAAGGTGCGCATATCGGGCGCATCGCCTTCCTTGGCGGGCGGGATCATCGCGCCGAGCAGCACCCATTCGCAATGTTCCGACCCGCTCGAAAAGCCCCATTGCCCCGAAAGATAGAAACCGCCCTCGGTCCGCTCGACCTTGCCCACCGGCTGATAGGAGGAGGAGACGAGCGTCGCGTCATTCTCGCCCCACACTTCCTGCTGCGCCTGATTGTGGAACAGCGCGAGCTCATAGGGGTGGCCGCCGACCACGCCATAGACCCAGCCGGTCGACATGCAGCCCTCGGCGAGCAATTTCTGCACCTCGAAGAATATATTGGGGTGCATCTCATAGCCGCCCCAGCGCTTGGGCTGGAGGATGCGGAAGAACCCCGCGGCTTGCATCTCGGCGATCGTCTCGTCGGGGATGCGGCGCTGTGCGGTCGCCTGCGCGGCGCGCGCCTTGAGCGCGGGGATCATCGCCCGCGCGCGCTCGATCAGTTCCTCACCGCTCGGAATGCGTGCGCTCGCCTGTTGTGCGGCTGTCGCCATTATAGTCTCCTTGCCCGCTATCTGCGCTTGTCGCGGAGAAATCGAGGCTGAAAGTTCGATATTCGTAATGAAAACTATATTTGGCTACGCAAGCCGTCAATCCGAATTCAGGGGCGCAATGCAAATTTCTGCACCTTGCCCGATGCGTTGAGTGGGAGCGCCTCGACGATCTCGATGCTGCGCGGCGCTTTGTAATTGGCCATGTTGGCGCGCGCCCAGACGAGCAGTTCGTCGGCATCGGGCCTATGCCCGGCGCGCGGCACGACGAACGCCTTGCCGACTTCCCCCAGCCGTTCGTGGGGAATGCCGATCACCGCGGCGAGCGCGACATCGGGGTGGCGTTGCAACGCGCGCTCGATTTCGGCCGGGTAGCAGTTGAAGCCGCCCGAAATGTACATGTCCTTGATCCGGTCGGTGATCACCAGCTCGCCGCCCGGCTCGAACCGGCCGATATCGCCGGTATGGAGCCAGCCGTCCGAGTCGATCGCCTCGGCGGTCGCGGCATCGTCCTCGAAATAGCCGCGCATCACGTTGAAGCCGCGTACCAGCACCTCGCCCGCGCCGCTCTCGTCGGGATCGGCGATGCGCACCTCGATCCCGGGGATCGGGCGGCCGGCGGTGCGCGCGACGATCTCGGCCGGGTCGTCGGCGGCGGAGATCGAGACGATCCCGGCGGATTCGGTGAGGCCGTAACCGGTCAGCACGGTATCGATCCCCAGATCGCTGCGCATCCGCTCGATCAGCGCGGCGGGGACCGAAGCGGCGCCGGTGATCGACAGCCGCAGCGACGACAGGTCGGCGTCGCCGAGATCGGTGGCGAGCAGGGTCTGGAAGATCGCCGGCGGCCCCGGCAGCACGCTGATGCGGTGCGTCGAGACGAGGTCGATCAAACGCTTGGTATCGAGGATCGCGAGCGGATAGATCGTCGCCCCCGCGATCAGGCAGGCGAGCCACCCCGCCTTATAGCCGAAGGTGTGGAAGAAGGGGTTGACGATCAGATAGCGGTCGCCCGCGCGCAATCCGACCGCATTCACCCAGGTGCGGAACGAGCGCACCGACGCGCCGTGGGTCGCGACGACGCCCTTGGGGTCGCCGGTGGTGCCCGAGGTGAACAGGATGTCGCACGCATCGTCGGGGGCGATCGCGGGGAGGGCGATGCTTTCCGGCGCGGTGGCGACGAACGCGTCCCATTCGGCGCCGAAGCAGATCGTGCGTTCGAGGTGCGGCAGATCCTCGCCGGCGAGCAGCGTCGGATAATCGGTGTCGAGGAAATCGTGGACGGTCAGCAGCGTCCGCGCACGCGACTTGTTGAGGATATAGGCTGCTTCATTGCCCTTGAGCCGGGTGTTGAGCGTCACCACCACGCAGCCCGCGGCCTGCGCGCCGACGCAGGCGAGGATCCATTCGGGGCTGTTTGGTGCCCAGATCGCGACACGATCGCCCTTTGCCAGCCCTGCGCCGGCGAAGGCGCGCGCGATCTTCTGCGATTCGGCCCACAGGCCGGCGAAGGTCACAATGCGCGCGCCGTCAACGATCGCCGGCTGGTCGCCGAAACGGCGCGCGGCGGCTTCTGCGACGGCGGTAATGGTCATCGGCTCAGATTCGGCCACAGGCTCATCCTCTAGTATGCGTAGTCAAAATAGCATCAGGCTACGCAAATTGTACATTGCCTATCGACTCGCTTCGACTATCTTGTTGCGCGACGCGAGGATAGGGCCGGAATCGGCCGGTATAGGCCGCCCGCCGTCGCCATGTCGGTCAAGCCCCGAATGGTGATGGGAATGCGCGGGAAACCGGGCAACGACGGGGATCGGCCAGGATGGAGGATGCGCAGGGAATGTCGGTCGATCCGCTGAATTTCGCAGGCCGCGTGCTCGGCGACACGCGGGCGGGCCCGGGCCTCCCCCGCGCGATCGCGACGCGTGCCGCCGCGGCGGGGGCGCCGGTGATCGGGGTGGGCGTCACGGGGGCGAGCCGGGGCATCGGCCGCGCGATCGCGACGCGTTTCGCCGCGGCGGGGGCGACGGTGATCGGCTTCGGCCGCAGCGTCCCGGCCGAATCGCTCGGCTATGAATTTCAGGCGTGCGACGTGCGCGATCCCGAGGCGGTGCGCGCCGCGATCGATGCGATTGGCGCCGCGCACGGCCGGATCGACGCGGTGATCAACAATGCCGGCGGCTCGCCCGAAAGCGACGCCGCCACCGCCAGCCCGCGCTTCGCCGAGCGGGTCATCGCGCTCAATCTGCTCGGGCCGCTCTATGTCGCGCAGGCGGCGCATCGCTGGATGCAGGCCAATGGCGGGGCGATCGTCAACATCGCCAGCGTCTCCGCGACCCGCCCCTCGCCAGGCACCGCGGTCTATGCCGCGGCCAAGGCGGGGCTGGTCCAGCTCACCCGCAGCCTCGCGCAGGAATGGGGGCCGACCGTGCGGCTCAATTCGATCATCGTCGGCTATATCGCCACCGAGGATGTCGCGACGACCTATGGCAGCGCCGATGCGCAGGCCGCGATCGCCGACACGCTCGGGCTGCGCCGGCTCGGCCGTCCGGAGGAGATCGCCGACGCGGCGTTGTTCCTTGCCTCGCCGATGGCCTCCTATGTCAGCGGTGCCTCGCTCGCGGCGGACGGGGGCAATGAATGGCCGTCGTTCCTCGCGATCCTCAAGGCGCACTCTGGCAGGTGATCGGCTCGTAACTTTCGGTTTGCGTATTACTTTGGGCAAATTGATGCGCATTCCGCTTGAAATGGCAAAAGGGCGTCGGTAAGCCGGTGAGAGGGGAGGCGCGAGCGGCCCCGACTCAGAGGCCCGATCCAGAGAGGTATGCCGAATGGCAGTGAAATCATTGGCCTATGCCGTCATCGACTCGGCCGATATCGACGCGTGGCGGCGCTATGGCGAAGAGGTCATCGGTGCGCGCGCGCTTGAAAACACTGGCGAGGGCGGCGCGGACGAGGTGCGGCTGCGCTTCGACGAGCGCCCGTTCCGCCTGCTGATCCGCAAGGCCGATGCCGACAGGTTCCACGCCGCGGGCTGGGTCTATGGCTCGAAGGCCGATTATGATGCCGGCCTCGCCAAGCTGCGCGCCGCCGGCGTCGCGCTCGAGCCGGCGAGCGCGGCGGAGGCGAAGGATCGCCATCTACGCGAATTCGTGCGGCTTAACGATCCCTCGGGCAACCTGCTCGAACTCGGCTGGGGCAACATCGTCGACGGCAAGCCGTTCATCTCGCCGGTCGGTGTGCCGCATTTCGAGATGGGCGAGATGGGGCTGGGGCATGTCGTGCTCCCCGCGATGAAGCTCGCCGAGACGCGCGCTTTCTATATCGACCTGCTCGGCTTCGGCGACAGCGACGAGATGCGTGCCTTCATGCAGGGCGGGCCGGACGATCCCGGCATCGGCTTCCACTTCCTGCATTGCGACAATCCGCGCCACCACAGCATCGCGCTGGGCGAATATCCCGCGCCGTCGGGGTGCATCCACATGATGTTCGAGGTGCCGACGCTCGATGCGGTCGGCCAGGCGCTCGATCGCGCGATCGCCGCGGGGACGCACATCTCGTCGAGCTTCGGCAAGCATATGAACGACAAGATGTACAGCTTCTACATGCGGACCCCGTCGGGCTTCGACATCGAATATGGCACGGGCGGCATCCGCCCGGACTGGACCACTTTCACCCCCACGATCAGCCTCAAAGAGGATGAATGGGGCCATCACTGGAATTTCGGCGGATGACCTTCGACAAGCGCATGACCGCGGCCGATTTCGTCGGCCAGCTCAAGGACGGAATGACGATCGGCATCGCCGGCTGGGGCCCGCGGCGCAAGCCGATGGCGCTGGTGCGCGAGATCCTGCGCTCGCCGCTCAAGGAACTGACGATCGTCGCTTACGGCGGCCCCGATATCGGGCTGCTGTGCGCGGCGGGGAAGGTCAGGAAGCTGATCTTCGGCTTCGTCTCGCTCGATGCGATCCCGCTCGAGCCGTGGTTCCGCAAGGCGCGCGAGAGCGGCGCGATCGACGTGCTCGAGCTTGACGAGGGCATGTTGCAATGGGGGCTCAAGGCGGCGGCGATGCGGCTGCCGTTCCTCCCGACGCGCGTCGGGCTCGGCACCGACATCATGACCCACGGCGGGTTCAAGACGGTCAAATCGCCCTATGCCGATGGCGAGGAATTGCTGGCGATGCCGGCGCTCCGCCTTGACGCCGCGCTGATCCACGTCAGCCGCGCCGATCGCTTCGGCAATATCCAGGCGCTCGGCCCGGATACTTATTATGACGAATGGTTCGCCCGCGCCGCCGACAAGGCCTATGTCTCGGCGGAGGAAGTGGTCGAGCGGATGGACGAAAGCTATCCCGATCCGGCCGACGCCAAGACGTCGATCTTCGAGCGCTGCTTCGTGACGGGGGTGATCCCTGCGCGCTTCGGCGCGCATCCGACGTCGATGCCCCCGGCCTATGGCTGGGACATGGGCTATTTCAAATCCTATGCCGCGGCGGCGGGCGAGGAAGGCGGCTGGGATCGCCTCAACGCCGATATCGCTGCGGGGGAGGAAGCCTATCTGGAGCGCGTCGGCGGCGAGAAGATCGCCAGCCTGCCGCTGCCGATCTTCTAAAGAAGCGTTTGGAGATGCAGCTCAACCTCTCCCCGTCATTCCCGCGAAGGCGGGAATCCATTCTGGCTGGCCTATGGGCTCTTGCCGCGACGCCGGCGCGAATGGATTCCCGCCTTCGCGGGAATGACGGGAGATCGATGGGCAGGGGCGCTCCCCGGCACATTTTTCGAACCGATTATAAAAGAGGCGAAGCATGAGCGCTTCCGATTTCACCCTCGCCGAACTGCTGATCGTCGCCTGTTCCGAGGCGTGGCGCGGCAATGGCGAGGTCGTCGCCACCGGTATCGGCCCGATCCCGCGCATCGCCGCGGGGCTCGCCAAGCTGACCCACACCCCCGAACTGATGATGACCGACGGCGAGGCGTTCGTCGTCGAGGAGCCGGTGCCGCTCGGCCCGCGCGGCGATTACAACCCACGCTTCGCCGGTTACCTCCCGTTCTCGCGCTTCTTCGACGCCGCGGTGTGGTCGGGCAAGCGCCACGCGATGGTCACCCCGACCCAACTCGATCGCTTCGGCCAGACCAACATCTCGTGCCTCGGGCCGGATTATCGGCAGCCCAAGGTGCAGATGCTCGGCGCGCGCGGCTTTCCGGGCAACAGCATCAGCCACATCAACTCGATGTTCCTGCCGCAGCATTCGAAGCGCGTGTTCGTCGAGGGCGAGGTCGATATGGTCTCCAGCGTCGGCTACAATCCCGCGCGGACCAAAGGCGTCAACACCGATCACCTCGACCTGCGGCTGATCGTCACCGATCTCGTGGTGATGGATTTCGGTGGGCCGGATCATGCGATCCGCGTCGTCTCGCTCCACCCCGGCGTCACGCTCGACGAGGTGCAGGAAGCAACCGGTTTCCCGTTGGCGGTGGCCGACGAGGTGCGTGAAACGCCGGCGCCGACCGCGGAGCAGCTTGCGATCATCCGCCGCCTCGATCCGCACGACATCCGCGCCGGGGTGATCAAGGGCAATCCGGCCGGCATCCGCGAAAGGGCTTGAACATGAGCGATCTCGTCACCCCGCAGCAGGTCGATATCACCTACGAAACCGACACGCCCGTCACCTATACGGTCGAGAATGGCGTCGCCTGGGTGATGATGAACCGGCCGACGTTCAACAATGCGCAGAACAGTCAGATGACCTATGCGCTGGACGACGCCTTCCGCCGCGCGACCGACGACGATGCGGTGCGGGTGATCGTGCTGGGCGGGGAGGGGAAGCATTTCTCCGCCGGGCACGATATCGGCACCCCGGGGCGCGATCTGCACAAGAGCTTCGATCGCAAGCTGCTGTACGCCGATCACACCAACAAGCCCGCCGCGGAACTGCTCTATACCCGCGAGCAGGAAGTCTATCTCGGCATGTGCCGCCGCTGGCGCGACATTCCCAAGCCGACGATCGCGATGGTGCAGGGCGCGTGCGTCGCGGGCGGGCTGATGCTCGCCTGGGTGTGCGATCTGATCATCGCCACCGACGACGCCTTTTTCCAGGATCCGGTGCAGAAACTGATGGGCATCCCCGGGGTCGAATATTTCGCCCACGGGTTCGAGCTGCCGCCGCGCGTCGCCAAGGAATTCCTGCTGCTCGGCGAGCGTTTGCCGGCCGAACGCGCCTATAGCTTCGGGATGGTCAACAAGATCGTGTCGCGCGCCGAATTGCGCGATGCGGTGTCGGATTGGGCGCAGAAGCTCGCGGTGCAGCAGCGGCTCGGGCTGTGGCTGACCAAGCAGGCGTTCAACCATGTCGAGGATCTGCGCGGCAAGCGCACCGCGATGGATGCGGTGTTCCACATGCATCATTTCGCGCATGCGCAGAACGATCTCACCACCGGCCATTCGCTTGGCGGGGTGACCGCCAAGAGCGCCGCTGCCGACAACAAGAAAGCGGCAGACGCCAAAGCTGTGGATGGGGCATGAGCGACCCGCTCGCCACGATCCTGACCGAGCGGCTCGGCTGCCGCCTGCCGGTGATCCAGACCGCGATGGGCTGGGTCGCCGAGCCGGCGCTGGTCGCCGCCTCGTGCGAGGCGGGGGCGTTCGGCTTCCTCGGCGCGGCGGTGATGACCCCGCGCGAGGCGGCGGAGAAGATCGCCGATGTGCGGCGGCGCACGTCGCAGCCGTTCGGCGTCAATTTCCATATGTTCCAGCCCGGCGCGGGCGAGATCGTCGACCTGATCCTCGCCAATCGGGATCAGGTGCGCGCGGTGAGCTTCGGGCGCGGGCCTGATGCCAAGATGATCGCGCGTTTCAAGGACGCGGGCATCCTGTGCGTGCCGACCGTCGGCGCGGCGAAGCACGCCAGGAAGATGGTCGAGCTCGGCTGCGACATGATCACGGTGCAGGGCGGCGAGGGCGGCGGGCATACCGGCGCGGTCGCCAGCACGATCCTGCTGCCGCAGGTGCTCGATGCGGTGAAGGTGCCGGTGATCGCCGCCGGCGGGTTCGCCGACGGGCGCGGGCTTGCGGCGGCGCTGGCCTATGGCGCGGTGGGCATCGCGATGGGGACGCGCTTTCTGCTGACGGTCGAGAGCGCGCCGCCGGAAGTCGCCAAGAATGTCTATCTCAAGGCCGGCACCGACGACATCCACGTCACCACCAAGATCGACGGCCTGCCGCAGCGCATGGTCCGCACCCCGATGTTCGACCGGATCGAGAAATCGGGCCCGATCGGCATGTGGCTGCGTGCGATCGAGGGCGGGCTGGCGATGAAGGCGCGCACCGGCGCTAGCTGGGGCGAGCTGATCGCCGCCGCGCGCGGGATGACCAGTCACGGCGGGCTGAGCT
>JAFIGU010000023.1 GCA_017849555.1 Sphingomonas sp. | reverse complement strand
TTCACCAGGGGAGGGGAGTAGGTAAGCGGGCGCGCCCGCCGCCGGCCATGCGCTTGCCCGATCCCCGCCGCAATTGGTTCATCGCAGCGAAAGAAACCGTGACATCAACGCAACAACCGCGGATTTCGGCCGGTTTTTTCGGTTTGCGGTGCAACAAATCGGGTGGCGGGCGGGTTCGATCAGTCCCGGTGCAGGGCGATGTGCTCGCCCCAGTATCCACCAGGGAAGGAGTAAAAGAGGTTTAGTCATGCGTAAATTCATGCTGTCCGCCGCGGCCGTCGCCGCGACCTTTGCTGCGCTGCCGGCGATCGCGCAGGATCAGGCCAGCGCGCCGGCACCCGACACCGACCGCGCCAACCGCATCGAGCCCTATTTCGGCGTGATGGGCGGCTGGGAAGGCTTCGACAACCAGCCGAACAAGGCCGGGATTCCGCCGGTCGCGTCGTCGGACAAGCTCAACGGCGGGCTGGTGCAGGCCGTGGCCGGGGTCAACGTCCCGGTCGGGCCGGTGTTCGTCGGCGCCGAGGGTAATGTCGCCAAGGGCTTCTCGGGCGATATCAATTGGGAATATGGCGCCGCGGGCCGCATCGGCGTGCGCGCCGGGCATAGCGGGCTGATCTATGGCAAGGTCGGCTATCAGTGGGTCAATTTCGACAAGCGCGTCGATACCGATCGCCACTATAACGACTGGACCTATGGCATCGGCTTCGAAGTCGGCCCGCGGGATCTGGGCGCCCAGAGCGACGGCGGGATCCGCCTGCGCGGCGAGGTTTCGACCTTCGGCAATTTCCACAGCTTCCGCCCGATGATGGGTCTGGTCAAAGCGTTCTGAGGTAACGTCATGCCGGTTCGCGCACGCGTAGCGTAACTGTGCGCGCATGACGGAAGGGCGGGGGCCGGCGACGGTTCCCGCCCTATTTCAATATTGTGCGTTCAATCCAGACCATTCCGCTCGCCCTGAGCCTGTCGAAGGCCGTCCTGCCGTCCGAGAGGTGGGGCTGCCCTTCGACAAGCTCAGGGCAACGGGTCATATGTCGCCCTAACGCCCCATCGCATTGGCGAGGGTGGCGAGGTCGCGCTGGTCGACCGCGCTGCCGGTCGCGTCGGTCGCCTCGGTCGCGGCATTGGCGGTCGTCGCGTTGGCGGCGGCGTGGCCGCCCGGTTTGACCCCGGCCACCTCGATCGCGAACCACAGGATCCCGGCGGCCCACCACAGGGCCGCCCAACGGCTGCGGAACAGGCGCGGCGTCGGCAACATGCCGGCGATGATGCGGGGCAAAGGTTAACGTGCGGTGCGCGGGGACGCGCTTGACGAGGCGCAGGATGTGTGATGGTATTTCATTACATATCGAGGGGATGTGCTATGCGCCGAGTCCGTTCGTTTGCGTCGCCTGTCGTTGCCGAGGAACCGATCGGGACGATCAACACCACGCCGCTGATCGACGTGATGCTGGTGTTGCTGATCATGTTCGTGATCACCATTCCGCCGATGCTCAATCAGGTGCCGATGGAATTGCCGCAGCCGGCGCCTGCGCGCACGCTGCCGATCACGACGCACCGGCTGGAATTGCTGAGCGACGGCGGGTTGCGGCTCGACGGGGCGGCGGTGGATCAGGCCGGATTGAAGGCGAGGCTCGCGCTATTGCGTGCCGATCCGCAGAATTCACTGGTGATCCGCAGCGACGCCGCGACGCGCTACGGCCTGTTCGTCGAGACGCTCGCGACGGTGAAGCGCGCGGGGATCACCCGGCTCGGCTTCGAGGGAAATGCGCAATTCGCGCGGGAGTGAGTGGCTGACGCTGAAGCATGACCACCTATCCTCCGTTCGCCCTGAGCTTGTCGAAGCCCTGCCTTTTTCTTCGCAAGGAAGAAAGACAGCCCTTCGACGAGCTCAGGGCGAACGGATTTTATGGCGCCTCCTGCTTTACGCCTGGCGTTCAGCGAAATCGAACGAGCGAGGGGCGGCACGCGCCGCCACTCGCGGGCTCACTCCGCGGCGACGCCGGCCGCCGAGAACATATCGCCTTCGCCGCCCGAGGCATCCTCGTTCGCCGCCTTGCCGGCCTTGGCCTTCTGGCGCGTGTCGAAGCTGTCCCACACGTCGGACCATTGGCCGCGGGTCGCCGCCTTCGAATATTCGGTCGCGCGGGTCTCGAAGAAATTGGCGTGCTCGACCCCGTTGAGCAGCGGGGTGAGCCACGGCAGCGGGTGTTCGTCGATCATATAGATCGGCTTGAGCCCGAGCTGCCCCAGCCGCCAGTCGGCGATGTAGCGGATATATTTCTTGATATCCTTGGGCGCCATGCCGTTGACCGGCCCCATCTCGAACGCGAGGTCGATGAAATTATCCTCGAGCCGCACGGTCGTCTGACAGACATCGGCGATATCGTCCTTCACCGCCTTGGTCAGGCAACCGCGCTCCTTCACGAAGGTGTGGAACAGGCGGATGATCCCCTCGCAATGCAAGCTCTCGTCGCGCACCGACCAGCTGACGATCTGCCCCATGCCCTTCATCTTGTTGAAGCGCGGAAAGTTCATCAGCATCGCGAAGCTGGCGAAGAGCTGCACCCCCTCGGTGAACCCGCCGAACATCGCCAGCGTCCGCGCGATATCCTCGTCATTCTCGACCCCGAAGCGCTGGAGGTAATCGTGCTTGTCCTTCAGCTCGGCATAATCGAGGAACGCGCCATATTCGCTTTCCGGCATGCCGATCGTGTCGAGCAGATGGCTGTAGGCGGCGATATGCACCGTCTCCATGTTGCTGAACGCGGTCAGCATCATCTTGATCTCGGTCGGCTTGAACACGCGGCCGTATTTCTCGTGGTAGCAATCCTGCACCTCGACGTCCGCCTGGGTGAAGAAGCGGAAGATCTGCGTCAGCAAATTGCGCTCGTGATCGGTCAGCTTCTGCGCCCAATCGCGGCAATCCTCGCCCAGCGGCACTTCCTCGGGCAGCCAGTGAAGCTGCTGCTGACGCTTCCAATATTCGAATGCCCACGGATATTCGAACGGCTTGTACTGTTTGGAGGCTTGGAGGAGGGGCATGGGGATTACTCCGAGAGAAATTCGAACATAGGAAGAAAGGCAGGGGAACGGCGCATCACGTCAGCCCGCCGCGCCACATTGCGGTGGCGCTCATCGCGAGCACCGTGCCGGCGGCGAGTGCCATGATCCCGGTCATGCGGAAGACATAGACCTTGGCCGGCCCGCTCGGCCGGATCAGCGCGAGCAGCAGCCCCGCGCCGGTCAGCGCCAGCACCACGGCGACGGCATACATGATGGCGACCTGGATCGTCACCGGTTGCGCCATTTCACGACGGTGACGGTGCGCGTCTTGCGCGCGCCGACGCCGAAGAAGACGATCCCGACGAAGAAGCCGAAATCATACCAGCCGCCGTTGTTGGGCACCGCATAGACCGCGACATCCGGCATGAACAGCGAGAGCACCCACGCCACCGGGAAGATGAAACCGTGCCACACGCCGAGCAGGAACCCGGGCGTATCGGCCGCGTGGTTCACCGCCGACGGCACCTGATGCGCGCAGGCGGCGAGCGACAGCGCGAGGAGCGGCGGCGCGAGGCGACCCAGCCCGTGAAACGGACGCGTCGATGCGACTGCGGCGAAATTGGGCATACGCATTTTCTGTCGCTTTCCCAATGACCTGCCCCCCGGCGGACGAAGGGAATATCCCGACGTCCCTGCCACCGGATGGAGCTTAACCCGACCGGCCCCCGCGTCCAATGCCTAAAAGGATCGGCTCACCGATTTTTTCTGGGGATAACACTATCCCTAGTGGGCGAACGCGGCGCACAGGCGCGATATAGCCGGTACGGTCTATATATTCCCGATTTGTTCCAGGATCAAGGGCGCGCCCCTTCCTCTCCCCTT
>JAFIGU010000002.1 GCA_017849555.1 Sphingomonas sp. | reverse complement strand
GGCTCAAACGTGCGACCGGCATCGATCCGCTGACGATCGATCAGGCAGGTCTGTCGTCGATCCCGATGAACCGGCCCGACGCGGATCTCTACGCCCTCGCCGAACCCAAAGCGCGCGCGGGGTCGGTGGTGCTGATGCGTCGTGGCAAACCCCTCACGGTCGGGCTGCTCGCGGGTTCGGTCGATTTGCAGGTCGTCCATCCCCGCACGACCTTCGTCGCCGGCCGGCCGGACTGGCTTGCAGCGATGGGGCGCAAGCCGGTAGCCGTTCCGCAATCGCTGCTGCCGACATCCGGAACACGGCTGGTCCAGGTATTTCTCGCGAGTGAAGCAGAGGACGCCATTCCGGTGGATCAAATAATAGTCACAGCTGGGCAGACGCCCCCTGTGCTCATGCTTCCCTCGGCCCCAGTCCGCTACGCCGCCCAGGAACGCGGCGCGCAGTAGCGTTTGGTTGCCCAGCTGTTGCTGCGTCAGAAGTCGGCAGCCCGGTTTTCTGGAAGGAATATCACAACCAGGAACGACCGGTGTCGGAGCCGAGCAACTCGCTGGTCAATTCGTCCGAGAGCTCACCCAAGGCCTTGAAGCGGGTCGCATCCTCGGGGTCTCGCGAGGCTATCGCGCGCAGCGTGTCGAAGTCGAGGTGCGGAATGAGGCTCGGTGGCGAGGTCGCGGCGAACGATCCTCGCTTCCGGATACCCGGCGGCGAGCCGAACGACGAGAGTTGCGCTGACTGCCCGGCTCACGGAATCGCGGCCGCGCGGACTCACCTCGATGATGAGGATCTGCTTCACGGTGAATCTCCGTCCGGGAGTTGCTAGAGCTTTGTGTTCGTGAGTGAATTCCAGGCGCCCAGCGAATCCATATAGTCCCGCCAGTGCGTGACCTTGCGGTTCTCGATTTTGATGATTGAGCAGAACCGGTTGTCGTACCTGGTCCCGTAAGCGAGGATGGTGCCGTGGACCTGGTATTCGATCACGACGACGGCTCCGTCGTCGGTGACGTGGGCGACGAGGTTGTCCGCGGAATCAAGCGTGATCGCGTTGCCGTAGCCGGCGAACGCCTGCATCAGCGCGGTGCGGCCGCGGATCACTGGCGGCCAGCCGGGCACATTGTAGAGGACCTCGTAGACGATATCGTCGGCGACGACGTCGAAGAAGTGCCCACCGTCGACCCGATCGCCCAGGGCGCTCCGGACCAGCTCGAAATAGGGTCGGGCCGCGTCGTAGATTGAATAATCGTCGTTCTGCATGACCGCACCTCCGGAAATCAGAAAGTTGCTTACCAATGTATAGCTACATATATTCCGTCAGCAGGCTACGGGGAAGAACGCACTTTCAAATCCGTAGCTAACTTTGGAGTAAGTGATGGCCAGGCAGAGCAATATCCGGGCGCTGGATCCGTCGGCCGTTTGCCGGACGACGGATCCGATGGCTCTGCGGGAGCTGCTTACGAAGATCGGCGACAAATGGACGATCTTCCTCGTCCTCTCGCTGGATCTGCTGGGTGGACGGGCGCGGTTCTCCGAGCTCGAACGCGCTATACCCGGAATTTCGCAGCGGATGCTTTCGGTGACGCTGAAAAACCTCGAACGCGATGGCCTTGTTGTTCGCGAGCTGTTTCCCGAAGTGCCGCCGCGCGTCGAATATGAGCTGACCCCCCTCGGCAAGAGCCTTCTCGTGCCAACGCAGGGGATGGTCGATTGGGTGAAGCGTTATTGGCAACAGGTCAGGGCCGCGCAGTCGGAATATGACGCTCGACAAGGCTAGGCGCGGGCTCACCGTGGCGGGCTTTAAGGTCCTCTTGCGGCAGCATGTGCTGACGATTTCTCGACCAATGGATTCCGTCAATCCCGATTCAGGCCGGCGGCTTCTCAGAAGGGCATAGTCAGGATCGAACGACCGATTTCGAGCGCGTAGCTGCCGAATGCTCACGTTGCGCTCGAAACATCTCCCGACCCACGCCTCTGCGGCAGTGTACCGGAACCAGTCGTTCATACAGGGGGTAATTCTCAATTTCACCGGAACTTTGCGTCTCGGCGCATCGTGGCGCGTCACAACCGTAATTTTCACGGATCCCGGTTTGGCTGATCTTCCGGGGCATCAACCGGAGCGGCCTGTCGTCGTCCGGCCGGAGCCCCATCATGACCCCGACCAGATTGCTTATCGGCCAGATCATTGTCGTCTTCGGCATCGTGATCGCCGGCATCTGGTTCGCGACGCAATGGGCCGCGGCGATGCTGGCCTACCAGCCGGAACTGGGGCCGGCATGGTTCACCTTCTTCGGCACGCCGATCTATCGCCCGTGGCAGATTTTCCCGTGGTGGTTTCACTTCGACGCCTATGCGCCGGAGATCTTCGACCACGCCGGGATGATCGCCGGTACCAGCGGCTTCATTGGTTGCGGGGCGGCGATATGCGGATCACTGTGGCGAGCCCGGCAACAGCGTCATGTCACGACCTATGGCTCGGCGCGATGGGCCACGCATCGGGACATCGCGCGCGCCGGCCTGTTCCGTGACGTCGGGGTCTTTCTCGGGCGCTGCGACCGGGAGTATCTCCGCCATGATGGCCCCGAACACGTCATGGCCTTCGCGCCGACGCGGTCGGGCAAGGGCGTTGGTCTCGTCATTCCGACCCTGCTCAGCTGGACGGGCTCGGCGGTTATTCACGACATCAAGGGCGAGAACTGGAAGCTGACCGCCGGCTGGCGCGCACGCTTCAGCCATGCGCTGCTGTTCAACCCGACCGATGTCCGCTCGGCGCATTACAACCCGCTGCTCGAGGTGCGCCGCGGCGCGTTCGAAGTGCGCGATGTCCAGAATATCGCCGACATCCTCGTCGACCCCGAGGGCGCGCTCGAACGCCGCAACCATTGGGAGAAGACCAGCCACTCGCTGCTGGTCGGGGCGATCCTCCACGTTCTCTACGCCGAGGAGGAGAAAACCCTCGCGCGGGTTGCGACCTTCCTTTCGGATCCGCAGCGCACCTTCGTCGACACGCTGAAGCGGATGATGTCGACCAACCACCTCGGCACCAAGGAGGCGCCGCTCGTCCATCCCGTCGTCGCGTCAGCGGCGCGTGAAGTGCTCAACAAGTCCGACAACGAGCGCAGCGGCGTGCTGTCGACCGCGATGTCGTTCCTCGGTCTCTATCGCGACCCGACCGTCGCCGAGGTTACGTCACGTTGCGACTGGCGGATTGCTGACCTGACCGACGGTGGGCGGCCCGCGTCGCTCTATCTCGTCGTGCCGCCTTCGGACATCGGCCGCACCAAGCCGCTGATCCGCCTGATCCTCAACCAGATCGGCCGCCGGCTGACTGAGCGGCTCGATGGGGTACAGGGCAGGGGGCATCGCCACCAGCTCCTCATGATGCTCGACGAGTTTCCGGCGCTCGGGCGGCTCGACTTCTTCGAGACGGCGCTCGCTTTCATGGCCGGATACGGCATCCGCGCTTTCCTGATCGCTCAGAGCCTCAACCAGATCGACAGTGCCTATGGCGAGCACAATTCCATCCTCGACAATTGCCATATCCGCGTTGCGTTCTCGACGAATGATGATCGTACCGCGCGGCGCGTCTCGGAGGCGCTTGGGACGGCGACCGAACAACGGGCAATGCGCAACTATGCCGGGCACCGGCTCGCGCCGTGGCTCTCGCACGTCATGGTCAGCCGCCAGGAGACCGCGCGCCCGCTGCTGACCCCCGGCGAAGTGGGGCAGCTGCCGGCGACCGATGAGCTGGTGCTGATTTCCGGTCTCGCGCCAATCCGCGCCCGCAAGCTCCAATATTACGACGATCCCAACTTTCGCGATCGGCTCGATCCGCCACCGGCGCTCCGCGCCGATCGCTATGTCGATCGCCCGCGGGCGCGGTCCAACGAGTGGGGGACCTTCGCGCGCAAGCCGGACGCACGGCTGGAACGTGCGGCCGAAGCGATCGATGCCGAGGCCGATGAGGGCGGCCTCCAGCAGGAGCGTCATCCCGGCCTCGGTGAGGAGGCGACCGCGAAGGCGGAAAAGCCGAAGCAGCTCGATCTTCTGAGTGACGACCAGGACGAAGGGAACGTTGCAGCCGACCAGCGCGCGATGGATCGCGCGCGCGGTCTCTCCACCGCCGCGCGCGCATTCGGAATCGGTGAGGACGGCGGCCCACAACTGCCGCTGGGGCTGTGACGGCGATGAAGTTCCGCCAGAACCTCTATCTCGAGCGCCACCTCTGCGACGCGCTTGAGGCGCTCGCGGCGAAGCCCGGTGCGACCAAGAGCGGGATTGTCGGCGATGCGCTCGCTGCCTGGCTTGCGCGGCGCGGATCGAAGGAGGTCGACGACCTTCTCAAGACCCGGCTTGATCGAATCTCGCGCGAACTCGCCCGTCAATCGCGCAATGACGAGGTGCTGCTCGAAAGCCTGTCGCTGTTCGTTCGCTACCAGCTGACCGTCACCGCGCCGCTGCCTGAGGCGGATCACGCCGCCCGCGCGGTCGGGCGCGAGCGGTTCGAGGCCTTCGTCGCCCAGGTCGGCCGCCAGCTTGCCAGCGGCAAACGCACGATCGGCAGAGATGAGAATGAGGAGGAGCGGTCGTGACCGATGCGTTCTCCATGTCCAACGTCTCCGAAGGTCGGCGCCGCGCCATGCTGCGCAGCGCGATGGGACCGGCGATTGCCGCTGCGCTCGCCGATCCGCTGGTGATCGAGATCATGGTCAATCCCGACGGCAGGCTACGGCTCGACCGCCTGGGAGAGGGCAGAAGCGATACGGGTTCGGTGATCGATCCCGCGCAGGTCGAACGCATCATCCGTCTCGTCGCGTCGCACGCGCGATCCGAGGTTCACTCCAGCGCGCCGATCGTGTCCGCCGAACTGCCGCCGCATGGCGAGGGTGCCGGCGAACGGTTCGAAGGCGTGCTGCCGCCGGTCAGCCTCGCCCCCTGTTTCTCGATCCGCAAACCCGCCGCGCGCATCTACACGCTGATGGACTATGTGACGGACGGCATCATGCCGGCCGGGATCGCGCGGCAGCTCAGCCTCGCCGTGGTCGATCGCATGAACATCCTCGTCGCTGGCGGCACCTCATCGGGCAAGACGACGCTCGCCAACGCGCTGCTTGCCGAGATGGCCCATCTCGACGAGCGGGTGATCCTGATCGAGGATACGCGCGAGCTGCAATGCGCCGCGCCCGATGTCGTGGCACTGCGCACCCGCACCGGCAGCGTGACGATGGGCGATCTCGTTCGCTCGACCCTCAGGCTTCGGCCCGACCGCATCATCGTCGGCGAGGTCCGCGGCCGCGAGGCGCTCGATATGCTCAAGGCCTGGAACACGGGACATCCCGGCGGGATTGCGACGGTGCACGCCAATAGCGCGACCGCCGCGCTCTACCGGCTCGAGCAGCTTGTCCAGGAGAGCGTGGTCACCGTCCCGCGCCGGCTGATTGCCGAGGCGATCGACATGATCGTGTTCATCTCCGGGCGCGGCAGAGGCCGCCGGGTTTCGAGCATCGCCCGCGTCACTGGGGTCGATCCCGATGGGAGCTACTCGGTCATCGACCTCACGCCCGATCCTGCAGCTCTTGAAGAAGGAGAAACATCGTGAACCATGCCCGTCTCCTGCCGCGCCGCGCCATTTCCCTGGTCGGCGCCGCATTCGCTCTTGTCATCTCGACCCGGGCCCGGGCGGCCGGCTCGGGCATGCCATGGGAGCAGCCGCTCCAGCAGGTCCTCGAGTCGGTTCAGGGTCCGGTCGCCAAAATCCTCGCGGTGATCGTCATTATCGTCACCGGTCTGACGCTCGCATTCGGCGAGACCGCCGGCGGGTTTCGCCGCCTGATCCAGATCGTGTTCGGTCTGTCGATCGCTTTCGCCGCGTCGAGCTTCTTCCTTTCGTTCTTCAGCTTCGGTGGTGGAGCGCTGATCGCATGACCGGCGGGGGCGCCTATAGTCAGGCGGGACATCTCGACGGGTTCGAGGTGCCGCTTCACCGATCTCTGACCGAACCCATCCTGCTCGGTGGCGCGCCGCGCGGGGTCGCGATCATCAACGGCACGATCGCGGCCGCGCTCGGCCTCGGCCTCCAGCAATGGATTGCGGGGCTCGTGGTCTGGGCGGTCGGGCATACGCTGGCGGTTTTCGCAGCGAAGCGCGACCCGGACTTCATGCCGGTGCTTGCCCGTCATCTGCGCCAGAAAGGTCATCTCGCATGCTGAACCTGCGTGAATATCGCAACACGGCCGATCGGCTTGCCGACCATCTGCCCTGGGCGGCACTGGTCGCGCCCGGCGTCGTCCTCAACAAGGATGGGAGTTTCCAGCGCACGTTGCGGTTTCGGGGACCCGATCTCGAAAGCGCGACCGAAGCGGAACTCGTGTCGGCCTGCGCCCGCGCCAACAATGTGCTGAAGCGCTTCGGCTCGGGCTGGGCGCTGCATGTCGAAGCCGAACGCCGCGAGGCGATCGGCTACCCCGACGGCGCATTCCCCGATGCGGCGAGCTGGCTGGTCGATCAGGAGCGCCGCGCCGGTTTCGAAGCGGCGGGACAGCATTTCGAGAGTCGCTATTGTCTGACACTGACCTTTCTGCCGCCGGCCGATCAGGCCGACACGGCGGGGCGGATGCTCGTCGAGCGGACTTCGGAAGGTGAAGGGCGCGACTGGCATCAGGCGCTTGCGGCATTCGTCGCCGAAACCGATCGCGCGCTGGACCTGTTCGCCGGGTTCATGCCCGGGGTCGTCGCGCTCGACGATCGCGAGACGCTGACCTTTCTTCACGGCACGATCTCGCCCCGACGCCACGACGTCGCGGTCCCCGAGACGCCGATGTACCTCGACGGCCTGCTCGTCGACACCCCGCTCGTCGGCGGACTCGAGCCGATGCTGGGTAGCCAGCATCTACGCACGCTCACCGTGCTTGGTTTTCCGAACGTGAGCCGGCCGGGCATTCTCGACGCGCTCAACCATCAGGATTTCGGCTACCGCTGGGTCACCCGCTTTATCGCGCTCGACAAGACCGACGCCACCAGGGCGCTGACCCGGCTCCGGCGTCAGTGGTTCAGCAAGCGCAAATCGATCACCGCGCTGCTGCGCGAGGTCATGTACAATCAGCCGGTCCAGCTGCTCGATAGCGATGCCGACAACAAGATGGTGGATGCCGATCTCGCGCTCCAGGCGCTGGGCGGCGATCATGTCGCGTTCGGCTATCTCACCACGACCGTCACCGTCGCCGACACCGACCGGGCGCGGGTCGAGGACAAGGTTCGCAGCGTCGAACGGATCGTCAACGGGCTCGGGTTCACCTGCATTCGCGAGGGAATGAACGCGGTCGAAGCGTGGCTCGCGAGCCTGCCCGGCCAGATCTACGCCAATGTCCGCCAGCCGCTCGTCCATACGCTGAACCTTGCGCACCTCATGCCGCTATCCTCGGTGTGGGCAGGCCCCGCACGCGACGCGCATCTTGACGGCCCGCCGTTGCTCTATGCGCAGACCAGCGGCTCGACGCCGTATCGGCTGTCGGTCCATGTCGGCGACGTCGGCCACATGATGGTGGTTGGGCCGACCGGCGCGGGGAAGTCGGTGCTGCTGTCGCTGCTCGCGCTGCAATTTCGACGCTACGCTGGTGGACAGGTCTATGTCTTCGACAAAGGCTTCTCGGCGCGGGCCGCCGTGCTGGCGATGGGCGGCGCACATCACTCGCTTGGGCAAGGCGGTGAGGCCGGACAAGCTCTGGCCTTCCAGCCTCTGCGGGAGATCGACGATCCGCTCGAACGCGCGTGGGCAACCGAATGGATCGTCGCCTTGCTCGACGCCGAGAAGGTGGTGGTTACGCCTGAGGTCAAGGATGCGGTCTGGTCCGCGCTGACCAGCCTCGCGTCGGCACCAGCGCACGAACGGACGATGACCGGGTTGGCGTTGCTGCTCCAGTCCAACGCACTGCGCACCGCGATCCAGCCCTATACGCTCGATGGACCGCATGGCCGACTGCTCGACGCGGCGGAAAGCGGGTTACGGTTTTCCAACGTGCAGTGTTTCGAGACCGAGGCGCTGCTCGGGACGACGAGCGTCGTCGCCCCGGTGCTCACCTATCTGTTCCATCGGCTTGGCGAACGGTTCGATGGACGGCCGACGCTGCTCATCCTCGACGAAGCCTGGGTCTTCCTCGACCATCCGCTGTTCGCCGCGCGGATCCGCGAATGGCTGAAGACGCTGCGCAAGAAGAATGTCGCGGTGGTGTTTGCGACGCAAAGCCTCGCCGATGTCGCGGAGAGCAGCATCGCCCCGGCGATCATCGAGAGCTGTCCGCAACGCATATTGCTGTCCAACGATCGCGCGATCGAACCACAGTCGCGCGCGACCTACGAGCGATTCGGGCTCAACGACCGGCAAATCGAGCTGATCAGCCATGCGACGCCGAAGCGGCAATATTATCTGCAATCAGCACGCGGCAATCGCCTGTTCGAACTTGGGCTTGGCCCGATCGCCCTGGCGCTGTGCGGCGCGTCCGATCCGGCGAGCCAGAAGCGGATCGATGCGATCCTCGCCGAGCACGGCTCGGACAACTTTGCGGCCCATTTCTTCAGATCCAGTGACCTCGCCTGGGCGGCCGAGCTCCTTGGCAAATTTCCCGGTACCGCCAGCTGAACCCGCTCTCTCGCCTCCAACCCCCGGAGAACGACCATGACCAAGGAACTGCATCTCAGAAAATACCTTGTTGCCGGCGCGCTCGGCCTTGGCGCCGCCGGCGCGCTGGCGATGAGCATCGTCGTGCCGAGCCGACCCGCACACGCGCTCATCGTGTTCGATCCGTCGAACTACAGTCAGAATATCCTGACCGCGGCGCGGACGCTGACCCAGATCAACAACCAGATTCGCATGCTGCAGAACCAGGCGCAGAGCCTGATCAATCAGGCGAAGAACCTGACCCGGATCGACTTCCCGGAATTACAGGCATTGCAGCAGACGATCCAGCAGATCGACCAGCTGATGGGGCAGGCGCGCGGCATTCAGTTCCGCGTCGCCAATCTTGACCAGCAGTTCCGGTCGATGTTTCCGACGAGCTTCAATGCCGCGCTCGGCAACGATGCGCATGTCCTCGATGCCCGCGCCCGGCTCGATACCTCGATGGCAGCCTATAAGCAGACCATGTCGGTGCAGGCCCAGGTGGTCGAGGGCATCTCGGCGGATCAGGGCGTGCTCAACGGCATTGTCGCGCGCAGCCAGGGCGCCGAGGGCGGGCTCCAGGCGCAGCAGGCGACCAATCAGCTGCTCGCGCTCGTCGCCAAGCAGCAATTCCAGATCCAGACGCTGATGGCGGCGCAATATCGTGCCGATGCGATCGACCGAGCCAGTCGCATCCAGGGGCAAGGCGACGCACGCGCGGCGACCACCAGGTTCCTCGGCTCCGGCAACGCCTACACACCCCAATAGGCACTGCCGTCGAGACGGCGCCGGCCCGGCCTCGCCGCCGCCGTAGCTGCCGCGGGGTTCGCTAGTGCCCGCTCCCCCTCGGGCGAACCCCGCGGCTTTTTCCCCGATCAGGAGGATTGCGGACCCGTGCAGGACCTCAGCGTCATCGACCAGTTCATGGCCACGTTCGCCCGCTATATCGACAGCGGGTTCGGGCTGCTTGGGCCGGATGTCAGCTTCCTGAGCCGGACGCTGATCGCGCTCGATATCACGCTGGCGGGTTTGTTCTGGGCGCTCGGCGGCGAGGACAATGTCCTCGGCCGGCTGATCCGCAAGATCCTTTATATCGGCGCGTTCGCGTTCATCCTGAACAGCTTCTCGACATTGTCCGATATCGTCTTCCGCTCGTTCGCCCGTGCGGGGCTCACCGCCGGCGGCGCGTCGATGACCGCCGACGATTTGCTGAGGCCTGGGCGGCTCGCCGGCACCGGTTTCACCGCTGCCTGGCCGCTGCTCAATCAGGTGAACCAATATCTCGGGTTCACCACCTTCTTCGAGAATTTCCTGACGATCGCCGTGCTGCTGGTCGCCTGGGTGATCGTCATCCTCGCCTTCTTCATCCTTGCGGTGCAGATGTTCGTGACGATCCTCGAGTTCAAGCTGACCAGCCTGGCCGGCTTCATCCTCGTGCCGTTCGCGCTGTGGAACCGCACCAGCTTTCTCGCCGAGCGCGTGCTGGGCAATGTTGTGACCTCCGGGATCAAAGTGATGGTGCTGGCGGTCGTCGTCGGTATCGGTTCGAATTATTTCTCGCAGTTCACCACCGCCCTGCAGGGCCAGCAGCCGGATATCGCCCAGGCGATGAGTCTCGTCCTCGCGAGCCTCGCTCTGTTCGGCGCCGGCATCTTTGGTCCGAGCATCGCGTCGGGGCTGGTCGCGGGCGCTCCGCAGCTTGGCGCGGGCGCTGCGCTCGGCACGGCGGTCGGCGCTGGCGGCATCATGTACCTCGGTGGCGCCGGTGCGGTCGGGGCTGTCAGTGGTGTTGCCGCTGCCGGTCTTGGCGCGGTTCGTGCCGGCACCGCGATGGGTTCGGCGGCATCGACCGCTTATTCGCTCGGTCAGGAAGCGGCAGGCACATCCACCGTCGGCGCCGGGCTCGGCGGTGTCGCGACCGCCGCCGGCAGTGCTGCCCGGTCACGCATTTCCGCAGCGCTCGGCTTGGGCGAAGCGGCCGAGTCGGGGCGCCAGGCTGCGTTCCAGGCGATGGCGGGCAAATCCGCCGGTGCGGGTGGTACAGGCGGCGATCCGGCTACGATGCCCGCGTGGGCGCGCGAGATGAAGGCGCAGCAAACGACCCGCCATCACGGGCAGGCCGCGATGCACGCGATGCAGCAAGGCGATCGCGGCGGCCACGCCGCCACCCCCGACATCAAGGAAAGGGATAACTGACATGCTCTTCAAGCGAGCGGTGCAGCGCTATGGGCGAACTCCTGCACCGGAAACCCCCTATCAACGCGCCGGCCAGCTCTGGGATGAGCGGATCGGGTCCGCCCGCGTGCAGGCGCGCAACTGGCGATTGATGGCCTTTGGCGGTCTATTGCTCGCGACCGGACTGTCGAGCGCGCTGGTCTGGCAGTCGATGCAGAGCCGGGTCGTGCCGTACGTTGTGGCGGTCGATCGCCTTGGCCAGCCGCAGGCGATCGCGCCGGCTTCGGCCGAATACCGCCCCACCGATGCGCAGATAGCCTGGTTCCTTTCGCGGTTTATCACCGACATCCGCGCGCGGTCGCTCGACCCCGTGCTGATGCGCGAGAATTGGCTGCAGGCCTATGACTTCGCCTCGAAGCGCGGCGCGATTTTCCTCGGTGATTATGCGCGGACCGCCAATCCCTTCGCCGATGTCGGCGACAAGACCGTTTCGGTGCAGGTGACCAGTGTCGTTCGCGCGTCGGACACCAGCTTTCAGGTGAAGTGGACCGAGAGCGCTTATGTACGCGGCAGCCTTTCCGGCACGTCGCACTGGACCGCGATCCTGACCGTCACGCTCCAGCCTCCCAAAGATGCCGAGACGCTGCGCAAGAACCCGCTCGGCCTTTACGTCGACGCGATCGACTGGAGCCGGGAGCTAGAGCCGCCCGGCGTGGCGCCGGCGAAGGCCGCGACCTCGTCTGATGCTGGGCAGCCATCGAGCGCCGATCTCCCGCTGGGATCGCCGCTCGACCCGAGCCTTGCCGCCCCTCAACCGGAGAACGGCCAATGAAAACTCTTCTCCTCGCCGCCACCGCGCTCGCGGGTTCGCCTGCCGCCCCCGCGCAAACGGGGCAAAGCCCATCGCAGCCAGCCCAGGCTGCGGTCGCCACTGTAGCCCCGACATCGGCATCGACGCCGAACCTGTCGACGACTGCGGCCGGCGCGGTCTTTGCGCCGCCGATCGTGCAATCGTCCGAAGCGCGCACGCACACCGTGCCACCATCACCGGCCGAGCTTCGTGTGCGAGCAGCCAATCGCGCGGTGACGCGCGATCCGGCCGCGCTCGCATTCGTCAATGCCATCCAGGTCTATCCCTACGGCGAGGGGGTTCTCTATCGCCTGTTTGCCGCGCCGGAGCGGGTGACGGATATCGCGTTACAGCCAGGGGAGGCGGTCGTTTCGGTCGCGGCTGGCGACACCGTTCGATGGACCATCGGCGACACCACGAGCGGATCGGGCGAAGCAAAACGCGTCCACATTCTCGTGAAGCCCTTCTCGGCCGGCCTCGCGACCAACCTGATCATCACCACCGATCGCCGGACCTATCATCTCCAGATGGATAGCACTTCCGCGACCGCAATGGCGGCTGTCTCCTGGACCTATCCGCAGGACGAACTCATTGCGATTCGGCGCCAGCAGGCCGAGGCGCTCGAAGCCACCCCTGTCTCCTCAGGCCTTACGGTCGCGAGCCTCAACTTCGACTATGCGATCACCGGTGACACGCCGGACTGGCGGCCGCTGCGCGCATTCGACGACGGTCGCCAGACCTTCATCGAATTTCCCGCGAGTATCTCCGTCGGCGAGGCGCCGCCGCTGTTCGTGCTCGACGAGAAGGGCGAGGCGAGCCTCGTCAACTACCGGATGTCCGGCCGTTTCTATGTCGTCGACCGTCTCTTCGGTGCCGCCGAATTGCGGCTTGGCGCGAAGAAGCAATCGATCGTTCGAATCGCGCGGGCCACGCCCGCGCGGTCGGGCCGCCGGCGGGGGAGGGCATCGTGACCGACGATGTTGCCAAGCCAGGCACCGACACATCCGCGCCGGTTGAGAAGGGCAATCCCGAACCCGAATTGGGCGCCGCGCCGCAAAAGGTCGACCCTGAGACTTTGGTGCTGCGCGCGCGGGCAACGCGAGTCGTCCGGTTTCGTCGCGGCGCGGTCATCGGCATCGCCGCGGTGACGTCCACCGCGATGGTGGGCCTGACGCTGGTCGCGCTGAAACCCCGCCCGTTCCACGTGGTTGTGGACGGCCGCCGTGACGACCCGAGCGGCAAGGCGACCCCCGAGGCGCTTGCCAACGCGCCCAAGAACTATGGAGAAGCCCCGCAGCTCGGTCCGCCGATGCCCGGGGACCTCGGGCGACCGTTTCTTGAGCATGAGCGCAGACTTGGCAGGGCGCCGGCACCGGATCCGGCAGCCCAGGCGGCAGAGGCGGAGCGTCAACGCGTCGCCGCCGAGCAAAGAGCCGCCCAGGAATCAGGCGTAATGATCCAGATGGGGAGGGGAGATCGGTCGATCGGCCTTCCTGTCGAGTCTGCCGCGGCAGCTCCGCCGGCCGAGCGTCAGGACGGCAGGCTGGCGCTCGATCCCGAGCGCGATCCCGGTGGCCAGCAGCGCAAGGTCGATTTCGTCGCTGCCAGGGAATCGGGCGATGTCGTCAATCCGCATGCTCTGGTCGCCGCCCCATCGCCGTACACGATCAGCGCGGGCACGGTGATCGCGGCGAGCCTCATCACCGGGCTGAATTCTGACCTTCCCGGCCTCGTGACAGCCCAGGTCACCGAGAACTGCTATGACAGCGCGACCGGGCGCATCCTGCTCATCCCGCAGGGCTCGCGGCTGATCGGCAGCTACGACAGCATCGTCGCATTCGGACAGAAGCGCGCATTGGTCGTCTGGCAGCGGATCATTTTGCCCGACGGATCATCGATCCAGATCGATAACATGCCCGCGACGGACGCGGCGGGTTACGCCGGGCTTTCCGACAAGGTCGATCTGCACACCTGGCAGTTGCTCAAGGGAGTCGCGCTCTCGACTCTGCTGGGGGTCGGCACACAGCTGAGTTTCGGCAACGATAGCGATCTGGTTCGTGCGATCCGCGAGTCGACCCAGCAGAGCGCTTCCCGCGCCGGCGATCAGATCGTCATGAAGAACCTGAACGTGCAGCCCACGCTAAGGGTGCGTCCCGGCTGGCCACTTCGTCTGATGGTCCACAGGGATCTGATATTAACTCTGTCGGGGGAGCGTTGATATGGCTGGGATCAAGCTCGGCAAGCTGCCCGATCGAACGCCGGTAAAAGTGACGTTCAACGCCTCGCCGGCGCTCAAGCAGGCGCTCGACGATTACGCGGTACTCTATGAGGTGACCTATGGGCGCCGTGAGCCGATCAGCGATCTGGTGCCCGCCATGCTCGCCGCATTTCTTGAGGGCGACCGCGCGTTCGCGCGCGATCGAAAAGGTGCGAAGTGACCAATGATCAAGAGCCTGACCGCTTCATCCGGCTTGATGAGGTGAAGCGCAGGGTCGGCCTGGGCAAGACGATGATTTACGACCTGATCCGGGAGAGCAAGTTTCCGGCTCCGTACAAGATATCTCCGTGCGCCTCGCGCTGGAGCGATCGCGAAATCGTCGCCTGGATCAACGAGGTGAAAGACGGCTTCGAGGGTAAGCGACGCCGGGTTTGACGCGTTCGGACACGGTTTTGCGATGCCAATCCGAATCTATGCGGCGGTGCTCGCCGAAAAAACGCGCAAAGCGGGTTGCGCACCCGACACGAAAACGATGGGCACTGTAATCTTTATTCAAAGCCGGGAGGTCCGACACGCGCCGCGATCACGAACGCGCGTCACCTCGGAAGACATTACCCTGCGGCATCCATTGATGGCCGACAGCGCCTGCTATGAGGCTCGACATAGACGTCCCTTGGCCATCCAGTGTCAGTCGGCACGGGTGTGAGGAAAATCGCGTGCAGTTAAGGCGGCAAAAAATATAGGGTATTGCAAATTGACTGAGGGTTCGATAGAGATGCACGCAGTCGAGCTGAGACGTTAAGCCTCGGTTTTTAGACGAAGAGGTCGACGTGGTACTTTCCATGGTACTTTCGGAATTGTGATAATTCGAATCAAAGGCAAATCAATTACTTAAAGCCTGAGATCGAATCCCTCCGTCTCCGCCAGTTTTCCTTAAAATTCATGCAGTTAAAGTGGGTGTGCGGCTCGCCGGCCCCGGTTCTCCACGCGCTTTCGCGGCCAATTCCAGCGCATGATCGCGTCGAATCGTCGTCCCGCCCGTCCGCTTTGGGGGGGCGGACGGGCGGGAGTTTGACGCGACCGATCGCGCTTAACGTTCGATCTCGCCGATCTTTTGCCAGTGCGCGTGAAGCGCCGCGATATCGCCACTGGTGAGCAGCGGCATCGCCGCGTGGAGCTGGTCGTCAGTCCAGTCCCACCATTTCAGCGCGAGTAGCCGCGCGATATCGGCGTCGTCGAACCGTTTGCGGATGACCCGCGCGGGATTGCCGCCGACGATCGCATAAGGCTCGACATCGCGCGCCACCAGCGCGCGGGTTCCGATCACCGCGCCGTCGCCGATCGTCACGCCGGGCATGATGATCGCCTCCGAACCGATCCACACGTCGTTGCCGATGATCGTGTCGCCCGCCGGCTGGTAGCCGTTCGCCGCGCCGGCGAAGGCCGGCACCTCCGGCATCCAGAAAAAGGGAAAGGTGCTGATCCAGTCGTTCCGGTGGCCCTGGTTGCCTGCCATGATGAACGCGGCGCCCGATCCGATCGAGCAGAAGCTGCCGATGACGAGCTTGTCCGCGTCGGCATCGGGCAACAGGAAGCGGGCGCAGTCGTCGAAGCTGTGGCCGTGATAATAGCCGGAATAATAACTGTAGCGCCCGACCGAGATGTTGGGGTGGGTGACCTGACGATCGAGTGTGATGCCCTTGAACGGGCTTTCGAAGAAATTGCGCATTGAAAAATACCACCGAATGCTGGCCGCCGGTGTGGCAGCCGATCGCGCGTCGACGCACGCGCGGAGAATCCGGCGAGCCGATCGGGCCAGCCGGGGCAACGGCTTCCCGCGGCGAAACGCGGAAAGCGGATTCAGATGGTACAGTCTGCCGACTTCATCGCGGCATCATGCGCCGGATCGCACCTCGGACACAAGGACGCCCTGTTCCTTAGAAATCGAAGCCGGGCTGCTCGGGCTTCTTCGCTTCGGGCTTCTTCCCCGCGTCGACCGCGATCGACACGCCTTCGAGCTCGAGCATTCGCGCCTTGGAGAAGGAGCCGCCCGGCGCCGAAAACCCGCCGATCTTGCCGCCCGCGGCGGTGACGCGGTGACACGGGACGATCAGCGGGATCGGGTTGCTGGCCATCGCCTGGCCGACATCGCGCGCGAATTCCGGCCCCGCGCCAAGCTCCTTGGCGATCGCGCCATAAGTGGTGGTCTCGCCCCAGCCGAGCTTGCGCACCCGATCGTAGACGCGCGCGAAGAACGGTTCCTGTTCGCCGAGATCGATCGGCACATCGCCGAAATCGACGCGCTCGCCGGCGAAATAGCGACACGCTGCGTCGACGATCGCGCGGACCGGGGCGGGCGGGTCGACGATTGTCGCATCGGGCGCGCGCCGTAGCAGCGCCCAGCTCGCTTCGCGCGCGGTCCGCGCCGGCAGGCGAAAGCTCGATATGCCGCGATCATTCCATCCGATCGCGGCATGGCCCGCCGCGGTTTCGAAGACATGATAGCGGGTGGCAAGTGCTGGCTGAGTCACATCTAACCCCGATCGGCAACCTTGCCGATGTGGGACGGGATCGTCGAAACGTCCAGATCGCTCGCGGCCGCGATGATCGAGCGCAAGGAGCGGTTCGAGAACATCGCGCTGGATTTCCTGCTCGCGCGATAGCTAGCCCCTCGTCGTCCCGGCCGCTCGACAAACCGGACGCGCGGCTTCAACATCGTGCGCGCTCAACGGGCCGATGCGACGTGGAACGATCCAAACCCTTCAAACTGAAAATGCAGATTTTGTGCGGTGACGAAATCGCGTTCGGGCCGGGCAAGGCGGATCTGCTCGAGGCGATCGCGCGCGAAGGATCGATTTCGGGCGCCGGCCGGGCGCTGGGCATCAGCTATCGGCGGACGTGGCAATTGGTCGATATGATGAACCGCTGCTGGTCCGAGCGGCTGGTCGAGACGCTGCACGGCGGCGGGCGCGAGCGCGGTGCGCGGGTGACGCCGTTCGGCGAAAACGTGCTTGCGCATTATCGCCGGGCGGAAGCGCGCCTCGCCGAGGAAGCCGCGGCTAGCCTCGCGGGGCTGATGCGCGACCTGCGTCCGGCGCCGCTGCCGGCGAAAGCGGGCGCGGACAGCCCGGCGGCGGCAGCGACAAACGAGGATCGTGCAGGAAAGCCGCGTCGGTAAGCCCGGTCAGGAAATCCGCGAGCGCGGCGATCGTCGCGTCGTCCAGCCCGCGCGCGGTGTCGTGGCGGCGGATCGCATCGGCGAGCATCGGCGCGCTGCCGTCGTGGAGATAGGGGGCCGAGACCGCGACATTGCGCAGCCCGGGGGTCTTGAACCGCCCCGCGTCCGCCGCGCGTCCGGTGATTTCGGCGAGGCCCGTGTCGCGCGCATTCGCCGCGGGCGGGGCGATCGCGTGGAAGCGATCGTCGGTCAGGTCGGTGCCCGCATGGCAGGCCGTGCAACCCCGCGTCGCAAAGGCGCGCAGTCCTGCGCGTTGCGACGCGGATAAAGCATCCTGCCGCCCGGCGCGATAACGGTCATAGGGCGTGTCGCGCGAGATCATCGTGCGCTGGAACGCGGCGATCGCCGTCACAACCTGCGTGGCGTCGATCACCCCGCCGCTCGGGAAGGCGGCGCGGAATTGCGCGCGATAGCAGGCGTCGGCGCCCAGCCTTTTGCCGATCTCCGCCTCATGCCCCTTCATCCCCATCTCGATCGGATGCGTGCCGAACAACGGGATCGCGGCCTGCGCCTCCAGCGTCCGCACGCGCGGATCGCCCCAGGTCAGCGCGGCACGCGCGGCGACATTGGCGAGGCCCGGCACGTTGCGTCGACCCGGCGCGCCGGTGACGCCGGGATGCGTCGCATTGCCGTCGCTGAACCCGCGGCGCTGTTCGTGGCAGGTCGCGCAGGCCATCGTCCCGTCGACCGACAGATCGGCATCGTAGAACAGCCGCCGGCCCAGCTCGACCTTTGCCGCCGCCGTGTCGTCACGCGCGGCCGCCACCGCGATCGCGCTCGCAGCGAGCGCCGCCGCGGCCAGGAGCAAGCGAACCGGCATCGGCGATCAGGGCAAAGGTGCGATCAGCACCGTCAGTTCGGCCGTGGCATTGGCCGAGATCTGAAGCACGTAATCGCCCGGCTCGAGCGAGAAATCGACCATCTTGCGGATCGTCGAGCAGGCGGGGCCGTGGCCGTGCGCGGTCGAGACGACCGCCTTGCCGTCGCGCACCACATCGATCCACGCCGCTGAACCGAGCGCGACGCGATAGCCGCCCGCGCGCGCGATCGGGAATGCCAGCAACCCGCCGTGGCTCACGCTGCCGCCCGGCTTTTCGGGCTGGAGCGGGTAATGCACCGTCGGTGTCGGCAGCAACGTTACCGTCGCGGCCTTGCCCGGAACGAGCGTTGCGCGCGCCACCCCGTCGCGATCGGTGGCGGCGGCGAGCGGTGCGGGGGTCGCCCAGCCCGCCAAAGCCGCGGGCAGCGCGGGTTTCGCTTCCGCGGAGCAGGCGGGGGGCGTTTGCGCCGATGCCGCCGGCGCGGTCATCGCCATCATCGCCGCCGCCCATATCGCCCGCGTCCACTGCCGATCCATCTTTGCCCCCGTTTCGAATCCGATCTCTATATCTGGATATATACAGAGCTTCGATCGCGGTCTATGCGCGCCGGGCGAAACCGCGAGGGGGAATGCGATGCGAACGATCGTTGCCGGGCTGCTCGTGTCGAGCGCGATCGTCGCCGCCCCGCCGGCGCAGGCGCAGGACAATGACGCGGCGTTCGGCCTCGGCCAGATCGTCGTCACCGCGCCCAAGGTCGAGGGTGTGGCGATCGGCGGCGATACCCTGTCGTCGGATGCGATCTTCGCCTTCGATCGGCAGCGGCTCGACGATGCGGTGAACCTCATCCCCGGGGTCAATGCCTCGAACACCGGCGGATCGCGCAATGAACGGCTGATCCTGGTGCGCGGGTTCAACCGCTTCCAGGCGCCGCTGTCGATCGACGGCGTGCGCGTGTTTCTCCCTGCCGACAATCGGCTCGATTACGGCCGCTTCCTCACCAGCGACATCGCCGAGGTGCAGGTCGCCAAGGGCTATGCCTCGGTGCTCGACGGGCCCGACGGGATGGGCGGCGCGATCAACCTCGTGACGCGCAAGCCGGCCCGGCCGATCGAGGCGCAGGTGCAGGCGACGCTCAACCTCGGCCGCGCGGTGGACTATGCCGGCTATAATGTCGCCGGGCTGATCGGGACGCGGCAGGACAAATATTATGCGCAGGCGAGCTATGCGCGCAACGATACCGATCATTGGGATCTCGCCGGCGGCTTCGTCCCGACGCCGAGCGAGAATGGCGGGCGCCGCGACCTTTCGGCCGCGCGCGACTGGCGCGTGAACTTGAAGGCAGGGTTCACCCCCAATGTCACCGACGAATATTCGATCAGCTATACCAAGCAGAGCGGGATGAAGCTCGCCCCACTCAGCACCACCGATCCGGCGGCGATCCAGCGCGCTTGGACCTGGCCTTATTGGGATGTTTCCAGCGTCTATTTTCTGTCGACCACCGCTTTGGGCGAGATGGCGACGCTCAAGACCAAGATTTATTACAACCAGTTCGACAATCTGCTCAGCGCGTGGGACGACGCCAGCGAAACCACCCAGACCAGGCCGCGCGCGTTCAACAGTTTCTATCACGACAAGGCGTGGGGCGGATCGGCGCAGCTCGATCTGCGCCCGCTGCCCGGCGATACGCTGAGCCTCGCGGCCTTCTACCGCCGCGACAAGCATGTCGAATTCCAGCAAAGCTTCCCCGGCGGCGGGTTCGAGCCGCCGCAGACCTCGATCGAGGACGGCTATAGCATCGCGCTGCAGAATATCGCCGAGCTGGCGCCCGCGCTGACCTTCACCGCCGGCATCAGTTACGACTGGAAGGATCTGCGCCGCGCGGAGGATTACGCCAATAACGCCTTCGTCTTCTATCCGCTGGTCAATCATTCGGCGCTGAACGGGCAGGGGCGGCTGTCGTGGAAACCGTCCGAAACGAGCGAATTGCACGCCAGCATTTCCGATCGCACGCGCTTCCCGACCTTGTTCGAACGGTTCAGCTCGCGCTTCGGCGGGGCGGTGTCCAACGCCAATCTCCGGCCCGAGCGTGCGGTGAATTACGAGATCGGCGGATCGCGCCGCTTCGGCATCTGGCGCGCGGAGGGCGCAATCTTCTATTCGCACCTCACCGACGTGATCGTCGCCGAACCGTTCATCTTCACGAGCTGCACCCCCGCCGGGGTCTGCACGCAGAATCCGGTGACCAAGAGCTTCAACCTCGGCCGCGGCAATTTCTACGGCGGCGAGCTGTCGGTCACCGCGCAGCTTCTCCCCGGCCTCGCGATCGGCGGCAATTATACCTACACGCATCGCGACTTGCGCGATCCCGGCGTACCGATCTTCCGCCCGACCGACGTGCCGACGCACAAGGCGTTCATCTATGCCGATTGGTCGCCGGTCGCCGCGGTGCATGTGCGGCCGAGCGCCGATATCGCCTCCGATCGCTGGACGGTGAATACCGCCGGCACCGCTTATTTCCGCACCGGGAATTATGTCGACGTGGGGCTTGCCGCCGATTGGGATGTCTCGCGCCGGCTGACGATCGGGGTGGGCGCGCGCAACCTGCTCGATCGGAATTACCAGCTCGCGGCGGGCTACCCCGAGCCGGGGCGCAGCTTCTTCGCGCGTGTTGCGGCGCGCTACTGACGCGTATCGACCGCAATCCAGTTGGTTTCCCAGCTTCGGCCGTTATCCGCGGAATAAGCCTGTTCGAAACGGGCTTCTTTCGCGGCCGCCGTGATCACGAAGCGGACGAGGATCGCGCGCCCGTCGAGCGTATCGTGCGCATAGAACAGCCCGCGGCCGTGATCGTCGAAGCCGCCGTAAACCGGGGTCGTCAGCGTGCCGCTGCGTGCATTGGCGTAGTTGAGGCTCCATTGCCGCGATCGCGGATCATACAGCCGCAGCGCCGCGCCCTCGATGCGCCCGGCGGTGCCCGAGACCGACAGTTCGACGAGATTGAACCGGCCATCGAGGATCGGGCGGACCACGCTCGTTCCCTGATAATCGGCCCAATCCGGCGCGGCGCCCGACAGCGGATTGCGCAGTAGCCGCAGCCGCGTGGTCCAGGTGCCGAATTCCCAGTCGAAGTCGTGGCGACCGTCGCGGCTGGCCTGGGCCTTGGCGGGATCGGGCGGCGGTGGCGTCTGTGCGACTGCACTCCCGGCGATCAGCGCAGTAACGGTGCAGATCAACGTCGATTTTCGCATCGGTCGTCGCTCTTTGCTGTGTCGGGCGCGATATAGGGCAAATCCCGCTGCCCCGGAAGCGCGCCGGCCGCCCGCTGACAATGCCGGCGCATCCGGCTAGGGCGAACCTCCGGTCCCGGAGAATCACTGAATGTCGTCGATCGATTTTACCGCTTTCGCATCGCGCACGCTGGACGATGCGACGATCCCCGAACTGCCGAACCATTATCGCGGCAAGGTGCGCGACAATTACGATCTGGCCGACGGGCGGCGGATCATCATCGCCAGCGACCGGCTGAGCGCGTTCGATCGCATCCTGTGCGCGATCCCGTTCAAGGGCGAGGTGCTGACGCAGACCGCGCGTTTCTGGTTCGAGCAGACTGCGGACATCTGCGCCAATCACGTCCTCGATTATCCCGATCCCAACGTCCTCATCTGCCGCCGGCTCGACATCCTGCCGGTCGAGATCGTCGTGCGCGGTTATCTCGCGGGGACCACGGGCACCTCGATCCTGACCCTCTACAAAAAGGGCCAGCGCACGATGTACGGCATGACGCTGCCCGATGGCCTGCGCGACAATGCCCGGCTCGCCGCGCCGATCATCACGCCGACGAGCAAGGAATTCGACGGCGGGCATGACGAGCCGTTGACCCCCGCCGAAATCCTCGAGCGCAAGCTCCTGACCCCGGCGCAATGGGACGAGCTGAGCGCGACCGCGCTGGCGCTGTTCGCGCGCGGGCAGAAAATGGCGGAAGCGCGCGGGCTGATCCTCGCCGACACCAAATATGAGTTCGGCGTCACCCCCGACGGCACGATCGTCCTCGCGGACGAAATCCATACGCCGGACAGCAGCCGTTACTGGCGGCAGGCGACCTATCAGGCGCAATTCGAGGCCGGCGAGCGGCCCGACAGCTTCGACAAGGATTTCGTGCGCTCGTGGGTCGGGGCGCGGTGCGATCCCTATCATGATCCGATCCCGGCCATCCCGCGGGACCTGATCACCGGCACCGCCGCGGTCTATGCCGAGGCGTTCGAGACGATCACCGGCAAGACCTTCGCACCCGATCTCGGCGGCGCGACGGTGCTGGAACGCATCCGCGCGCGGCTGGCGCCGCTGTTCGGCGCCGGGTGAATCACAATATCGGGCGCACGACAGGATCCGCCCCGGCGTAGGCCGGGGCCCAGTTACGAGCGGCCCGATGCTGGACCCCGGCCTTCGTGGTCCCCGCAAAGTATTACTTTGCGGGGTGCCCCTTCGCCGGGGCGGAAAAGCGAACGCACGATGCGCTAGTGGTGAGAACACAACGGATGGTTCCCGCTTCTCTCAGCCGTCATGCCGGGCTTGACCCGGCATCCAGAGTTTCAGGCGGTGTCCTTTGTGGCTCTGGATGCCGGGTCAAGCCCGGCATGACGGGAAAGGATTCCGGGCCTCCTCCGTCTGAGTCAATCCACTAGCGGCGGTAACCGAAGCGGCTGCTCTCGAACGATACCACGGC
>JAFIGU010000022.1 GCA_017849555.1 Sphingomonas sp. | reverse complement strand
TCCCGGCAAACGACGTCCCTTCGCGCGAAGGCGGCAGCTGAAAATAAACCGTGAGAACGCGATCGTGCCGGTCACCATGCTGGCGCTGCCCTCGATTTATACGCCGACGCGCTTGACCAAGGATATGCGATTAGACAACCTGCCCTTTAGAATCTCGTCGAAGGTGGGAGCGAGCAGAGCTTGGCTGCAGGAATATAGTGGACAAGACGTAATTTTCCCGAACGCCATATATAATGGCTCGCTCCGGCCCGCGAAGAATCCTCGTTGGGTAACCCAACGATGATTAAGAGAGAGCTATTCGGGCGATAGTTAACGGTATTTACGTTCGCACTTCCCGTATCAACGAGTAGCGCGGACGCAGCCTTAATCTCCGGCGGAAAGTAAACTTTTCCGCTCAGCGTGTCCGCTATCGCTACGCAGACCGTTGCTGCGCCGCAGCCAATACGAACGATTTTATAATGGCCAGCAAAATCAGGTCCGCTCTTTACCGCCCGCCGGATCACGGTGCGATAAAGGTGCGCCTCGCCGATCCGCACATCCGGCACGTGCGCGCTCGAAGGCCGCGACGGCATCTTAACGGAATACCGGGCAAATGCCTCGTCCGAGAGCAATTTTGGAAAAGGGGCGAGGCACTGAAGTTCTTGCGCTCTCGCCTGCGCATCAATGGCAATCGCTATCGCGAAAAATGACAAGATCGCTGACAGGCGCAAATCTGCCCCCCTATCTGTTTTGGTAAATTACGACCGAACCAAGGCTCGGGCAAGGTCAACTCTGCGCCTTGCAGTGGCCAACGGTTGCCTGTCTGAAATCCACCCAGCTCAAGACATCGCTGATAACATTGCCGACAGTGGACATTTTTGATCTCCAGCACAATCCAAGATGGTCGGGCACGAACATTTGCAGCGAATAGCTCTCGTCAATCCGATCGGACCAGGGGGTCGTCAACGACAAAATTTATTTTTTGTTCAAGACGTCAGAATCGCCCAGTTCTTATCAATAGAATCTTACGAGCTTTCGCGACCTGAGTTCCTCTGCGCAATACCGATCCACATGCTAACCAACTTGTTGCTAATATTGCACATACATAGACCGCGCTTTTCGAGTGAAAGCCAAAACGATGCAAAAAGGCGATTCCGATGAAGCTCATTATTCCGCCTAGCAACAACCCTAGTATATAAGACACAACCGGGGGCTCCCCAAGTGTCTCGTTGCAGCCCGGAACTCGCGCCGCGTAAACCTCTAGAATGCCTTTCCGATTGACCGGTCCCGCAACGGCAATCTCGTCGCCCTCGCGAAAGGGAGGGGGCACGGGATCATCTTTCCAGCCTATTCCGTCCCCGCGGAACTCCGCAGTCATGCCATTGAGCCGAAAGATCGCGACAGAGACTCGCCCTCTGCCTTGTGGGCGGCCGACCGATTCCAGGCCTTCGACACGACCCCTTCGGATTTCAAGCGCCACGCTGCCAATCCCCCAAGGCTATTGCCTACGAAGGCGTAACGTTCTGACAACTGATTGCAAATGATATCTGTTCATTACCACCAGTCTGAAAGCGAATGTGTGAGGTTTTGTAGTTCGCTGATTGCTGTTCTGTCGGCGTCAAGATTTAATTATCTGTAGATGATGTAACCAAGACAAAAGCGCGAGCCTCGCGCCAGCTCGAGTGCATTATCGATCGCCGGAATTCATTTCCGAATACAGGATAGCTCCTGCAATGCGGATGTCGGCTCATTCGAACTTCCCGCGCTTCCACGTTATCGCCCCCCTGATCGACGGTGGTCATGATCGGTGAGAGCAGCCAGGAAATGATGCGCCGGCTGCCGGTGCGGAATCGGGATCCGCAAAAAGGCGCCGGAACGGCGTGAAGTGGTCGGGAGCCGCCGTGTCAGTCCGCTCCGATTGACGTCAGCAATCCCGTTGCGTTCTTCCGGAAGCGGTCAGGCAGGAGCCCACCCAGCTCAAGCCATTCCGCGGGTCATGCGATCATAGTGGCATGGCGTAAGCATAGTGATCATTACTATCGGTCGCGGCCCGCCACCCTACGCCATAGCGCGCTGGAACCCGCCTGGGTGCGACGGCGTGCGCAACAATTGCCGACATTACCGCGAGCAGTTATGTTGTTATAATGAGAGGCGAAGCATCGGCAAATTTCGCAGGGCCAACCGGGTCGCTGCGTATCGATGTGGAGCGATACCAATTTCCGGAAATCGCCAACGATGAGTGGGACTCCAATTGGCTGATTATCCGAGGTGATGTTGACCTTGACGGTAAATCGTGGAGTTTTCGCGATCCCTGTCTAACGACCTTCGAGGTTGAACGCCTTGCTGACTGGCTTGACCAAGTTTCGAGTGGGGAAGCGGGACAGGCGTTTTGCGGCTTTACCGAACCGAATCTCGATTTCGAGCTGCTTTCGAACAACTCGATTCGAATTGGGTTTTCGCTAGAAGCCTTGCCGCCATGGATGGATCGAACGGGCGACTTCGGCGAAATTGGCTTCTGCATCCCGATCGATGACCGGCTAGTGGTCGCCGCGAGCAACCTCAGAAGGTTTGTGGCGCGCTTTCCCGTGCGAGCGCACAACGACCGCTAGCCGCCTAGGCCAAGCCGCTCTGCTTGCTACGCAATCATAGTAGCATGGCGTAGGCATAGTGACATCACTATCGGTCGCCGCCCGCCACTTTACGCTATGATGCGCTGGGAGTCGCCGGGGTGCGACGGCGTTTGTTCAATTTGCGGTCATCCGTCAGGTCGGGCAAGATCGTGCAATGGCTAGCTTTCAAGCGGTTCTGGCGGCGTGGATGGCAGCAGGGGTGTTGGCCGCCTGCTCGCAATCCGGCGAGAAATCCGAATCAGGTGTCGCGCCGTGGCAGCGCGCCGGGTGGCATTATAATTTTGAAAACAATGATGATCGCGGCGCGGCGATCTATCGGTTTGGCGACAATTCGAAAGATTACTTTTTAGCGCTATGCGATCGTATTCCGATTTTCTTCTTAAAGTACCGAGAGTATGATCGGGCGGCCACATCCTTTGCGGTAGACATTGATAATCGAAGTTGGTCATTTAAAATAGATCACGACGCGCATTCAGATGCACTGACGATAGAAGATGGCCGATTTGGCGATTATTTTGCTGGGGCGAAACGGCGAATCGCATATCGTGTCGGTAAGGAGTGGGTGGCCGAGATTCCACCCAGTCCGTTGCTGGCTAGGTTTGTCGCGCAGTGTCGGGCGCGGAATGAAGCGCGTACGCGATGATCGCGCCCATTGTCGGTAGGGCGCTTTCCTAGCCATGGGATCGTAGGGGCGTGGCGTAAGCATCGTGATCATCACTATCGGTCACGGCCCGCCACCCTACGCCATGATGCGTTGGAATCCGCCGCGGTGCGACGGCTTACGCCGCGGTTGCGGACTCTTCCCTTCGCGCGTTAGCTTTGACCATGACGCTAGAGGAACTGAAGGCGCTTGAGGCGCTTGATCGGGCCGCGACCGCCGGCCCTTGGTACGTACGACGGCTGGACGACGAATTGTGTATGGGCGCGATTGCTGTGTCTACTCGCCCCGATACGGGCGCCAATGAAGACATGAGATCAGGCGCTTGGCCCGGTGCGGAGATTGTCGCGGCGTGCCTTGTCCAGGCGCCACCATATGTCGTTCCGCAGGACGATCGATATGAGGAGAACGCTCAACTGATCGCGGCGATACGGACTGCGCTCCCCGATTTGCTTCGGTTGGCCCATCTCGCTCTACAGCGAAAAGATTAAGCCGGCTTTTGATCCATCCTGGGCCGTCCCGTAGGCTATGCGATCATAGCGGCATGGCGTAAGTATAGTGTCATTACTATCGGTCGCGGCCCGCCACCCTACGCTATGATGCGCGGGAACCCGTCGGGGTACGATGGTATGTGCGCCACTAGCGGGCATTCTCGATAAGCATCAGAATGCGGTGATGCGAATATCCACCCGATCGACAACCGTGGCGTTGACCTTGCTCCTGTTGATAGCAGCGGCGGCGATCGCGACACTCTATCCGTTGGCAACCCGCCCCACGTTTCGGCCGGGTGACGATGCATTCATCGAGAGGGCTAAGGCGGACGCTCGCGCGAACTTCCGGGGCGCGGATGCATATGGGCGCAATGCCTTCCCTGTCGTTATGCGTTTGTCCGATCGAACTTGCGTAGAGCTTCGCTCATATAAAACAGATGGAGCGGGAAGTTATATCGCCTGTTACGATCGCCAAGCCGGGAAGAAAATCGAAGAGGGCTTTGGCGTGGGATTCTGAGCAACGGCGTTTTAATCCCCCAAAATCATCCCGTAACCTACGCTATCGTAGCAGCATGGCGTAAGTATAGTGACCATCACTATCGGTCGCGGCCCGCCACCTTTGCCGCCGATCGCGGCGCAAATTTTTCCAGCTAGCTCCTCGGGGCGACCTTCCACGGATCGATCACCGTCATGCCGGCGGCGCGAAACGCGCCGATATCGCGGCTCGCGACGGCAAATCCGCGCGATGCGGCAATGGCGGCGATATATCCGTCAGGGGTGGGGAAGCCCTTACCGCTGATGCGTGCCTCGACCGCGAGATCGGCATAATGGCGCGCCGCCGACAGATCGAAAGGCAGAATGCGTCCGTCGAACAGCGCGAGGAGCCCCTCCAAAATCGCCGCAAGCTTTTCTTTGCGCCGGCCCGCGGGAAGCGCGCCGATGCCGAATTGCAGTTCGGCGATCGTCACGCTCGAAAGATACAGCGTTTCGGCGGATTGTTCGTCCAGCCAGGTCTGCACCGCGGCGCCGGCCGCGTGCTGTTTTCCCGTATTGGAACATCGCGTACCCCGGCGCCCGCAGCGAAGGTTCCACAGCGTCCGTCCGCATGCTAATGCCCGCGCTGACATAGGAAATCGCTCGAAGGGACGGGATGCAGAGCGCGATCGTGCAATTCGGGACGGATGCGCTGCGGCTGTTCATCTGGCTCGTGATCCTCTCCGCGATCTTCATCCCGCTCGAACGGTTCTTCGCGATCGCGCACAATGATCGGCCGCGCTCGCCGGTGAAGGGCGAGATCGGCTATTATTTCCTCAACAACCTGCTTCCCCCGCTGCTCATCGCGATGCCGCTCGCCGCGCTCGCCGCCGGCGGGCGCGCATTGCTCCCCGAGGCGTGGCTCGCGCTGATCCGCGGCCTGCCCTTCGCAGCGACCCTGGGGATCGCGCTGATCCTGTCGGAGATCGGGGGCTATTGGGGGCATCGGCTGTCGCACGAATGGCCGATCCTGTGGCAATTCCACGCGCGGCATCACCAGCCCGCGCACGTCAATTGGCTGACCAATACGCATGCCCACCCGGTCGACATGATCTGGTCGCGGCTGACCGCCTTGTTCCCGGTCTATGCGCTCGGCTTCGCCAATCCGACATTGGGGGAGCAGGGGATGATCCCGGTGATCATCACGCTGTTCAACGCGATCGGATCCTTCTTCATCCACGCCAATGTGCGCTGGCGGTTCGGCCCGGTCGAGGCGCTGATCGTCACCCCGGCCTTTCATCACTGGCATCACGCCAATGACGAGTGGCGTGATCACAATTATGCGACGATCCTGCCGGTGATGGATCGCATTTTCGGCACCCATCACCTGCCCGATCATTTCCCGCCCTGCTACGGCATAGACGATGAGAAGGACATGGCGCCGTTGCTGCCCTTCTCCGGGGAGCGGCGCGGCTGACCCGACCTGATCGGGTCGTCTCCTACTTCGCCGGGCCGACAGCTTCGGCAGATCGCGCCGACCGGAAAATGTAAAGTTTTGTCACGCTATTTAATAAGTCGCTTCCATGTGGCAGGCAGGGCGCATTTTATCGCTTATATGGCGCGAACGTTCCAATATTTCTGAGAATGTTCGAGAAATGAAATCCCCACAACTGAAATATTCACTGATATTTGTCGTGCAAAGCGTGCGTAACTGCAAGGGTTGCGGGGCGATTTCTTCGCTGCGGCGAGGTCGTATTTACGGATAGTAAACCTTTCTAGCTCACTTTAATTTCACGTTTTTTATTGGTTTCGTTTCGGAGCCGATTTGAAAAGCGGCCTCCCCCGCAGCGAAAGGGGGTGGCCCTGTTTGTGTAGGAATGACGTCATGACCCGGTGCAACCCCCTCTCTCCCCCGGAGCGGACTGGCATCCTGAAGCGCGCGGCGAATCGCTACCGCAATCATCTGCTTTCTTCGATGTCAGCGGTAGCATTCGGCTGCTCCGCAAGCGCCGCGCTGGCACAGACCCTCCCGACCGGCGGACAGGTGCAGGCCGGCACCGCGACGATCGCGTCGGGCGGCGCGGGCAAGCTGCAGGTCAGCCAGGCATCGGGCAAGGCGATCATCGACTGGCAGAGCTTCTCGATCGGCGCGGGCGGCGAGGTCCGCATCGACAATGGCGCCGGGGCGACGCTCAACCGCGTCACCGGGCAGTCGCTCTCGGCAATCGACGGCGTGCTTTCCGCCACCGGTTCGGTCTATCTGCTCAACCCCAACGGCGTGGTCATCGGCAAGTCGGGCGTGGTCAACACCGGGGGCAATTTCCTCGCGTCGACCGGGCGCATCTCGAACGAGGAATTCCTCGCCGGCGGCACGCTCAACATCGGCAACATGAGCAGCGCCAAGGTGGTCAGCCAGACGGTGCGGCTGCGCGAATCGATCGCGATGATGCGTGATCTGCGGCGGCTGGTATCCGATACGATCGAGAGCGTCGCCGATCCGCTGCTGGTGACCGATCTCGACGATGCGATCGTCCTCGCCAACCGTCCGACCGCGGCGCTGAGCGGCAAGCCCCTCGTCGGGCTGCGCGCCGCGGCGCTGCTCGGCGAGATTTCGGGGGTGCCGGTGTCGCCCGACGCTTTGCCCGACGAACTCAATGTCGGCGAGCGGGTATTCTCGCTGCGCCGCTCGCCGTTGCGCGACAGCAACGGCGCGCAGCGCGGGTGGATTCTGCAATTGCTCGAGCTGACCGCGGTGCGCGCGGCCGAAAACGAGCGCGAGGCGGCGCTGCAATTTCTCAGCCACGACATGCGCTCGCCGCAATCCTCGATCATCTCGCTGCTCGAGCAATATCGCGATGCGATCGACCACCCCGATCTCGCCGACCGCATCACCGGGCTCGCGTGGCGGACGCTGACGCTGGCCGACAATTTCGTCCAGCTCGCGCGGGTCGAGGCCGCCGCGTTCAACCCCGAGGAGATTGATTTCGGCGAGGTGCTGACCGAAGCCGCCGACGATCTCTGGTCGCAGGCGTCGAAGCGCGACGTGCGGATCGCGCTCGACGGTATCGATCAGCCGCATTACCTGCTGGCGGAGCGCGATACGCTGCGGCGCGCTTTGGTCAATCTGATCGACAATGCGGTCAAGTTCAGCCCGGAGGGCGGCGCGGTGCGATGCACCGTCGCGACGGTGGATGACGGACGCTTCGTCGAATGCGTTATCGCGGACGAAGGGCCGGGGATGTCCGCGGAGCGCCGCGCCAATCCCTTCCGCCGTTATGGCGCGCATCAGGCGGCGCCGGGTTCGCGCTATTCGGTCGGGCTCGGGCTCGCTTATGTCGGTGCGGCGGTGGCGCGGCACGGCGGCGAGATCACATGCGCGCCGAACACGCCGCACGGCACGCGCTTCACGCTCCGCTTCCCCGCGCTCGCCTGAGCGATCTAGCGCCGGGGCGATACCGCGGCGCGTGCCAGCGCGGGCAGTAGTGTCGCTTCCTTGCCGACGCATCGCGCGGTGATCGCGCCCGATCGACGCAACACCGTCCCGCTTGCGCGATCGATCATCGCGAGGATCAAAACATAGGCCTGCCGACGGCACAGCCCGATCGCGCGCGGGGCGGGCGGCGAAACGATCGTCGCGCCGCCGGCGCCCGCGACTGTTACGCCGGGCGGGCGGATCGCGAAGCCGATCTCGACCCGCGTCGGCGCATCCTGTGCCTCGCGATAGCCGGCGGCGTGCAGCGCATCGCGGACCGCATCGGCGACGTCGGCGCGCCGCGTCTCGCCGATCGAGAACGGCGGTTGCGCAGCGGCAGGGGGCGGCGCATCGCCGAACGGGCGAACCGTCGGGGCGCATGCCGCGATCAGCAAGGCGCCGACCAGGGGCATCGCGCGCCACCGTCGCGGGGACCGCCCGATGGCGCGACGACAACCCGCGCGGCAGGGCCGGGAATTATTGCGTCGATGTATCCGCACGCGCCGCACCCAGCTCGATCGCCGCGCCGGCCCGCCCGGGCCTCGTCGGCACCGCCACGATCTTGTTTTCGCGCAACGCGGCGGCGATCGCGGCGGCGCGGCGCTGATCGAGCGTCGCGCGTTCCGACACGGGCTCGCGGAGCCCCGGCACCGACAGCGCGGTCCAGTTCCAGCGCCGCGCCGCCCAGATCGCGGTCGACAGCGCCGTCTTGCCGGCGTCGTCGAGCTGATCCGAGCCGCTGGCGAAGGCGATCGGGGGCAGGTCGAGTCCGGCCGGCGGGACGATCGCGATCGACCAGCCGTTGATCTGCGACGCGACGCGCGTTTCGAGCAGCCGATAGGCGAGAAGCGACGCGCCGGGCAGCGGTTGCGCGGCGGTCACCGCGCGCCGCGCGTCGCGATCGAGCAGCACATCGCTCGGCTTGGCGCCGGCGGTGATGGCGAGCAGCCGCACGATCTCCGACCCTTCTTCGCGCAGCCGTTGTTGCTCCTGCGCCTGGGTGAAGGCGGCCTGCTCCTGATCGATTGCCGCCGAGCCGGGGTCGACCAGCACCTGATCGGCCTGGAGTGTCACCGGCTGCCCGAGCTTCGCTTCGATCGCCTGCGCCAATATCTGCGGGCGAAGCGCGTTGGAACGCGGTGCGATCACCACCGCGCGGATGGCGATCGGGTTCACCTTATAATCGATGTCGAGCTGGGCGACGCGGGCGTCCTTGCCATAGCTGGTGTTGAGGACGCTCCGCACCTGCGTCGCGATCACCGCTTCGCGCGCGATCTGGTTGAGCGAGATGCCCAGCGGAATGGCCATCACCAGGAATGCGCCGACGAGCAGCCCGGTCTGCGCCCAGGTTTGCTGTTCGGACAATCGGTGTCCGAAGCCGTACAGCTGCGCCATGATCATCGCCGACAGCGTGATCGTCACGAAGTTGGTCCCGAACAGCGCGGCCGCGCCGCCCGCGATCGCGAAATTGCCCACCGCCAGCCCGTAGCCGACGGTCGCCAGCGGCGGCATCAACGCGGTGGCGATCGCCACCCCGACGATCGTCTCTCCGCGCCCGCGGATCAGCGCGAAAGTGCCGGCGAGCGCGGAGAACATCGCGACGAGCAGGTCGAACAGATTGGGGCGCGTCCGCGCCAATATCTCGGCGGTCGTTGCCTTGAGCGGGGAAAGGAGTACGACCAGCGCGGTGAAGCCGATCGCCAGCGCCGACGCGACGGCGAGCGCGACGATCGAGCGCCGCATCTCGGTGAAGTCGAACAGCGCGAGGCTGAAGCCGAGCCCCATGATCGGGCCCATCAGCGGCGAGATCAGCATCGCGCCGATCACCACCGCCGGCGACGATTGCAGCAGCCCGAGCACCGCGATCCCCGCCGACATGATCGTCATGAAGGCAAAGCGCGCGGACCAGCCGCTATCCTCGGCGACGCGCGCCATTACGCCCTCGTGATCGACCGCGCTGGACACATGCGCCCGCCACCATCTGCGCACCCGGCGTAGCGCAGGCACGCGACTTGAAAGAGGAGCGGCAGCGGAGCTGGTGGCAGACGACGTGCTGTTCATGCGCTGCTGGTGGCCAACAAGCGCAAAATGCGCAAGCCGTCTCGTTCGGTTGTGTCGCGTCCGGCGATACGCATGGGGATAGATATCCCTGAGATATGCGGGAAAGTACACCGCCATTATGAGGGTGAATATCCCGTTATCCGTATTACTTATATCTGCATCCCGTGACGCGGATAAGCCAATGACGATTTGGGGTGACGGCGATGAATGCGATGTATTTACCAACGGCAAGATCGTTGCGCGCGATTTCGGCAACAGCGGCACGCTCTTGTTCGGATGAGATGTCACGACACCGCCGGATTTGTTTGGCGCATCGGCATATGTCGGGCCGGACGCGACGGCGCCGGTAACACGACTTGACCGAAATTTACACGAGGTCGATAAATTTCCGGGCTCGGGCGCCGGTATGCCGATTTCGGTCTGCGCCGCCGCCGGGGGCGATGCGTGGGACGGCCGCTCGATGGCCGATGTGATGGGAAGAGTTGAATGTCGGCAGGTGCGCGCGGCGGGTTTTCGGTCACCGATTTCAAGGTGCCGCGACGTTATCTCGATATGATCATCCGGCCGGATTCGGAGGGCGGGCGGGAATATGTCGACCAGCCCGGCCTCGCGGACGACGATTATATCTCCTCGCTGGAATTCATGGACCGTTGCCTGCGCCATTTCCGCAAGACGGGGTATGAATCGCTGGCCAACGCCTCGATGGTCGTGCCGTTCGGCAGCTTCGGGATGATCGTCTCGTCGGTGGCGGACAGCAAGGATTTCGAAGAGGCGCCGAAACGCTGCGTCGCCGCGGTGGAGATTTTGCGCCCCGATCTGGTCGCGCGGTTCGTCCGGACCAAGGATCGGCTCAAGCTCGACATCACCTGCAAGCGCCCGGCGACGACCGGGATGGAGATCGGGCTCGAATTCTTCGTTCTCGCGCTGCACACCTCGTTTCGCTGGATGACCGGGAAGTCGCTCCGCCCGGTAAGCGTGCGCGGGGCGGCGAAGATCAATGGTTTCGACGAGAGCCTGCTGGTCGTCCTCGCGGCCCCGATGACGCGACGCGGGACCGGGGTGACGCTCTATTATCCGCTGGACTATGCCGGCATCGAGATATTGCCGGTCAAATATGAAAGCTGGGGCGCGCAGGAAGTCCCCGAATTCCTGCGGATGATGCAGGAAGCGGCCGAGGCGCGCAGCGCGACCGACGGCGCCACGGCAGCGCCCGTCGCGGAGCAGGCGGCGGAACTGATCAGGCAGGGGGTGGTCACCGAGGCGGGGGTCGCGCAACGGATGGAGATCAGCGCTGCGTCGTTGCGGCGGCGGTTGACCGATGCGGGCACCTCGTTCCGCCAACTATTGTCCGACACGCGGCGCGAGGCGGTGCAGCGGCTGCTGGCGACCGACAAGAGCCTCGAGGCGATCGCCGAGGAAGTCGGCTATTCCGACGAGCGCAGCCTGCGGCGCGCCTGCGTCCAATGGTTTGGCATCCCGCTCGCGCAATATCGCGAAGAAATACGTAAATCGTAAATTCAGCGCAATAGTGCTACAATATTTCTCGCAAAATAAACCCGGCCGAAAGAATGATCTCGGCGCAAAGTAAAATCGCGAGCATATTCATACCCTTGACAATGATCTCGCTTTTGCTCACGGCGGCTCCATGCAATCCACCCGTTGCGGAGGATTGTCCCGGCTGTTTCGTCATGCGTTGAATTTACTCTGCTTTACGATTCGTTGTAATGACCGCTGCGCTCAAAGCTTGGCGGACAAATTCGCTCAGCGATAGACGAGCGCGACGAGGCTCCGCGCGTGATCGGCGGCCTCGTCTTCGTCCCACACGATCGTATCGGTGAGACGGCGGTTGCCGCGCGCGGCGAGCAACAGGAAATGTTCGGCGGCGATCGCGCTGTCCGGCAGGCGGATCGCGCCGGCGGCGTGCCAGTCGCGCAGTCGTGTCGCCAGTTCGGCGTGCGCCGGCGTCACGAGGCGACGCCAGATGCGCTGGACGGTTTCGGCATGGGACGGCGCCTCGGCGACGAGCAACCGGATCAGCGCGACATGCTCGGGCTGTTGGGCGAAACGATCGTGCGCATAGGCGATGGCGCGCAGCGTATCAGCGATATCGTCGCCGCGCGGCATCGCGGGACGCGCGCCAAGCCGGTCGTCGACTGCCTGATCGAGCGCTGCGGCGAACAATCCCTGCTTGTTCCCGAAGCGGCGATAGATCGACATTTTGGCGATGCCGGCCTGCGCCCCGATCTGCTCGACGCTGGCGGCGCGGAAGCCCGCTTCGCAAAATCGCGTCGCGGCCAGCCGTAGCAGCGCGGTCCAAGCGGCGTCGGAAATGCGGCCGCTTTGCTCGATCGGGACCGAGCGGGGCGGTGCTGCGGGTAGTGGCGCGCTTGCCGTGGCCGGATCGCCGGGCGATGGGCCGGTTCGCCAGCCGCGCGCGAAGGTCGCGACGATCGCCTCGATATTGGCGTGCCGCTCGCGCGGCGTCGGCGTCAGCCCGAGCAGCGGGCGAACCCCGCCGATCGCGAGCACCCCGGCCCAATGCGCCAGCCGGTCCGCATCCAGATCGGGGAGGCGGCCTGCGCGTTGCTGGTCGGCAAGAATGCCCGAAAAAGGCGTCGCGCGGCGCCGCAGCCGGTGCAGATCGGCGGCAAGCTCGGGGAACACCCCCGCCGCCGCGACATTGGCGCGATACAGTTCGAGATTGGCGGGATTGGTCGCCGATCGCTCGACCCAGGCCGCATAAGCGCGGGTCGCGTCGGCCAGATCGAGCGTTCGCATGTCGGGCGCGCCTTCCTCGCCCGATTCGTCCATCGTGACACGCAGCACCTCGCGAAACAGCTGCTCGCGCGAGCTGAACAAGGCGTAGAGCGTCTGCTTGCTCGCGCCGGCCTGATGCGCGATCCGGTCCATGCTCGTCTCAAGAAAACCCGCGGCGAGGATCGCCTCGCGTGCCGCCTGGAGGATGCGCATCCGGGCAGGCGGGTCTTCGTTCGGCGAGGAAGGAGCGGCGCGCGTCATCCGCGCCTTCTCGCCCAAGCCGCGCCACGTTGCAATGACGGGAACTATACCGTATAGTTCCTTTGCAACGGAGGGGTTCGTGACGTTGAAAACCACATTTTGCGGAATATCCTGTGCGCTGCTTCTGTGCGGTGCTGCGTCGCAAGCAACGGCGCAGGCCGATGTCGTTCTGCCCAGGCCGCCCGCGCCGTTCGCCGGGAAGATCGGCATGACCTTCGCCGATTCGACCCCCGCTTTTCCCCGCCCGTTGCACGCGCCGGCGGGGGCGCCCAACGTGCTGCTGATCTTGACCGACGATGTCGGCTTCGCCGCGGCGAGCGCCTTCGGCGGCCCGGTGCCGACCCCGGCGCTCGATCAGCTCGCGGCGAACGGGCTGCGCTACACGCGCTTCCACACCACCGCGATGTGCTCGCCCACCCGCGCGGCATTGCTCACCGGGCGCAATCATCATGCGGTCGGCAACGGCATCGTCTCGGATACCGGAAGCGGCTATCCCGGCTATTGGTCGGTGATCCCGCGCTCCGCCGCGACGGTGGCGCAGGTGCTGCGGCTCAACGGCTATGACACCGCCTTCATCGGCAAGCATCACAATCTGCCGCAGGGCGGGGACGATGCGAACAGCGGGTCGTTCGATCTCTGGCCGACCGGCCTTGGCTTCCAATATTTCTACGGTTTTGTCGGCGGCGACACCAACCAGTGGCGCCCGACGCTCTATCGCGGCACCTCGCCGGTCGCGATGCCGCCGATGACGACCACGCTCGATCATTATCTGGCGCAGGATCTGATCCACTGGATCCACGGGCAGAAGGCCGCGGCGCCCGACAAGCCGTTCTTCGCCTATCTCGCCCCGGGCAGCGCGCATGCGCCGCATCAGGCGCCTGCCGAGTGGATCGCGCGCTTCAAGGGCAAGTTCGATTCGGGCTGGGATCAATTGCGCGAGGACAGCCTGGCACGGCAGAAGGCCGCCGGGATCGTCCCCGTGGATACCGCGCTGACCCCGCGGCCGAAGGAAATCCCCGCCTGGTCCAGCCTCTCGCCCGACGAGCAGCGCGTCTATGCGCATATGATGGAAGTGTTCGCCGGGATGCTCGCCTATCAGGACGATCAGATCGGCACCGTGCTCGACGAGCTCAAGCGGATGGGCCAGCTCGACAATACCTTGGTGGTGTTCATCGAGGGCGACAATGGCGCCAGCCCGGAGGGCGCGCTGACCGGCTCGACCAACGAACTCGGCGCGCTCGCCAACGCGATGAAGGAGGACACCCGCTGGCTGCTCTCGCAAATGCCCAGGATGGGCGGGCCGGACAGCTACGAAATCTATCCGGTCGGCTGGGCGTGGGCGACCAACGCGCCGTTCCAATGGACCAAACAGGTCGGCTCGCACCTCGGCGGGACGCGCAACGGCATGGTCGTCTCGTGGCCGGCGCGGATCCGCGACAAGGGCGGAATCCGCACCCAGTTCGGCCACGTCAACGACATCATGCCGACGATCCTCGAGGCAGCCGGCATCGCGATGCCCGATGTGGTGGATGGGGTGCGCCAGCAGAAGATCGACGGCACCAGCCTCGTCTACAGTTTCGACGCGCCGCAGGCGCCCGAACGGCATGTGCGGCAATATTTCGAGATGCTCGGCAACCGCGCGATCTACGATCACGGCTGGATGGCGAGCACCACGCCGGGGCGGTTGCCGTGGAAAATGGGTGGATCGGGCGGGCTGCCGACCGATTACAAATGGGAGCTGTACGATCTCACGAAAGATTTCAGCCAGGCGCACGATCTCGCCGCGGCCGAGCCGGCGAGGCTCGCCGCGCTGCGCGCCGAATGGGATGCCGAGGCCAAGGCGAACAACGTCTATCCGCTTGACGACCGGCAGGGGACGATCCGCGCGCTGGGGGCGATGCCCCCGCCGAAGCCGCGTGCCTATGTCTACTGGGGCGCCGACATCAGCGTTGCGCAGAGCAAGGCGCCGCCGATCAACGTCCGCGGCTTTGCGATCGACGCCGACATCGATGTGCCCAAGGACGGCGCGCGCGGCGTGCTGATCGCCAGCGGCAGCCGCTTCGCCGGGTGGAGCTTCGGCTTCGATAACGGGCGTCCGTTCGTCGTCCACGCCGCGTCGCAAAAGCCCGACGACCAATTCCGCATCGCCGCCGCGGCGCGTGTCGCGCCGGGCCGGCACAAGCTCGATTATGCCTATAAGCCGGATGGCATGCCGGGGCAGGGCGGCACGATGACGATCAGCATCGACGGGCGCGAGGTGGCACGTGGCCGGATCGGGCGCACCGCCTTCGTCGCGGCGGGGCTCGGCGAAACCTTCGACATCGGCCGCGATACCGGCGCGACGGTGGTCGACCTGCCGGGCGGCACGCGGTTCAACGGCGCGATCGCGCGGATCGAGGTGGGGATTCGCTGATCTCTAAAGCTGCCGCCACGGCACCGGGTCCCGCATATCGAGCCGGCACATATGCTGCAGCCCGTGCTGCTGGGCATAAGCGATCACGCGCGCGTCATAATTGAGCGCATCGGGCATCGCGAAATTCCAGTCGGGCGGGTTGAAGGTCGAGAAGCCGTTGATCGTCGGCACGCCCCATTGCTCGGCGAGGAACATCGCGTCGACATTGTGTGGATAAAGCCCGCTGTGAAGCGCATCGCCGTAATGCAGCTCGCCGCGCCGCGCGGCCACGACGTAAAAGCTGGCGCAGTCCTTGGGCGGCGGCGGGACCGCGGCGAAGGCGGTCAGCTGCGCCGCGCGGCTGAGCTGGGTCGGTTGCGCGGCATTGAGCTGCTCGACGACGAGCAGCGCGACGATCACGCCCGCGATCCACGGCCGGCGACGCCAGAGCCGGGTGAGATCGTCGCGAAAGGCAATCCCCATCAGCAGCAACGCCGGCAACACCAGGAAGAGCTGATAGCGCAGCACGACGCGCAACCCCCGCGCGCCCGGCACGAGATCGTGCACCAAGGCCCAGGGCGACACCGGCCCGAAGCGCAGCGTCAGCGCCCAGCCGATCGCGATCGCCAGCGCGAATATGCGCGCGAACCGGGGGCTGTCGCGCCGGTGGATCACCCGCCAGCCGGCGGCGCAGAGCAATGCGAAGGTCAGCAGCGGGAAACCGGTTATATGCTCCCCGCCGGCGGCGAGGCCATCGAACCACCCGTCGGGCAGCGCTTGCGTCTGCACCACGCGGTCGAGCCCACGGATCAGCCAGCCCCATAGCAGATTGCGCTCGCCGACATTGAACAGGTCGATCGGCTGGACGGTATATAAGAGGATGAAATCATGCCCCCCGGTCTCGCGTACCTTGGGGAGATAGACGCGCAGGAACGGTATCGCGGCGATTGCGAACACGCCCGCGAACACCGTCGAACTGCGCCAGTGCGTTTCCGCCAACTCGCGCAGCGCGGCGGGGTGCCACAAGCCCGCAACGCCCAGCCAGCATCCGGCCAGGACGACGACGAAATAGATCGCGAACCACGCGAAATAGAAAGCGGTGAGCAGCCATGCGCCCATCAACGCCGCGGCCGATGCGGCCCAGAGAAGCGCGCCTCGCCGCCGATCGCTTTCGGCGCGAACCGCGAGGATCGCGAATGACGCGACGAGCGGGAGCAGCGCGAGCGTCTGGATCTGCGCGTGCCCCGATTGGACGAACATGTTGTTCGAGATCGTCGCGAGCGACGCGATGAGGATCGCGGCGCCCCAGTTCCACCGCAGGATGCCGCGCACCAGCCAGAGCGTCGCCGCATAGCCGATGCTCTTATAGGTGAAAGCGGTGAGCGTATCGGCGACGAAAGGGTCGAAGGCGAGGCGCCAGGCCGAATAGATCAGCCCGGAGAGGAGATAGCCGTCATTATAGCCGAGCGTCCCCGTATAGGGATGGAAATAGAGCGGCTGGTTCCAGACCTCGGCCCGCGTGAACACCGACCGCCAATGTTCGAGAAGGCTGATCTCGATGAGCCCGTCGGCACGGTCGCCGAACCCGAGATCGAAACCGCTGACGATCGCGTCGCGGAATACGATCGACATCGACGCGATACAGGCGATCAGGCTGAGCAACAGCCCGAGAATGGTTTCTTCACGCCAACGGTAAGTCGGACCGTTTAGAGAGGGCTGTCGATCGGGCGGCACGCCTGCGTTCACTGCCGTCTCCGGATAAGGGCGCCGAATCGATCATCGACCGGGTCGAGGTGTGGCGTCTGGGGAAGAGTGGCGCAATGGGCGATCGCCGGGGCAGGGGTTCCCAAATGGTGATTGCTGTGGCCGCCGCGCTTCCCCCAGTCTGACCGGATGACCCGACTCGTAAGGACGAGCGGTGGCCTTGGGAGGGGGATGAATGCGCAACGCCGGCAAATTGGTGGCTTTCTGTCTGGCTTCGGCCGCGTCGACCGCGATCGCGCAGGCGCAGACCGCATCCGCCGAACCCGATCAGCCGCAGGCCAGCGCGGTCGGCGCCGATATCGTGGTGACCGCGCAACGCCGCGAACAGCGGCTGATCGACGTGCCGATCGCGGTGACCGCTTTGTCCAACGCGGCGCTCGAACGCGCCGGGGTGCAGACCGTCAACGATGCGCAGGCGGTGATCCCCAATATCCAGATCAACCAGACGGTCGGCAACGGCTTCAGTCCGGTGATCTCGATGCGCGGGCTCGCGCCGTCGGCGGATACCAGCCTCGCGCGCGATCAGCCGGTCGGGCTCTATCTCGACGGCGTGCCGATCTCGAAATCGACCGGCGCGGCGTTCGATACCGTCGATCTGCAGCGGGTCGAGGTGCTGCGCGGCCCGCAGGGCACGCTCTACGGCAAGAATACGATCGGCGGCGCGATCAACCTCATCACGCAAAAGCCGACCGGCGAGTTCGGCGGCCAGATCTGGCTGAGCTACGGCCAGTGGAACAAGTTTCAGCGCCGCATCAGCGTCGATCTGCCCGCGATCGGCAACGTCAAGATCAAGCTCGGCTATTCGGGCAACGATCAGGGCGGCTATTGGCACAATGCCGCGACGAGGCGCGATTTCGGGCGGATGAGCCAGGTCGCCGCGCGCGCCGATGTCCTGTGGGAACCGACGAGCAATTTCTCGGCGCGTTACGCTTATGACATCAGCAACAACAAGGGCACGCCGACGGTGCTCGCGATCAGCGCGATCGGCGCGTCCTTCCCGGCGGCGCTCAGGGGGCTCGTTCGGCCCTATGTCTTCCCCGATCGCCCCGGCCCCGATCAGGTTTCGGCGCAGAGCGCGATCCGTTCCAATTTCGAGGTGACGGGGCATGCGCTGACGCTCAACTGGGATGTCGGGCACAGCGCGCTCGGCGACCTGACCTTGCGCTCGATCACCGCGCGGCGCACGATGAAGTCGCGCAGCCTCTCCGATTTCGACGGCACGCCGGTCGATCTGGTGCGCTTCGTGCTCAACAATGATTATGAATCGTTCACCCAGGAAGTGCAGCTGCTCGGATCGGGGGCGGAGTTCAAATATACGCTCGGCGGCTTTTATTCGAACGACAGCTATTCGGTCTATAACCCGCGCTGGAACTTCCAGTTCGGCGGCAACAACTACGATCTCAGCGATCGCGGCGGTGGCAACCGTTCGGTCGCGGGCTACGGCCAGCTGACCTGGACGCCGTCGTTCGCCGACAAGAAGCTCGATATCGCGGTGGGGCTTCGCTACACCTCGGATCGCAAGCGCGCTTACGAACTGTTCCTCGCCAACAGCGCCTATGCGGCCAATCCGGCGGCGGTCGGCTCGGGGGTGTTCGCGCGCAACGCCAATGGTAGCCCGATCACGCGCAGTGGCCAGCCGGCGGCGGGCGCGCGGCCCGGCGCGGGCGGGCTCGGGCCGTACGACCTGATCCCCCTGTCGCGCCGCGACAGCTGGTCGCAGGTCAATCCCGAGTTCAACATCGTCTATCGCGTCCGGCCCGACTGGTCGTTCTACGGGCGGTTCGCGACCGGGTTCAAATCGGGCGGGATCAACGATACCGCCTCGACCAACGCCGCGTTCAATTCGCCCTATGACCCAGAGAAGCTGACCTCCTACGAAATCGGCACCAAGTTCATCAGCCCCGATCGCCGGGTCAGCCTCAACCTGTCGGCCTATCATTCGATCTACAAGAACTTCCAGGCCGGGGTGTTCGTCCCCGAACTGGTGACGACCAACATCATCAACGCCGGCGAGGCGAAGTTCACCGGGGTCGAGGTGGAGGGCAGCATCCGGCCGTTCGGCGGGCTGACGATCAATGTCGGCGGCGGCTATCTCGACGCCAAATACACCGATTTCGTCCTGCCGAGCGGGCAGGACGTGACCAGCACCTACAAGATTCCGCTCGCGCCGAAATGGAATTATCTCATCGGCGGGGTCTATCGCGTGCCGGTCGGGCGGGCAGCGATCGAGGCCAGCGCAAACTGGTCGTGGCGCGCGATGCAATGGGCGACGATCACCCCCGATACGCTCGCGACGCGCAAGGCCTATGGCACGCTCGACGCGCGCATCGCACTCACCGATATCCCGCTGACCGACCACACTACCGCCGAGATCGCCTTATGGGGCCGCAACCTCACCGACACGGCTTATTGGAACAGCGGGATCAACCTCGGCGTGCTCGCGGTGCGGCAATGGGCCGATCCGCGCAGCGTGGGGGGCGAGGTGCGGATCCGTTTCTGACGCGGCCGCGGCGAATGTTTCCGTGGAGCGACTGATCGTTCACCGCCAGTTGCTTGTTGCGCCCCGATCGGCGGCGCAAAAATCCCCCGTCATCAACAATCAGCGGCGCGCGTTGACGGCCGCGCAATGTGGAGAGCGATCGTGGACAGATATCTGGTGATCTCGTCGGATGGCCATGTCGGCTTGCCCCCCGAACAATATCGCAACTATCTCGAAGCCAAATATCACCCGCAGTTTGACGAAGCGCTCGCCAAGGAGATCAAGGCGCGCGAGGAGCGGGAAAAGCTCTTCCTGATCAACGATTTCAACACCAAGTGGCGCGCCAAGGTGGGCGACGGGCTGGAAGGCGCATGGGACAGCCGGATCCGCAATCGCGAGCTCGATCGCGACGGCGTGGTCGCCGAAATCCTGTTCCCCGACGGGATCACCGAGCGCAACGCGCCGCCGTTCGGCGCCGATGTCGGGCTGAAGCCCAATGCCTCGACCCCCGAGCTGCAATGGGCCGGCGCGCGGGCGCACAATCGCTGGCTCGCCGAATTTTGCGCCGAGGACCCGCATCGCCGGCTCGGCCTCGCGGTGATCCCGGCGCTGTTCGATATCGAGGAGACGCTCAAGGAAATCCGCTGGGCGAAGAAGAACAACCTCAAGGGGGTGTTCTTCCCGGCGATCACCGACGGCTACAAGATGTACAACCACAAGGATTATTATCCGGTGTGGGAGCTGCTGCAGGAATATCGCATGCCGCTCCACTTCCACAGCGGCGGCTCGCCCGATTACGACATGACGCAGCCGGGCTGGATCGGCACCTATCTGTGCGAATTCGCTTTCTTCCTGACGCGCCCGATGTGGTCGATGATGTTCGGCGGGGTGTTCGAGGAATATCCCGAGCTCAAGGTGATGTTCACCGAGGCCGGCGGGGAATTCTGGTTCCCGTGGATGATCGAGCTGATGGATATCCGCGCCTCGGTCAAGCACACCTCGGGCAAGCTTGGCGATTACAATGCCAATATGTCGATGAAGCCGAGCGAATATTTCCAGCGCAACATCTATGTCGGCTGTTCGGCGCTGCCCGACGAGGAGACGACCGAGGCCTATTACAAGATCGGCATCGACCGCATCCTGTGGGGCACCGATTATCCGCACCCCGAGGGCACCTGGCCCGAGACGCTGGAGAAGATGAACCTCAGCCTCGGCGGGCTGCCCGAGGAGGATATCCAGCAGATGCTCGGCACCAATGCCCTCGGCGCTTATGATCTCGATGCCGATGCGATGTGGAAGATCGCTGCGCGGATCGGGCCGAAGAAGGAATTGTTCGTCCGTCAGGCCGCGGAATAGCCGCTTGACCACTGACTCCGGGAGGGTGGCGGGGCAGTTGCCCGCGCCATCGCTTCTGCCTTCGACCCCTTCTTGTGTCCCCGCGAAGGCGGGGACCCAGTCTGGGCTCCCGCCTTCGCGGGAGCACAAGGAGGGGCCCGCTGTCGTTCAAATGCGACAGCACCCGAGCGGAGGGCTATGACGCTTTCTTTGCCTGCTGCCGCCACCTATGCTTCTGACAAGTGGCAGGAGCGGCGGATGTCGGCGTGGCGTGGGATCGACGAGTTTCTGGCCGTCATCGCCGCCGGCAGCTTCACCGCCGCGGCCGAGCGGCTGGGGGCGTCGAAATCCTTCGTCAGCAAGACGGTCGCCGAGCTCGAGCAGCGCGTGGGCGCGCAATTGATCGTGCGGACGACGCGGCGGCTGTCGCTCACCGCGGCAGGCGAATTCTTCCACCAGCGCTGCGTCGCGATGCAGGGCGATCTGTTCGCGCTCGAACGCAGCATGGCGCAATTCCAGTCGCATCCGATCGGGCGCTTGCGGATCGTGCTCAGCGATACCTTCGGCTCGGATTTCATGTCGGCGCTGCTCGCCGATTTCAGCGCGCGGCATCCCGATATCTCGATCCAGGTGATCGCCTATTTGAGCGAAGCCAACCTGTCGGAGGAGACGTTCGACGTCGCGATCCGCTACGGCTCGCTCGGGGATTCGTCGCTCCGCGCGCGCTTCTTCGGCTATCTGTCATATTGCCTCTGCGCTTCCCCGGATTATGTCGCGCAACATGGCTGGCCGGAAACGCCGGAGGCGCTCGCCGATCACCAATGCCTCTCCGCGCCGAGCGGGCTGTTCCAGTTCAACGACGGGGTCGCCGCGCGCGTCTCGGGCAATTGGACGAGCAACAGCGGGGTCGCGCTGCGCTGGGCGGCGCGGCGCGGATTGGGCCTTGCCCATCTGCCAATCTCGCTCGTCCGCCAGGATCTGATCGACGGCCATTTGCTCGCCGCGACTGCCGACTGGACCTTCCTCGATCAGGAGGTCCGCGCGGTCTTCCCGCCGGGCATTACCCCTACGGCGACGCGCGCATTTATCGACTATCTCACCTCGCGGCTGGCGCAGAAACGGCGGGTGCGGCCGTGGATGGTCGAAAGCCTGATTCCGGCCGATCTCTCGTCCCCCGAAGGGCTCGACGACGATATGGATTAGACGTCTGGCGTGAACAGTACGTTCCCGCACGCGGACTTTCGCCGCGGGACGCAGTTGATAGGATGCCGCCAATACCGAAGCCGATCAACGGCCGGCATGGAGAGGAATACATGCCCCAAATCGTCCGCTTTCCGATGGATATCCCCTTCGGCTGGTTCTTCGTATCCTATTCGGACGAATTGGCGCCGGGCGACGTCAAATCGCTGCATTATTTCGGGCGCGATCTCGTGCTGTTCCGCAACCATAGCGGGGTCGCCGGGGTGCTCGATGCCTATTGCCCGCATATGGGGGCGCATCTCGGGCATGGCGGGGTGGTCGAGGGCGACGTGCTCCGCTGCCCGTTCCATAGCTGGGCGTTCCGCCCCGACGGTTTCTGCGTCGACATTCCCTATGCCAAGGCTTTCCCGCCGATCTGCAAGCGCGAGCCGATCGCGGGCCGCTATCCCGTCACCGAGGCGAACGGGGTGGTCTGGGCCTGGTATCACCCGCACGATATCGCCCCGCTCTATGACGTGCTGACGGTGGCCGAGTTCACCGAGCCGGGCTGGGCGCCGCAGACCCGCCGCGAATGGCGCTTCCGCAGCAACCCGCAGGAGATCGCCGAGAACGGCGTCGATTTCGCGCATTTCCAATATGTCCACCGGATGGACGCGGTGCCCGAGGGCGAGGCGCGCTACGACGGGCATATTCGCCGTTCTGAGGCGAATGGCGTGCGGACGATGACGCTGCCGACCGGCGAAACCAAGATCGTCAATTCCAGCGTCACCACCGTCCAGAACGGCGCGGGGCAGAAGACGACGCATCTCACCGGGCTGGTCACGCTCGCGCTGCAGGTGCTGGTGACGCCGATCGAGGCGGACGAGTGCGAATTGCGCTTCTGCTTCACCCACCCGGTCGTCGAGCCCGGGTCGTTCGAGGACAAGGCGATCCAGGCGGCGATCGCCTCGACCACCGGGCAGACCGGGGTGGAGGGCGATATTCCGATCTGGGACAAGAAGATCCACCGCGCCCGCCCGCTGCTGTGCGACGGCGACGGGCCGATCCTCCGCTTCCGCCGCTATTTCGAACAATTTTACGCGCCCCCCGGCGGCGGGGCGCAGATGGTCGCCGCCGAATAACGTCGATCTGATTTCCCCTGGTCCTGCACAAATCCGGCGCGGTGCGCGCCGGGTAACGACGGAGATTTGCTATGACGGCATTGCGCTACAGAATGGGCCCGGTCGCGACGCGTTCGGCGGGCGGCCTCAACAACAGCGTGCGGTCGATCCGCGCGATCTATGAAACCGATCCGGCGGTCTATGCCGCGATGCTGCCGCGCCCGCTGACGCCGGTCGCGCGGCCGGAAATCTTCGTCCAGTTCGCGCATGTCGCGATGCACGTCACCCCCGAGCGGACGGTCGAGATCGGCGCGCTGACAATGGGCGTGGTGTGCGATTACGAGGGCCAGCGCGGGGCTTATTGTTTCCATATGGCGATGGAAGGCGAGAGCGTCGTCACCAGCGGGCGCGAGCGGTTCGGCGAGCCGAAGAAGATCGCAACGACCAGCTTCGAGAAGAACGGCAATCACGTCCGCGCGACCTGCTCGCGCCACGGCATCACTTATTGCACGATCGAGGGCGAGATCGGCGCGGAAAACGCCAACCCGCGGCAGTTCGAGGAATATATCTACTGCTACAAGGGCCTGATCGACATTCAGGACCCGACCAAGTTCGACGGCGACGTCTATCTCACCCAGCTCGACTGGCAGCGCAATTACACCACCCGCGCCGATATGACGGGCACGATCACGCTGGCGGAATCGGCTTATGATCCGCTGGTCGATATTCCGGTCCGCCGGCTGGTGTCGATGGAATATGTCGAGGGCGCGACCGTCACCGGCGGGCGGCTGCTCCGCACCGTGCCGGGCGAGTGGATCGCCGATCACTGGGTCGGTCGCTTCGACGATCCCGCCAATGTCGGGCTCGAGATCGGCGTCGCCGAGGTCGAGGCCGCCTGATGCGCGATTTCGCGGACAAGGTCGCCGTCATCACCGGCGGCGCCAGCGGGGTCGGCCGCGCGATCGGCGCGCGGCTGGTCCGCGAAGGCGCGCGGGTGGTGCTGGCGGATATCAACCAGCAGGCGCTCGACGAGGCGGTCGCCGCGATCGGCGCCGCTGCCGGTCTCACCGTCGACGTGACCAAGGAGGCCTCGGTCGATGCGCTCGCCGCGTCGGTCTACGATCGGTTCGGCGCCGCGCATCTGGTGTTCAACAATGCCGGGGTCGGGCTGGGCGAGGCCAAGCGCGAGATCTGGACCTTGCCGCTCAACGACTGGCGCTGGGGGATCGACGTCAACGTGCTTGGGGTGGTCCACGGCATCAAGGCGTTCGTGCCGCGGATGCTGGCGAGCGGCGACGAGGGGGTGGTGATCAACACCTCCTCCTCGAACGGCGGGCTGCGCTCCTTGCCCAATACCCCGATCTATGCTGCGACCAAGGCGGCGGTGACGAGCATTTCGGAGGTGCTCTACCAGCAATTGCTCCGCGCCGGGGACAAGGTGCACGCGGCGGTGCTGTTCCCCGGCCCCAATACGGTCAACACCGCGATCATGGCCTCCAATCTGGTGCGGCCGGCCGATTATGTCGGCGATACCCCGCCCGATGCGGTCGCCTATCGCACGATGCAGGATCTGGTGAAGACCACCGGGCTCAACATCGCGCTGACCGAGCCCGAGGAGGTCGCCGATTTCGCGGTCGAGGGCCTGCGCGCCGGCCGTTTCTGGCTACTCCCCGAAAGCGAGAAGGGCGACGAGATGCTCCGGCTGCGCACCGAGAACATCCTGCTTCGCGCCGATCCGCAATCGGCGTGGTGAGCGGGGGCGGGGGGATGGCCTCGATCGCACCGGCGTCGGTCGCTGCGGCGAACGATGCCGCCCCTGCTGCGCGCGCCGGCGTCTATCGCTGGTATGTCGTCGGGGTGCTGTCGCTCGCTTATGCGTTCAGCGCGATCGACGCCCGCGTCCTGACCCTGCTGGTCGAGCCGATCAAGGCCGACCTGAAGCTGAGCGATTTTCAGGTCAGCCTGTTGCAGGGCTTCGCCTTCGCCCTGCTTTATTCGTTGGCGGCGATGCCGATCGGCCGCTTCGTCGACGGCACCCGGCGGCGCACCCCGCTGATCGTCGCGGGCGTGCTGTTCTGGTCGGCGATGACGATAGCGTGCGGTTTCGCGCGCAGCTTCGGCATGTTGTTCCTCACCCGCGTCGGCTGCGGGGTGGGGGAGGCGACGCTCAGCCCCACGGCTTATTCGATCATCGCCGATTATTTCGAGAAGCAGCGCCGCGCGCTCGCGATCAGCTTCTATGCGATCGGCTACCCGATCGGCGGCGGGCTTGCGCTGATCATCGGCGGGGCGTTGCTCGAACATTTCGGGCGCGGCGGGTCGCTGGGGCTCGGCTTTCTCGGCGGGCTGGCGCCGTGGCAATTGGTGTTCGTCGCGGTCGGGCTGCCCGGGGTGATCGTCGCCGCGCTGATCGCGACGATCAGGGAGCCGGCGCGCCGCGAGACCGCCGGGCTCGGCGATGCCGGCGCGATCCCGGTGCGCGAGGTCGTGCGCTATGTGCGCGATCGCTGGCGGCTTTATCTGATGCTGATCGGGGTCACCTCGCTCTCCGGGCTGCTCGCGATCGGGACGAGCCTCTGGTATCCCACCTTTCTCGGGCGCACCTATCATCTGACGCCGGGGCAGATCGGTCTCTATTACGGCTCACTGATGCTGGTGTGCGGCACGGTCGGCACATTGAGCGGCGGCTGGCTGTCGGGGTTTCTGATCCGGCGCGGGCGCGCCGACGGCAATTTGCGCATCGTGCTCGGCACCACCGCGATCAAGGCCGCGCCGCTGATCGTCGGCCCCTTGATGCCGAGCGCTGGGCTCGCGCTGGGCTGCATGGCGGTGGCGACTTTGGTCGGGCAGGCGGCGCAGGGCGTGATCCTGTCGGCGATCCAGGATGTTACTCCCAACCGGCTGCGCGGGCAGGTGACGGCGCTCACCCTGTTGTTCGTCAATCTGATCGGTCTCGGTCTCGGCGCAACCACAATCGCCGCAATCACCGATTTCGGTTTCCGCGACGAAGGCGCGTTGCGCTACGCGATCGCGATCACCGGCGCGGTCGTGCTGCCGGTCATGTTCGTCATGCTCGCGACCGGCATGGGTCGCTACCGTCGGGCGCTCGCCGAGATGGAGCGCGCGCAATGACCGGAGGGTCGCTCGCTTATGCCGGTTGAGCGCCCGCTGCTGGAAATCGACGATCTGGTGTCGCTGATCTACAGCGGCCCGATGGAAACCCCGCCGTGGCAGCGTTTCCTCTCGGCGCTGGCGGACCGGATGGGTGCGCGCAATGCTGCCTTGGTGCTGCGGCTCAGCCGGCAGGGCATTCCGCCGTTGGTCCTGTGGGGCAAACCCCCGCCCTTGTCCGCGCCGGAGGTCCGCCGCATCCACGCCCGACACGCCGAGATCGGGCACCTCGACCCCTTGCGCAACGCGCTCGACCGGCCGGGGGCGATCTTCACGCTCGACGAGGTGGTCGATCGCGTTGCCCTGTCGAGCAGCCAATTCTATCGCGAGGTGCTCGGCCCCTGGGGGCTGGAGAAGCAGCTCGGCATGTACATCGCCGAGCCGGGCGGCTGGGAGGGCAATATCGGCGTCATCAACGGCGCCGACGACCCCGATTTCGACGAGGATGACAAGGCGATGCTGCGCGCGTTGCGCCCGCATCTCGAACAGGCGCTGGCGATCTTCGCGCGGATCACCCGCAACGAAACCGAGCTGCAGGCGCTGATCGACACGCTCGACCGGCTGACGATCAGCACCTTGATCCTGTCGGGCTCCGGGAAGATCCTGCGCGCCAACAGCGCCGCGCAGCGTATGCTCGGCGCGGGCGAGGTGGCGGCATCGAGCGGCGGGCGGCTCGAACTGGTCAGCCGCGCGCCTAACAAGCAATTGCAGCAATTGATCGACAAGGCGCTCGCCACCACCGCGCACCGCGACGGCCCCGCCTTCGTCGAGGCGATGCGGCTGGAAAGCCCGCGGTCGCAGCATATCGGGGTGCTGGTACGCTCGCTGCGCCGCGCGAGCATCCAGACGCACGACAGCGCGCCTGCGGTGGTGGTCTATTTCGCTGGCGCCGGGCAGGTCCAGCCGGTCGAGCGGCTGGTGACGCAATTGTTCGATCTCACTCCCTCCGAGGCGCATCTCGCGACGCTGCTCGCGACCGGTTCGTGCCTTGGCGAGGCAGCCGAGCGGCTGAGGCTGACCGAAAACACCGTGCGTACCTATTGCAAGACGATCCTCAACAAAGTGGGGGTTCGCCGCCAGACCGAACTGGTTCGGGTGATCTTGCGGAGCGTCGCGGTCTTGGGCTGACGGCGACCCTTACCCGGTGGCCGCAATGTGTCCGAATTCGTTCGATCCGGCCTTCAACATCATTTCCTAAAACATGGGATAATCGCGGCGCGATTCGCCCTCCGTTGAAGTTCCGGCGTACAAGCTGGCGAGGTGGTTGCTCCCCGATAAGATGGAGAAACGGGCTCACGATTGACACCGGGCCCAAGCATCGAATGGAGAGCAAC
>JAFIGU010000001.1 GCA_017849555.1 Sphingomonas sp. | reverse complement strand
GCCTCCGCCGGGGTGGTAAGGGAAATGAAACGCCGGGGACGAGGGAAAGCGAAGGCGGCGCCTCTCGTCACTTCCGCGTATCGTCCACGCCGGCGATGATCCGGCTGACCTCATTGGCGTCGAACGGGCGAAGATCGGTCATTCCTTCGCCGACCCCGATCGCATGGATCGGCAGCCCGTAACGCTCCGCCGCCGCGACGAGCACGCCGCCGCGCGCGGTGCCGTCGAGCTTGGTCATCACCAGCCCCGTCACCCCGGCGACTTCCTTGAACACCTCGATCTGCGACAGCGCATTCTGCCCGGTGGTGGCATCGAGCACCAGCACCACGTCATGCGGCGCCGCGGGGTTGAGCCGGCCGAGCACGCGGCGGATCTTGGCGAGCTCGTCCATCAGTTCGCGCTTGTTCTGCAATCGCCCGGCGGTATCGACGATCAGCACGTCGATCCCGGTCGCGGTGGCCTGTTTCACCGCATCCCACACCACCCCGGCAGCATCGCCGCCTTCCGGCCCGGTAACGATCGGCACCCCGACGCGCTCGGCCCAGGTGGCAAGCTGGCCGATCGCGGCGGCGCGGAAGGTGTCGCCCGCTGCGAGCATCACGCCATAATCCTGTTCGAGGAACAGATGCGCGAGCTTGGCGATCGTCGTCGTCTTGCCCGATCCGTTGACCCCGATGACGAGGATCACCTGCGGCCGCGGAAAGGCATCGATTTCGAGCGGGCGCGCGACCTCGGCCAGCGCCTTTTCAACCTCCTCGGCGACGACGAGGCGGATGCCGAGATCCTCCATATTGCGCTCGAAACTGCCCGCCGAGAGCCGCGCGCGGATCTTGCCCGCGGTCTCCGGGCCGAGATCGGACGCGATCAGCGCCTCCTCGATCTCGTCGAGCGTATTATCGTCGAGCGGCGCGGTGCCGAGCCCGGTGAGGTTGCCGATCAACCGATCGGAGGTGCGGCGGAAGCCGCCGAGCAGCTTTTCGTGCCAGGAAGGGTTGGAGTTCATTCAATCGTTCCGATGAGATGCCCGATAAGATGGCTGTCGGTCGCCTGCGCGACGCGGACGGAGAAGATCCGGCCGATGGCCGACGCAGGCTGGGTTTCAGCCAGCCGCACATCGGCGAAGCCCGGCGCATGGCCGCGATCGCCCGGTTTTTCCAGCACGATCGGCTGTTCGGAGCCGATCATGCCGTTGAGCCACGCGCGCCGCCGCATCGCCGCCCGCTCGCGCAGCCGCGCGGCACGCGCCCGCGCCACGTCGCCTGCGACCTGCGGCATCCGCGCCGCCGGGGTGCCGGCGCGCGGCGAATAAGGGAAGACATGCGCGTGGACAATGTCGCAATCGTCGATCAGCGCGAGCGTGTTGGCGAACATCGCGTCGCTCTCGGTGGGGAAGCCGGCGATCAGATCGGCGCCGATCGCGATGTCGCGCTTCGCCTTGAGCTGTTCGACCATGCGCACCGCGTCGGCGCGCAGATGGCGGCGGCGCATCCGCTTGAGCGTCAGATCGTCGCCGGCCTGCAGCGACAAATGGAGATGCGGCATGACGCGGGGTTCTTCGGTGATCAGCGCGAACAGCCGCTCGTCGATCTCGATCGTGTCGAGTGACGAGAGCCGCAGGCGGGGCAAAGCGGGCACGTCGCGCAGGATTTGCTCGACCAGCCCGCCGAGCGTCGTGTCGCCGTCGGCATAGCTGGTGAGATCGACCCCGCTCAGCACGACTTCCCGCGCGCCTTCCTCGACCAGAGCAGCGATCCGCGCAACGACCTGCGCGGCGGGGTCGCTGCGGCTCGGGCCACGCCCGGCGGGGATGGCGCAGAAGGTGCAGGCATGATCGCAGCCGTTCTGCACCCCGACGAAGGCACGCGCATGACGGCGCGGCGGCAGGCGATTGGGAAAGCCGCCCCAGGTCGCGGGGAGCAATTTGGCCGCATTGCCCACCACCCGCGCGACGCCGGGCAGTGCGCCGAAGCCGACGCGGTCGATTTCGGCGGCGCAGCCGGTCGCGACGATCTCCGCCTCCGGGCGCGCGCGATGCGCGCGGCGGATCGCGGCGCGGCTCTGCTTCACCGCTTCGTTGGTGACGCCGCAGGTGTTGACGACGATCGTGTCGCGCTGCCCGATCAGGCCGCGGATCGTTTCGCTTTCCGCGAGGTTGAGACGGCAGCCAAGGGTTATAACCTCGGGCGCGGGCGGGGCAGGCATGGAGGCGATCTAGTCATGCGAGACGTGCAAGTCCACGAAAAGGCCGGCGAGGTGATCGACTTCTGGTTCTCGCTCGCGCCGAAATGGCATTTCATCCCCGATCCCGCGCTCGATCGCGAGATCGCCGACCGGTTCGGCGCGACGCGTCAGGCGGTGTTCGCGACGGGGGCGGCCGACTGGCAGGACAATCACGACAGCCTGCTCGCGGCGGTGATCCTGCTCGATCAATTCTCGCGGAATATCCATCGCGATACGCCCGCCGCCTTCGAGGCCGATCCGCTCGCCGCTTCGCTCACCGTCTCGGCGATCGATCGCGAATGGGACGAGCATTATCCGGTCGATCGGCGCATCTTCCTCTATATGCCGCTGATGCACGCCGAGGATGCCGCGCTCCAGCGGCTCAGCGTCGAGAAATATGTCGCTTTGGGCGAGCCCGAGCAGCTGCGTTGCGCCCACGAACATGCCGATGTGATCGCGCGCTTCGGGCGCTTTCCGACGCGCAATGCGGCGCTCGGCCGGGAATCGACCGCGGAGGAGAAGGACTATCTCAGCCAGCCAGGCGTTGGCTGGTGACCATATTGGGGATCAGCCGTTGCTCGGCGAGCATCCGGCGGGTCTGCATCAGGCTCATCGGCTGGCCGAACAGATAGCCCTGGCCGACCGCGCAGCCCATCGCGCGCAGCCGGTCGGCGATGCGCCGGCTCTCCACTCCTTCGGCGGTCACCGGCAGGTTGAGGCTTTCGCCAAGCCGGATCACCGCATCGGCGATCGCGGCGCGCGCCGGATCCTCGCACACTTCGGTGACGATCGTATGATCGATCTTGATCCGGTCGAACGGCAGCGCGCGCAGGTGCGTCAGGCTGGAGACGCCGGTGCCGAAATCGTCGAGCGCGATCCGCACGCCCTGCGCCTTGAGGCTCTCGACGGTCGGCGAGACGACGCCTTGCGGATCCATCAGCACGCCCTCGGTCAGCTCGATCTCAAGCCGCGCGGGCGGAAAGCCGAGTTCGCTGAGCAGCCGGATCACCTTCTGCGCCAGCCACGGATCGCGCAGCTGGGTGACCGAGAAATTGACCGCGAGGATCAGCCGCGGATCCCAGTCGCGCGCGGCGGTGAGCGCCTGCCGCATCACCGACAGGGTAAGGTCCGCGATCAGATTGCGCTCGAGCGCGATGTCGATGAAATGCGCCGGCGCGATGACGCCATGGGTCGGATGTTCCCAGCGTGCGAGCACCTCCAGCCCGAGCAATTCGTTGGTTTCGAGATCGATGATCGGCTCGAAATAAGGCACGATCGCGCCGCTCGAAATCGCATCGGGCAGGCTGCGCGCGATCACCGCGCGCGCCCGCGCGCGGGCGGCCATTTCCTTGGTGAAGCGCAGCGAGCGCACCCCTTCGGCGCGTGCCGCCGCCGCCGCGGTTGCCGCGGCCTCGACCAGCGCTTCGGCGGGCTGGGCTTGCGGATCGTCGGTGCTGGCGAGACCGATCGTCGCGCTGCGGGCATCGGCCTGCGAATAGCCGGCGAGCGCGTCGGCGATCCGCCGCGCGAGCTGCTCGGGTGCATCCACGGCATAGCGGTCGAAGGTCGTGAGGCAGGCGAGGCGGGTGGGTTCGATGATCCCGGCGATCGCGCCGAGCGGCAGCATCGCGGCGATGCTTGGCGCGAAATCGCCGAGCGCCCCGGCGGTCGCGTGGGGGCCGACATCGACCACGATCGCCGCCAGCATCCGGTCGCCCGCGCGCAGGCGAAGCTGTGCTCCGGCCTCGAGCAACCCCTGCCGCGTGGCGAGCCCGGTGGCGGCGTCGCGCGCCGCGGCCTTGCGCGCGCGGGACCAGATGCCGCTGCCGCCTCGACGGGAGAATCGCATGAAAGCGCCGGCTGCGGCGACCAGGAGAATGCTCAACGCTATGATTATCACGAGCATTTCCATTGCCGTGCGGTCCCCCTGAATGTCGGTCCAGATATTTGTCGCAGATCGAGGTGTAGAAGCCGTTAAGCGAGACCGGCTTGCCCCGGCAAGCGCCTTGCGTTAAAGGCCCGCCCACGTTCCGACGTTGAACGCTGAAGAAAAGCGCCCATGTGGTGCACGCTGGCCGGCGAGGTTTCGCCCGCCGGCGCTTTTGCGTTTGGGGCCGGATGAGAAGGAAGTTTGATGTTCGACAGCCTCAGTGATCGCCTTGGCGGTGTGTTTGACCGGTTGCGCGGCCGTGGCGCGCTGACCGAGGCAGACGTGCGCCAGGCGATGCGCGAGGTGCGCATCGCGCTGCTCGAAGCCGATGTGGCGCTGCCGGTCGCGCGGCAGTTCGTCGAGGAGGCGACCGAGAAAGCGGTCGGCCAGAATGTGTTGCGCTCGGTCACCCCGGGGCAGCAGGTCGTCAAGATCGTCCACGATGCGCTGGTCGAGATGCTCGGCGGGACGCCGGGTGCGGGCGCGCCGCTCGAAGCGGAGCTGAACCTCAACGTCTCGCCGCCGGCGGTGGTGATGATGGTCGGCCTGCAGGGCTCGGGCAAGACCACGACGACCGCGAAGATCGCCAAGCGGCTCGCGGGCAAGGAGCGCAAGAAGGTGCTGATGGCGTCGCTCGACGTCAACCGCCCGGCCGCGCAGGAACAGCTCGCGACGCTCGGCACCCAGATCGAGGTGCAGACGCTGCCGATCGTCGCCGGCCAGCAGCCGGTCGATATCGCGCGGCGCGCGCTGCAGGCGGCGAAGCTGCAGGGCTTCGACGTGCTGATGCTCGATACCGCGGGCCGGCGCCACGCCGCTCAGGCGCTGATGGACGAGATGCAGGCGGTGGCGGACATTGCCCGCCCGCAGGAAATCCTGCTCGTCGTCGACTCGCTGACCGGTCAGGATGCGGTCAATGTCGCGCAGAGCTTCTCGGCGCAGGTGCCGCTGACCGGCGTGGTGCTGACCCGGATGGACGGCGATGCGCGCGGCGGCGCGGCGCTGTCGATGCGCGCCGTCACCGGCAAGCCGATCAAATTCGCCGGCACCGGGGAAAAGCTCGACGCGATCGAGCCGTTCCACCCCGAGCGCGTCGCCGGCCGCATCCTCGGCATGGGCGACGTGGTGTCGCTGGTCGAGCGCGCGGCGGAGGCGATCCAGCAGGAAGACGCCGAGCGGATGGCCGAGCGGCTCTCCAAGGGCCATTTCGACATGAACGACCTGCGCGGCCAACTCGCGCAGATGCGGCGGATGGGCGGTCTCGGCGCGCTTGCCGGGATGATCCCCGGCATGAAGAAGGCGCAGCAGGCGATGGCCAATGGCGCGGTCGACGAACGCATCCTGCTGCGCATGGACGCGATGATCACGTCGATGACGCCCAAGGAGCGCACCAAGCCCGAGCTGATCAACGCCAAGCGCAAGATCCGCATCGCCAAGGGCAGCGGGACGACCGTGCAGGACGTCAACAAGCTGCTCAAGATGCATCAGGAAATGTCCACCGCGATGAAGCGCATCAAGAAGATGGGCGGGATCAAGGGGATGATGGCGATGCTCGGCAAGGGCGGCCTTGGCGGGCTGGGCAATGCGATCGGCGGGCAGGATCTGGGCGACATGCTCGGCAAGGCCGGCGGCGGTTTGCCGGGGCTGCCCGGTGGCGGGCTTCCGCCCGGGTTTTCGAAGAAATTCAAGAAGTAATTGAATATTTAGAGATAGTTGAAAGGAAGTATTACCAATGGCACTCAGCATTCGCCTGTCGCGTGGCGGCTCGAAGAAGCGTCCTTACTACCGCATCGTCGTTGCCGATGCGCGTAGCCCTCGCGACGGCAAGTTCATCGAGAAGATCGGCAACTACAACCCGCTGCTCAAGAAGGACGACGAGAAGCGCGTCGTGCTCGACACCGATCGCGCCAAGCATTGGCTGGGCGTTGGCGCGCAGCCGACCGATCGCGTCGCGCGTTTCCTCGACGCTGCCGGCGTGCGTGAGCGCGCCGCGCGCAACAACCCGAAGAAGGCCGAGCCGGGCGAGAAGGCCAAGGAGCGTGCCGAGGAGCGGGCCGAGAAGCTGAAGGCGGCTGAGGAAGCGGCGAACGAAGCCGAGGCGGTGGAAGTCGTTGCGGCTGAAGTCGAAGCGGCGACCGAAGAGCCGACTGCCGAGGCCGAGCAGGTCGCCGAGGCGACGTCCGAGCAGTAAGTTCGGCGCGGATGAACGCGACATCCGCCGATCCCGACGTCGTGCTCGCCGTGATCATCGGCGCGCACGGTGTGACGGGGGAGGTGCGGCTCAAGGTGTTCGCCGACGATCTCGGCGTCCACCGGTCGTTCAATCGCGGCGCGCTGACGCTCAAGGCGCTGCGTGACGGGCCGAACGGTGCGATCGCGCGCTTCGCCGAGGTGGGCGACCGCAATCGCGCCGAGGCGCTGCGCGGGACGGAGCTTTCCGTGCCGCGCTCGGCGCTGCCTGCGCTCGGCGAGGGCGAATATTATCATTGCGACCTGATCGGCCTTGCCGCGGTCTCGACCGAGGGCGAGGCGCTCGGGCGCGTCGTGGCGGTGGAGAATTTCGGCGCCGGCGACGTGATCGAGATCGAGCGCGACAATGGCAAGCGCTTCATGGTGCCGATGCGCGCCGACGCCGTGCCCGAATGGGGCGACGGCCGGCTGACGGTGGACAGCGCGTTCGTCGAATAGTATATACATTGCGTATATACGGAGGCGATCGTGGCGAAGGAATATCGCGCCAAGGTGTTCAAGTCGGGCAATTCGGTGGCACTGCGCTTACCGAAAGCACTTGGCATCACCGAGGGCACCGAGATGCTGGTGCGCGAAGAGCGCGGCAAATTCGAATTCGAGCCCGTGCCGAGCGAGTCGGAAAAGATCGATTTGACCGGCATTTGGGGGGCGTGTCCGGGGATAGAACGGATGCCGTTCGACGAATCCGAGCGCGATTGGAGTTCGTTCCCGGATGCCGATTAATCCGCGCTTCCTGCTCGACACCAATATCTGCATCTACTTGCTGGAAGGACGGGGCGGGGAGATCGTTCGTCGGAGGATCGAAGCCGCGGTTCGCGGTACCTTGGTTACGTCCACGATCGTCCAGGCGGAGGTGATGATCGGAGCGGATCGGCGCGATATGCTTTCGGTTGCCGACGCGCTGTTTACGATCATCCCGCCCGTCCCGTTCGATCAATCCGCTGCGCGAACCTATGCGTCCTTGCCTTTCCGTCGCGGTAACCTTGATCGGCTGATCGCAGCGCACGCGATTTCGCTCGATCTGACCCTGGTAACGAACAACGAGCGCGATTTCGCCGATATCCCCGGCCTGCGCGTCGAGAACTGGACCCGATGACCTTCGCCGCAACCGTCCTGACGCTCTATCCGGAGATGTTCCCCGGCCCGCTCGGCCTGTCGCTCGCCGGGCGCGCGCTGGGCGAGGGGCGGTGGTCGCTCGATGCGGTCAACATCCGCGATTTCGCGACCGACAAGCATCGCTCGGTCGACGATACTCCGGCCGGCGGGGGCGCGGGGATGGTGTTGCGCGCCGATGTCGTGGCGCGCGCGATCGATCATGTCGCCGACGATCGCCCGGTACTGGCGATGACCCCGCGTGGCGCGCCGCTCACCCAGGCGCGCGTCCGCTCGCTTGCGGCGGGCCCCGGCGCGGTCATTCTGTGCGGCCGGTTCGAGGGGTTTGACGAGCGGTTGTTCGAGGCGCGCGCGATCGAGGAGGTCGCGATCGGCGATTATGTGCTGTCGGGGGGCGAGATGGGCGCGCTGGTGCTGCTCGACGCTTGCGTTCGGCTGCTTCCCGGCGTAATGGGCGCGGCTTCCAGCGGGGACGAGGAAAGCTTCGAAAGCGGCCTCCTCGAATATCCGCATTATACCCGACCTTATGAATGGGAAGGGCGCACGATCCCCGAAGTGCTGCGATCGGGGGATCATGCGAAGATCGCCGCCTGGCGGAAACAACGGGCGGAGGATGATACACGGCTAAGGCGGCCGGACCTGTGGGAGCGCCATTCCGGTGCTCGGGTCGGTCGCCCTCTGGCGCGCGGCGAGGATTGAAGAGGTCTGAGATGAACCTGATCCAGCAGCTCGAAGCCGAGCAGATCGAAAAGCTGACCGCGCGCCGCGCGATCCCCGATTTCCGCCCCGGCGATACGCTGAAGGTCGGCGTGAAGGTGGTCGAGGGCGAGCGTACCCGCGTCCAGAATTACGAAGGCGTGTGCATCGCGCGTTCGAACAAGGGCATGGGCTCGAGCTTCACCGTGCGCAAGATTTCGTTCGGCGAGGGCGTCGAGCGCGTGTTCCCGCTCTATTCGCCGAACATCGATTCGATCGACGTGGTGCGCAAGGGCGCGGTGCGTCGTGCCAAGCTCTATTATCTGCGTGGCCGCACCGGCAAGTCGGCGCGTATCGCCGAGCGTCGCGACAACCGTCCGACGGCGGAAGCGGCCGAATAATCGCCGCTACGAGCTGAAAAGCATCGGAGGCGCCGGCGGGGAGACTGCCGGCGCCTCTTTTCGTTGGCTTTCCTCTTGTCGTCATGCCGGCTTGACCCGGCCTCCAGAGTCTCAAGCGGTGCCGCCCTTCGCTCTGGAGGCCGGGTCAAGCCGGCGTGACGGGGGGCCTTGTCTTTTCCGTCGCACCGCGCTTTGCCCTTGCGCCTGACGGAGAAAGATATGCGCGCATGGTTGCCTGCACTTGCCCCTTTGATCTTGCTGGCGCCGGTGCCCGCCGTGGCTGATCCCGTGCCCCAGCCGCAGCGGCTGACGCTCGAGCGTATCTTCGCCAGCCCCGATCTCGCCGGCCCGCAGCCGCAATCGTTGCGCCTCTCGCCCGACGGCACGTTGCTGACCTCGGTGCGCAACCGTGCCGACGAGCGCGCCCGCTACGATCTGTGGGCCACCGACACGCGCACCGGCGCCGAGCGGATGCTGGTGGATTCGCGCAAGGTCGGCAGCGGCGCGGCGCTTTCCGAGGCGGAGAAGATGCAGCGCGAGCGCGATCGCACCAAGACCGGCAAGACCGGCATCCTCGATTACGACTGGGCGCCCGACGGCCGCTCGTTGCTCGTGCCGATCGACGGCGAATTGTTCCTCGCCGGGCTCGACGGCGATGCGCGGCGGATCGCGGGGACCAAGGGCGCGCTCAACCCGGCGATCTCGCCGCGCGGCGGTTTCGTCAGCTTCGTGCGCGACCAGAATCTGTGGGTCCAGCCGCTCGCGGGCGAGGGCGCGGCGCAAGCGCTGACCAAGGAGGGAAGGGGTACGATCCATTTCGGCGAGGCGGAGTTCGTCGCGCAGGAGGAAATGGATCGCCGCACCGGTTACTGGTGGTCGCCCGACGAGAGCCGGATCGCGGTCGAGCGGTTCGACGAGGCGCCGGTCAAGATCTTCACCCGCGCGGCGATCGGCGCGTCGGGCACCAATATCTACCAGCAGCGCTATCCGGCCGCGGGCACCCCCAATGCCTTGGTCGAATTGTGGGTGATCCGCGCCGACGGTTCGGGCCGGGTGAAGGCCGATCTCGGCACCGACAGCGACTTCTACCTCGCGCGCGTCGATTGGCTGCCGGACGGTTCGGCGTTGCTCGTCCAGCGCGAGAGCCGCGACCAGCGCACGCTCGACATGCTGCGCGTCGATGCCGCCACCGGCAAAGCGACGGTGATGTTCACCGAAAAGGCCGGGGCGAAGAGCTGGATCAACCTCTCCAACGCCTATCGCGTGATGCCCGACGGCGGCCTGATCTGGCGCTCCGAACGCGACGGCTTCGGGCATCTCTATCGCTGGAAAGCTGGCAAATGGACCCAGCTGACCAGGGGCGACTGGGTGGTGACCGGGCTGATCGGGGTCGATGACGCCTCGGGCCGGATCTTCTTCACCGGCAATCGCGACGGGGTGCTCGAACAGCATCTCTACGCGCTCGATCCCAAGACGCATGTGATCACGCGGCTGACCGAGGCGGGCTGGTGGAACAGCGCGAGCGCCGATACGCGCGCGTCGCGCTTCATCATCACGCGATCGAACCCCGATCAGCCGCCGCAGACCTATCTCGCCGATGCCGAGGGCAAGCGCCTGTCGTGGATCAACGAAAATGCGGTGACCGGCGCGCATCCCTATGCCCCGTATCGCGCCGCGCACCGCCCGACCGAATTCGGCACGGTGAAGGCCGCGGACGGCACGGTGCTGCAGTGGGAGATGATCACCCCGCCGCTCGAACCGGGCAAGAAATATCCCGTCTTCTTCCAGCATTACGGCGGCCCGCACAGCCAGCAGGTGACCCGCGGCTGGAGCAATCCGCTGGTGCAATATCTGGTGCAGCAGGGGTGGATCTTCTTCCAGATCGACAATCGCGGCTCGGCCAATCGCGGCAAGGCGTTCGAGGATGCGATCTGGCATGCGATGGGCAGCGTCGAGGTCGAGGATCAACTCGCCGGCGCGCGCTATCTCAAGTCGCTGCCGTTCGTCGACGGCACGAAAATCGCCACCTATGGCTGGTCCTACGGCGGCTATATGACGCTCAAGATGCTGGAGAAGAACCCCGGCGTCTATGCCGCGGGCGTCTCGGGCGCGCCGGTCACCGACTGGTCGCTCTACGATACCCATTATACCGAGCGCTATATGGGCGATCCGACCCGCGATGCCGCGGCCTATACCGCGTCGAGCGCGCTCCCCGATGCGACCAGGATTCGCGATCCGTTGCTCCTCATGCACGGCATGGCCGACGACAATGTCTTCCTCGACAACACCACGTCGATCGCCGCGCGGTTGCAGGCGGCGGACATCAAGTTCGAAATGATGCTCTATCCCGGCAAGACCCACGGCGCGGTGCGCGACGTGCATCCCTGGACGACGATGCTCGATTTCCTCGACCGTCACGTAAAGAACATCCCGGCGAAGTAAGCACGGGCGATGCGCTTCCTCACCACCTTCCACCTGATGCCGTTCCTCGACACGATCGTCAGCTATGTCGCGGCGTTCGTGCTCGGCACGCTGATCGGGGCGGAGCGGCAATATCGCCAGCGCACCGCGGGGCTGCGCACCAACGCCTTGGTGGCGATTGGCGCGGCGGCGTTCACCGATCTCGGGCAGCGGCTCGGCGGCGACGTCGAGTCGATCCGGGTGATCGCTTATGTCGTGTCGGGGATCGGCTTCCTCGGCGCCGGCGTGATCATGAAGGAGGGGATGAACGTCCGCGGGCTCAACACCGCGGCGACCCTGTGGTGCTCGGCGGCGGTCGGCGCGATCGCGGGGAGCGATATGCTGGCCGAGGCCACCTTGCTTGCCGGGCTGGTGATCGTCGCCAATACCTTGCTCCGTCCGGTGGTCGACGCGATCAACCGCATCCCGCTCGAAGGCCGCAGCCTCGAAGCGACCTATTCGGTGACGATCACCGGCGCGACCGATCAGGCCGGGCCGCTCGGCGACCTCTTGACCGATCATCTCGAAGCCCAATCTTTGCCGGTGGCCGAGCTCGACGTGGTGGAGCGCGGCGAGGAGCGCGTCGAGATCGTCGCGACCCTCGTCAGCACCAATGTTCCGTCGCGTGAGCTCGACGCGATCGTCGAACATCTGTCGGAGGTGCATGGCATTACCCATGCGACCTGGCAGGCGCGGACGCACGATTAGAATGATGTTGCTGCCCGCGCCGCAATGACGGTACGGGCCGCGCCGACAGCAGGAGTTCACACATGGGTTATCGGGTGGTGGTCGCGGGCGCGACGGGCAATGTCGGTCGCGAGATGGTCAACATCCTCGCCGAGCGCGAATTCCCTGCGGACGAGATCGCGCTGGTCGCAAGCTCGCGCTCGACCGGCGACCAGATCGAATATGGCGAGACCGGCAAGATGCTCACGGTCAAGAATATCGAGCATTTCGATCCGACCGGCTGGGATATCGCGCTGTTCGCGATCGGCAGCGAGGCGACCAAGGTCTATGCCCCCAAATTCGCCGCCGCGGGCTGCACGGTGATCGACAATTCGTCGCTCTACCGCATGGACCCGGACGTGCCGCTGATCGTCCCGGAGGTGAACCCCGAGGCGATCGACGGCTATAAGAAGAAGAATATCATCGCCAACCCGAATTGCTCGACCGCGCAGATGGTCGTCGCATTGAAGCCGCTGCACGACGCGGCGACGATCAAGCGCGTGGTGGTCGCGACCTATCAATCGGTCTCGGGCGCGGGCAAGGTCGGGATGGACGAGCTGTTCGAGCAGAGCCGCAACATCTTCGTCGGCGACCCGGCCGAGCCGAAGAAATTCACCAAGCAGATCGCGTTCAACGTCATCCCGCATATCGACAGCTTCCTCGACGACGGCTCGACCAAGGAAGAATGGAAGATGGTGGTCGAGACCAAGAAAATCCTCGATCCCAAGATCAAGGTGACCGCGACCTGCGTGCGCGTCCCGGTGTTCGTCGGCCATTCCGAGGCGATCAACATCGAATTCGAGGAGGAAATCTCCGCCGCGCAGGCGCAGCGCATCCTGCGCGAGGCGCCGGGGGTGATGCTGGTCGACAAGCGCGAAGACGGGGGATACGTCACCCCGATCGAATGCGTCGGCGATTACGCCACCTTCATCAGCCGCGTGCGGGAGGATTCGACGGTGGATAACGGGCTTTCCTTGTGGTGCGTCAGCGACAATCTGCGCAAGGGCGCCGCGCTCAACGCGGTGCAGATCGCCGAATTGCTCGGCCGACGGCATCTGAAGAAAGCGGCATGACCGTCTCCGGCGGTTGTCGCTGCGGCGCGTGTCGCTACGAGGTGGCGCTCGACGCGGTGACGGCCGTCTATTGCTGCCATTGCACCGATTGCCAGCGGTGGACAGGCAGCGCATTCAGCGAGCAGGCGGTGGTGCCGGCGGGGGCGATCACCGCCGCCGGGCCGGTGATCGATTATACGCTCGCCACCCCGAGCGGCCGGCAATCGCATCAATATGCCTGCGGCACCTGCCACGCGCGATTGTGGAACGTCAGCAGCCTGCGCCCCGATCTTGCGATCATCCGCGCGGGGACGCTCGACGAGAATCGATCGCTCGAGCCGCGCGCGCATATCTGGGTGCGGAGCAAGCAGCCGTGGATCGTGCTCGACGAGGACGTGCCGCAATGGCCCGAGGGGCCGGATCTCGAAGGGTTTTTCGCGGCGCTCTCGCGATAGCGAAACGAGCGCGGATCCAGCCCCGTTCGGGCTGAGCCTGTCGAAGCCCTGCACTTTCTTCCGATGAGGAAGGACAGCCGTTCGACAAGCTCAGGGCGAACGGGAGAGAGCGCGCGTGCGCCTCACTCCGAATGCACCACCTCGACCTTGCCCTTCGGCTTCTTGAGCACGAGCACCAGCGGCACCGCGGCAAGCGCGATCCAGCTCATCATGTAGAAATCGTCGATATAGGCGATCATCGCCGCCTGCTGGTTGACCATCGCATCGGCATAGGAAAACACGCTGTCGGCATACATGCCGAGCTGATCGATCGAGCTCAGGTTGATCGCGGGTACGCGATCCTGCGTGACATGCTGCGCCAGATCGGCGTGGCTGACCTGGATATTGCGCGCCAGCAGCACCGTGACCATCGAGATCCCCGCCGACTGGCCGATCGAGCGCGTCAGGTTGAGCAGGCTCGCACCGTCGGTGCGGTAGCGGCCGTCGAGCGTTGCGAAAGCTAGGGCGTTCATCGGCATGAACACCAGCCCCATGCCCAGCCCCTGAACGAAGCCGGCGGTGATCACCGGCCAATAATCCATCTGCAGGCTATAGGCCGCCATCCAGCGCAGCGAGACCGCGAAGATCACCAGCCCGATCATGATCACCGGCCGCGTGTCGACGCGGACCATCAGCCACCCGGCGAGCCACATCGTGATCAGCACGCCCACGCCGCGCGGCGCCATCATCAGCCCGGTGTCGATCACCGGATAGCCGAACAATTGCTGGAGCATCGGCGGCAGCAGCGCCATCGGCGCCATTGTCGAGATGCCGATCACGACCATGAAGAACATGCCGCTGACGAGGTTGCGGTTGCCGAACAGATGGCGATCGAACAGCGGTTTCTTCGCGGTGGCGAGGTGGACGATCGCCATCCAGGCGAAGGCGAAGGCGATCAGCCCCTCGATCACGATCTCCCAGCTCGCGAACCAATCCTTGTTTTGCCCGCGATCGAGCATCAGCTGGAAGGACGCGACCGCGACCCCGATCAGCAGGAAGCCGAAGCCGTCGAACGAGCGTTTCGCCCTTGGCCGTGACGGGAGCAGGAACCACAGGATCGCAAAGGTCAGCGCGCCGACCGGGACGTTGACGTAGAACACCCAGCGCCAGTTATAGCTTTCGGTGAGCCACCCGCCGATCACCGGCCCCATGATCGGGCCGACCATCACCCCCATGCCCCACACGCTCATCGCCTGGGCGGAGCGTTCGGGCGGGTTGATATCGAGCATCGAGGTTTGCGACAGCGGGTTGATGAACGCCGCGAAAATCCCCTGGAAGACGCGGAATATCACCATTTCCTCAAGGCTGACGGCGGTGCCGCATGCCATCGAGGCGAGGATGAACCCGCCGACCGCGATCAGGAACAGGTTGCGGCTGCCGATCCGATCGGAAAGCCAGCCGGTCGCCGGCAGCGCGATCGCGGTGGCAACGATATAGCTGGTCAGCACCCAGGTGATCGTATCCGCGGTCGCGCCGAGGCTGGTCTGCATGTGCGGCAGCGCGACATTGGCGATCGTGGTGTCGAGGATCTGCATGATCATCGCGCCCATGACCCCGATCGTCAGGATACCGCGATGTTTGACGGGCAGCAGCGGCTGGCCCGGCTGCGGAACAGCGGGCGCGGCGGCGGAGGCTGGGGCGGCGCGCGAAGCCATTATCTGGCTTTCGCGTCGCCCTTGGTGTCGCCCTTCGTGTCGATCGTCACGTCGGTCGAAAGCCCGGCGATCATCGCGCGCGGCGGGTTGCCCTCGATCGCGACACGCACCGGCACGCGCTGTGTCACCTTGACCCAATTGCCATTGGCATTCTGCGCCGGAAGCACCGAAAACTCGCTCCCGGTGCCCGCACCGATCGACTGGACGTGGCCGCGCACCTTGAGCCCCGGATAGGCGTCGAAGGTCAATTCGGCGGGCTGGCCGACGCGCATGTGATTGAGATCGGTTTCCTTGAAATTGGCCTCGACCCACGCCTGCTGGCTGACCACCAGGCTGAGCGCCGGAACCCCCGAGGGGGTGATGTTGCCGACCTGCAATCGCCCGGTCTGGCTGACGATGCCGTCCTTCGGCGCGCGCACCACGCTGCGTTCCAGATCGTAAGCGGCCTTCGCGCGCTTGGCGAGCGCGACCTGGATCGCCGCGGGCTGGCCGGTGCCGCCGCCCGAGCCGAGCTGCTGACGCGCGCGCGCCGCTGCGGCCTGCGCGGTCGCGAGCTTGGCATTGGCGGCAGCGACCCCCTGCGTCGCGGCGTCGAACGCGGCGCGGGTGGTGAAGCCCTGCTTCATCAGCGCGGCCTGACGCGCGTAGGTTGCCTGCGCCAGCGTCTGCTCGGCCCTGGCGTTCTGGATATCGGCGGCGGCGCTGCCGGTGTCGGTGGCCATTGTGGAGACCTGCACCCGCGCGGTGGCGAGATCGGCGTCGGCCTGCGCCAGCGCGATGCGATACGGCTCGGGGTCGATGCGGAACAGCACGTCGCCGGCCTTGACCCGCTGGTTCTCGCGCACCTCGACCGAAACGATCCGCCCCGAGACGTCGGGGCTGACCGAGATCATGTCCTGCTGGACATAGGCATTGTCGGTCGAGATGTAGCGGCCCGAGGTGAGATAGACATAGCCGGCGATCGCGGCGATTAGGATCGGCACGCCGAACATGAGCAGCGAGCGCAGCAGCCGGCGCTCCTTGCGCGGCGGCGCGGCCTCGGTCGGCACGGTGAGGGCAGGGCCGGCGGCCGTTGCGCGCTTGGGATCGGCATCAGCCATGAGCGGCGTCCTTGTGTTGCGGCTCGGCGAGGTTCTGGCGAATGGCATTCAGCACGTCGGAAAGCTCGTCAATCTTCTCTTGAGGGATACCGCGCAGCGCCTGCGCGGCGAGTTCGGCCCCGGTCTCGCGTAGCTCCTCGAGGATCGGGCGGGCCTTGTCGCTGAGGTAGAGCCGCCAGGCGCGGCGATCCTTGGGATCGCGGCGGCGCTCGACCAGCCCGGCTTCTTCGAGGCGGTCGACCATCCGGCACAGGGTGATCGGCTCCACCTCCAGGATATCGGCGAGCCCGCCCTGATTGATCCCTTCGTGCCGGCTGAGGCCGAACAGCGCCTTCCACTGCGCACGCGTCGCGCCGAGCGAGCGCGCGCGCTCGTCGAAGCGACGGCGCATCAGTCGCGACGTGTCGCTGAGCAGGAAACCGAACGTCTCTGTCATAGGCTGCCATATAATAAGCTTGCTTATATAATGGAAGCGAATTGCTGCGCGAAAAGTTGCAACGGGCGGTGCGAGGCGCGACAAATATCCGTCTGAGACAGGAGACGGTGCAATGACGCGGATGACCGGCGGCTGCCAATGCGGGCGGGTGCGCTATGCGGCGGAGGTCGACAGCGATGACGCCTATCTGTGCCATTGCCGGATGTGCCAGCGCGCCACCGGCGGGGTGTCGATCGCGTTCAAGAACGTGAAGCGCGCCGATGTGCATTGGGAGCGCGAGCCCGATCGATATGCCTCTTCGCCGATCGCGCGGCGCGGTTTCTGCTCGGCATGCGGCACGCCGCTGACGTTCGAATATGTCGCGGGGTCGGACAAGCTCGACCTGACGGTCGGCAGTTTCGACGATCCTTCGCGCTTCCGCCCGACCGCGCATTTCGGGGTCGAGCATCGCCACGACGCCTGGCTCGACACACGCGACTTGCCGGGAACGCGGTGCGCGGAATATCAGCCGCTGGTCGAGCGGTGGCGAGAAGCAGGCAGCGATGTCCCAAAGTGAAGTGCACTATTTCGAGAGTTTCGACGGCACGCGGCTGGCGTGGCGGGAGATGGGGGAGGGGCGCCCGGTCGTCCTGATCCACGGTTATTTCTCAGACGCTTACACCAATTGGATCCGCTACGGACACGCCGCCGCAATCGCCGCGCGCGGCTTTCGCGTGATCATGCCGGATTTGCGCGCGCACGGCGACAGCGCGCGGCCGCACGACCCGGCCGCCTATCCGCCCGACGCGCTGACGCAGGATGGGCACGCGCTGATCGCGCATCTCGGGCTCGGCGACTATGATCTCGGCGGCTATTCGCTCGGCGCGCGCACCACGTCGCGGATGCTCGCGACCGGGGCCAACCCGCGACGGGTGGTCTTTGCCGGGATGGGTCTCGACGGGCTGGTCTCGGCCGAGCGCCGCGCGGGCCATTTTCGCCATGTCCTGACCAATCTCGGCCAGCACCCGCGGGGGAGCGAGGCGTGGTTCGCCGAGGCGTTCCTCAAGACCACCGGCGGCGATCCGGTGGCGTTGCTGGGCATCATCGACACCTTCGTCAGCACCCCGCTCGAGACGGTCGAGCGGTTCGGCTGGCCGGCGCTGTGCGTCAACGGCGTCGACGATGACGACAACGGCTCGGCCGCCGCGCTCGCCGATGCGCTGCCCGACGCGCGTTACGTCGAAATCCCCGGCAACCATATGAGCGCGGTGACCAAGCCGGCGCTGGGGCAGGCGATCGCGGATTTCCTCGCGGGCTGACCTCGTACCGTCGTCATTCCCGCCTGCGCGGGAATGACGCGTTATCAGTCCGCCGGTTTGTCCGTCGTCTCCGGGGACGACGCGCTATCCGTCGCTTCCCCCGCTTTCGGCGTCGAGCCGCGCAGCGACAGCAGCGCCGCGGTTGCGGCCGCGCCGACCGCGGCGAGCCCGCCGGCGATCGCCGCGGAGCCCCATTTCTTGCCGGCGAACTTCTCGCGCGCCTTGGAAACCCCGTCGGTCGCCTTGGCCAGGGTCGAGCGCGCGGAGGCGGCGACCGTTTCGGCGGTGGTCGGCTTGGCGGCGGCGCGAGGGGTGGCCGGCGCGGCCTTGCGCCCCGCGGCACGCTGCTTCGCCGCCGGTTTGGCGGCGCGGGTCGTCGGGGCGGCCGCGTTCGTCGAGGCGGCGCGGGTCCGCTTCGGCTTGGACGCGGCAGCCGGCGCCTTGGCCGGCGCTTTCGACGTTCCCTTCGTGCCGGCCGGCTTGGCGGCGGCGGTCTTGCGCGGCGCACGGCGGCGCGGTGCGGCGGCCTTGGTCGGCTGGGGGGTGTCTGGCGTATCGGCCATGCGTTGGTCTCCCTGTTGCGGTACAGACAGACTAACGCTCGCTCATGCCAGTCGTTGCGTCAACGGAAAGGCGGTTCGTTGAACGCCCTCAGCTTGCGGCTGTGCAGCCGGGCGCCCTCGCGACGCAGCTCCTCGCAGGTCTCGATGCCGATCCGCATATGCTCGCTGATCGCGCGCTCGTAGAAGCGATTGGCTTGCCCGGGCAGCTTGAGCTCGCCGTGGAGCGGCTTGTCCGAGACGCACAACAAGGTGCCGTAGGGGACGCGGAAGCGATAGCCCTGCGCCGCGATCGTCGCCGATTCCATATCGATCCCCACCGCGCGCGACAGCGAGAAACGCAGCGCCGAGCGGCTGTAGCGCAATTCCCAGTTGCGATCGTCGGTGGTGACGATCGTCCCGGTGCGCAGCCGCCGCTTCAATTCCTCGCCCGACTGACCCGAGACGGTTTCGGCCGCGCGGGCGAGCGCGAGCTGGACCTCGGCGATCGCCGGCACCGGAATCTCGGGCGGGAGCATGTCGTCGAGCACGTGATCGTCGCGGAGATAGGCGTGCGCCAGCACATAATCGCCGATCCGCTGCGACGGGCGCAGCCCCCCGCAGTGGCCGATCATCAGCCACGCATCGGGGCGCAGCACCGCGAGGTGATCGGTGATCGTCTTGGCGTTCGACGGGCCGACCCCGATGTTGACCAGGGTGATCCCGCTGCGATCGGGCGCGATCAGGTGATAGGCGGGCATCTGCAGCCGGCGCCACGCGCTATCGTCGAGCTTGCCCGGATCGTCGCCCGGCTCGAACATCACCCCGCCCGGGCCGGACAGCGCGGTAAAGCGCGTCTTGCCGTCAACCTGGGTCGCCGCCCAGCGGACGAATTCGTCGACATAGCGGTGATAATTGGTGAACAGCACATAGCGCTGGACATGCTCGGGCGGGGTGCCGGTGTAATGCCGGAGACGCGCGAGGCTGAAATCGGTGCGCAGCGCGTCGAACAGCGCGAGCGGGCGGCTCGCATCGGGGCCGCCCGACAGCCCGTCGGCGATTTCGTCGCCGATATTGGCGAGCTCGGTCGCGGGGAAGAAGCGCGCCAGCTCGGATGCGGAGACTTCGTCGAGCCGCAGCGCATGGCCGGGATCGAGCACATAAGGGAAGGGGATTTCGGTCCGCCCGGCGACCGCCTGCACCTCGACGTCATAATCTTCGAGCAGCAAAGTGAGCTGTTCGGTGAGATATTCGGCGAAGATCGCCGGCTTGGTGACGCTGATACGATATTCGCCGGGGGTCACCAGCCGCCCGAACGAGCGCAGCGGCGTCGGGCGTTCGTCCTGCCCGCGATAACGCAGATGGATTTCGGGATAGGCGAACGATCCGTCGAAGCGCGATTCCGGCGGCGGCGGGGTGCCGTTGGCGAGATAGCGGGTCAGTGCCTCCTGCAGGCGGGCGACGGAGGCGGTGTAGAGCCGATCCAGTTCGGCGACGATTTCTGCTGCGGTCATCCTAAGCGATTAAATTGCCTGAATGACGCTGGCAAGACAATGGCGGCGCGGTTTCGCCTTTCGAACGACCGGGAGCCCTTCGGATACATCGAGCGGCAATGCTGCCGCATATTCCCCTCGTCACCCCGGCTCAAGACCGGAGTGACAGGGCGTGGAGGAGAATTGCCCTTAAGTGTGGGCCGCGCCGTCGCTCGTCCGCCTGCTGGCGGCATAGGCGGCGCCCCCGATCGCGGCGGCGGCGGCGACCGCGATCCCTGCGGTGGCGTAAGGGTGCACGCGGGCCGCCTCCATCGTCACCGCTGCGGCATAACGCGCGCGATCGGCGATGCTCTGTTGTTCTTCCACATCGGGAAGCGCGTTCAGCGCTGTGTCGGTCATGACGGTTACTCCGTTACGATTACCGCCATGACCAACGCATCGAATGGGTCAGAGGTTGCCCAGCATATGCTCGGCGGTGCTGACCTTGAACTCGCCCGGCGCTTCGACGTTGAGCTGCTCGACCACGCCGTCGTTGACGACCATCGAATAACGCTGGCTGCGCTTGCCGAGCCCGAATTTCGAACCGTCCATCGTCAGCCCGATCGCTTCGGCGAACTCGCCGTTGCCGTCCGCCAGCATCGTGATCCCCTCGGCGCCGCTCGACTTGGACCAGGCGCCCATCACGAACGGATCGTTGACCGAGGTGCAGGCCACTTCGTCGATGCCCTTGCTCTTCAGCTCGTCCTGCTTCTCGATCAAGCCGGGGAGGTGCTTGGCCGAGCAGGTCGGGGTGAAAGCGCCGGGCACCGCGAACAGCGCGACGCGGCGGCCCTTGAAGAAGGTGTCGCTGTCGGTCGCTTCGGGGCCGTTGTCGGTCGCTTTGACGAAGGTGGTGTTGGGCAGCTTGTCGCCGACGCTGATCGTCATCGTGGAATCTCCTGCGGCCGCAGAATCGGGCCGCGGGCTAGGTCGCAAGCGCGCGCATGATTTTCAAGCGTGGCTTCGGCGACGCCCGGTCGCTATGCTTGTTCGAATGGAGTCCGCCCGTTTTCTCGCCGGCCAGTTCCTGCTCGCGATGCCAGGGATCGGTGATCCGCGTTTCGATCAGGCAATGATCGCCGTCTGCGCGCATGACGCGGAGGGCGCGATGGGGATCGATATCGGCGCGACCTTCGACGGCATGACGCTGCACGACGTGCTGCGCCAGGTCGATATCGACCCCGGCGTCGCGCCCGACGTGCCGGTGCTGCGCGGCGGGCCAGTCGAGACGCGGCGCGGCTTCGTGCTGCACAGTCGCGACTGGAGCGGGGTCGACACGATCGACGTCGCCGGGCGCTGGGCGCTGTCGGGCACGCTCGACGCGTTGCGCGCGATCGCCGAGGGCAAGGGCCCGACGCGTTGGCAGGTCGCGCTCGGCTATGCCGGCTGGGGGCCAGGGCAGCTCGACGGCGAGATGACGCGGCACGGCTGGCTCAACCTCGACTGGCGCGACGAGGCGATCCTGTTCGATACCCCCGCCGAGGAGCGCTGGCACGGCGGCTTCGTCCAGGCGGGAATCGATCCGCGTTTGCTGGCCAATGAGAGCGGGCACGCATAGGGCGTGGTGCGCCAAATCGGGAACATGTGGCGAGACCCCCGGCGGGGGCCGGGGTCCAGTTACGACCGGCCCGATACTGGACTCCGGCCTGCGTCGGGGTGGATCACAACGCAAGGGTGCCAATCAATATATTTGGGCGCGGCGCACTAAGCAGCGTCGCTGTTGCGGAGCGCTGTGCCTGCGCTGTCATTTCTCGACGCAAAAACGCCATGTGCCATGCGCTTCAGAACCTCGGCCAGCCCCGCCGGGCGGCCGAGCAGAAAGCCCTGCGTTTCGTCGCATCCCTGCTGCTGCAGCAGCATGAGCTGGCCTCTGGTCTCGACCCCTTCGGCGAGGACGGGGATGTCCAGGCTTTTTCCGAGCGCTAGGATCGCGCGGACCATGGCGACCGCCTGCGGGCTTTTCTCGAGTTCACGGACGAATGATGCGTCGAGCTTGATGCGATCGAACGGGAAGCTTCGCAGGACATCGAGCGAGGAATAACCCGTGCCGAAATCGTCGAGCGCGATGCGGACGCCGAGCGCCTTGATCTGGTGAAGCTGGCGCAAGGCGCGCTCGCGATCGGCGAAGATCGCGGATTCGGTCAGTTCCAGTTCGAGCCGGCGCGGCGGCAGCCCGGTTTCCACCAGGATCGACATGACGAGCCGCGGCAGATCGGCATGGGCGAATTGCAGCGGCGAGCAATTCACCGCGACCGAATAATCGTTGTTCCACGACCGGGCATCGGTGCAGGCGCGGCGCAGGACCCATTCGCCGAGTTGCAGGATGAGCCCTTTCCGTTCGGCCAGCGGCACGAACTCGGCCGGCGAAATCGCCCCGCGCGTCGGATGATTCCAGCGAAGGAGCGCCTCGAACCCCTTGGTTTCTCCCGTTATGATCGAGGTCTGCACCTGATAATGCACCTCAAGGAGATCGCCCGCGATCGCCTCGCGCAGATCATTGGCGAGCGCGCGGCGGATGCGGACCGCATCGTCCACCGCGGCTTCGTAAAAACAGATCTTTTCCATCCGGCCCGATTTGGCGCGATAGAGCGCCAGATCGGCGTTGTTCAGCAGCACCTCTGCCGCCGCCGCATCGCGCGGATAGTTCGCGACGCCGATGCTGGCGCCCGGCAGATAGGAATGGCTGTCGAGCTGCACCGGCCCGGTGAGCGCGAACCACAGATTCTCGAGAAACCTCGACAGGCTCTGTTCGTCGCGCAGACGGTGGACGGCAGCGAATTCATCGCCGCCCAGGCGCGCGACGAAATTGTCCTCCGACAACAGTGACTTCATGCGCTCGCCCACCGTCTGCAACACCGTGTCGCCGGCGGCATGGCCGTTGACGTCGTTGAGTTCCTTGAAGCGATCCAGATCGATGCAGACGATCGCCAGTTCGGCGCCGTCGCAATGCGCGCGGGACAGTTCGCGGCCAAGATGCTCGTGGAAACTCGCGCGATTGGGCAGGCCGGTCAGGCTGTCGTTGAAGGCCAGACGGCGAATGCGTTCGAACGTATCGGCCCGCGTCCGCGCGTCGATCATATAGCTCGCCCCGCCGGTCGCGACGACGGTGAGGCCGACGCTGGCGATTCCCAGCGCCAGGACCACCAGCGCCTGCGTGTTCGGGGCCGGGATGCCGTTGAACGCCGGTTCGACCCGGAACGCGACCATGCCGGTGAAATGCATCGCGATGATCGCGAGCGCGAACAGCGCGCCCGCGATCGTGTGCTGGTGCGGCATCGTCCCGACGACCGCGATACGCGTCGCCGCAGCGGCGAACGCGGCGGAGAGCAGGACCGAGGCGATGAGATAATTCATATCCCACGCGATGGTCCCATACAGATGATAGGCCAGCATGCCGGTATAGTGCATCGCCGCGATGGTGAGGCCCACGATCGCGCCGCCGGCAAAGGCGGCGACGGGCGACCGGCGACCCGCCACCCAGAAGCCCGCGCCGGCGCCTGCCATCGCGATCGCGAGCGCCAGAACGGCGAGCAACGGATTGAGCTTGAACGGAAGGTGGAATTGATAGCCGATCATCGCGATGAAGTGCGTGCACCACATCGTTGCGCCGCCCGCGATCGTCGTCAGCAAGAGCCACGCGTTACGCTGAAGCCCGGTCGTTACCGTCGCGCGTGCGAAGAGCCGGAACACCCACCACGCGCCGCCGACGCATACGAGCGTCGCGAGAAGGACCAGCCACATATTATGGTCGTGCGCGGCGTGGTGAATGACGGTCATCATATCGAACAGCCTGAATCCGGACGCGAACCGCTCGCGCCTCGGACCGGGCGACTCTGCGAAAACAATGGTTATCAGCGGTTGTATGTTACAGAAATTTACATTTCCGCGGCGGCAAGTGTCGATGTTGCTTGCCGGCGCGGCGGGCGGATCGCCCCGCGGGGAAGGGCGCTGCGTCGCGCTCGACCCACCTCGCTTTTCCATATAAAGATATCTTTATATTTGCTTTGGGCGCCGGCTGCGCCTATGTGGCCGGCATCCAGTCTTTTGCGGAGATTCCCGTGGCTACCGTTCTCGACCGCCCGACCAATGATTATGTCATCAAAGACATCGACCTCGCCGATTTCGGCCGCAAGGAGATCGAGATCGCCGAAACCGAGATGCCCGGCCTGATGTCGCTGCGCGCCGAATTCGGTGCGTCGCAGCCGCTCAAGGGCGCGCGGATCACCGGTTCGCTGCACATGACGATCCAGACCGCGGTGCTGATCGAAACGCTCGTCGCGCTGGGCGCCGAGGTGCGCTGGGCGACCTGCAACATCTTCTCGACGCAGGACCACGCCGCCGCCGCGATCGCCGCCGCCGGCATCCCGGTGTTCGCGGTGAAGGGCGAGAGCCTCGCCGATTATTGGGCTTATGTCGGCTCGATCTTCGATTGGGATGACGGCACCGGTCGCACCGCCAACATCATCCTCGACGACGGCGGCGACGCCACGATGTTCGCTTTGTGGGGCGCCAAGCTCGAGCGCGGCGAAAAGTTCGGCGAGCCCGAGAATGCCGAGGAAGTCGAATTCCAGCGCGCGCTCAAGGCGTTCATCGCCAAGAAGCCGGGTTACCTCACCGAGACGGTGAAGAACCTCAAGGGCGTGTCGGAAGAGACCACCACCGGCGTCCACCGCCTGTACGAGATCGCCAAGAAGGGCGAACTGCCGTTTCCGGCGATCAACGTGAACGATTCGGTCACCAAGTCGAAGTTCGACAACCTCTACGGCTGCAAGGAGTCGCTGGTCGACGCGATCCGTCGCGCGACCGACGTGATGCTTGCCGGCAAGGTCGCCTGCGTCGCCGGGTTCGGCGATGTCGGCAAGGGCTCGGCGGCGTCACTGCGCAACGGCGGCGCGCGCGTGCTGGTGACCGAGATCGACCCGATCTGCGCGCTGCAGGCGGCGATGGAAGGCTATGAGGTGGTGACGATGGAGGAAGCGGTGACCCGCGCCGACATCTTCTGCACCGCGACCGGCAATGCCGATGTGATCACCGCCGATCACATGAAGGCGATGAAGCCGATGGCGATCGTCTGCAACATCGGTCACTTCGACAGCGAGATCCAGATCGCCGCCCTGAGCAATTATGAGTGGACCGAGGTGAAGCCGGGCACCGATCTGGTGAAGTTCCCGGACGGCAAGCAGATCATCGTGCTCGCCAAGGGCCGCCTGGTGAACCTGGGCTGCGCCACCGGCCACCCGTCGTTCGTCATGTCGTCGAGCTTTACCAATCAGGTGCTGGCGCAGATCGAGCTGTTCACCAAGAGCGGCGAATATGACAACAAGGTCTATGTCCTGCCCAAGCACCTCGACGAGAAGGTCGCGGCGCTGCACCTCGAGAAGCTGGGCGTGAAGCTCAGCAAGCTCAGCCAGAAGCAGGCGGATTATATCGGCGTGAAGGTCGAAGGGCCGTTCAAGCCCGATCACTATCGTTACTGATCGAGAATAAAGCACGAAACGAGGGGTCGCCGCGCGCGGCCCCTTTTTTCATGCCCGAACTCTGCCTATCACCGCCGGCATGATCGTAATCTCGACTGCCGCGGCGCTGATCGGTGGGGTGATCGTCGCGCTGCTGCTGGTCGGCGCGACCTTCGCGCTGTTCGTCGGCCTGCGCGCGGCGGCGGCGGCCGGGTCGGCGGTGCGTGCCAATCGCCGATTCGAGGCGTTGTTCGCCGCCGCGCCCGCGATACCGGTGCTGGCTTATGGCGACGGGCGGATCGAGCTGACCCGCACCGTGGCGGACTGGCTCGGCCTCAAGGAATTGCCGGGGCGGATCGACGAACTGGCGAGCGTGTTGCCCGCCGATGTGCTCGGCGCATTGAAGAACGACATCCTCGCCGCGCATCGCGCCGCGCGTGGCTTCACCCGCGCGGTCACCGTGCCGGGATCGTCGCGCACCTTGATGTGGCGTGGCGAGCGCGCGCCGCACGAGATCGGCATCGGCGCGGTGATCATCTGGGTGTTCGACGCGACCGACAGCCAGCGCGAGATCGAGCAGCTTTCCGCGCAGCAAGGCGACATGCGCGGTGCGTTCGAGGCGCTGACCGGGCTGATCGAAGCGGCGCCGCTGCCGATTTGGTATCGCGGCGCCGATCTCAAGCTGGCGATGGTCAATTCGGCCTATGTCGCCGCGGTCGAGGGCGCCAATGCCGCCGATGTCGTCGGGCGCGGTGTGGAACTGGTCGAAGGCTCGGGGCACGGCGGCCCGCTTGCCGGCGCGGTCGAGGCGCGCGAGCAGGGCAAGCCGCACGAACGGCTGCTCCCGGCGACGATCGGGGGCGAGCGCCGTTCGCTAAAATTGTTCGATATCCCGCTGCCGACCGGCGGCGTCGCGGGCTACGCGATCGATATCGAGGATCTCGAACAGGCGCATGCGCGCGAGCGGCGCTTCGCCGAGGCGCAGCGGACGATGCTCGACCGGCTTTCCGCGGGCGTCGCTCAATTCGGGCGCGATCGCGCGCTCGTATTCTGCAACCAGCCGTTCCGGCGGATGTTCGCGATGCGCAACGAATGGCTTGCCGACCGGCCCGAGTTCGATCGCGTGCTCGAACGGATGCGCGAGGCCAACCGCGTTCCGGAGGTGCGCGACTTCCCGAGCTGGAAGGCCGAGCGGCGCGACTGGTTCACCGAGGCGGTCAGCGCGTTCGAGGAGAATTGGATGCTCCCCGACAGCACGCATTTGCGCGTGCTGGCGCAGCCCCTGCCCGATGGCGGGCTGCTGCTGATCTTCGAGGATCGCACCGAGCAGGTCCAGCTCGCCTCGGCGCGCGATACCTTGCTGCGGGTGCGCACCGCGACCTTCGACAATCTGTTCGAGGCGCTCGGCGTGTTCGCGGCCGACGGCAAATTGCAGTTGTGGAACAACCGCTTCCGCGCGGTGTGGGAGCTGGAGGAGGAATTTCTCAGCAGCCACCCGCGGGTCGATGTGGTGTCCGAACAGGTCGCGTCGAAGCTGGCGCACCCGGCGCGCGCCAAGATCATCAACGAGCTGGTCCGCGCCGCGACGATGGAGCGCCAGACGCGCGGCGGGCGGTTCGAGCTGGCCGACGGGCGGCATTTCGAATTCGGCGTCGTGCCGCTCCCCGACGGCAATGCGCTGTTCACGATGCTCGACATCACCGACAGCCGCCGGATCGAACAGGCGCTGCGCGAGCGCAACGAGGCGCTGGAAAACACCGATCGGGTCAAGACCGCGTTCGTCGCCAATATGAGCTACGAGCTGCGCACCCCGCTCACCTCGATCAGCGGCTTCGCCGAGATGCTCCACGGCGGCTATGCCGGGAAGCTGACCAAGCAGGCCGACGCCTATGTCGAGGCGATCCTCGAATCGGTCGCGCGGCTCGGGGTGCTGGTCGACGATGTGCTCGATCTGACCCAGGCGGACGGCGAAGGCGTCGCGCTCGAACTGGAGGATGTCGATCTCGCGGCGGTCGCGCGCGCGGCGGCCGATCGGCTCGCGCCGCAGGCCAGGAAGGCGGGGGTCGATTATGTCGTCGAGATCAACCGCTCGGTCGGCCGCGTCACCGGCGATCCGCGCCGCATCGGCGAGGTGATCGAGCATCTGCTGCGCCACGCGCTCGCTTCGGTGGGTGGGGAGACGGGCAGCGGCGGGCGCGTCCTGCTCCATGCCGACGGCAATGCGGCGCGCGCGCGGATCGTGGTGTCCGACGACGGGCAGGGGATGGATGCGCAAGCCGCGGCGCACGCCTTCGATCGCTTCGCCCAGCCCGGCATCACCAGCGGCGGCGCGCGTGCGCTCGATCTCGGGCTGCCGCTCGCCAAGCAATTCGTCGAGGCGCATCGCGGGACGATCGCTTTGGTCAGCGAGCCGGGCGAGGGGACGCTGGTGACGGTGGAACTGCCGCGGCGATGATCCGGCTCGCCGATCCGCAAGCGACCGAGGCGATCGGTGCCTCGCTGGCGTCGGTGCTCGCGCCCGGCGACGTGATCACGCTCGAAGGACCGCTCGGCGCAGGCAAGACGAGCATCGCGCGCGGGCTGCTCGCCGCGTTGGGGCTGGAGGGTGAGGCGCCGTCGCCGAGCTTCGCGATCGTCCAGCCTTATGCGCCCCCCGAAGTGCGCGTGCCGGTGCTTCACGTCGATCTCTATCGCATCGACGATCCGCGCGAGATGGACGAACTGGGGCTGGACGAGGCGCGCTACGATTCGGCGCTGCTGATCGAATGGGCCGAGCGCGCCGGGCCGCAGGCATGGCCCGATGCGCTGCGACTCAGGCTGGAGATATTGCCGGACGGCGCGCGCGGCTTGACTTGGGCGGCGCCGGCGGCATGGGAGCAACGATGGCGACCGACATGATTCCCCCCGCCGGCGCCGCCGTTTTCCTTGCCGCACACGGCTGGGCCGGCGCCGAGATCGCGCCGCTGGCGGGCGATGCTTCCTTCCGCCGTTATTTCCGCATCACCCACGGCGCGCGTCGCGCGGTGCTGATGGACGCGCCGCCGCCGCATGAGGATCCACGCCCGTTCATCACTATCGCACGCTGGCTCAGCGAGCGCGGGTTCGCCGCGCCGGTGATCCTCGCGGCGGACGAAGCCAACGGCCTCGTCCTGATCGAGGATTTCGGGGACGATCGGATGCGCGAAGCGATCGAGACCGATCCTGATGCGACGATGGCGCTCTACGCCAGCGCGATCGACCTGCTCGTCGCGTTGCGCGGGCATGAGGCGATGCTGGGGTTGCGGCCCTATGATCGCACCGAGCTGCAGCGCGAGGCGGGGCTGCTGGTCGACTGGTATTGCCCCGCGGTCGGGCTGGAGGTGGACGCCGCCGGCTATCGCGCGGCGTGGGACGCGGTGCTCGAACGCGCGCTGGTCGAGAAGCCGGTGACGGTGCTGCGCGACTATCACGCCGAAAATCTGATGCTGATCCCGGCCGGGCTCGGGCTGCTCGACTTTCAGGACGCGCTCGCCGGGCATCCCGCCTACGACCTCGTGTCGTTGTTGCAGGATGCGCGGCGCGACGTCGAGCCGGCGATCGAGGAGGCGATGCTCGCCCGCTATCGCGCGGCGACTGGCGAGGGCGAAGCGTTCCTCGACGCCTATCACGTGCTCGGCGCGCAGCGGAACGCCAAGATCATCGGCATCTTCACCCGCTTGTGGAAGCGCGACGGCAAGCCGCGCTATCCGACGATGTGCCCGCGCGTCTGGAGCTATCTTGAGCGCGATCTTTCCTATCCCGTGCTCGGGCCGGTGGCGGCATGGTTCGACGCCAATATCCCCCCCGAGCTGCGCGGTGACCCCATGATGCTGGCAGGCCAATGACCCGAGTGCGAATGATCCGGCCCGAACCGGGCGGCAAGGTGCCCAAGACCGCGATGGTCATGGCCGCCGGGCTCGGCAAAAGGATGCGCCCGCTGACCGCGACGCGGCCCAAGCCGCTGGTCGAGGTGGCGGGCAAGACGTTGCTCGATCATGTCTTCGATCGGTTGAAGGCGGCGGGTGTCGAGCGCGCGGTGGTCAATGTCCATTATCTCGCCGACGCATTGCAGGCGCATCTGCTCAACCGCGTCTCGGGGATCGAGATCGTCATCTCCGACGAGCGCGGGCGGCTGATGGAGACCGGCGGCGCGCTGGTCCAGGCGCGCGCGCTGATCGGCGACGAGCCGTTCCTCTATGTCAACAGCGACAATTTGTGGGTCGACGGCCCGACCGACGCGATCAAGCTGCTCGCCTCGCGCTGGGACGACGCGACGATGGACGCGTTGCTGCTGATGGTGCCCTATGCCCGCGCGCACAATCACCGCGGACAGGGCGATTTCCGCCTCGCGCCGAACGGGCGGATCATCGGGCGACGTGGGCGCGGACGGGTCGCGCCGTTCGTGTGGACCGGGGTGCAGATCATGCATCCGCGGCTGATCGCGGACTGGCCGGAAGGGCCGTTCTCGACCAATTTGTTCTGGGATCGCGCGATCGCCGCCGGGCGCGCTTACGGGCAGGTGCATCAGGGGCTGTGGTTCGACGTCGGCACCCCCGCCGCGATCGGGCGGACCGAAGCCATATTGGCCGATGGCTGAGGCGCGGGGCGAAAACGAAGCACCGTTCGCCCTGAGCCTGTCGAAGGGCGGCCCCACCTCACGAGCGACAGGACGCCCTTCGACAAGCTCAGGGCGAACGGTGGAGAGGCAGGCGCCGGACAAGAGGCTTCTGGCATGACGCCAGAGGCAGAATCGACCCTGGGTCAAGGCCAACGCGACGCAAAGGCGCGAGGGCTGAACCTTTACACGATCCCGGCGCATCGCGCCTTCGCCGATGCTTTGGTCGCGGGGCTGATGCGGCGGTTCGGCAGCGATCCGCTCGGGCTGGCGCGCGGGCTGGTGCTGGTGCCCAACAATCGTGCGCGGATCGCGGTCAACGAGGCGTTCGTGCGCGCCTCGGGCGGCGGACTGGTGTTGCCGCGATTAGTGGCGATCGGCGCCGATGATCTCGGCGAGGCGATCGGCGCCGCGCTCGATCCGGCCGATGACGATGCGCCGGTGCCCCCGGCGATCGCGCCGCTCGCGCGCAGGATGATCCTCTCGCGGCTGGTGCAGGACGAGCGCCCCGATCTCGACGCGGCGGAGGCGGTGCGGCTGGCGGGCGAGCTGGCGCGGACGCTCGATCAGCTGATCGTCGAGGAGGTGCCGCCGTCGCGGCTGGCCGAGCTCGATCTGGGGCCGGATCTGTCGGAGCATTGGCAGCGCGCGCTCGCCTCGTTCCGCGTGGTGCTCGATCGCTGGCCGGGGGGATTGGCGCGGCTCGGGCGGATCGATCTCGCCGAGCGACGCGCGCGGCTGCTGACCCGGCTCGCGGCGCGCTGGTGCGAGGCGCCGCCGGGCGGGTTCGTCTGCGCCGCCGGCATCACCGACTCCGCGCCGGCCGTCGCGCGGCTGCTGCGGCGCGTCGCGGGGCTGCCGCACGGCATGGTGGTGTTCGCCAATGTCGATCTCGCGATGCCCGAGGAGGAATGGGCGGCGCTCGGGCCGCATCCCGAGGGCGACCCGCGGCGCGCGATCGAGGTGCATCCGCAATATCATCTCAAGCTGATGCTCGAACGGATCGGCGCCGGCCGCGGCGAGGTGGCCGCGTGGCGCGACGGCAGCGAGCATGACGCGCCGCCGGCGCGCGCGCGCGCGATCGCCAATGCGCTGACGCCGGCGGAGTTCACTGGCAAATGGACCGGGCTTGCCGCCGCCGACCGGCGTCTTTCCGGCGTGCGCGCGGCCGAATTCGCCACCCCGGCGGGCGAGGCGCAGGCGATCGCGCTCGCCTTGCGCGGCGCGCTGGAGCGTGAAGGGCGGACCGCGGCGCTCGTCACCCCCGATCGCGCGCTGGCGCGGCGCGTCGCGGCGCATTGCAAGCGCTGGAATATCGAGATCGACGATACCGCCGGCCGGCCGCTCGCGATCCTGCCGCCCGGCACCTTGCTCGGCGCGATCGCCGAGGCTGCAGCGCAGGATTTCGCGCCGCTGCCGCTGCTGACCCTGCTCAAACATCCGCTGGTCCGCGCGGGCGAAGCGCGGGCCGCGTGGCTGGAGGGGGTGCGGCGGCTCGACAAGGCATTGCGCGGGCCGCGTCCGGCGCCCGGGCTGGCGGGGATCGACGCGCATCTCGGTGCGGCCGCGTGGTGGCACGAAATTCGCGCCTTGCTCGCGCCGGTGGAGGCGCTGGCGGCGGATGATCGCTCGCTCGCCGAGCGTGTCGCCGCGTTGCGCGAGGCGGCGAACGTGCTGGCCGGCGACGAGGCGTGGCGCGGCCCCGCCGGGCGCGCCGCCGCCGATCTGCTCGCCGAATTGGAGAGCGAGGCGGGCGCCGGCCCGCGCAAGGTATCGCGCGACGATCTCGCCCCGCTGCTGCGGCTATTGATGGACGAGGCGGCGGTGCGCCCGGCGCAGGGCGGTCATGCCCGGCTGGCGATCTACGGGTTGATCGAGGCGCGGTTGCAGAGCGCCGATCTGATGATCCTCGGCGGGCTCAACGAGGGCGTCTGGCCCGGCTCGCCCGCGCCCGATCCCTGGCTCGCGCCGCGTATCCGCGTCGCGCTCGGGCTGCCCGGGCTGGAGCGCCGCGTCGGGATCGCGGCGCATGATTTCGGGCAGGGGCTCGGCGCGCCGGAGGTATTGCTGACCCGCGCGCGACGCGACAGCCGCTCGCCGACGCTCGCCTCCCGCTTCTGGCTGCGGCTGGAGGCGATGGCGGGGCAAGATTTCGCGCGCGCGCGCGATCTGGAGCATTGGGTCGATGCGCTCGATCGCCCGCCGGCGCACCGCCCCGCCGCGCGCCCGGCGCCCTCGCCGGCCAAAGAGCAGCGGCCGCGCGAGATTTCGGTGACGCAGGTCGATCGGCTCAAGGCCGATCCTTATGCCTTCTACGCCCAGCGCATCCTGCGGCTATCCGCGCTCGATCCGGTCGACGCCGATCCGACGGCGGCGTGGCGCGGAACCGTTGTGCACGCGGTGCTGGAGCAATGGGCGAAGCAGGACGGCTGCGCGATCGAGGCGTTGCGCCCGCGTGCGCTGGCGATGCTCAACGATCCCGCGACGCACCCGTTGCTCCGCGCTTTGTGGCAACCGCGGCTGATCGCGGCGATCGACTGGATCGCGGCGCGGCTCGATCAGGCGCGCGTCGAGGGGCGCGACGTAATCGCGGTCGAAGGCAAGGGCGGGGCGGAGATCGCCGGGGTGACGCTTTCCGGCCGGTTCGACCGGATCGACCGCGCGGCGGACGGCAGCCTCGTCATCGTCGATTACAAGACCGGCAAGGCGCCGTCGCCCGCGGCGGTGCGCGCGGGGTTCTCGATGCAATTGGGGTTGCTCGGCGCGATCGCCGAGGCGGGGGGCTTTCAGGGGATTGCGGGCAAGGCAGGCGGATTCGAATATTGGTCGCTCGCGAAATATCGCGACCAGTTCGGGCAGGTGACCTCGCCGGTCGATCCGGCGGGGAAGAACGGGCGGATCGTGACCGACGAATTCGTCGCGCAGGCCCGCGCGGTGTTCGCCGAAGCGGCGGGGCTGTGGCTGACCGGGGACGAGCCGTTCGTCGCCAAGCTCCACCCCGAATATGCACCCTATGCCGATTATGACCAGCTGATGCGCCGCGACGAATGGTATGGCCGTGACCGCTGACACGCTGAGCCCCTTGCCCCCGCTGCGCGGCGAGCAGCGCACCGCGAGCCGGCCGGACAGCCATGTGTGGCTTTCCGCCTCGGCCGGGACGGGCAAGACGCAGGTGCTGGCGGCGCGGGTGTTTCGGCTGTTGCTGCGCGGTGTGTCCCCGGCAGCGATCCTGTGCCTCACCTTCACCAAGGCCGGCGCGGCGGAGATGGCGGCGCGGATCAGCCAGCGGCTCGCCGCCTGGGTACGAATGCCCGAAACCGCACTGGGCAAGGATCTGATCGCGCTCGGCGAGGAGCCGACCGCGCAGCGTATCGCGCTCGCGCGCACCTTGTTCGCGCGGGTGCTCGATGCGCCGGGCGGCGGATTGCGCATCCAGACGATCCACGGCTTCTGCCAGGGGCTGCTCGCGGCTTTCCCGGCCGAGGCGGGGCTCGTCCCCGGTTTCCGCCCGATCGAACCGCGCGAGGAAGTGTTGCTGATGCGACAGGCTCTCGGCGACCTGCTGGTCGATGCCGAGCGCGAAGGGCGCAGCGGCCCGGCCGAGACGATCGGCGCGCTGTCCGTCCGGCTCGGCGAGGAGAAAGCCGAGAGTTTCCTGCGCGATTGCGCGCGGGCGGGGCGGGCGCTGGAAGCCTTGCCGAGCGGGATCGGCGCTTTCGTGCGGCGCGAGCTCGACCTGCCGGCGGGCGACGTCGAGGAAGCGATCCGCGAGGGATGCGCGGGCATCGATACGAGCCTGCTCGAAACGATCGCGCAGCTCAACCGCGACTGGGGGACCAAGAACGGCGTGGCGCGTGCCGAGGCGATCGCCGCGTGGCTTGCCGGCGACGAGGCGGCGCGCGCCGATGCGCTGGCCGATCTCCACGCCGTCTGGGCCAAGGCGGACGGCGATCCGCGTTCGTTCGGCAAGGGGCAGGCGCCGCAGGACGATCGATATGCCGAGCTGGCGATGTCGCTCTACGAGCATTGCGCCGCATTGCTGTCGCTCCGCGTGCGTGCCGCGTTCGCCGATCTGCTTTCCGACGCGCTGACCGTCGGACGCGATTATGCGCGTGAATATGCCGCGGCGAAGCGGCGGGTGGGGGCGGTCGATTTCGACGATCTCATCGCGGCGACGGTCGATCTGTTCGATCAGCCCGGGATCGGCGAATGGGTGCGGTTCAAGCTCGACCAGATCACCGAACATGTGCTGATCGACGAGGCGCAGGATACCAATGCCAGCCAGTGGCGGATCGTCCGCGCCTTGGTCGACGAATATTTCGTCGGGCGCGGGGTCCACGCGCCGTCGACGCGCACGCTGTTCACCGTCGGCGACCACAAACAGGCGATCTTCGGCTTTCAGGGCACCGATCCGATCTTCTTCGCGGCGGCGGAAAGCTATTTCGCCAATCGCGCAGAGGATGTGCGCGGCGACGATTACATGCCCGACGACGAGCGCGGGCTGCCGTTCGAGAAATTGTCGCTGGTCGCCTCGTTTCGCTCGACCCGCCCGGTGCTGGAATTCGTCGACGCCGCGATCGACCTGATCGGGCATGAGGCGCTCGGGATGGTCGATGCGGTGCCGCCACATGCCAGCGAAGTCCCCGGCCCGGGGCTGGTCGAGCTGTGGCCGCCGGTCGCGGCGGGGCTGGTCGAGGCCGACGACGGCGAGGAGGAATGGATCGACGATGCGGTGCGCGAAAATGCCGCGCGGATCGCGAAGCAGATCAGGGCGTGGCTCGACGACGGGCTGATGCTCGAGAGCAAGGGACGCGCGCTGCGCCCCGAGGATGTGATGATCCTCGTCAAGCGGCGTGGCGAACTGGCGCAATTGCTTGTCGCCCGGCTTTATGCCGAGGGGGTGCCGGTCGCAGGGGTCGACCGGTTGCGGCTCAACGCGCCGCTCGCGGTGCAGGATCTGCTCGCCGCGATCCGCTTCGTGCTCCAGCCCGACGACGATCTCAGCCTCGCCAGCCTGCTCGTCTCGCCGCTGATCGGCTGGACGCAGGAGGAATTGCTGGCGCGCGCGCTGCCGCGTTCGGGAAGCCTGTGGCGGCATCTCGCGACGCAGCATCGTGTGCTGCTCGCGCCGCTCGACGCGATGCTGGCGCGCGCCGATTTCACCACGCCCTATCAGTTCCTCGAAGAAATACTCTCGGGGGCGCTCGACGGGCGGCGCAAATTGCTCGAACGGCTCGGCGAGGAAGCGCGCGATCCGATCGAGGAATTGCTCTCCGCCGCGCTCGATTTCGAGACGGGGACGACGCCCTCGCTCCAGCGCTTCCTCGACTGGTTCGATCGCGGCGAGGTGGAGATCGTGCGCGACGCCGCCCAACCGCGCGACGCGGTGCGGGTGCTGACCGCACACGGGGCCAAGGGGTTGCAGGCGCCGGTAGTGATCCTCGCCGATGCCACCGCCGATCCCGATGCGGCGTTGCGCTCGGCGTTGCGGTGGAAACCGGGCGAACTGGCCGGGCCGCTCCCCGTGTTCCGCCCGCGCAAGGAGGAGCGCGCCGGGCCGATCGACGACGAGGTCACCGCCGCCGATCTGCGCGAGCGGCAGGAGCATTGGCGGCTGTTCTACGTCGCGGCGACGCGCGCCGAGGAGCGGCTGGTGATCGCCGGGTCGCTTAGCGCCAAATGGCAGGGCAAACCGCCGCCCGAGAGCTGGTATGGCGTCGCGGCGCGGACCTTCGACGCGCTCGGCATCGCGGGGGAGACGCGGGTGTTCGCCGGCATCGCGCCGCCGACCGCCGCCAAACCCCGCGCCGCCGCGCGCGAGGCGGCCGCCGCACTCGTCGAACTGCCCGAGTGGGTGCGCAAACCGGCGCCGCAGGAGCCGCGCCCGGCGCGCCCGCTGTCGCCCTCGTCGCTCGGCGAGGATGAGGTGGCCGATCCGCCGCCGACCCCGGCGATGCGTGCGGCGGCCGAACGCGGGCGGCTGATCCACGCCTTGTTCGAGCGGTTGCCATCGGTTCCTGCTGCCGACCGCGCACGCGCCGCGGATCGCTGGCTCGCCGATGTCGGGCAGGTAGGCGACGCCGCGGAGCGACACGCGATCGCCAAGGCGGCGCGGCGGGTGATCGACGATCCGGCTTATGCCGATCTGTTCGGCGCGGAGGCGCTCGCGGAGGCGCCGATCAGCGCGGTGCTCGCCGACGGGACGGTGGTGGCGGGGACGGTCGACCGGTTGCTCGTCACCGACACGACGGTGCGCGTGGTCGATTTCAAGACCGGGCGGCAGGTGCCGCGTTCGGTGGATGAGGCACCCACCTACCACCTGCGCCAGATCGCGGCCTATGTCGCGGCGCTTGCGGTGATTTTCCCCGGCCGGGCGATCGAGGCGGCGTTGCTCTATACCGGCGGCCCGGTGCTGCTGCCGTTGCCGGCGGCCTTGCTGGCGCGACACAAGCCCAGCTATCGCGGTGCGGAGCAAAGTTAGCATCGAGCCCGTTGAGCGCGGGCGCGTCGCATCCTAAATTGCGCGCACAAGGAGACAATCGAATGGCCACTAAGCAGATCACCGACGCGAGCTTCAGCGCCGACGTCCTTCAGTCCGACAAGCCGGTGCTGGTCGATTTCTGGGCGGAATGGTGCGGCCCGTGCAAGATGATCGGCCCGAGCCTGGAGGAAATCTCCGAGGAACTCGGCGAGCAGGTGACGATCGCCAAGCTCAATATCGACGAAAATCCCGATGCGCCGGGCCGTTATGGCGTGCGCGGCATCCCGACGATGATCCTGTTCAAGGGCGGCAACCCCGCCGCGACCAAGGTCGGCGCAGAGCCCAAGGGCCGGATCAAGGCGTGGCTCGAGGGCGAGCTGGCCTGACCCCCACCGCGATCGACATCACTGGATCACAAGCAAGGGGCTGACATCGTTCGGCCCCTTGTTTTTTGCGCCGCTCAGGTCAGCGGGATCATCACATGCCGCGCATAACCCGACCGGGATTTCAGCCGTTCGTACCAATTTGAGACATGCGGCATCGCCGGCCGCTCGATCGGCAGCGCGAACCAGGTGTGGATATAGACCCCCATCGGCACGTCGCCGATGCCGAAACTCTCCCCGTTGAGCCACGGCGTGCGTGCCAGCGCATCCTCGAGGATCGCGACCTGCTTCGCGCAGGCGTTCGCCGAGCGCGCCACCGCGTCCAAGTCGCGCTCCACCGGGGCCTTGCGCACGAGATTGATGAAGGCGTCGCGCTGCGCCTCGGCATAAGTGAATTGCCAATCCATCCAGCGATCGGCCAGCGCTCGTTCCTGCGGCGTCTTGCCCCACAGGCCGACGTCATATGTATCCGCGAGATAGCGCAGGATCGCGTTCGATTCCCACAGCGTGAAATCGCCGTCCTCGATCGTCGGGATCAAGCGGTTGGGGTTTTTCGCGATATAGGCCGCGTCCATCCCGAACGCGCCGCCCTTGTCGATCCGTTCATAGGGCAGGGCGAGTTCCTCCGCGAACCACACCACTTTCTTCACATTGTGCGAATTGGGCCGCCCCCAGATGCGCAGCATGTCAGCTCCGGTAATCGGCGTTGATCGAGATATAGCCGTGCGTCAGATCGCAGGTCCACACCGTCGCGCGGCCGTCGCCGAGCCCGAGATCGACCCCGATCTCGACTTCGCGGCCCTTGAGATGCGCGGCGACCGGGGCCTCGTCATACCCCTCCACCGCAAGGCCGTCGCGTGCCACCTCGACCGCGCCGAAGCGGATCGCGAGCCGATCGCGCTCGGCGGGTTCGCCGGCCTTGCCGACCGCCATCACCACGCGGCCCCAATTGGCGTCCTCCCCGGCGATCGCGGTCTTGACCAAGGGCGAATTGGCGATCGACATCGCGATGCGATGCGCGCTGCGGTCGCTCTCGGCGCCCGTGACGGTGATCTCGATCAGTTTCTGCGCACCTTCGCCGTCACGCACCACGAGCATCGCAAGCTGGCGGCACAGATCGGCGAGCGCCGCGCGGAAGGCGTCCGCGCCCGGGCTGTCGTCTCCGGTGAGCGCGGCGTTGCCCGCCTTGCCCGTGGCGAAGGCGAGGACGGTGTCGCTGGTCGAGGTGTCGCCGTCGACGGTGATGCACGAGAAGGTCTTGCCATTGGCCGCCGACAGAGCGGCTTGCAGGAAGGCGGGCTCGACCGCGGCGTCGGTGAAGATGAACCCGAGCATCGTCGCCATATCGGGCGCGATCATCCCCGAGCCCTTGATGATGCCGACAAGCGTGACGCTGCGCCCGTCGACGATCGCGGTGGTGACCGCCCCCTTGGGATAGGTGTCGGTGGTGCCGATCGCCTCGGCCGCGGCGCGCCAGTCGCTCGGCGCGGCGTTGAAGGCGGCGTCGAGCCCGGCTTCGGCTTTGTCGATCGGGAGCGGCACGCCGATCACCCCGGTCGAGGCGACGAAGATATCGGACGGCTGACACCCGAGCTGCCCCGCCGCCCGTGCCGCGATCGCCTCGACCGCCGCGCGGCCGCGGTTACCGGTGAAGGCGTTGGAATTGCCCGCATTGACCACCAAGGCGCGCGCCTTCCCCAGCACCAGCGCCTTGCGGCACCATTCGACCTCGGGCGAGGGGCATTTCGATTGCGTCAGCACGCCCGCGACTGCCGTGCCTTCGTCGAGCGTGACGAAGGTCAGGTCGCAGCGATCCCATGTCTTGTAATGCGCCCGCGCCACGCGCGGCGTCGCGCCGGCGACGGCGGGAAGATCGGGGAAGGGGGTGGCGAGCGGGGAGATGGACGTGGACATATGAGCGCCATAGACAGGTGACCGGTGCGGAAAAAGGGGCGACCGTGAACCAAGGGAAAGAAGACGGTGTCCCGGACGTTCCGGTGCTATCGCCTAGTGTGGACGGACCAGACTTTCGGGGCTTAGCGATTATTGCCCTGTGTGCGGTATTGGTGCTGGCAATTGCATTCCTGCTGGCGTTGAAAGTGGAGCATTGGGTGGATCGCGCCAGCGATGGTTTTCCGTCGTGGCAGCGGCAGCTCGATCGCCCGAGCAAGGTGGTTTCTGCATCTCGGCCGCGTACAATTCCGCTCCGGGATCCCGCGAAGGCCAATATGCCCGCTGTGGGCAATCCCGGCCTCGCGTTCTCTCAGGATAATTATCCCGCAGAGGCTTTGCGGCGCGGCGAGGAAGGGCGCGTCGTTACCATGCTTTTGATCGATGCTACCGGTGCGGTCGCAAGTTGTTCGGTGACAAAGAGCAGCGGGTCGCGGCTGCTTGATGAGACGACCTGCCGCATTGCGCGTGAAAGGGTACGATACGAGCCTGCGCGCGACGCCGCGGGGAACGCGATTGCGAGCCGTACGGTGTTGCCGGTGCGTTGGGCTATTTCGCAGTGAGCGACGCGTCGGGCGCACGAAACGGTTGGACCTTTGGCATCACCGTCCCTATGTCTTGCCGCGCATGAACTTGCTTCTGCTCCTCTCCGCCCTGCTTTCGGCGCTGACCGGCGTCGGCGCGCGCGTGGGCTCGCCGCAGCCGGTGCAGGCCGTGGCGCAGGAGCAGGCGGTGCGCCTCGCCCCCGCGACGATCGCCGCGCGCGCGACGATGCGTCCGGTGCAGGCGCTGCCGTCGCTCGTCATGCTCGCTTCGGCCGCGGCGTTGGCCGTGCCCGCTTTCGCCGCCGTCCCCGCCTGGGTCGATCGCCGGCGCGAATAACACCTGCGTGCGCCCCGCCACAGCGCGGCGTTCCAGCCCATCGTCGATCCCGCGCGAGCCCCGCGAATCCGTGTGGCGCCGCGCCCATCCAATATCAGGAAGTCCGCCATGTTCGCCGGCCTCGCCAAATCGCTTTTCGGCTCGTCCAACGACCGTTACGTCCGCTCGCTCAACCCCGTCCTCGCCAAGATCGCCTCGTTCGAGCCGACGTTGCAGGCGATGGACGACGCGACGCTCGCCAACCAGACCGTGCTGTTCCGCGAACGGCTCGCCAACGGCGAGACGCTCGACCAGATCCTGCCCGAAGCCTTCGCCACGGTGCGCGAGGCGGCGCGCCGCGTGCTCGGCCAGCGGCATTATGACGTCCAGATGATCGGCGGCATCGTCCTCCACCGCGGCGAGATCGCCGAGATGCGGACCGGCGAGGGCAAGACGCTCGTCGCGACGCTCGCTACCTATCTCAACGCGTTGCCGGGCACGGGCGTCCATGTCGTCACCGTCAACGACTATCTCGCCAGCCGCGACGCGGACTGGATGGGCCGCGTCTATCGCTTCCTCGGGCTGACCGTCGGCGTGATCATTCCGAACCTCAGCGACGAGCAGCGCCGCGAGGCCTATGCCGCCGACATCACCTATGGGACGAACAACGAGTTCGGCTTCGACTATCTGCGCGACAACATGAAATATGAGCGCAGCCAGATGGTGCAGCGTCCGTTCGGCTTCGCGATCGTCGACGAGGTCGACTCGATCCTGATCGACGAGGCGCGGACCCCGCTGATCATCTCCGGCCCGACCGACGACAAGTCCGAACTGTACATCAGCGTCGACGCGATCGTGAAGCAGCTCGTCCCCGAAGATTACGACATGGACGAGAAGCAGCGCACGATCGTGCTGACCGAGGACGGCACCGAAAAGGCCGAGCGGCTGCTCGAGGCGGCGGGGCTGCTCAAGGGCAGCAACCTCTACGATTTCGAGAATACCCAGGTGGTCCACCACCTCAACCAGTCGCTGCGCGCAAACGTGATGTTCAAGGCCGACACCGATTATATCGTCAAGGACGGCAAGGTCATCATTATCGACGAATTCACCGGCCGCATGATGGACGGGCGGCGCTGGTCGGACGGGTTGCACCAGGCGGTCGAGGCCAAGGAAGGCGTGACGATCGAGCCCGAGAATCAGACGATGGCCTCGATCACCTTCCAGAATTATTTCCGCATGTATCCCAAGCTTTCGGGGATGACCGGTACCGCGGCGACCGAGGCGGCGGAATTCTACGACATCTACAAGATGAACGTCGTCACCATCCCGACCAACCTGCCGGTGCAGCGTGTCGACGAGGAAGACGAATTCTACAAGAACACCCACGACAAGTTCCGCGCGATCGCGCGGAAGATCCGCGAACATGCCGAGCGCGGCCAGCCGGTGCTGGTCGGCACCGTCTCGATCGAGAAGTCCGAGCTGCTGAGCGACTTCCTCAAGCAGGAGGGGGTCGACCATTCGGTGCTCAACGCGCGCTATCACGAGCAGGAAGCGCATATCGTGGCGCAGGCCGGGCGGCTCGGCGCGGTGACGATCGCGACCAACATGGCGGGGCGCGGCACCGACATTCAGCTCGGCGGCAACCTCGAATTCCGTATCGAGGACGAGCTCTCGGGGATGCCCGAGGGGCCGGCGCGTGACGCTGCGATCGAGACGATCAAGGCCGAGATCGCCGCCGAGAAGCAGCGCGTGCTCGAAGCCGGCGGGCTGTTCGTCCTCGGCACCGAGCGCCACGAGAGCCGGCGTATCGACAATCAACTGCGCGGCCGTTCGGGGCGTCAGGGCGATCCGGGGTTGAGCCGTTTCTACCTCAGCCTCGACGACGATCTGCTGCGGATTTTCGGGCCGGATACGTTGTTCGCGCGGATGATGCGCAACAATATCGAGGACGGCGAGGCGATCGGCAGCAAGTGGCTGACCAAGGCGATCGAGACCGCGCAGAAGAAGGTCGAGGCGCGCAACTACGACATCCGCAAGCAGGTCGTCGAATATGACGACGTGATGAACGACCAGCGCAAGGTGATCTACGAGCAGCGCAGCGACATCATGGACGCCGAAACGGTCGGCGACGTGGTGACCGACATGCGCGCGGAGACGGTCAATGCGGTGGTCGGTGAGGCGTGCCCGCCGCATTCCTATCCCGAGCAATGGGATATCGAGGGGATGAAGGCGCGGGTTGCCGAGCTGCTCAACCTCGAACCGCCGATCGACGACTGGCTGACCGAGGAATCGATCGACCCCGAGCTGGTGACCGAACGGATCCTGGCCGAGGCCGATGCGATGGTCGCCGCCAAGGCCGCCGATCTCGAGCCCGAAACCTGGACGCAGGTGGAAAAGTCGATCCTGCTGCAGAGCCTCGATCATCACTGGAAGGAGCATCTCGCGACGCTCGACGCGCTGCGCCAGGTGGTCCACCTGCGCGCTTATGCGCAGAAGACGCCGATCAACGAATATAAGCAGGAGGCGTTCGCGTTGTTCCAGCGGATGCTCGACAATATTCGCGAAGATGTGACGCGGACGATCGCCCATGCGCAATTCCGCATGCAGCCGCTGCCCGAAATGCCCGAGCTGCCCGATTTCATCACCACGCACTTCGATCCGTTCTCGGGCGAGGACAATTCGGCGGATATCGACGCGGGAACCCTGGGGCTGGTGACGAGCCAGCTGCCGCCGCTCCAGATCGTCCAGCCGACCGCCGCCGAAATCGGCGAGGATCCGGAAAGCTGGAAGGGCGTCGTCAGCCGCAACGCGCCGTGCCCGTGCGGCTCGGGGCGCAAGTACAAGCATTGCCACGGATCGGTGTGAGAGGCCGTTTCTAGTGTCCCCGCGAAGGCGGGGACCCAGACCGGGCGCCCGCCTTCGCGGGAGCACATCGGCGCAAAAAAGCGGCCGGATCGCGATGATCCGGCCGCTTTTCGTTTACCGCGATATCGTCGCTCAGGACTTGGGCATCACCACCGTCGGCCCGATCCGGTCGGAAACGTCGCGTGCGTTGAAGGCGCGGACTTCGTCCTTCGCGGGGGTCCCCTTGCGCATCACGATTTCCGCCGACGCTTCGTAGCGATCGACCGTGCGCACATCGATATTGTTGCCCCAGAAGGGATCGCCCCACCACGGATCCCAGGCGCGCCAGCCGAACCCGCGCCCGTAATAGCGCCACGACGGCCCCCAGCCACCGCCCCAGCCGCCGCCCCAACCCGGCCCGGGGGTCGAATAGGTCTGCGCCTGGCGGTCGGTCGAACGATCGACCATCACGAAATAATCATAGCCGTTCTGCAACGTGAGCTGCGCCGCACGGAACAGCAGATAGCGTTCGACGGTGTCGCGATCGGTTACGGTATTGCCGGCGAAGGTCACCAGCCAGCGGTTGGCCTCGACCTGCCGTTCGCTGTAGCCGGTGCGGTAGAAGCCCTTGCCGGTGGCGGGACGATAGGTCGTCTCGGTCGCACACCCGCTGACCAGCAGCGCGCCCGACGCGATCGCCGTGAACAGCAAACCGCGACGTTTGAGGTTTCTCATCATTGTCTTTCTCCGTGTCCGCCTTGCCGACGGTTACCGCGACCATAAGCCATGCCGACGAAACGTGCGATGAACGCGGCAGTTTCATCGCGCGAAACGGGGACGGATGCGAAACATTTTTTGTTTCCGGGGGCGGCGGGCACGAAAAAAGGGGCGCCGCGATCGCGACGCCCCCGATGAAGTTTATCGCTGTGGCGCTTGTCAGAACTTCAGGCGCGCACCGACGGTGAACGACCGCCCGATCACGTCGTAGATGGTCGGGAAGGTGTTGCCGCCGTTGAAGGTCGTCCCGCCAACGCCGTTGCCGACGAGCGGCGGCTGCTTGTTGAACAGGTTGTTGACCGTCAGCGACAGTTCCAGATTTTCGGTCGGGCTCACGCGGGTGGCCAGATCGAAATAATTGTACGCCGGAATGCGGCTGAACTCCGGACGGATACCCGTCACGCCCGGCTCAAGCGACACGCTGCCGACATGGGTCCAGAGCAACGACACGTCGAAATTCTCGGTGCCGTAGCCGAGACGGCCAACCCAACGCCACTTGGCGCGCGGATTGGTGCAGCCGCCCGAGCTGTAATAAGCGGTGCAGTTGCGGTTGATCGAGTTCGGCGTCGCCTGGAAGCGATAATAGTTCAGCAGCGTGCCGTTCATGCTGAACGTCAGGTTGCCGGGGACGTTGACGCCGAGATCGTCCATCCGCAGGCGCTGGTTGACCCCGAAGTCCCAGCCCGCCGTCTCGATGACGCCGAGGTTGGAGTAGGTCAGGATCACGCCCGGGGTTTCGCCCGCGCCGTTCAGCGAGCCGGTCAGCGGGTTACGCTTAATGAGCTGGCAGAAGGCGTTATAGCTGAAGCCCGGGTTGAGCGCCGCCGAATAGCAGCCGTTCAGGATGTCCGCCTGTGCCGGCTGGGTGATCGCGTCGCGGATCTTGATGTGGAAATAATCCACGGTCAGCGAGAAGCCCGGCAGGAACGACGGGGTCAGCGCGGTGCCGAACGTATAGGTGCGCGCGCGCTCCACGTTCAGGTTGCGGTTGCCCGAGGTGGTGTTGTTGATCTGGTTCGAGGTCGGGCTCGGAATCTGCCCGATCGTCGATGCCGGCGCGCCCGTCGCAACGCAGAGCGCCGCGAGACCGCCCGTCACGTTGCCCACGCACGGATCGATCGTGAGGTTGCCGAGGCTCTGCACCGGCGACTGGTACAGTTCCTGGATGTTCGGCGAGCGCACCGCGACCGAATAGGTGCCGCGGAACTTGAAGCCCTGGTAGGGCTCCCAGGTGCCGCCGACCTTCCACGTCGTGCTGCCGCCCGTCGTGGTATAATCGGAATAGCGGATGCCCGCTTCAACGCCGAGGCGATAGAAGAACGGCTTGTCCTCGATCAGCGGCGCGTTGATTTCGCCGTACACTTCCTTGACGCTGTACTGACCGAAGTCCGGCGGGGTCCGCGCGCCGGTGCCGAGCACCTCGCCCTGGATCTGCGACGCGCTGTCCGGCATGCTGCGGGCGGAGATCTTGCGATATTCGCCGCCGATCGCGAAGCCGATCTTGTGGTCGGCGAGCGGCACGGTGAACAGGTCGCCGGTGATCGTGCCGGTGATGACGGTCTGCTGGACCTTGCGGTTGATCAGCGCGCTCAGATCGATGAACGCCACCTGCTGCGGGGTGATGCTGCCGTTCGGGCCGAACAGGTTGAGCGGGACGCAGCCGTTGCTCGGATCGGCGCAGACGAAGTTGCCGTTCTTGTCCTTGTAGGCGCGCAGCGCCTGCTGGACCTTGCTGAACGAGCCCCAATGTTCGCGGGTCTGGTTCTGCGTCGTTTCGCCATATTGCGCCGACACGTCATAGCGCAGCGAATCGATGATCGAGCCGCGGAAGCCGCCCATCACCTGGAACATCTGCGATTCGATCGGGTTGCCGCGCGCGCCCATCTCGGTGATGCGGCGCTGGGCCACGACCGGGATCTCGCGATAGCCGGCGGTGCCCGGACCACCCTGAACCGCCGCTGCGGTGGCGCAATCGGTCGCCGAAATGCCCGACGCCGAGCAAAGCTGACCGAGGATGCCCGCGGGCAGATACGGGTTGTTCAGCGCGAGCTGATAGGTGTTGCCGAACGTGCCCGACGAGGCGAGCTGCAGACGGACCTTGTTCCGGTTGAACATCGCGGTCGAGTAGAACTCGATGCCGTCGCTGATCTCGTAGCGGCCCGACGCATAGACGTTGATGCGATCGAGCGGCGTCTGGAAATAGGTGCCGATGTTCGAGTTGAACGTATCCGACGCGGTGGCGGGCTGAAGCAGGCCGGTGGTCGGGTTGACCACGGCGCCGAACGAGCTCGCCGGAATGCCGAGCTTCGCGTTGCTCGGCGCGCCGAAGATCGTGACCTGCGCGGCGGTCGCGCCCGAGAACTGGCCGGTGACCGAGCTGATCGGATAGGCGCCGATGCTGCGCGCGGTGGTGAGCAGCGGATCGGCCTTGGTGTAGCCGACGCTCAGCACGACATTGCCGCGATCGTCGTCAAACGACGCGCCGACCACGACGTCCGCCTTGAAGCGGGTGGCATCGCCCTTTTCGGAGAAGCGATAGTTGGCGGTGGCGGTGAGGCCCTTGAAATCGCGCTTGGTGATGAAGTTCACCACGCCGGCGACCGCGTCCGCGCCATAGGTCGACGATGCGCCGCCCGTCAGCGTATCGACGCGCTCGATCAGCGCGACCGGGATGTTGTTGGTGTCGGTGAGGCCGTCGAGGCCGAACGGCACCAGGCGGCGGCCGTCGAGCAGCACCAGCGTGCGGTTCGCGCCGATGCCGCGCAGTTCGAGCGTCGCCGAACCGTCGCCGCCGTTATTCACGCCCGGGCCGATGTTCGGACGAAGCGCCGGCATGTCGCGCAGCAATTCTTCGGCGGTGGCGGGCTGACGGAGCTGGATGTCCTTGGCGGAGATGACGCTGACCGGGCTGGAGCTCGCCAGATCCGGGCGCACGATGCGCGAGCCGGTGACGACCACTTCGGCGGTGTCGGCTGCGGCGGTCTTTTCCGGAGTCTGCGGCGCTTCCTGCGCCACGGCCTGCGTCGCGGCGATAGTACCAAGGCTGAGCGCAAGAACGCCAAGCGCGCTCGATCGCATGATATCGATACGTAGTCTCATCGATTTCCCCCTCATGCCCGCGCGATTATGGGATTGTGAGAACGCGCGGGTACGCGGTCTCTCGCGGCAAGCGGGGCTATCGACAATCCAATTATTTCAATCTTGTAATTTTATGGGACCAATGTGGCCTTAATGTTACAATACGACAAGATTATTGCCGGATTTCGCCGCGCGGCATCGCGCACGGGTGCGCTATGCCCATGTTTCAGAATAGCAATATTGTTGCAAGAGCGCGTTTAGCGCGCCTCGTGTCCCGCATCGGGCACATAAGCGTCGATCAGCGCGCCGACATAGTCCGGATTGTGCGCGGTCAGCTCGGGGGAGGGGCGGCCGGGGGCGTAGATGAAGCCGTTCACGTCGTAGATCGTCCCGCCCAGTCCGTCCGAATCGCGATACCAGACCTTCACCTCGCTCCAGTCGTTGCGCGGCGAGACGTCGTACAAGGTGACATCCTGTTCGGCATGGCCGCGCGCGCCGTTGACGCGCGACCAATTGGCGTGGGTGAGCATCAGCACGCGCTTCTCGACGATCCGGCTGACCACCGCGACATGCCCGAGCGGCAGGCGCGACTGTTTGGCGAAGGCGATCACTGCGCCGACCCGCGGGACATGACCGCGCGGATATTTGCCGTCGGCCTGATCCCACCACGTCCAGGCATCGCCGTAAATCTGGATGCCGGAGGCGGCGCGCGCGAACGGCACGCATTGCCCGACATAATCGAGCAGCGACCCCGCGCTGGCCGGCGCGACGCCGAACAGCGCCGCCACGCCGGCGACCCCAATGGCGAAACGTTTCAACACGACACCGCCCCTCAACGCGAACTCGTCAGGGAATGGTTGCCGGAAATGACTAACAATTGGTTAGCACATCGTCATCCCGGCCTTGAGCCGGGATTCGTCAAGCGTCACAACCTCTTGATGGACCCCGGCTCAAGGCCGGATGACGATCGTTGCGCTACGGCCGGTTGGCCTGTCGCTTGGCCATGAACGCCAGCCGTTCGAACAGCATCACGTCCTGCTCGTTCTTGAGCAGCGCGCCGTGGAGCGGCGGGATCGCCTTGGTCGGATCGCGGTTCTGCAGCACGTCGAGCGGCATGTCTTCGTGGAGCAGCAGCTTGAGCCAGTCGAGCAATTCGCTGGTCGACGGTTTCTTCTTGAGGCCGGGCACTTCACGCACCTCGTAGAAGATATCCATCGCGCGCGAGACGAGCATTTTCTGGATGCCGGGGAAGTGGACGTCGACGATCGCCTGCATCGTCTCGCGATCGGGGAATTTGATATAATGGAAGAAGCAGCGGCGCAGGAACGCGTCGGGCAATTCCTTCTCGTTGTTCGAGGTGATGACGACGATCGGGCGTTCGGCGGCGTGGATCGTTTCCTTCGTTTCGTAAACGTGGAATTCCATCCGATCGAGTTCCTGCAACAGATCGTTGGGGAATTCGATATCGGCCTTGTCGATCTCGTCGATCAGCAGAACGGGAAGCTGCGGCGAGGTGAACGCCTCCCACAATTTGCCCTTGCGGATATAGTTGGAAATGTCGTGGACGCGCTCGTCGCCGAGTTGGCCGTCGCGCAGCCGCGCGACCGCGTCATATTCGTAGAGGCCTTGCTGCGCCTTGGTGGTCGACTTGACGTTCCACTCGATCAGCGGCGCGCCGGTCGCCTTGGCGATCTCATAGGCGAGGACGGTCTTGCCCGTGCCCGGCTCGCCCTTCACCAGCAGCGGGCGGCGGAGCATGACGGCGGCATTGACCGCGACCTTCAGATCCTCGGTCGCGACATAGCTCTGCGTGCCCTCGAAGCGCTTCATGCCCTCATCCCGTACTTTTCCAAAACCCGGTATGGCGATAGCGGCTATCCGCGCTGGCTGGCAAGCACCTGATAGGCCATCACCGCGGTCGCGACGGCGGCGTTGAGACTGTCGGCCTTGCCGAGCATCGGCAGTTTTACCAAAAGGTCGCATGCCGCCTCGTAGTCCTCGGGCAGCCCTTGCGCCTCGTTGCCGGTGAGCAGGAAGGTGGGGGCAGGGTAGGCGGGCTCGCGATAATCATGCTCGGTCTGGAGGCTGAGCCCGACCAATGTGCCCGGCCCGGTGCGCAGCCAGGCGAGGAAGGCGTCCCAGTCGCTGCGCACGACGGGGACGGTGAACAGCGCGCCCATGCTCGCGCGCACCGCCTCGACCGAAAAGGGATCGACGCAATCGCCGATCAGGATCAGCCCGCCCGCGCCGACCGCATCGCCGGTCCGCAGGATCGTCCCGAGATTGCCCGGATCGCGCAGCCGCTCGGCGACCAGCCAGATCCCGGCCTTCGATCGATCGAGCGCGTCGAGCGGGGTGGCGAATTCGTCGAACACCCCGACCACCGCCTGCGGATTATCCTTGCCGGAGAGTTTCGAGAGGATATCCGGCGTAGTCTCGATCGCCTCGCCGCCCGCGCCCTCGACCGCTGCGATCAGTCGCTCGACCAACGGGTGGTGCGCGCTCGCGGCGGCGAAGAACAGCAGCCGCGGGATGCGCCCGGTTTCATGTGCTTCGGTGAGGATGCGCAGCCCTTCGGCGAGGAACTGGCGCGATTCGCGGCGGTGGCGCTTGTCGCGCAGATCGCGGACATGCTTCACCAGCGGGTTGGAATAAGCGGTGATCTGGCGGGGCATCAGGAGCCTAGCACGCCTTGCCCGAAATATGATCCGCCCCGGCGAAGGCCGGGGTCCAGCATCGGGCCGGTCGTAGCTGGACCCCGGCCTTCGCCGGGGTGGAAACGTCAGCG
>JAFIGU010000021.1 GCA_017849555.1 Sphingomonas sp. | reverse complement strand
GATCGCGCGCCGCCTGACCGAATCGAAGCAGCAGGTGCCGCACATCTATCTCACCGTCGACGTGCGGCTCGACAAATTGCTCAAGCTGCGCAGCGAGCTCAATGCCAGCCTCGAGGCGCGTGGGGTCAAGCTGTCGGTCAACGATCTGATGATCAAGGCGCTCGCGGTCGCGCTGGTGCAGGTGCCGAAGTGCAACGTGATGTTCACGCCGGATCAGCTGATCAGCTTCGCCCGCGCCGACATTTCGGTCGCGGTATCGACCCCCGAAGGGCTGATCACCCCGGTGATCACCGAGGCGGACAGCGCCTCGCTCTCGTCGATTTCGACGCGGATGAAGGATCTCGCCGCGCGGGCGCGCGACAAGAAGCTCAAGCCGGAGGAATTCACCGGCGGCACCGCCTCGCTCAGCAATATGGGCATGTACGGGATCAAGCAGTTCGAGGCGGTGATCAATCCGCCGCAGGGCATGATCATGGCGGTCGGCGCGGGCGAGAAGCGCCCCTATGTGATCGACGACGCGCTCGGCATCGCCACGGTGATGTCGGCGACCGGCAGCTTCGATCACCGCGCGATCGACGGCGCCGACGGGGCGGAGCTGATGCAGGCGTTCAAGGCGCTGCTCGAAAACCCGCTGGGCATGCTCGCCTGAGATGATGCGATGACCCGGGCGGTGATCATCGAACTGCTGCACCTCTGCGTGGGGCTGATCGCCACCGGGCTGATGTTCTGGGCCGCCGCCTGGTCGTATCCGCAGGGCGCGGACACGATCTGGGCGGTCGGCTATGCGGCGCTGATCGCGGTCGCGGCGATGAGCCTCTACGAAATCCGCCGCGCCTGGAAGCGCGGCCGCCAGATGCGAGATGATTGATGGCTGACACCTACGACCTTATCGTGCTCGGCTCGGGCCCCGGCGGCTATGTCGCGGCGATCCGTGCTGCGCAGCTCGGGCTCAAGACCGCGATCGTCGAGCGCGAATTGCTCGGCGGAATCTGCCTCAACTGGGGCTGCATCCCGACCAAGGCGTTGCTGCGCTCGGCCGAGGTGTTCCACCAGATGCAGCACGCCAAGGATTACGGGCTGGTCGCGGAGAAGATCTCGGCCGATCTCGATGCGGTGGTGAAGCGCTCGCGCGGGGTGGCGAAGCAGCTCAATCAGGGCGTTACGCACCTGATGAAGAAGAACAAGATCGCGGTCCATATGGGCGAGGGCAAGCTGACCGGCGCGGGCAAGCTGACCGTTAGCGACAAGGACGGCAAGAAGACCGAGCTCGCCGCGAAGAACATCATCGTCGCGACCGGCGCGCGCGCGCGCGACCTGCCCTTCGCCAAGGCCGACGGCAAGCGCATCTGGACCTATCGCCACGCAATGACCCCGGCGGAGATGCCGACGAAATTGCTGGTGATCGGATCGGGGGCGATCGGGATCGAATTCGCCAGCTTCTACAACGATCTCGGCGCCGAGGTGACGGTGGTCGAGATGCTCGACCGCGTCGTGCCGGTCGAGGATGCCGATGTCTCGGCGTTCCTCGAAAAGGCGCTCAAGAAGCAGGGCATGACGATCCTGACCGGCGCGGGGATCAGCAAGCTGGATGTCGGCGCGAACGGCGTCAAGGCGACGCTGAAGGACAAGGCCGGCAAGGAAAGCGTCAGCGAGTTCAGCCATGTTATCGTCGCGGTGGGGATCGTGCCCAACACCGAAAATATCGGGCTCAAGGAGCTCGGCGTGGCAATGGACGAGCGCGGTTTCCTCAAGACCGATGCGGCGTGCCGCACCAATGTGCCCGGGCTGTGGGCGATCGGCGACATCACCGCGCCGCCGTGGCTGGCGCACAAGGCAAGCCACGAGGGGGTGATCGCCGCCGAGGCGATCGCGGGGAAGCATCCGCACGCGATGGACCCGCGCAACATCCCCGCCTGCACCTATTGCCACCCGCAGATCGCCAGCGTCGGGCTGACCGAGGCCAAGGCCAAGGAAGCGGGCTATGAGGTGAAGGTCGGCAATTTCCCGTTCATCGGCAACGGCAAGGCGATCGCGCTCGGCGAGCCCGAAGGCTTCATCAAGACGGTGTTCGACGCCAAGACCGGCGAATTGCTCGGCGCGCATATGATCGGCGCCGAAGTGACCGAGCTGATCCAGGGCTATACGATCGGCAAGACGCTGGAAACGACCGAGGCAGAGCTGATCGAAACCGTCTTCCCGCATCCGACGCTGTCGGAAATGATGCACGAAAGCGTGCTGGCCGCTTACGGCCGGGCGCTGCACATCTGACGGCTGCATGACAGATTCATCCCCCCGCGACCGCGCCGTTCGGGCGGTCAGCGGGGGGATGCTGGCGGGCTGGGCGCTGACCCTCGCGGTCTATCGCCCCGGCTTCGCGATGTACGACACGCTGGTACAATATCGGCAGATATGGTCCGGGCGGTACGATGACTGGCACCCGCCGGCGATGGCGCGGCTGTGGGCGGCGCTGGCGTGGATCGCACCGGGGCAGGCGCCGCTGTTCGTGGTGCAGATGACGCTCTACTGGCTCGGCTTCGCGCTGCTCGCGCTGGCGCTGGCGCGCAACGGGCGCGTGCGCGCGGCGGCATTGCTGGGGGGGATCGCGGTGCTGCCGTCGTTCCTCGGCTGGCAGACGGTGGTGCTGAAGGACGCGCAGATGACCGGCGCGCTGCTGGCGGCGACCGGGGTGATCGGGGCGGGGTGGCTAGGTCTTGCGGCGCATTCCTCCACCGTTCGCCCTGAGCCTGTCGAAGGGCGTCCTGCCGTTCGAGAGCTGGGGCCGCCCTTCGACAGGCTCAGGGCGAACGGTGAAGAGGGGGCGGGCGATATCGTGGGGCACCCCGGCGTATTGGCCTGGGCCGCCGCGGGCGTCCTCACGCTCTATGCCGTGCTGGTGCGCGCCAATGCGGTGTTCGCGGTCGCGCCGCTGGTCGCGATGCTGGTGCCGCTCGGCTGGCGCGCGCGCGTGGCGGTGGCGGCGGGCGGCGTCGCGATGGTGCTCGCGCTGTCGCCGGTCATCAATCACCAATTGCTCGGCGCGCGCGACAGCGGAGTCACGCGGACCCAGCCGCTCTACGATCTCGCGGGGATCGCGGTGCGCGCGCCGGGCGCCGATGTCGGCCTGCCGGCCACGAGCGTGGCGCGGATCGTCGCGCTCAATTGTGCGAAGTCTTATTTCTGGGATCCGCTGAGCGACGGGGGTCCGTGCGGCGCCGACGTCGCGCCGCTCGCCAGGATGCCGGTCGCGCAGCTCTATCGATTGTGGGTCGGGGCGATGCTGAGCCACCCGCTCGCTTATGCCGCGCATCGCCTGGCGCATCTCAATTCGACGATGCGCTGGCTGGTGCCATATCGCTGGCCCGGCGCGCCGCCGACGCTGCACAGCGAGCGCAACGACCTCGGGCTGGGTTCGCCCGGCGCGGTGGCGCGCGGGTGGCAGCGTGTCGGGGGTTATGTCGTCGAGACACCGCTCGGTTGGCCGTTCATGTGGTTCGGGCTCGCGCTCGCCGGGCTGGTCGCGCTGCGCCGGAACCGATCGGCGGAAGCGGTGCTGGCGCGTGCGCTGTTCGTCTCGGCGATCGCGGGGGAGGCGAGCTTCGCGGCGGTGAGCATCGCCTCGGACCTGCGCTATCATCTATGGGCGATGATCGCGGCGGCGATCGGGCTGGTGATCGGCTGGCCGGCGTTCGATCGCCGGCGATTCCGCCTCGGCGCGGCGCTGGTGGCGGTGGTATGCCTGCCGGCGATCGTCACCCGGATCGCGCTGCCGCTGCCACCGCAAAGCTATCTTGGGATGCTCGGCTGACCCCATAGAGCCTGATATTCGGCAATCAGGGCGGGATAGTCGGATGGCTCGGGGAAGCGCGCGAAACGGTGCCGCGCGCCAGTCTGCGCCCAGGGCAGCGCCTCGCTGGTATAGCTTTCGATGAACGGTGCGAACCATGCCGGATCGTCGAGCAGCGTTGCACGCACGTTGACGAAGCCCATTGCCGGATCGAGTCGGGTAAACACCCACCCCTTGCACCAGTCGCAATGATGATGGTGTGGATAGCCGTGCATCCCCCCGATCACCGGCTCCCCGGCGATCACGGCGAACCCCGCCTCCGGCACCGCGAGCGAGGTGGAAAAGGCACTGGCCGTCATCTTCTGGCAGCCCGTGCAATGGCAGGCCATCGCCAGCAACGGGCGCGCCGAGATGCGGAAACGCAGTTTGCCGCAGCGGCAGCCCCCCTCGATCGGCAAATCAGGCATCATGATCTCTTTCCTCCGCGGAATTGCCGCGCCATGATGGCTGCAACCATATTATCGGGGGAGCATCGGGCAATGAGGAAATGGGTGGCTGCGGCGCGCGCGTCGGCGGCATCGGCGCTGGCGATCGTCGGGCTGGTGGCGGCGGGGCAGGCAATGGCCGAAACCACGGTGGTCACCGCCGCGCGGATGCTCGATGTCGAAAAAGGCGCCTTGGTCGACCAGCCGGTAATCGTCGTCACCGACGGGCGCATCACCGCGATCGGCACGCGCGGGTCCAAGCCCGAAGCGCCGGCCGGGGCGAAGCAGGTCGATCTCGGCGACGTGACCCTGCTCCCCGGCCTGATCGACATGCACGTCCATCTCACCGGGCTGGCCGAGGTCGGCGGCTATCAGACGCTCAAATATACCGACAGTTTCTGGAGCGCGGTGGGGGTCGCCAATGCGCTCAAGACATTGCGCGCGGGCTTCACCTCGGTGCGCAATGTCGGCGCGGACGGGTTCCAGGATATCGGGCTCAAGGAAGCGATCGACGGCGGTTGGGTGCCGGGGCCGCGCATCACCGGGGCAGGCTATGCGATCGGCGCGACCGGCGGGCATTGCGACAACAACGCGCTGCCGCCGGGCTATGACCGCAAGGAGCCGTCGGTGGTCAATTCGCCCGAGGAGGCGCGCGCCAAGGTGCGCTGGCTGCACAAATATGGCGCCGAGGTGATCAAGATCTGCGCCACCGGCGGGGTGTTCTCGCTGGGCGATTCGGTCGGCGGGCAGCAGCTCTCGTTCGAAGAGATGAAGGCGATCGCCGACGAGGCGCATATGCTCCACATGCGAGTCGCCAGCCACGCGCACGGCGACGAGGGGATCAAAACCGCGATCCTCGCGGGGATCGACACGATCGAACATTGCAGCCTCGCCTCGGACGAGGCGATCAAGCTCGCGATCCAGCACAAGACCTGGTTCGACATGGATATCTACAACGACGATTATATCCTCGCGACCGGGACCAAGAACGGCACCGAGCAGGAGAGCCTCGACAAGGAGCGCATGATCGGGCTCAAGCAGCGCCAGACCTTCCAGCGCGCGGTCCGCGCCGGGGTGAAGATGCTGTTCGGCACCGACGCCGGGGTCTATCCGCACGGCGACAACGGCAAGCAATTCGCCAAGATGGTCGAATGGGGGATGACCCCGATCCAGGCGATCCGTGCCGCCACCACCAGCGCCGCCGAGGCGCTGGGGCGGAGCGAGGATGTCGGATCGCTGACGGTGGGGCATTATGGCGATATCGTCGCGGTGAAGGGCGACCCGCTCGCCGATGTTAAGACGCTGGAGCATCCGGTCGCGGTGCTCAAGGGCGGCGTGCCGGTGGCGATGCAGTGATGGACGGGGGGCGGCGAAAGGGGCAGCCGCTATTCGGCGAGGCGGTTGCCCAGTCGTGTGATGAGGTCCATGCGCTCGTGAAGAATTGCCACGATCAACGCGGGCGCACCTTCGCGCGGCAGGCAAAAGACGTAATGATGTTCGCAACGCGCCATCCGGCAATTTGGGAAAGAGCGCGCTCATGTCCCTGAATGCGCCTTGTCCGGCCGCGAGGCTGGCAATGCCCTGTTCCAGCTTGCCGATATAGCGGCGTAGCTGCGCGTCGCCCCATTGACTGCGCGTGTAGCGGATAAGGCCGCGCAGATCGGCCTCTGCCTCCGCCGTGAGGATATAGGCCGTCAAGCGCGGCGCTCGGCCAGTTCCTCATCGAGAATGTCTGCGACGCTCTTGGAGGAGACCATCCCCGCAAGCCCGCTGTTGATCCGGGTTTGCAGCAGGCCCTGCAATTCCTGCCATGCCCGGTCGGCGTCCGAATCGCCGGGGAACAAGCGTTCAAGCGCATATTGCTTGATCGTCTTGCCCTGCAGCGCCGCCAGCGCCTTCAGGCTTTGGTGCTGCTGGTCGGTTATGTCGATGGTCAGGCGGCTCATACGTCGGTTTCCGTAAAACGGCACAAATCCACATTAGCACAAATGTGGATACAGCGATACATGCACCGGTGACGGTAAACTCGCCCTCGTCCCCGCGCCATTGACCCGAAAGGCGCCTGCGCGTATAGGCGCGCCCGTTCGTGGGGTCGAAAGCCTCGCGGGCAAGCTTGAACATTGCTGGATGCATCAAGGGCCGGGATGGTCGTCATACGATCGCCCAACGGTCCTTTTCGTATTCCGTAAGCTTGTGAAGGCTCCAGCAAAGTAACCTCTAGGACAAGGTGAAGGCTTCAATGCCGACGATCAACCAGCTGGTCCGCAAGGGCCGCGACCCGCAGAAGGCCAAGAGCAAGGTCCCTGCGATGGAGCAGAACCCGCAGAAGCGCGGCGTTTGCACCCGCGTTTATACCACGACCCCGAAGAAGCCGAACTCGGCGCTGCGCAAGGTGGCCAAGGTCCGCCTGACCAACAGCCGCGAAGTGATCAGCTACATCCCGGGCGAAGGCCACAACCTGCAGGAGCACTCGGTGGTGCTGATTCGCGGTGGCCGTGTGCGCGACCTTCCGGGCGTGCGCTACCACGTGCTGCGCGGCGTGCTCGACACGCAGGGCGTCAAGGACCGCAAGCAGTCGCGGTCGAAGTACGGCGCGAAGCGGCCGAAGTGATCATGCCGGGGGCATGATCATCCCGGAAAGATCGCCCGAGGCGAGCTTGTCCGGGAGCCATCAGGCCCCAGCATGAACGGTTTTGACTCCGCAGGCTCCCGCGCGATCGTGGGCCGCGGTTGATCTGAGAAGGAATTCCAAATGGCGCGTCGTCGTCGTCCCGAGAAGCGGGAAATCCTGCCCGACCCCAAGTTCGGGGATGTGGTGCTGTCGAAGTTCATGAATTCGGTGATGCTGGACGGCAAGAAGTCCGTCGCCGAAGGCATCGTCTATGGCGCGCTCGACACCGTCGAGACCCGCGCGAAGAAGGACCCGCTGGGCGTGTTCCACGACGCGCTCAACAACGTGAAACCGGGCATCGAGGTCCGCAGCCGCCGCGTCGGCGGTGCGACCTATCAGGTGCCGGTCGAGGTCCGTCCGGAGCGTGCGCAGGCGCTGGCGATCCGCTGGCTGATCTCCGCCGCGCGCGGCCGCAGCGAGAACACGATGGCGGCGCGCCTTTCGGGCGAGCTGCTCGACGCCTCGAACAATCGCGGCAACGCGGTGAAGAAGCGCGAAGACACGCACCGTATGGCCGAGGCGAACCGCGCCTTCAGCCACTACCGCTGGTAAGCACCGGCACCTATATTGGGGGGAGCTGGACCGTCCGGCTCCCCACATTCGCTCAAGGAACCTACGATCATGGCCCGCAGCCATCCGCTCGACCGTTATCGCAATATCGGCATCATGGCGCACATCGACGCCGGCAAGACGACGACGACCGAGCGCATCCTCTACTACACCGGCAAGTCCTACAAGATCGGCGAAGTGCACGAAGGCACCGCGACGATGGACTGGATGGAGCAGGAGCAAGAGCGCGGGATCACGATCACGTCCGCCGCGACGACCTGCTTCTGGAACGATCACCGCATCAACATCATCGACACCCCCGGGCACGTCGACTTCACGATCGAGGTGGAGCGTTCGCTCCGCGTGCTCGACGGCGCGGTCGCCTGCTTCGACGGCGTGGCAGGCGTTGAGCCGCAGTCGGAAACGGTGTGGCGCCAGGCTGAAAAGTATCGCGTGCCGCGCATGTGCTTCGTCAACAAGCTCGACCGCACCGGTGCGAATTTCGAGCGTTGCGTCGAGATGATCAAGGATCGTCTCGGGGCGCGTCCGCTCGTCCTCTATCTCCCGATCGGGATCGAGAGCGGCTTCAAGGGCCTCGTCGATCTGGTCAACAACCGCGCGATCATCTGGCTCGACGAGTCGCTGGGCGCGAAGTTCGAATATCAGGACATCCCGGCCGAGCTGGCGGATGCCGCCGCTGCGGCGCGCGCCGAGCTGATCGAGACCGTCGTCGAGCAGGACGATGCGGTGATGGAGAAGTTCTTCGAGGGCGAGGAGCCCGACGCGGACACCATCAAGCGCCTGATCCGCAAGGGCACGCTGAACTTCTCGTTCGTGCCGGTGCTGTGCGGCTCGGCGTTCAAGAACAAGGGCGTCCAGCCGCTGCTCGACGCGGTGGTCGATTATCTGCCGAGCCCGCTCGACATTCCTGACGTCGAAGGCGTCAAGCTCGACGGCGAGACCAAGGACACCCGTCCGGCCGACGACAATGCGCCTTTCTCGGCGCTGGCGTTCAAGATCATGAACGACCCGTTCGTCGGCTCGCTGACCTTCGCGCGCATCTATTCGGGCAAGCTGGCCAAGGGCCAGGTCCTGAACAGCGTGAAGGACAAGAAGGAAAAGATCGGCCGTATGCTCCTGATGCACGCGAATACGCGTGAGGACATCGAGGAAGCGTTCGCCGGCGACATCGTCGCGATCGCGGGCCTCAAGGAGACCACGACCGGCGACACGCTGTGCGACGCGGCGACCCCGATCATCCTCGAGCGGATGGAATTCCCCGAGCCGGTGATCGAGCTGTCGGTGGAGCCGAAGACCAAGGCCGACCAGGAGAAGATGGGCATCGCGCTCAATCGTCTCGCAGCGGAGGATCCCTCGTTCCGCGTGTCGACCGATCACGAATCGGGGCAAACGATCATCAAGGGGATGGGCGAACTCCACCTCGAGATCCTCGTCGATCGCATGAAGCGCGAGTTCAAGGTCGAGGCGAATGTCGGCGCGCCGCAGGTGGCGTATCGCGAATATCTCGCGAAGAAGGTCGACATCGACTATACCCACAAGAAGCAGTCGGGCGGCTCGGGCCAGTTCGGCCGCGTCAAGGTCACCGTCATCCCCGGTGAGCGTGGGTCGGGCTTCCAGTTCTTCGACGAGATCAAGGGCGGCAACATCCCGCGCGAATATATCCCGTCGGTGGAAAAGGGCTTCCGCGAGACCGCCGAGACCGGCTCGCTGATCGGCTTCCCGATCATCGACTTCGAGGTGCACCTGACCGACGGTGCGTACCACGACGTCGACTCGTCGGCGCTGGCGGTCGAAATCTGCGCCCGCGGCGCGATGCGCGAAGCGGCGCAGAAGTCGGGCATCAAGCTGCTCGAGCCGATCATGAAGGTCGAGGTGGTGACGCCGGAAGATTATCTGGGCGACGTCATCGGCGACATGAATTCGCGGCGCGGCCAGATCCAGGGCACCGACACGCGCGGCAACGCGCAGGCGGTGACCGCGATGGTGCCGCTGGCGAACATGTTCGGTTACGTGAATCAGCTGCGCTCCTTCACGCAGGGCCGCGCCAGCTATTCGATGCAGTTCTCGCATTATGACGAGGTGCCGCAGAACGTCGCCGACGAAGTGAAGGCGAAGCTGGCGTAACGCCCGGCGCATCCCCATCTTTCGGCCGTCGCCCGCGACGGCCGGTGGGGAGGGGCTGGCAATGGGTGAAAACAGTCGCTATGGGGCCGCCTTCACGGCGAGTCCTCGTGCGGCTCAAGTGGATATCCAGAAGGTAGGGAATCAATGGCTAAGGCTAAGTTTGAGCGGAACAAGCCGCACCTGAACATCGGCACCATCGGTCACGTCGACCATGGCAAGACCTCGCTGACCGCGGCGATCACCAAGGTGCTCGCCGAGACCGGCGGCGCGACGTTCGTCGACTATGCGAACATCGACAAGGCGCCGGAAGAGCGCGAGCGCGGCATCACCATCTCGACCGCGCACGTCGAGTATGAGACCGACAAGCGCCACTATGCGCACGTCGACTGCCCGGGCCACGCCGACTATGTGAAGAACATGGTCCCCGGCGCGGCGCAGATGGACGGCGCGATCCTCGTCGTTTCGGCGACCGACGGCCCGATGCCGCAGACCCGCGAGCACATCCTGCTCGCGCGCCAGGTCGGCGTGCCGGCGATGGTCGTGTTCATGAACAAGGTCGACCTGGTCGACGACGCCGAGCTCCTCGAGCTCGTCGAGCTCGAGGTTCGCGAGCTGCTGTCGTCCTACGGCTTCGACGGCGACAACATTCCGAGCATCGCCGGCCCGGCGACGGACGCGCGCAAGGACGGCAACCCGGAGTACGGCCGGGACGCCGTTCGCAAGCTGATGGCGGCCGT
>JAFIGU010000020.1 GCA_017849555.1 Sphingomonas sp. | reverse complement strand
TCGCCAGCGCACCGGTGGCGATCTCGGTCCCGTCGGCCAGCGTCGCCGCGACCCCGAACCCGCCCGCCCCGCCCTGCCGCGCCATCTCCCCGAGCGGCGCGCGGCGCAGCCCGCGGCCCGGCGCGAGCAGCGACACCGCCTCGAGCACATTGGTCTTGCCCGCACCATTGGCGCCGGTCAGCACAACGAACCCGGGCGCGGGCACGAGCGTCAACGCGGCATGATTGCGGAAATCGGTGAGGACGAGCCGGTCGAGCATTGTGCCCGCCATAGAGTTTGATCCGACGGCGGGGAAGCAGCGGTGACCAGACCGCGAAACGCTCGTCACCCCGAAACGAGGCCGGGGTGACATGGATGTAAAACCGCGAACGATCGATGGAGGGGCAGCGCGCCGAAAGGGAATAAGCGCGCCGTAGCCCCCCCTCCATCGCCTCTCCCGAGGGAGCGGGAGGGTTCGCGGATCAGGCCGCCAGTCGCTGCGGCTCGCCGGCCTCGGCGGTCGCCTGACGGCGCTCGCTGAGATAGGAGGCGAGCTCCGGCCCCAGCTCGCGCTGCGCCTTGAGATAGGCGACCGGCTGACGGATGCCGAGCCGCGCGCGCGCCGCGTCGAGCGGCTCGTGCATCAGCTTGAGATAATCCTCGCCCTGCAGCCATTGCGCCTTGCGGCCGTGGCGATAGCCTTCCCACACCGCCTTGGCGAACAGGGTGCTCTTGGTGACGCGCAGGCTCTTGAGCGCCGCCGCCGCGCCGATGAACGCCCAGCCGAGCCCGCCGACCTGCGCATAGCTGAACGCGACCAGCGCGGCCTCGCCGAGGCTCTCGTCGGCCTTATAGCCGGTCATGATGTGCCAGATGTCGTGGGTGTCGCGGACGCGGCGGCCGAACCAGGCATAAGGATGAACGATGTCCTCGATCTCGCTGCCCTCGCGGCTGACCGCGGCGAGGCCGTCGGCGGAATAGCCGGTCGAAACGAGGAAATCGCGATACGCCGCGCCGACGGTGCCGGGGGCGAATTGATCGGCGAAGCCGGGCTGGGCGAAGATCGTCGCCAGTTCGACGCGCTCATAGGCCATCCGCCCGCCCTCGGGCGTCGCGAGGAACCGCGCATAACCGCGCTCGGTCGATCCGACGTTGAGCGCGCGCATGATGCGGAACACCTGCACCGTATCGTCGCCGTTGGCGAGCAATTTGCGGATCGCCTCGAACGCGGTGCGCCAATCGCGCCGACCGGTCGTGCCGGGAAAGGGAGGAAGGGTAGCGGCCATCGAATCGCTCCTTACTGACAGATATGTCAATAAGGATTGCTCACACCGCTGTCAATAAGCGCCTCGGCGCTATATTTGTTCCACGATCGTATCGGCCTCGTCCTCGCTCACCCGCTGCCCGCGCGCGAGCGTGACGGTGGTGGCGAGATCCCACATGACATTGCCGAGGGTGCGGACGATATCGGGCATCGTCTCGACCGCAACGAGCAGCCCGAGCGGCGCGACCGGCGCGCCGATCGTCGCGCACACCGGGGAGATCGCGCCGACGAAGCTCACCGTCCCCGGCAAGCTGACCGACCCGAGCGAGGTGAGCATCGCGACCAGCGCGCCCGCCGCCAGCGTCGCGGCGTTGAGCGGGACGCCGAACCATTTGGCGACATAGATCGCCACCGCGAAGTTCATCGCCGGGCCGGTCGCGCGCAGGATCGCGACCGCGAGCGGCAAGGTCACCCCGGCGGTCGCCACCGGCACCCCCATCGCGCGCGCGCCCGCCAGCATCGCGGGGAGCGAGGCGAGCGAGGATTGGGTCGAGATCGCCACCGCCTGGGTCGGCAATCCCGCGCGGACATAATGGCCGAGCCGCAGGCGCCCGCCGATCACCGCCAGCGGATAGGCGACGAGCGAGACGACCAGCCCCACCGCCGAGACGATCAGAATATAATGGATCAGCGCGTGGAACGCGCCGCCGCCCGCCTTCGCTCCGACGACGAACGCCAGCGCGAACACCCCGACCGGGCCGATCCACAACACCCAGCCGATCACCACCAGCATCGCATCGCGCACCGCCGAGAAGAAGCGCGTCAGCAGCACGCGCAGATCCTCATCGATCCGCATGATCGCAAAGGCGAAGATCAGCGCGAAGACGATCATCGACAGGAAATTGCTGTCCGCCGAGGCCTTGAGGACATTGGCGGGGACGATCCCGGCGAGGAAATCGCCGATCGCGGGCGCCGCCGGCATCGTCTCCGTCCCGGCGAGCGCGGCGCGCAGCGCGGCGGCGGATTCGGCCGGAAGCGGCGCGATATCGAGGAACAGCGGCGTCAGGAAGGGGGCCGCGGTCGCCGAACAGGCCCGGACGAGGAGATACGGCCCGACCGCGCGCGCCGCGAGGCGCCCGGCCTGTGCCGCCTCGGCGGTCGCCGCGACGCCGGTGACGAGCAGCGCGAACACGAGCGGCACGATCGTCATCTGCAGCCCGTTAAGCCACGCCTGGCCCAGCGGCCGCGCGATCGACACCGCCGGATCAACCGTTTGCGGCGCGAACCCCGCGAGCATGATGCCGATAACGAGGCCGGCAACCAGCGCCAGCAGGATACGGGTTGACGGCGACATGCTGCTCCTTTGGATCGCGCTTTCTTATCTACGGCGCCAGGCCCAAACGCCCTCACGACATTGTCGTGACCGACTTTGGCTCCTAAGCCGCGCTTAGGGAACCGATAGGGGAGCCTGGAACAGGCGATGGCAAGAAAATATTTCGGCACCGACGGGATCCGCGGCCTCACCAACATCACCCCGATGACCGCGGCGATGGCGATGAAGGTCGGGATGGCCGCGGGCACCTATTTCCAGCGCGGCGACCACCGCCATCGCGTGCTGATCGGCAAGGATACGCGGCTCTCGGGCTATATGCTCGAATCGGCGCTGGTCGCCGGCTTCACCAGCGTCGGGATGGACGTGGTGATGACCGGGCCGATGCCCACCCCGGCGGTGGCGATGCTCACCCAGTCGATGCGCGCCGATCTCGGCGTGATGATCTCCGCCAGCCACAATCCGTTCGCCGACAACGGGATCAAATTGTTCGGCCCCGACGGCTATAAATTGTCCGACGAGGCCGAGCTCGAGATCGAATCGCTGATCGACGGCGCCGAAAGCGGCGCGGTGGCGCTCGCGCCGTCGCACCAGATCGGCCGCGCGCGGCGGATCGACGACGCGCAGGGGCGCTATATCCATTTCGCCAAATCGACCTTCCCTTCCGACCTTAGGCTCGACGGGCTGAAAGTGGTGGTCGATTGCGCCAATGGCGCCGCCTATCAGGTCGCCCCTGCCGCCTTGTGGGAGCTGGGCGCCGAGGTGGTGGCGATCGGCGTCACCCCCAATGGCCGCAACATCAACGACGGGGTCGGCTCGACCGCGCCGCAGACCCTTTCCGAAACCGTGGTGGCGAGCGGCGCCGCGATCGGCATCGCGCTCGACGGCGATGCCGATCGGCTGATCGTGGTCGACGAGACCGGCGCGGTGGTCGACGGCGACCAGCTGATGGCGACGATCGCCACCGGCTATGCGCGGCGCGGGGAGCTCGCCGGGGGCGGGCTGGTCGCGACGATCATGTCCAACCTCGGGCTCGAACGCCATCTTGCCGCGCAGGGGCTGGGGCTGGTGCGCACCGGGGTCGGCGACCGTTACGTGCTCGAGGCGATGCGCGCGCGCGGCTATAATGTCGGCGGCGAACAATCGGGGCATATCATCCTCGCCGATTACGGGACGACCGGCGACGGGCTGGTCGCGGCGCTGCAGATCCTCGCCGAGGTGCAGCGCGCGGGCGCGCCGGCGAGCGAGGTGCTCCACCGCTTCGATCCCTTGCCGCAATTGCTCAAGAACGTCCGCTTCGAGCGCGGCGCCAAGCCGCTCGATACGGCATCGGTCAAGGCGGCGATCGCCGAGGCCGAAGCCGAGCTGGAAGGCCGCGGACGGCTCGTCATCCGCGCGTCGGGGACCGAGCCGGTGATCCGCGTGATGGCCGAGGGCGACGATCGCGCGCAGGTCGAGGCGATCGTCGACCGCGTGTGCGAGGCGGTGCGTGCCGCTGCCTGAGACGCGCGGCACATCGTATCTCGCCAGGCTCCGCCGGCTCCCCGCGCGGCAGCTGGCGATGCTCGGCGCGCTCGCGCTCGCGGTGGTCGCCGCCAACATCCGCCAGCCGTTCCCCGAGATCGCGCCGCTGCAGCATATCCCGACGGTGATCCTGCTGCTGGCGGCGCCGGTGTTGCTCGATCGCTTTCCTCTGACGGACCGGTCGGTGCTCGCGCTGACCGCCTTCTTCCTGCTCCACACGCTGGCGGGGCGCTATACCTACTCCAACGTCCCCTATGACGATTGGGCGCGCGCGCTGACCGGGCATGACATTTCGCGGACCTTCGGCGTGGCGCGCAACGAATTCGATCGCCTGGTCCATTTCTCGTTCGGGCTGCTGTGGGTCGGGCCGTTCGCGGAACTCGTGCGACGTCATGCCGGCATGAACCCGAAAGCAGCGATCTGGATGGCGTTTCTGTTCGTGGGCGCGATCAGCGCGCTCTACGAGATCTTCGAATGGCTGCTGACGATGGCCGTCTCGCCCGATCTCGCCGCCGATTACAACGGACAGCAGGGCGATCCGTGGGACAGCCAGAAGGATATGGCTTTCGCAATCGCGGGCGCGGCGATGGCCGGCGTCTTGCTATGGCGGCGTCGGGAGCGTCGCTAGTCGCGCTGGACCTCTCCCCGTTCGCCCTGAGCCTGATGATCCAATAACGCCGCGATCTGGGCCTCGGCGATCGCGCGCGCCTCGGCCGCGTCGAACACTTCGGGCGAGAGGCACAGTTCGAGCCACAGCCCGTCGACCAGCGCGGTGATCGCGATCGCGCTGCGCCGGCAGGCGGCGGGCGGGACGCCGCAATCGGCGAGCAATCCTTCGATCCCGCCGCGGAAATGCGCATATTGCTCGTCGTGGAGCCGCGCCACGTCGTCGCGCGCGATCACCAGCCCCCAGAATGCCACCCAGGTCGCGAGCAAGGCGCGGTCGGCGATCGGCGGGGCGAAGCTCGCCGCGACATAGGCCGACAGCCGCGCGCGCGGGTCGTCCCCCGCCCCCGCCACCGCCGCGTCGAGCGCCGCGGTCACCGCCGCGCTGACATCGGCATAGGTCGCCGCGATCAGCGCATCGATCCCGCCGAAATGATGCGTGACCAGCCCCGGCGACACCTTCGCCTCCTGCGCGATCGCGCGCACCGAGGCGCCGCTCGCCCCGTCGCGCGCGAGCACCCGCGTCGCCGCGGCGATCAGCAGCCGGCGACGCTCCTCGGCGTCGGTACGGGTGAAAGCGGGTTTGTTCACGGGACGGGTCGCTACCACGAAATGCGGCGTCACGAACGGGGATTGTGCGCGCAGGTTGCTTGCTATACGATCGTGCAACAAGCAACCGATCGGAGTCGTGCGACATGGCCACCCTCGCCCAGCCCATCATCGACGCCGATGCCGATTTCTCGCTACCGGGCTGGATCTACACCGACCCCGAATTCTACGAGGTGGAGATGGCGCGGGTGATCCGCCCGTCGTGGCAGATCGTGTGCCACGAAAGCGATCTCGCCCGCGCAGGGGACTGGCGGACGATCGGCTACCTCGGCGAGCAGCTCGTCGTGCTGCGCGGCGAGGATGGCGCGATCCGCGGTTTCCACAATGTCTGCCGCCACCGCGCGATGCGCATCCTTGAGGGCGATGCGGGATGCGCCAAGAAGCTCGTCTGCCCGTATCACGCCTGGGCTTATGAGCTCGACGGGCGGCTTTCGGGGGTGCCGATGAAGCGCGACTATCCCGCGCTGCGGCTGGAGGACAACGGGCTGGTCCCGGTCGAGGTGTCGATGTGGCGCGGGTTCGTCTTCGTCCGGCTGGAGGATGACGGCGGCCCCTCGGTCGCCGAGATGATGGCGCCCTATGACGCCGAGATCGCGCCCTATCGCTTCGAGGAGATGCGCACGATCAGCGACGTGCGGCTGCGCGACCGCGCGGTCAACTGGAAGAATGTCGGCGACAATTATTCGGACAATCTCCACATCCCGGTCGCGCATGACGGGCTCTCGCGCCTGTTCGGCAAGAGCTATGCGATCGAGGCGGCGGGCTGGGTCGACAAGATGTCGGGCGGGCTGGTCGATCGCCCCTCGGACAATATGTGGGAACGCTTCTACCAGAAGCATCTGCCGCGGGTCGATCACCTGCCCGAGGCGAAGCAGCGGCAATGGGTCTATTACAAGCTCTGGCCCAATATGGCGTTCGACATCTACGCCGATCAGATCGATTTCATGCAATGGCTGCCGACCTCGCCGACGACCTGCGTGCTGCGCGAGATGGCGTTCGCGCTGCCCGACGATCGCCGCGAGATGAAATTGGTGCGCTACGCCAATTGGCGGATCAACCGCGTGGTCAATGCCGAGGATACTTGGCTGATCGAGCGGGTGCAGCAGGGTATGGCCTCGCAAAGCTATACCGTCGGGCCGATCGGCGCGAGCGAGGTGTGCCTGCGCAGCTTCGCGGCGAAGATCCGCGATCGCATCCCGGAGGCGCGGCAACATCGCGCGCCGCCCCCCGGCTGGTCGCGCCGGCCGCGCGGGGTTTGAAGACACCCCCGTCATTCCCGCGAAGGCGGGAATCCATTCACTCTTGCCTATGCGATAGAGCCGCGACGACAGCGGATATGGATTCCCGCCTTCGCGGGAATGACGGGGTGGAAGGTTCGGGGCGAACGGATACAAGGTAAAGGTCTGGGGACGGGGTATGACGAAGAAATACGACGCGATCATCATCGGCGGCGGGCATAACGGCCTCGTCTGCGCTTTCTATCTCGCGCGCGCCGGGCTCAAGGTCCGCGTGCTCGAACGGCGCGACGTGGTCGGCGGCGCGGCGGTGACCGAGGAATTCCACCCCGGCTTCCGCAATTCGACCGCGAGCTACACCGTCAGCCTGCTCCGCCCCAAGGTGATCGCGGACATGAAGCTGCACGAGCGCGGCTTCCGCATCATCGAGCGGACGATCAGCAACTTCTTCCCGTTCGCGGACAATTACCTCAAGCTCGGCGGCGGCGCGGCGCGCACCCAGGCCGAATTCGCGCGCTTCAACCAGCGCGATGCCGAGGCCTATCCGCATTATGACGCCGCGCTCGAAAAGGTCGCGCAGGTGCTGCGCGATCTCGCGCTCAAGGTGCCGCCCAATGTCGGCGGGGGGTTGCGAGCGCTGATGTCGGGAGCGTCGCAGGGCTGGCCGCTCGCCAAGATGGGGATCGAGGCGCAGCGCGATCTGCTCGACGTATTCACCAAATCGGCGCGCGATTTCCTCGACGGCTGGTATGAGGACGACCACGTCAAATCGGCCTTTGCGTTCGACGCGGTGGTCGGCAATTTCGCCGGCGTCTCGACCCCCGGCTCGGCCTATGTGCTGCTCCACCACGTGTTCGGCGAGGTCAACGGCAAGCTCGGCGCCTGGGGCCATTCGGTCGGCGGGATGGGCGCGATCACCCAGGCGATGGCGCGCGCGTGCGAGGACGCCGGGGTCGAGATCACGCTCGAAGCCCCGGTCGATCGCGTGCTGATCAGCGGCGGCAAGGCGGTCGGGGTGCGGCTGGAGAGCGGCGAGGAGATCGCCGCGCCGATCGTCGCCGCCAATGTCGGCCCGGCGCTGCTCTATCGCCGGATGGTCGACGGCAGCGACCTGCCCGCCGATTTCCAGCGCCGGATGGACAATTACAAGGTCGGCTCGGGGACGTTTCGGATGAACGTCGCTTTGTCCGAACTGCCCGATTTCTCCGTGCTGCGCGGCAAGGAGAAGGCCGAGCACCACACCGCCGGGATCATCATCGCTCCCGGGATGGATTATATGGACGAGGCATTCGACGATGCGAAGAAGTTCGGCTGGTCGAAGAAGCCAATCGTCGAGATGAAGATCCCGACCACGGTCGACGACACCCTCGCCCCGCCGGGGCAGCATGTCGCCAGCCTGTTCTGCCAGCAATTCTCGCCGGTGCTGTCGGGCGGGCGGACGTGGGACGACGTGCGCGAGGAGGTCGCCGACCTGATCATCGACACGGTCAACGACCACGCCCCCAATTTCAAGGCGAGCGTGATCGCGCGGCAGATCCATTCGCCGCTCGATCTGGAGCGCAAGTTCGGGCTGATCGGCGGCGACATCTTCCACGGCCATATGAGCCTCGATCAATTGTGGGCGGCGCGCCCCGTGCTCGGCCACGGCGATTATCGCTCGCCGGTGAAGGGGCTCTATATGTGCGGATCGGGCACCCACCCGGGCGGCGGGGTGACCGGCGCGCCGGGACACAATGCCGCGCACGAGATATTGCGCGATCGCTCGCTGGTCGGGCGGTTCCTGCCGATCTGACATGCTGCGCTACGATCGCGGCCGACAATCGCTCGCCACCGCGCTCGCGGCGCTGGCGGGCTATGTCGACGCGATCGGTTTCGTGAAGCTCGGCGGGCTGTTCGTCTCGTTCATGAGCGGTAACACCACCCGGCTCGCGGTCGGGCTGGCCGACGGCTCGACCGTCGCGCTGGTCGCCGCCGGGCTGATCGCGGCTTTCCTCGCCGGGGTGATCGGCGGCGCGCTGGTCGCGGCGAAGGCCGGGCCGGCGCGCAAGGCCGCGGTGCTGTCGCTGATGGCCATCCTGCTCGCAGTGGCGGCGATGCTCGATCGCATCGTCGCCGGCGGCTGGGCGGCGTTGGCGATGGCCGCGGCGATGGGCGCGGCCAACAATGTCTTCCTGCGCGACGGCGAGGTTTCGGTCGGCGTAACCTATATGACCGGTACGTTGGTCAAGCTCGGCCAGCGCATCGCCGCCGCGTTGCTGGGCGATGATGCCAACGGCTGGGCGGCGTATCTGCGCTTGTGGGTCGGGCTGCTCACCGGGGCGGTGGCCGGCGCGTTGCTCTATCCGCGCACCGGCGCGTTCAGCATCGCGCTGGCCTCGGTCATCGCCGGCGCGCTCGCATTGGCGGCGCGGCGGCTGGGGCCGTCCGATCCCTATCCGCGCCGCACCCACCAATAGACCGGCAGCCCGAGCGCGAGCAGCGCCAGCCCCCACAGATCGGCCTTGAGCCCGAGGCCATAGGTCATCCACACCACGAACCCCGCCGCGATCACCGCCGCGACCGTCACCGCAATATCGCCGCGCAGCAATTTGAGCGCGGCGAGCGCGCTGGCGAGATAGGCGAGCATCCCCGCCGCCAGGCTGATCGAGGCGACCTCGGCGAACAGATCGCCGGTCTTGCCGGTATAGTTGAGCAAGGTCACCACCGTCACCAGCACCCCCGACACGAGGTGCGCGCGCGCCGGGGTGCCCGCCGCGCTTTCCTTACCGAACCACGCCGGGAACACCCCACCGCGCGCCATCGCCCAGGGCATCTCGCCCTGCAACAGGATGAAGCCGTTGAGCGCGCCGAACGCGCTGATCGCGGCGAACAGTGCCACGACATCGCCGATCCCCTCGCCGAAGGTGCGCCCGAGGAAAGCGGCGACGGGCGCAGGCGAGGCGGCGATTTCGGCGCGCGGCATCATCAGCGCGATCGCCGCGGCGACCGCGACATAGACGACGCCAGTCAACGCGGTCCCGACGATCGTCACCAGAGGCACGACCCGCGCGGCATCCTCGACCTTGTCGGCGGGGACGGTGGCGGATTCGACCCCGAGAAAACCCCAGAAGGTCAGCGCCGCCGCGCCGGCGACCGCGCTAGCGCCGAGCGGGACCGGCGGGTTGGCGGCAAGCGCATGCCCGCCGTCGCGCAGCAGCAGCCAGACGGCGAGCGCGATCACCCCGGCGAGGGGCAAGAGCTTGAGCGCCGCGGTGACCACCTGCACCCGCCCGGCGAGCCCGACGCCGTGGATATTGACCGCGACCAGCCCCCATACCAGCGCCAGCGTCGCGACCACCGCGGGGAGGCCGCTGCCGAGCACCGGAAAGGGCAGGCTCAGCGCGCTGACGACGGCAACCGCGATCGCGCCATTGCCGGCCCACACCAGCACCCAATAGCTCCACGCCACCGCAAAGCCGGTCGCCGGGCCGAATGCGGCATTGGCAAAGGCATAAGGCCCGCCCGCCGCCGGGATCAGCGCCGCGAGCCGCGCGAAGACGAAGGCGAGACACATCGCCCCGGCGATCGTCACCACCCAGCCGATCATCGCATTGGTGCCCAGCGGGGCGAGCGTCGCGGGGAGCAGATAGATGCCCGATCCGATCATATTGCCGACGACCAGCGCCAGCGCCGCCCACACCCCCAGCGCGCGCTTTTCCTGCATCCCCACCTCTTCTTCCGCCTGGTTTCACGGTGTGCGGCAATAACGGTCGCGCGACAAGCGCCGCCGCCGTTAACCGCCTCTTAGCCGCTCTGATTTACCCCGTGATCGACCGCTGTTTCGGTCGGGGGCGATGCTGAAAGCGATTCTTCTTGCCGTGCCGGCCCTCGCGCTGGCAACCTCGTGCGTGCCGCAGCAGCGGGCGCCGAGCTATGCCGCATTGGCCGCGGCCAGCGCGCCGCAGCGCCCGGTGAAGGATCCGCGCGAATTGCTCGAGCGGCTCGAGCTCGACGTGCCGACCGACCTGATCGAGGAAACCGCGCTGGCGCGGATCGCGCGACCCGCGGTCTATAACGCCGCGCCCGCGTTCGACACCGGGATCCAGGCCCCCGACGATGCCGCGCGCGCGCTCGATTGCCTGACCCAGGCGGTCTATTACGAAGCGCGCTCCGAGCCGGTCGACGGCGAGCGCGCGGTGGCGCAGGTGGTGCTCAACCGCGTCCGCGACCGCGCCTTTCCCAAGAGCGTGTGCGGCGTGGTCTATCAGGGATCGGATCGCAGCACCGGCTGCCAGTTCACCTTCACCTGCGACGGATCTTTGATGCGCCCGCGCGAGCCGGTCGCCTGGGCGCGCGCCCGCGCGGTGGCGCTCGCGGCACTCGCCGGCGAGGTCTATGCCCCGGTCGGGTCGGCGACGCATTATCACGCCAATTACGTGTCGCCGTGGTGGGCGCCGAGCCTGACGCGGATCGGCATGGTCGGCTCGCATATCTTCTACCGCTGGCGCGACGCGATGGAAAATGCGCTCGCCTTCCGCCAGCGCTACGACGGGTTCGAGCCCGAAGTCGGCATGACGCTCGCAGGGGCTGGCAACGGCGTGACGGTGCACCGCAGCGGCGACGCCGGCGACAGCGCCAGCGAGACCGTCGGGTCGGTGACGATCCACCGCGACCAATCGGCGATCGCGGCGAAGCTCACCCCAGCGGCGGCGGTGACCACACCGGGCGCGGCGCATTCGTCGCTCGTCGCCGGGGTGCGGGTTCATCGCAATATTGCCCCGCCGGAGGGTGCCGCGCCCGAGGACGCAGGCACCGGCGGCGGTCAGACGACAAGCTGAGCGCCGCCCCAACTGTGTCCCCGCGAAGGCGGGGACCCAGACTGGGCTCCCGCCTTCGCGGGAGCACAAGGGCTTATTTCAGCCGTTCGGCATGCCAGGCGAGATGATCGGCCATGAAGGTGGAGATGAAAGAATAGCTGTGATCATATCCCGATTGCATCCGCAGCGTCAGCGGAATCCCCGCCTTCTCGCACGCCGCCGCAAGCAGCTCGGGCCGGAGCTGTCCCGCAAGGAACTGATCCGCCTCGCCCTGATCGACCAGCAGCGCCGGCACCCGCGCGCCATCCTCGATCAGCGCCACCGCATCGTGCCTGCGCCACGCCGCACGGTCCGCGCCGAGATAGCCGCCGAGCGCCTTCTCGCCCCACGGCACCTGCGACGGCGCGACGATCGGCGCAAAGGCCGAAACCGCACGATAGCGATCGGGGAAGCTGAGCCCGATCGTCAGCGCGCCGTGGCCGCCCATCGAATGCCCGGTGATCGACTGGCGCGCGATATCGACCGGGAAATGCGCCGCGACCAGCGCGGGCAATTCGTCGGTGATATAGGACCACATGCGATAATGCGTCGCCCAGGGCGCCTCGGTCGCGTCGACATAGAAGCCCGCGCCGAGCCCGAAATCATAGGCACCGTCGGGATCATCAGGCACGCCTTCGCCCCGCGGGCTGGTATCGGGCGTCACGACGATCAGCCCCAGCTCCGCCGCCGCGCGGCGATATTCGCCCTTTTCGGTGGCATTGGCGTGGGTGCAGGTCAGCCCCGAGAGATACCATACCACCGGCAGCTTCGCCCCCGGCGCATGCGGCGGGACGTAGACCGCGAAGGTCATCTCGGTGCCGGTCGCGGCGGAGGCGTGGCGGTAGACGCCCTGCACCCCGCCGAACGCGTGATTGGTCGAGACCGTTTCCATCAATAGACCACGACCGAACGGATGCTCTCGCCCGCGTGCATCAGGTCGAAGCCCTTGTTGATCTCCTCCAGCGACAGCCGGTGGGTGATCATCGGATCGATCTGGATCAGCCCGTTCATATACCAGTCGACGATCTTGGGCACGTCGGTGCGGCCGCGCGCGCCGCCGAACGCGGTGCCCTTCCACACCCGCCCGGTGACGAGCTGGAACGGCCGCGTCGCGATTTCCTTGCCCGATTCGGCGACCCCGATGACGATCGATTCGCCCCAGCCGCGGTGCGCCGATTCGAGCGCCTGGCGCATCACCACGGTGTTGCCGGTGCAATCGAAGGTATAATCGCCGCCGCCGTCGGTCATCGCGATGAGATGCTGGACGATATCGCCGGCGTTCTTCGGGTTGACGAAATCGGTCATCCCGAACTTGCGGCCCCATGCCTCGCGATCGGGGTTGATATCGACGCCGATGATCCGCGCCGCGCCGGCGAACCTGGCGCCCTGGATCACGTTCAAGCCGATCCCGCCGAGCCCGAAGACGATGACGGTCGCGCCCGGCTCGACCTTGGCGGTGTTGACCACCGCGCCGACCCCGGTGGTGACCCCGCAACCGATATAGCAGCTGGTGTCGAACGGCGCGTCGGTGCGGATCTTCGCCACCGCGATCTCGGGCAGCACGGTGAAGTTCGAGAAGGTCGAGCAGCCCATGTAGTGATAGATGGTCTGGCCCTTGTAGCTGAACCGGCTCGTGCCGTCGGGCATCAGCCCCTTGCCCTGCGTCGCGCGGATCGCGGTGCACAAATTGGTCTTCTGGCTGAGGCACGATTTACACTGGCGGCATTCCGGCGTGTAGAGCGGAATGACGTGATCGTCGGGCGCGACGCTGGTCACCCCCGGCCCCACCTCGCGGACGATGCCGCAGCCTTCATGCCCGAGGATCGAGGGGAACAGCCCCTCCGAATCGAACCCGTCGAGCGTATAGGCGTCGGTGTGGCAGATGCCGGTCGCCATGATCTCGACCAGCACCTCGCCCGCCTTGGGGCCTTCGAGATCGAGTTCGACGATCTCCAGCGGCTTCTTCGCCTCGAACGCGACGGCGGCGCGGGTTTTCATGCTGGCAGGCTCCTGTTGGATTGTAGCATCGGGATGCCGGATCAAAGGCCGGCGTGACGGCAAAAGGCAAGACCGCGTGCGCGCTGTTAAGCCGAATATCGATCGGCTCTAAGCCGCGCTAATCTCCTTGAGCGGGACGCTCGCGTCGGCAAGTCGTTCCGGCGCGATCGCCGCGCCGCCCACCACCAATGCGCGCCCCTGGACATAATCCTTGGTCGCGTTGACGCAATCGAGCGCGATCACCCGCCCCGCCTTGAGATAGATCACGCTGAACGACCGCGCCGCGATATCGCCGCGCACCACCACCTCGTCATGCCCGGTCGACAGCCCGACCGTCTGGAGGCGGAGGTCATATTGGTTCGACCAGAACCACGGCACCGCGTCATAAGCCTGCGGCTCGCCGGTGATCGATTTGGCCACCGTCATCGCCTGATCATTGGCGTTCTGGACCGATTCGAGCCGGATCCGCGCGCCCCCCGCGAAGCCGCTCTCATGCGCGGCGCAATCGCCGATCGCATAGATGTCGGCGAGGCTGGTGCGGCAATGCGCGTCGACATCGACCCCGTTGCCCCCGGCCGCGCCCGCCGCGATCAGCGGCTCGACCGCGGGGACGATGCCGATCCCGACGATAACCATTTCGCACGGCAGGATTTCCCCGCCGGTGAGCCTGACCCCCGACACCGCGCCGTCGCGCTCCTCCAGCCCGGCGACCATCGCGCCGAGCCGCACCTCGACGCCATGCGCGCGATGCTCCGCCTCGTAGAAGCGCGACAAGGGCTCGCCCGCGACGCGCGCCAGCACGCGCGGCAGCGCCTCGAGCACCGTCACCTGCTTGCCGAGCTTGGCGAGCACCGCCGCCGCCTCAAGCCCGATATAGCCGCCGCCGATCACCACCACGCGGCGCGTCGCCTCGAGCTCGCCCATCAGCCGGTCGACATCGGCGCGGGTGCGCACCGCATGAACCCCGGTGAGGTCGTGGCCGTCGCAGGTCAGCCGCCGCGGGCTGCCGCCGGTCGCCCAGATCAGTTTGCCGTAATCGATCGTCGCGCCGTCGTCGGTGGTCACCCGATGCGCCGCCGCGTCAACCGAGACGACGCGCCGGCCGAGCAGCATCGCCACCTCCTTGTCCGCCCAGAAGGCCGCGGGGCGGATCAGGATGCGCTCGAACTCCTTCTCGCGCGACAGATAGTCCTTCGACAGCGGCGGGCGCTCATAGGGAAGCTCGGGCTCATCACCGACGATCGCGATCGTGCCGGCGAACTTGCGCTGCCGGAGCGCCACCGCCGCCTGCGCGCCGCCGTGGCCGCCCCCAACGATCAGCACGTCGTAATGCTCGCCCATCGCATCCTCGCTCTATCCTTCCCGCCCCACCACGCGAAAGCGGCGCGGCTGTCAATGACAGAACGTTCACTTGGTCCGCGGCCGCTACCGCCATATGTCGGTAAATGATTGTTGGATGAGGTGTGGCCATGAACCTGCTGCTGGTGGAAGACGACGATGGCTATGCCGCGACGCTGGCCGAGGAATTGCGCGCGCTGGATCATGCGGTGACGGTGGCACCCGACGGCATGACGGCATTGCAGGCGATCGATCGCGAACCGTTCGACGCCGCGATCCTCGATCGGATGCTCCCGCATATGGACGGCACCGCGATCCTGCGGCGGCTGCGCGAGAGCGGCAAGACGCTCCCCGTGGTGATGCTGAGCGCGCTCGGCCGCTCGGCCGAAAAGGTCGAGGGGCTGGAGGCCGGCGCCGACGATTATGTCGTCAAGCCGACCCCCGCGGCGGAGCTGGAAGCGCGGCTCAAGGCGCTGGTGCGCGGGCGGCAGTGGACCAGCACCGGCGGCGGCAGCGGCGACACGATCTGCGTCGGCGACATCACCGTCAGCCCGACGCGGTTCCGAGCATGGCGCGGCGAACGCCCGCTCGACCTGGTCAAGCTGGAGCTGCAATTGCTCGCCGAGCTGGCGCGCAACGCCGGCACGGTGCTGACCCGCGCGATGCTGATCGAGCGCGTCTGGGGCTATGATTTCGAACCGACCACCAACATCGTCGACGTCCAGATCCGCGCGCTGCGGCGCAAGCTGATGGCCGACGGCGAGGACGATCCGATCGTCACGGTGCGCGGCGTCGGTTACATGCTCCGAGATTGAGAGCTTTTTTGGAAATGCCCCGTCGGGTCATTTCGCGCGGCACCGGCCTGCAAAACGGACTTTAGAAAATGCCGGCACCGCGGTCGCTGCGATCGTTGACGCTCGCCTTCCTGCTGGTCTTCTTCCTCGCGGTCGCGCTGACCGGGTTCGCCACCTATCGCGCGACGCAGCGCGCGATCGTCGAACTGGTGGACGAGCGGATCGACGCGCTGAGCGACGCGGTGCTGTCGCAGACCCGCCCCGGCGACGTCGCAGCGATTATCGGGCGGATCAACGTGATCACCGACGAGCGCGACACCGGCAATGTCGGCTTCATGCTGACCGATGCGGGCGGGCATTGGCTGGGCGGCAACGTCCGCCTCGCCCGCCCGCTCGCGCTGGGTTATTCCACACTGGGGCGACGCGACCGCATCACCGGGCTTTCCGCGGGGCGCGCGCTGGTCCGCGACGCCGGCGGCGGGCTGACGCTGACGACGATCGCCGAGACCGAACCGATCGATCGCGAGAACAAGGCGCGCCGCCGGCTCTATATGCTGGGGTTCGGGTCGATCGTGCTGATCGTGCTGGCGGGGACCGCGCTGTTCGGCGCGCTGGTCAGCCGGCGGATCGGCGAGGTGCGCGAAACCGCGCGCGCGATCATCGACGGCGACATGCAGCGCCGCATCACGGTCGATCCCGCCGGCGGCGCCTTTGCCGAACAGGCCGCGACCTTCAACCATATGCTCGATCGCATCGCCGAGCTGATGCGACAGATCAGCAACGTCAGCAACGATATCGCGCACGACATGCGCACCCCGCTCGCGCGGCTGCGCGGCCGGCTCGCGCTGATCGCCGCGCGCCCCGATGCGGCGGGCCTCGCCGACGAGATCGGCGAGGCGATGGACCAATGCGACGCGCTGCTCGCGATGTTCGCCGCGACGCTGCGCATCGCCGAAGTGGAGGGCGGCGATCGCCGCGCCGGCTTCGCATCGCTCGATCTCGGCGCGCTGGTCGGCGAGATCGGCGAGATGATGACGGCGGTCGCCGCCGAATCGGGGCACGAGCTGGTGCTCGGTCGCTGCGCCCCGGTGCGGATCGAGGGCGACCGGCAATTGCTCAGCCAGGCGCTGATCAACCTGATCGAGAATGCGCTGCGCCACACCCCGCCCGGCGCGACGATCACGCTGGCGGTGACGCGCGCGGAGACCGGGGCGGGCGCGGCGGCGGAGATCATGGTGCGCGACAACGGCCCGGGCATCGCGCCGGGCGATCGCGCGCTCGCGCTGCGCCGCTTCGGCCGGCTCGAACCGAGCCGCCACAATGCCGGGCACGGCCTGGGGCTACCGCTGGTCGATGCGGTGGCGCGGCTGCATCGCGGCACCCTGTCGCTCGAAGATGCCGCCCCCGGGCTGCGGGTGACGATCCGGCTGCCGATCGCAGGCGGCTAGAAGTTCGAGGAAGATCCGTTCGCCCTGAGCTTGTCGAAGGGCTGCCCTTCTTTCTTGCGAAGAAAAGTGCAGGGCTTCGACAAGCTCAGCCCGAACGGAGGAGAGAGAGTTGGACCCACAACCGAGTCGAACAAAAAAAAGCGGGGAAGCATCGCCTCCCCGCCCGATCCCGCTTCTGACCGAAACGATCAGAAGTTGACGCTGCCCTCCACGCCGAAGGTCCGCGGCGGGTTGAAGTTGGCGTAATCGCCGAGCACCGCGGCATTGGCCGACGAGCGACGATAGATATGCGTCTCGTTGAACAGGTTGCGGCTCCACACGGCGAGCGTGAACTTCTGCCCGTGATCGTTGAGCTGGATATCGGTCAGCGCGATCCGGCCGTTGACGACGAAGCTCGGCTGGGTCTTGGTCGCCTCGTTCTGGAAGCTGTACATGCTGCTCGCATAATTGGCGTCGAGGTGCAGCCGGACCTTGGTGTCGCCGCCGCCGACCGGCATTTCGTAATCGACGAAGCCCGACGCCGCGTTGCGCGGGGTGAACACCACGAACACCGGGGCCAGCTTGCCCGCATCCTGCGGGTTCGGCGTCAGCGGGATGTGGGTGTAGGTATAGGCGTAGGACGCGCCCATCGTCAGCCCGTCGACCGGCTTGACCGTCAGCTCGGCCTCGACGCCACGAATCTTGGAATTGCCCGGTGCGTTCTTCGTATCCTCGGTGTGGAGGTTGAAGTTCGGGTTCGGGATGCTGGTGCCTGGCAGGAACGGGCTGGTATCGACATGGTCGAAGTCGATCTGGGTGCCCGAACGGTCCATGATATAGCCCGCGAGGTTGAGGCGGACGCGATGGTCGAGCAGGTCCATCTTGGCGCCGACTTCATAGGCCTTGACCGATTCCGGCCCGAACGCACCGAAGTCGCTCGACCGGTCGTTGGCGCCGCCGGCGCGATAGCCAGTCGAATATTTGGCGTAGAGATTCACCCCCTGCGCCGCATCCACCGCCAGCGTGACCATCGGATCGAACCGGCTCTTATCGAAGCGGAATTCGTACGGCGTCGCGACGTTCGAGATCAGATAGAGCCGGCCGTAGCGCTTGTCCTTGGTGTAGCGGCCGCCGACCGTCAGGTGGAACATGTCCAGCCCTTCGGGGGTGTAGGTGGCCTGCGCGAAGGCGGCGTAGCTGCGCGCGCGCGCCCAGCTGCCGCGCTGGCGGAACCAATTGTCGGGCGCCCAGCCCTGATTGCCCGAGGTGATCGGGCCGGTGACGACCGGGCTGAGCACGGTATAGCCGGTGCCGTCGGCGTTCCACTGGTTGGTCGAGGGGGTCGCCGCCTCTTCCTGCGCGCGCTCGGTGAAATAATAGAGCCCGGCCGCGTAATCGAGGTTGGGCAGGCTGCCGACCGCCTGGAGTTCCTGGCTGAACTGGCGCTGGTGGAGCCACGACAGGCTGTAGCGGCTGAACTTGGCATTGGGCAGGAACACGGTGCGGTGCGCGCCGCCCGAATTGTCCCACTGATCGGTCGTCACGCCGCGCCATGCGGTGATCGAGCGCAGCTCGATATCGGGCGAGGCCTTGTAGCGGATCGTCGCTGCGAAACCGTCGGTCTTGTCGACGCTGAGCTGCTGCGGCACGCCGATATCGGCGACGTCCATCCGCTTGTCGCCGCTCACCTTCACCAGCGGCGAGAGCGGCGCGATCATCCCGGCGGGCAGCTTGCCGCCATTGGCATTGATCTGCGCCAGCGTCGCGACCGGCAGGTTCTTCGGGTTGTAATTGACGAGCTGGCTGTAGAAGGGCGTGTTCTCGTCACGCGCGCGATCGTAGGACAGCTCGACCGACAGCCCGTCGACCGGCTTCCACAGAGCGGTGATGCGGCCGCCGTAGCGATTGTAATAGCCCCAGCCGTAATTGCCCGGCAGCGGGTTCTTCACCAGCGCGTCCTGATGCTGGACGAGCCCGTCGATCTTGAACGAGATATTGGCGATCGCTGGCAGGTTGAGGTGCAATTCGCCGTTATAGCCGCCGTAATTGCCGACCCCGGCCGAAACGCGGCCGCCGAATTCGCCGGTCGGCGCGCGGGTGACGATGCTCACCGCGCCGCCCTCGGTATTGCGGCCGAACAGCGTGCCCTGCGGCCCGCGCAGCACCTCGATCCGCTCGACGTCGAACAGCGCGGCGTTGAGGCCCTGCTGGCGGCCGAGATAGACGCCGTCGATATAGACGCCGACACCCTGGTCGCGCGCGGTCTGGTTGGCGTCGAACGGCACGATGCCGCGGATGCCGACGGTGAGCGCCGACTGGCGCGCCTCGAAGGTCGCGATGCGCAGCGACGGCACCCCGCCGTCGGCGAGATCGAGCAGGCTCTGGACGTGGCGGTCCTTCATCACCTGCGGATCGACCACCGAGATCGCGATCGGCGTCTTCTGCAAATTGGTCTCGCGCTTGGTCGCGGTGACGACGACATCCTGCAGCCCGCCGTTCGCATCGGCAGCGGTATCGGCGGGCGCCTCGGCCGGCGCGGCGGCGGCATCGGCGGCGGGCGCCGGCGCGGCATGAGCGACGGCGGGCAGCGCGATCAGCGCAGCACCAGCGAGAAGACGCAGACGCGCCTGCGAAACAATCGACATTGTGACAAATCCCCTATCCGGGCTGCATCGGCCCGCGGGGAAGCCCTCTATGATCGGTTATGGGCAGTCCGGTGACACTTCGGTGACACGCAATGACGCATTGAGTTCATTTTGATTTCATCTTTCGCGTACGGATCGGGAACATCGCCGCGCGATTGGACCGATCCCTCGAAAAAGACACGATAAATGGCAGCGCGATGAAGACTGCAGGAGCGCTGGTCCGGGCGTTGGCCGCGGCAAATAGTGGCTGATGCGCCGGGGCGATCAGCCCAGCAGCGCGAAAGCGACGCCGAAAATCGCGAGAGCGAGGCCGCTCGCGCAGGCCAGCAGGCCCATATTGCAGGCACATACCTCGGGCTGGAGTCTTTCCATCATCCATCTCCTGCCGGCCGCGCATGCTCTGGGGCACGTTGCGACCGTTCAGGAGAATATCACAGGTACGCGAGGGTGCAAGCCCGCCTTGCGGCCGGCGTCTATCCCTCGCCGAGCGACGCGGCGAGCTTGCCGAGCAGCGCGCTGAGCTGGGCCCGCTCCTCCGCGGTGAGGACCGCGAAGGTCTCCGCGAGCAATTGCGCGCGCAGCGGCTGGCTGGCGGCGATCACCCCCTCCCCCGCCGGGGTCACCGCAATCCGCTTGACCCGGCGGTCGTCGGGATCGGCGGTACGCACGATCAGCCCGTCGCGTTCGAGCGCGTCGAGCCCCTCGGTCACGGTGCGCGGCGCGAGGTCGAACATATCGGCGATATCCGCCGCGCGCGCGGCGCCCTCGCGCTTCTGGACGAACAGCAGCAATTTGAGCCGCGCGAGCGACCCGCCCTCCTGCGCCAGCTCGCGATTCACCCGCCGCTGGAGGTGGAGATAGACGCGCGCAAGGCCCTGGATGAGTTGATCGTCGCAGTTCATGAGGAACCTCAATACATGGTCTTGCATTATGCTGCAACTGCGAGCATCTAGGCGCGCAATCTCCGTTTCGGGAATGACCTATGGCCGACCAGACGCCCCCTCCTGCCGCTAGCGAATCGCCCGAACCGCGCCCCTCGCCGCTGAAGAACCCGCGCGTCCGCCGCGTGCTGCTGATCGCCGCGGTGATCGCGGTGGTCGCCGGCATCGCGGGGTTCGTGCGTTACGAAAGCTACGGAAAATACCAGCAATCGACCAACGACGCTTATGTCCAGGCCGATGGCGTCACCGTCTCGCCCAAGGTCGCGGGCTATGTCGACAAGGTGTTCGTCGCGGAGAACCAGCCTGTGAAGGCGGGCGATCCGCTGGTCCAGATCGACGCGCGCGATTATCACGCGCAGGCGGCGCAGAGCCAGGCGCAGATCGACGTCGCCGAAGCCAACGCGACCGGGGTACAGGCGCAGATCGGCGAGCAGCAGGCCGCGATCACCCGCGCGCGCGCCGATCTCGCCGCCGCGCGCACCGACGCGGCTTATGCGCATAGCGAGGTGGCGCGCTATCAGCCGCTCGCTGCGAGCGGCGCGGAGACCCGCGAGCGGCTCTCGCAATTGCGCAACCAGGCGACCCAGGCCGATGCCAAGGTCGCCGCAGCGCAGGCCGCGCTGGTCAGCGCCGAACGCCGCATCGGCACGCTCAACGCACAGGTCAAGCAGGCGCGCGCGCAGGGTGAGGGGGCGCGGGCGCAACTGGCTGCGGCCGAGACCAATCTTGGCGCGACCTTGATCCGCGCGGCGATCGACGGGCGCGTCGGCAGCAAGACGGTGCGGCAAGGCCAATATGTCCAGGCGGCGACCCGGCTGATGACGCTGGTGCCGGTCAAGGACCTCTATATCACCGCCAATTTCAAGGAGACCCAGCTCGGGCTGATGCGCCCCGGCCAACCGGTGTCGGTATCGGTCGACGCGCTGCCCGGGGTCGAGATCCCCGGCCGCGTCGCCAGCGTCTCGCCGGGCACCGGCGCGCAATTCTCGGTGCTGCCGCCGCAGAACGCCACCGGCAATTTCACCAAGATCGTCCAGCGCGTGCCGGTGCGGATCGCGATCAGCCCCGGGCCGGAGACCCGCGCGTTGCTCGTCCCCGGCATGTCGGTCGAGGTCAGCGTCGATACGCGCGGCGCGAAGGGCGCGGCGGACCGCATCCGGCGCGAGCAGCAACAGCATAACGAGCGGATCGGCCAGTGAGCGCCGCCGCCGCC
>JAFIGU010000019.1 GCA_017849555.1 Sphingomonas sp. | reverse complement strand
TCGATCTACGACATGCGCACGCTGTTCGCCGGCATCCCGCTCGACAAAATGAGCGTGGCGATGACGATGAGCGGCGCGGTGCTGCCGGTGCTCGCGCTCTTCATCGTCGCCGGCGACGAACAGGGCGTGCCGCACGAGAAACTTTCCGGCACCATCCAGAACGACATCCTCAAAGAATTCATGGTGCGCAACACCTATATCTATCCGCCCGCGCCTTCCTTGCGCATCATCTCGGACATCTTCGCGTTCACCTCGCAGAACATGCCGAAGTTCAATTCGATCTCGATCTCCGGCTATCACATGCAGGAAGCCGGCGCGACGCAGCTCCAGGAGCTGGCTTTTACCATCGCCGACGGCATGGAATATGTGAAATACGGCGTCGCCTCAGGGCTCGCTATCGACAAGTTCGCCGCTCGGCTGTCGTTCTTCTTCGCGATCGGCATGAACTTCTTCATGGAAGTGGCGAAGCTGCGCGCGGCGCGCGTGCTGTGGCATCGCGTGATGACCAGGCTCGGCGCGAAGGACGAGCGCAGCAAGATGCTGCGCACGCATTGCCAGACCAGCGGCGTCTCGCTGACCGAGCAGGATCCGTACAACAACGTCATCCGCACCACGATCGAGGCGATGGCGGCGATGCTCGGCGGCACCCAGTCGCTCCACACCAATGCGCTCGACGAGGCGATCGCGCTGCCGACCGATTTCTCCGCCCGCATCGCCCGCAACACGCAGATCGTGATCCAGGAAGAGACCGGGATGACCAAGGTGGTCGATCCGCTCGGCGGCAGCTATTATATCGAAAGCCTGACCCAGCAGCTCGTCGACGGCGCGTGGGAGATCATCGAGCGCGTCGAGCGCGAGGGCGGGATGGCCAAGGCGGTCGCCGCCGGCTGGCCCAAGGCGATGATCGAGGAAGCCTCCGCCGCGCGCGCGGCGCGGATCGACCGCGGCGAGGATGTGATCGTCGGGGTCAACAAATATCGCCTCGCCAACGAGGATGAGATCGAGATCCTCGATGTCGACAATCACGCGGTGCGCGAGGCGCAGATCCGCCGCATCAACAAGGTGAAGGCGGAGCGCGATTCCGCCGCGTGCCAGGCGGCGCTCGATGCATTGCGCGAGGGTGCCCGGGGCGACGGCAACCTCCTCGCCCTCGCCGTCGAAGCGGCCCGCGCGCGGGCGACGCTCGGCGAGATCTCCTCGGCGATGGAGGATGTGTTCGGCCGTTTCGGTACCTTCCCCACCCCGGTGAAGGGTATCTATGGCGGCGCCTATCGCGACGACCAGCGTTGGGAGCGTTTGCTCTCGGGCGTCACCTCGACCGGGAACCGCCTCGGCCGCAAGCCGCGCATCTTCGTCGCCAAGATGGGGCAGGACGGGCATGACCGCGGCGCCAATCTCGTCTCGTCGATGTTCGGCGATCTCGGGTTTGAGGTCGTCGCGGGTCCGCTGTTCCAGACCCCGCAGGAAGCCGCTGCGCTGGCGCTGGAGAAGGACGTCGACGTGGTCGGCGCTTCGAGCCTCGCCGCCGGGCACAAGACATTGATCCCCGAGCTGATCGGCCATCTGAAAGACGCCGGTCGCGCCGATATCAAGGTCGTCGCCGGCGGGGTGATCCCGGCGCAGGATTATCAGGCGTTGTACGATGCCGGTGTGCAGGCGATCTTCGGCCCGGGCACCAATCTCATCAAGGCGGCGGAAGAAGTGTTGCGGCTGCTCGGCCACAATATGCCCCCGCAGGCGGAGGCGGCGGAATGACGCAGCATATCGAGACGCTGACGGTCCACGCGGGCACCGCGCCCGATCCGACCACCAAGGCGCGGATCACCCCGATCTACCAGACCGCTTCCTATGTGTTCGACGATGTCGATCACGCGGCGAGCCTGTTCAACCTCGATGCCTTCGGCAACATCTACAGCCGCATCATGAACCCCACCAACGGCGCGGTGGAGGGCAAGGTCGCCGCGCTCGAGGGCGGGGCGGCGGCGTTGGCGGTGGCCTCGGGGCATGCCGCGCAATTCCTTGTCTTCCACACGTTGATGGAGCCCGGGAAGCATATCGTCGCGGCGAAGCGGCTGTACGGCGGATCGCTCAACCAGATCGGGTCGAGCTTCAAGAAAATGGGGTGGCATGCGTCGTTCGTCGATGCCGACGATCCGGCCAATGTCGCGGCCGCGATCACCCCGGACACTCGCGCGGTGTTCATCGAGAGCCTCGCCAACCCCGGCGGCGTGGTGCAGGATATCGCGGCGATCGCCAAGGTCGCGCATGACGCGGGCGTGCCGCTGATCGTCGACAATACGATGGCCACCCCGATGCTGTGCCGCCCGATCGAGCACGGCGCCGATATCGTCGTCCACTCGCTGACCAAATTCCTCAACGGGCACGGTAATTCGATCGGCGGCGTGATCGTTGACGGCGGCACGTTCGATTGGGCGAAGGGCGGGAAATATCCGTATCTGAGCGAGCCGAACGATTCCTATCACGGCAAGGTGTTCACTGAGGCGTTCGGCAATCTCGCCTTCATCCTCGCCGCGCGGACCCTGGGGCTGCGCGATCTCGGGCCGGCGCTGGCGCCGATGAACGCCTTCCTCGCGCTGACCGGCATGGAAACGCTCGCGCTGCGCATGGAGCGGCATTGCGACAATGCGCTGAAGCTCGCGCAATGGCTGCAGAACCACCCCAAGGTGGCATGGGTTTCCTATGCCGGGCTGCCGGGCGACCGCTATCACGCGCTCGCGCAACGTTATCTCGGCGGCAAGGGCGGGGCGGTGTTCACCTTCGGGCTGAAGGGCGGGTATGACGCCGGCATCGCTTTGGTTTCGCGCGTCAAATTGTTCAGCCATCTCGCCAATCTCGGCGACACGCGCTCGCTGATCATCCACCCCGCCTCGACCACCCACCGCCAATTGCCCGATGCCGAGCGGATCGCCGCGGGCGCGGGGCCCGATGTGGTGCGTGTCTCGGTGGGGATCGAGAATATCGCCGACATCATCGCAGATATCGAGCAGGCACTGGAGGCCGCATGACGACCGAAACCCGTAATGACTGGACGCGCGAGGAGATCGCCGCGCTGTTCGACCTGCCGTTCGGCGATCTCGTGTTCCGCGCCGCCGAGGTGCATCGCGCGCATCACGCCGCGAACGAGGTGCAATTGTGCACCCTGTTGTCGATCAAGACCGGCGGCTGCCCCGAGGATTGCGGCTATTGCTCGCAATCGTCGCACGCCGACAGCGGGGTCAAGGCGACCAAGCTGATGGACGTGCGCGCGGTGCTCCAGTCCGCGGCGCAGGCCAAGGATTCGGGCTCGCAGCGCTTCTGCATGGGCGCGGCGTGGCGCAACCCCAAGGACCGCGACATGCCCGCGATCATCGAAATGGTGAAGGGCGTGCGCGAGATGGGGATGGAAACCTGCATGACCCTGGGCATGCTGACCCCCAGTCAGGCGCGCCAGCTCGCCGATGCCGGGCTCGATTATTACAACCACAATATCGATACCTCGCCCGAACGTTATGGCGAGGTAATCTCCACCCGCACGTTCGGCGAGCGGCTCGAGACGCTGGAAAACGTTCGCTCGGCGGGGATCAACGTGTGCTGCGGCGGGATCGTCGGGATGGGCGAGACGCGCGATGATCGCGTCGGCTTCATCCACGCGCTCGCGACGCTGCCGCGCCACCCGGAAAGCGTGCCGGTCAATGCCTTGGTGCCGGTGAAGGGCACGGTGCTGGGCGACATGCTCGCCGATACGCCGCTGGCGAAGATCGACGATATCGAATTCGTGCGGACGGTGGCGGTGGCGCGGATCACGATGCCGATGAGCATGGTGCGCCTCTCCGCCGGGCGTGAGAGCATGTCGGAAGCGACCCAGGCCTTGTGCTTCATGTGCGGGGCCAATTCGATCTTCACCGGGGACAAATTGCTCACCACCGGCAACCGCGGCGACAGCGCCGATGCGGCGCTGTTCGCGAAACTGGGCGTGCGCCCGATGGAAGCCGAAGAGCCGATGCGGGTGTGCGAGGCGGCTGAGTGAGAACGTATGCTCCGTTCCCCTGCGAAGGCGGGGGTCCAGTCTCGGCGCAGCGCGCCGATCGCGCTGCCGCGCGAAAGCTTTTCGGGGCTGGACCCCGGCCTTCGCCGGGGAACAGAGAATAGAGGCAACCTGATCTTCTACCATCGATATTCGCTGCTTTTCGACGGAAGCTGAAACAATGTTCAAGAAAATCCTTGTCGCCAATCGTGGCGAGATCGCGTGCCGGGTATTCCGCACCGCGAAGAAGATGGGCCTCAAGACGGTCGCGGTCTATTCCGATGCCGATGCGCGCAGCCCGCATGTGCTGATGGCCGATGAGGCGGTGCGGCTCGGGCCGGCGCCGGCGGCGGAAAGCTATCTCAAGGCCGATCTGATCCTCGCCGCCGCCAAGGCGACCGGGGCGGACTGCATCCACCCCGGCTACGGTTTCCTCTCCGAGCGCGAGAGCTTCGCCAAGGCCTGCGCCGAGGCGGGAATCGCCTTCGTCGGGCCGCCGCCCAAGGCGATTGCCGCGATGGGCGACAAGATCGAATCGAAGAAGCTCGCCAAACAGGCGGGGGTCAATGTCGTCCCCGGCTTCCTCGGCGAGATCGCGACGACCGAGGATGCGGTGAAGATCGCCAAGGACATCGGCTTCCCGGTGATGATGAAGGCATCGGCCGGCGGGGGCGGCAAGGGGATGCGGCTCGCGTGGAGCGAGCAGGACGTCCGCGAAGGCTTCGAGGCGACCAAGCGCGAAGGGCTCGCCAGCTTCGGCGACGATCGCGTGTTCATCGAGAAGTTCATCGAAAGCCCGCGCCACATCGAGATCCAGGTGCTCGGCGACCAGCACGGCAATATCGTCTATTTGAACGAGCGCGAATGTTCGGTGCAGCGCCGCCACCAGAAGGTGGTCGAGGAAGCGCCGTCGCCGTTCGTCACGCCGAAGATGCGCAAGGCGATGGGCGAGCAGGCGGTCGCGCTGGCCCGCGCAGTGGGCTATTATAGCGCGGGGACGGTCGAGCTGATCGTCTCGGGCGCGGACAAGACCGGCGAGAGCTTCTATTTCCTCGAAATGAACACCCGGCTGCAGGTCGAGCATCCGGTGACCGAGGAGATCACCGGGCTCGATCTGGTCGAGCAGATGATCCGCGTCGCCGCCGGCGAGAAATTGTCGTTCGCGCAGAAGGACGTGAAGATCAACGGCTGGTCGGTCGAGAACCGCGTCTACGCCGAGGATCCCTACCGCGGCTTCCTGCCCTCGATCGGCCGGCTCGTCCGTTACGCCCCGCCGGAGGCCGGCGACGGCGTGCGCGTCGACGACGGCGTGCGCGAGGGGGGCGAGGTCAGCATGTTCTACGATCCGATGATCGCCAAGCTGATCACCCACGGCAAGACCCGCGAGGAGGTGATCGACAAGCAGATCGCCGCGCTCGACGCGTTCGAGATCGAAGGGCCGGGGACCAACCTCGATTTCGTCTCGGCGCTGATGCAGCACCCGCGCTTCCGTTCGGGCAATATCACCACCGGGTTCATCGCCGAGGAATATCCCGAGGGGTTCCACGGCGCCCCGGCCTCGGACGAACTGGTACGCACGCTGGCGGGTGTCGCGGCTTATGCGGGTGTCGCCTGGGCCGAGCGCGCGCGGCATGTCGACGGCCAGCTCGGCGCGCCGCTCGATGCGCCGGCCGACTGGGTGGTGCGGATCGGCAAAAAGGATCACGCGGTCACGGTCGACGGCGACGACGTGACGGTCGATGGCAAGCCGCTCGACGGCACGATCGACTATTTCCCGGGCGATCGCTTCGCGGTGGTCGACGGTGCGGCGCCGCTGACGGTGAAGATCGCGCGCACCCGCACCGGCTTCACGCTCAACGCGCGCGGCGCGAGCCACAAGGTGCGCGTGCTGCCGGCGCGGATCGCGCCTTATGCCAAGCATCTGCTCGAGAAGATCCCGCCCGATCTGTCGAAGTTCCTGATCGCGCCGATGCCGGGGCTGCTCGTGCGGCTCGACGTCAAGGCCGGCGACAAGGTCGAGGCCGGGCAGGCGCTCGCGGTGGTCGAGGCGATGAAGATGGAAAACATCCTGCGCGCCGAGAAATCCGCGGTGGTGAAGACGGTCAATGCGGAAGCGGGCGAAAGCCTCGCGGTCGATCAGGTGATCCTGGAACTGGAGTGACCGGAAACTCCCCTCCCCTTTGGGGGAGGGGCTTTATTATCGCATTTACCGCCGCGCTTCGGGCGCGTGGACCAGCGCGCGGAGTTGTTCGAGCTCCTCGGGCGTATCGACGTCGATCAATTCCTGTTCGTTGGTCACAACATGCACCCCGGCGCGGATCATGTCGCGCGCGTCCTGATCGTCGCGGATCGCCAGCACCTCGTCGAACCGCGCCGCGCCGAACAGCACCGGCGGCGAGGGGTAGCGGCCGTTGCTCGATGCGACCACCGCCGAAGGGCCGTCGGCGGCGTCGAGCAGCCGGTAGATATGCGTCGCGGTGACGCGCGGCATATCCGCCAGCGCGATGATCACCGCCGCCGCCCCGGCGTCGCGCGCGCGCTCCACCCCCAGCCGCACCGCCGACGCCATGTCGCGATCGGGATCGTGATCGGGGATGATCGTGAAGCGATGCGCGGCGAAATCGATCTCGCAGCCGTTGGTGATCGCCACGCGCTCCTTGAACGGCACGTCCTCCAGCGTCACCGCGACATGCAGCCCGAGCGGGCGCGAGAGGAACATTTCGTCGAGCTTGCTGCCGATATCGCCGAACCGCTTCGATTTGCCCGCGGCAAGCAGCGCGAGCACGGTCTGTTCGACCGGGATCATCGCCCGATCCGCCGTGTGGCGCGGGCGTTCGCCTTGCGCTGCACACCGTTGGTCGTAAAAATCATGGCTCGCGCTCCGTTCGCCTTGAGAGGGTAACGCTTGCGCTGGATGTTGGTGCCCATGCGAAAAATACTCGTGCTCCTCGCATTGCTGGTCACGGCATGCGGAAAGGGGCAGGATCGGCCGATGACCGAAGCCATTTCCCCGCTTTCCGCCCCGATCGTCATCGCGCATCGCGGCGCGAGCGGCGAACGGCCCGAGCATACGCTCGGCTCCTATGAGCGGGCGATCGAGCAAGGCGCGGATTTCATCGAACCCGATCTGGTGCCGACCAAGGACGACGTGCTCGTCGCGCGGCACGAGAATGAGATTTCGGAAACCACCGACGTCGCCGCACATCCCGAATTCGCCGCGCGCCGCACCACCAAGACGATCGACGGGCAGAAGCTGACCGGCTGGTTCGTCGAGGATTTCACGCTCGCCGAACTGAAGACGCTGCGCGCGAAGGAGCGGCTGCCGCTGCTCCGCCCCGAGAACCGGAAATATGACGGGCAGTTCGAGATCCCGACGCTCGCCGAGATCATCGCGCTCGCCAAGCGCCACCATGTCGGCATCTATCCCGAGACCAAGCACCCGACCTATTTCGCCTCGATCGGCCACCCGACCGACGCGCTGCTGGTGAAGCAATTGCAGGCGGCGGGGTGGAACACCCCCGACGCACCGGTCTTCATCCAGTCGTTCGAGGTGGAGAATCTCAAGCGGATCCACCAGATGACCGGCATCCGGCTGATCCAGCTGGTCGACAAGGAAGGCGGCCCGGCGGACGGCGCCGCGCCGAGCTATGCCGCGATGCTGACCCCCGAAGGATTGCGCGACATCGCCTCTTACGCCTTCGGGATCGGCCCCAACAAATCGATGCTGTGGGACGGCAAACTGCCGACCGGGCTGATCAGCGCCGCGCATGCCGCGGGGTTGCGCGTCCATCCCTGGACCTATCGCGCCGAAAATTATTTCCTGCCGTCCGAATATCGCAACGGGCTCAATCCGCGCGAGCACGGCGATCTGGACGGCGAGATCAAGGCCGCGCTGCGCCGCGGGCTCGACGGCTTCTTCAGCGATTTCCCGGGGATCGGGGTCAAGGCGCGCGACGAGGTGCAGCGGGAGCGGAAGAAATGACGCGGCGAGCGATGACGATCATCCTGGCGGCGCTGCCGCTGATCGCGACGGCGGGGTGCGTGCGCACCATCACCAGCGTCGCCACCGCGCCGGTCAAGGCAACCGGCAAGGTCGTCGACTGGAGCACGACCAGCCCGTCCGAGCGCGATCGCGCTTATGCCCGCAAGATGCGCAAACAGGCCGAGCGCTGCCACAAGCATCCCGATGCGCCCGAGTGCGCGCAGAACGGCTATGCGCAGCAACCGCAGCGGTAGCATAGAAATCATCGTCGCGTTGGTGACATTTGGTCCGCGCCGGGCAATCTGGCGCATCGCGGGCTAGGTCGGATCACCTCTCCCCGTTCGGGCTGAGCCTGTCGAAGCCCTGCCCTTTCTTCCCCGCAAGAAGGGCAGCCCTTCGACAGGCTCAGGGCGAACGGGTCGTATTTCGCGCGCGCCGCTCAAAAAAAGACGGGCGGCATTGCTGCCGGCCCGCCACATCCCCCTTTTGAGTTTCAGAAGTTCTTCGACACCTGAAACGTCACCGTCCGGCTCGGATTGACGAACACCGCCGTCGCCCCGCCGACGAACGGGACCCCGAATGCCTGGCTCCAGCTCACCTTGTTGGTGAGGTTGCGGCCGACCACCGCGACATCCCAGCCGTGCGCCTTGTTGGTGATCCCGATCCGCGCGTCCACCGTGGTATAGGCGGGCATCATCGTCGCCGGATTCTGTGTGTCCTGATAATTGGTCAGCCCGGTATAATTGACCGAGCCGCGCGCGGTGAAATCCAGATCGCCCGACAGCGGGGCGTCGACCTGGCCGTAAGCGCTCCATTTCCACTTCGGCGCGCGGGTCAGGCGATAGCCGCTGAGGTCGGAATAGCCGAGCGGGCAGGTCTGGTTATAGATGCACGGGCCGTTGTAGCTGCGGTATTTCGCATCGAGATAGGCGACATTCCCGCCGAAGCTGAGGAACGAGACCGGGCGGACATTGCCCTCCACCTCGATACCGCGCGAGCGCACGTTGGCGGCATTGCCGGTGACGAAGCTGGTGCCGTTGAACGACGACACCTGAAGATTGTCGAAATTGGTGCTGAACACCGCGAGGTTGAGATCATATACCCCGCGCTCCCCGCGCAGCTTGACCCCGGCCTCCCAGGATTTCGCGCGCTCGGGATCGAATTGATATTTGCCGGTATTGCCGAGCTGGGTGTCGTTGGCGACGAAACCGCCGCCCTTGCTGCCCGTCGCATAGCTGACGTAGACCTGTCCGAGCCGGCTGAATTTATAGCTGATCTTGCCCGAATAATCCCACAATTTCTCGTGGCGCTTGGCGCGTATGTCGTAGGGCCTGAACGAGGCTGGCCCGCCCGGCAGCATCTGCATCCGCGCCTGTTTGGTCTCGTCGCTGTAGCGCACGCTGCCGTCGATCGTCAGCCCGGGCAGCAACTCCATATTGGCGGCGAGGAAGGGCGAGATCGATTCGCTCTTCTGGTCGAACGGCAGTACCGACGGGCCGCGCAACGCCGGCGAGAAATTCCAGAACACATTCTGCACGATATGCGATTGCGCATAATAATATTGCAGCCCGGCGATCAGCGAGAGCTTGCCGATCGACCCCGATAGCCGCGCTTCCTGCGAAATCTGCGTCGTGCGCTCGATGTGCAGATTGTCGATCAGCGTCAGCGGGCTGTTGTCGATATCGGTTTCGGTATTGGCCTTGATATGCTGATAGCCGCCGATCGTCGTCAGCTGCACCCCGCCGCCGAGATCGGTGTTGGTGGTGAGCGTCACGCCGAGCGTTTCGGTACGCGAAAAGCCGCGGCCATAGGTCGAATCCGCCACCCGGACGAAGCTGGGATATTCGGGGACCCCGCCGTACGGCGCCGAAGCCGCGCGGATCGCATTGGCGATCGCGCTGGTGCCCAGCCCGTTGAACGCGAGGTTGTTGCCCTTGTAATCGTTCTTCCCGTATTCGACCTTGAGCTTGGCCGACATGCCCTTCATCGGCTCGAACAGGAGCTGGCCGCGGATGCCGAGATAATTATTGCCGTTGTCGTCCTGCTTGGTCGCGCGGTTGTACATATAACCGCCGGCGTGCCCGCCCTGGACGCTGAGCCGCGCCGAGAGCGTGTCGGTGATCGGGCCGGAGAGATAGCCTTCCGCATTCCAGCCGTTGTTGACCGCTTCATAGCCGGCCGAGACGCGGCCCTGGAAATCGCGCGTCGGCGCGGCGGTGATCACGCTGATCGCGCCGGCATCGGTGTTCTTGCCGAACAACGCGCCCTGCGGCCCGCGCACCACCTCGACGCGCTGGACGTCCATCATCGCGGTCTGCAGCGAGCGCGAGCGCCCCGAATAGACGCCGTCGACGAAGAAGCCGACCGATTGCTCGAACGCGAGATTGCCCCCGCCCGAGCCGAGCCCGCGCATGTTGATGACGAAATTGCCGTTGGTCTGGTCGATCTGGAGGTTGGGGATGCCCGACTGGAGATCGTTGAACTGCCGCACCCCCATCTTGTCGAGCGCGTCGCCCGAGACGACCGCGACCGACAAGGGCACGTCGAGCAGGGTCTGCGGGCGCCGCGTCGCGGTGACCACCACGTCGTTGCCGAGCGGCTGTTGCGCCGCGCGCGGGTCGCTGTTCCCCGCGCTCGCATCCTGCGCGAACGCCGGCGTGGCCGACAGCATCAGCAGCGGCAGCGCCGCCCCCCGCATCAACGTCTGACGGTGATATTTCGAACCCTGCATCCTGCTCTCCTCCGCTCATCGGATCCGCGCGGCAATCTTCCGCCGCCGCTTCGGTATCGGACATTTCCGATTTAGTTAGTAAACTAACTGACAGGCCTCCTGTCAATCTCAAAAGGTGAGGGCGTTGGGCGGGAGGCCGATCAGCGCGCGGCCGTGCAGCTCGGCGGCACCGTCCTTGTCATAGACGATATGGTTAGACATCACGTTCACGTCGCGCAGGTAGCGCTGCATCGGATTGCTGCGCAGGTGCGCGCTGGCACCGCTCGCTTCGGCGACCATCATGATCGCCTGACGGCACAATTCCATCGCCTGCGCGATCTGCAGCCGCATGTGCGAGCGCTGGATGAAATCGGCGCGTCCCTCCGGGCGGGCGAGCGCGATATTGGTGTTCACGGCGTCGCGCAGCAGCAGCTCGGCGGTGCGCGCCATGACATTGGCATTGGCGAGCCGCATCTGCGCCGCGGGCTTTTCCGCCTGCTTCATATCGGTGCCGTGGACCACGCGCTCGGCGAGTTGCTTGCGGAACTGCGCCACCGCCGCGCGCGCCGCGCCGACCCCGGAGATCGCCGCGGTCACCCCGAGGAACGGGATCATCGGCTGGCGATAGAGCGGATTGTCGTAGAGCCGTGCGCCATGCGCGGTGCCATTGCGCATCTCGGTCATGTCCATCGTGCGGTAATCGGGGACGAATATGTCGTCGATCAGCAGATCGTGGCTGCCGGTGCCTTCCATCCCGTCGATGTGCCAGGTGTCGATCACCGTCACCTCACGCGTCGGCAGCGCGCAGAACAGCACCACGTTCGCCGGGCCGTCGACGATCGCGCAGGCGACCAGCACCCAATCGGAATGCATCACCCCGGTGCCCCATTTCCACCGCCCGCTGATGCGATAGCCGCCGTCGACCGGCACCGCTTTGCCCGGCGGCGCGGTGACCCCCGGCGCGATGACATAGGGGACGCGGTCGCCCGCGCGCGTGCCGAAGATCTCGTCCTGGAAGCGTTCGGGGAATTGGGTGAGCATCCAATTATGCTCGACGCAAAAGGCCGCGACCCAGCCGGTCGACGGGCAGCCCTCGCTCAGCGGGAGCATCGCGTCGATGAAGCTGTCGGCGTCGAATTCGAGCCCGCCATATTTCTTCGGGATGAAGTGATAGAAGCAGCCGGTCGCGCGGATCGCGTTCCATGTCTCGACCAGCGGGTGGCGCACCCGCTCGCATTCGGCGGCATGCGCGGCGAGCAGCGGCTTCAACGCCGTGGTGCGGCGGATCAGCTCCGCCGGGGTGAGCGCGGCAAGCGCGGCGCGCGTCATGAAATCATCATTGGCGGGGATAAACGGCTGGACGGTCAGCGGCTTGAGGTCGGTCATGGGACTCTCCTGACAATGGGCCTTCTGATGGGCGCAGGCCGATATTGTCAGGTTAGCTGACTAAATGCAATTAGGAATCTAACCTTCTCCGTCACAGCAATTCGTACACGTCATATTCCACCGCACCGCCCACCGAGGCGCCGATCCCCACGGTGACGATATCGTTGAGCCACTGATAATCGGGGTGCCCCGTCTCGAAGATCGGCGCGGTGCGGAAATAGACCTGGGCGTGTTCCTCGGGCGTTTGCGGCCCGCCGCGGCGCGAATAATCGCGCACCTTGTCCATCGGGCGCAGCACGCCGCGATAGGAGACGTAGATCAGCGCGCCGTCATGCGTCTCGAACGTCACCCGCGCGTCGAGCCGGAGCACCCCGCGCTCGTCGATCGTCGCCCAATCGCCCCCGCTCGGCATCACCCGGCCCGACAGTCGCTCGCCGGTGAGGGTGCCGCCGGTCAGCGCGGCGATCATCCGCGTCCCGAAATGCGCGCGGCCGACCATCTGCTGCGGCTCGGTGAATTCGGCGCGATACGAGCACAAATGGCCGAAACGCGGCTCGACCCCCGGAATCTTTTTCATCTCGACACCTCTCCACTGATCGATCATTGCTTTGAATACTAAGTAATGACGGGAGGGCGTCAAGCGCGGCCGGTTGCGTTGCCACCGCGCGGCGCCTCACTTACAGCACCGCAAGCCGGCAAGAGGGGAAACGGGTTCGGATTATGGCAGCGGCAGAGGATTCGCCCCAGGCGCCGATCGCCGCGCCGCATCCGATGATGCTGATGAACCTGCTGCGCGCGGTCTATTGGTATGACGAGGCGCTGCAGGCGGCGCTGCGCCGCGCGGGCTGGCCCCCGGTGACGCGAATCCAGTCGATGCTGTTCGCCAATCTCGCGCTCGGGGTGCGCCGCCCGGCGCGGCTGGCGCATAACCTTGGCATCACGCGGCAGTCGATGAGCCAGATGCTCGACGAACTGGCGCGGCGCAATATCGTTCGTGTCTCGCCCGATCCGAGCGACGGGCGCGCGAGCATCGTCGAATTCCAGCCCGAAGGCCGCGCGCTGGCGCGGGCGGCGCGCGCGACGATGTATGCGATCGAGCATGAACTCGGCCAGCGGCTCGGCGCGGACGCGATGGCAGCGCTCGGCGCGCTGCTGGCGCGCGACTGGGGCGACCCGCCCGAGGTGACCACCCCCACCACTTACGAACCCGTCGAGGAGAAGAATCCATGAGCATCGGCATCGACAAGACGCTGGAGATCGCCGATCGCGTCGAGCGCTTCGTCCGCGAGGTGATCGTCCCCTATGAGCGCGATCCGCGCCGCGACCACCACGATGCGCCGACCGACGAACTGGTGATGGAGATGCGCGAAAAGGCGCGCGCCGCGGGGGTGCTGACCCCGCATATCCTGCCCGACGGCCGCCATCTGTCGCAGCGCGAGACCGCGATCGTCCTCGAGCGCTCCGGGCTGTCGCCGCTCGGCCCGCTCGCCTGCAACACCGCCGCGCCCGACGAGGGCAATATGTATCTGCTCGGCAAGGTCGGCAGCCCGGAGATCAAGGAGCGCTTCCTCAAGCCGCTGGTCGAGGGCCGCGCGCGATCGGCCTTTTTCATGACCGAGCCCGCGGCGGAGGGCGGGGCGGGCTCCGACCCGTCGATGATGCTCACCACCTGCCGCCCGGACGGCAATCACTGGGTGATCAACGGGCGCAAGGCGTTCATCACCGGCGCCGCCGGGGCCAAGGTCGGGATCGTGATGGCCAAGGCCGACGAGGGCGCGTGCATGTTCCTCGTCGACCTGCCCGATCCGGCGATCGTCATCGAGCGCGTCCCCAATACGATCGACAGTTCGATGCCCGGCGGCCACGCGACGATCCGCATCGAAAACCTCCGCGTTCCCGCCGATCAGATGCTCGGCCAGGCCGGGGAGGGGTTCAAATATGCCCAGGTTCGGCTGAGCCCGGCGCGGCTGTCGCACTGCATGCGCTGGTATGGCGCCTGCGTCCGCGCCAACGAAATCGCGACCGATTACGCCTGCCGGCGCCATGCGTTCGGCAAGGCTTTGGTCGATCACGAGGGCGTCGGCTTCATGCTGGCAGAAAATCTGATCGATCTGAAACAGGCCGAATTGATGATCGACTGGTGCGCGAGGGTGCTCGATAGCGGCGATCTCGGCACCGCGGAAAGCTCGATGGCCAAGGTCGCCGTGTCGGAAGCGCTGATGCGCATCGCCGATCGCTGCGTGCAGGTGATGGGCGGGAGCGGGGTGACCGGGGACACGATCGTCGAGCAGGTATTCCGCGAAGTCCGCGCCTTCCGCATCTACGACGGCCCGACCGAGGTGCACAAATGGAGCCTCGCCAAAAAGGTGAAGCGCGACTGGAAGGCGGCGCACGGCGGGTAATCGAGCGCCGCGCGATACCTCCGGCTTCCCTCTCCACCGTTCGCGCTGAGCCTGTCGAAGCCCTGCACTTTCTTCCGATGAAGAAGGGCAGCCCTTCGACAAGCTCAGGGCGAACGGAGAGGGGGCGCTAGATCAACTGCAGATCGCGCGGTTTCGCCCCCGGGAACAGCCCCGCGAGCCGATCCGCCCCCAGCCCGAATTGCCGCGCGACAAGCCCGCCGATCAGCGCGCGATAATCGGTCAGCACCGGCAGGTCGCGGCCCTGGTTGAGCGTGGCAGGGGACAAAGCGACCTGATCCCCCGCCAGCCGCCCACCGGCCACCCCGCCGCCGAGCACCCAATAGATGCTGCCGTGCCCGTGATCGGTCCCGCGATCGCCGTTCTCGCGGAAGGTGCGGCCGAATTCGGAGACGACGACGACATTGGTGTTGCGCCACGCCTCGGCGCCGATCGCCTCGGCAAAGGCCGCCAGCCCGCGCCCCAATTCGCCGATCCGATCGGCGAGATAGCCGGTCGCGCCGCCCTGATTGACATGCGTATCCCACCCGCCGACATCGACGAAGGCGAGGTTGAACTGCGCGCGCATCAGCGTGCCGATCCGGCTGGCGGACAAAGCGAAGCCCTTGGCGCTCACCGCGCCGCGGCTTGCCGCCTTCATCTCCTCGTCGAGCGTGCGATAGACGGTGTCGCGCACCTCGAACCCCTGCGCCACCGATCGCGACAGCGCGGGTTGCTGGGCATACATCCGCTCGATCAGCTTGGCCTGCCGCGTATCGATCGGCTTGCCGACATTGGCGAGCGCGAGATTGGGCACCGGCGCCGCGCCCCCGCGGAAGCACAAGGGCAATTGATCGGTGAAGGCGATCGGCTTGTCGCCGCGCCCCAATATCCCCGCCAGCCGCGCCATGAAGCCCGATCCGTAATCGCGATGGCCGCCGACCGGCTGGCCGAGCTCGATCGTGTCCTGCGTCTCGAAATGGCTGCGGCTCATATCGTCGGTGCCGGCGAACGGGACGAAGGCGATCTGGCGCTGCTGCCACAAGGGCAGGATGCTGTCCTTGAGCGCGGGGTGGAGGCTCCAGTGCGCGTCGAGCGGCAGCGGCGCCTTGGGATCGGCCGGATCGGGCTTGCCGAGCGCGATCGTCGGGCGCGCCTGATGGTAGAAGTCGCTCCCGGTCGGCACGATCACATTGGTAGCGTCATAGGCGCCGCGCAGGAAGATCACGAGCAGCCGGCTTCCCGCCTGCGGCGCGGCGAAAGCGCGGCCGGCGATCACCAGCGGCGCGAGCGCGGCGGCGCCCCTGAGCAGATCACGGCGATGGACATGCGGCGTCATGGCAACCTCGCTAACGGTGCATGAATTCGGGGGACGACAGGAACAGCGCATTCCATTCCTGCGGCGACGTCGCCTCGGCCAACGCGGCACGCGTCGGTTGGGCGAGCGCGTCCTGCAGGCCGTTGAAATAGAGTGCGTTCTGCAATTGCGGGAAGGCAGGGCGGTCGGCGGTCGTGCCGGGCAAGCGGAACAGGCCATAGGCGCCGCCGCCGATCTGCTTGGCGATATCGAACCGCGTCGCCATCTGTCCCGGGCCGGACCAGGCGGCGGCGTGCATGTCGTAACCGTCGGGGGTCTCGTGGTTGTAGAGCCCTTGCCCCATGCGGTTGAGCCAGTTGTTGATCGGCTGCGGGTTGAGGATCACGCGATCGCCATAGGTCAGGCGCACCGCCGAGATCGCATAGTGGATCGGGTCCTTGAAGGTCTTGCCCAGGGACGCGGCGAATTCGGGGGCGCGGATCATCGTGCGCATCACCTGCGCGATATCGCCATGCGTGCGCTGGAAGGTCTGCGCCATGCGACCGACCAGCGCGGGGGGCGGGGCGTCGCCCATGAAATAGCCGGCGATCTGCGCCGAGACGTGATGCGCGGTGGCGGGCGCCGCGGCGATCAGATCGAGCGCCTGCTCGACCTCGCCGAAGCCTGATCCCTTGATCGTGTGGCCGAGGAAGTGCTTGTCGCCGAAATCGTGCCGCGCGGGGTTGAACTCGAACAGGCCCGCGCGGAGGTAGAGCGGCTGGAGCTGCGGCCGCATCCGTGGCGCGTCGTGGTTGAGATCGACCCCCACCCCGGTGAGGATCCGCGCCAGTTCCTGCACATCCTGCTGGGTGTAGCCGGAGCCGACCCCCATCGTGTGCAATTCCATGATCTCGCGCGCGTAATTCTCGTTGATCCGCCCCGCGGCATTCTGATCGTTATCGAGGTAGCGCAGCATCGCCGGGTGGCGCAGCGTCGCTTCGAGCAGGTCGCGGAAATGCCCGAAGGCGTGGGTGCGGATCGTCTCCTCATAATCGCCGACCATCGCACGGATATCGCGCTTGCCGGCCTGGACGTTGAAATGGTTGAACCAGAACCACGTCATCTGCTCGCGCAGCTGATCGGGGGCATAGAGATCGCGCAGGATCGAACGCGAGCGCGCCTCGTCGGCCAGCGCGTTCATGCTTTTCTGATACGCCTCGCGCGCCGCTTTCTTCTGCTCGGGATCGACCAGCGCATTGGCATCGCGCTGCATCGCCTGCTGCGTGACGACGATCTGCGCCAGCGGCTCCCGGGTGATGCGCATCGCGGCGACCTGCGCAGCGGCATCGGGCGGGAGATCGGCGGGCGGTGCTTCGAGTTGTGCGGCGAGCCAGCGGTCGCTGCCGGGGCCGTCGCTCGCGGCGAGATCGGCGGCGGTCGCGCCCCAGGTCAGCCGGTTGGCCCAGGCGATCCGCTGCGCCGCGCCCGACGGCGCCGCCTGCGCCGGCAGCGCGCCGCCGGACAGCATCGCCAGGAGCGCGATCGACCCTGCGCCACGCGACCATGCCAATGCCATCCCTTGCCTCCGCTCGACTCGCCTCGACAGAAGCGCAAGGTGCACGCCCATGACTGAACATGCCCTGACGTAGGCATGAACTAACCGTCATTTACCAATTACTTGGCTGGGGCAGCCGCGCTCCACTCACCGCCGATCGCCTGGACCAGCGCGATCGCGGCGGTCTGCTGGTTGATCACCGCCTGAATCTGCGACTGGCGCGCGCTGAGCGCGGTGGTCTGCGCGACGATCACCTCCGAATAGTCGACCAGCCCGGAACGATATTGGTTGTTGGCGATCGTCTCGGCGCGGGTCGCGGCCTCGGCGGCGTCGGCGCGGCTTTTGGTCACATCCGCCAGCGAGCGCGTCGCGGCGAGATTGTCCTCGACCTGCTGGAAGGCGGTGAGCGTCGTCTGGCGATAGGTCGCGACCGCCTGATCATATTGCCCGCGCGCCTGCAGCACCTGCCCGTGGCGCGCGCCGAAATCGAGCAGGGTCATCAGCCCGCTGAGCCCGAACGACCAGAGGCTGGTCGCGGCGGAGAACAATTGGCTGACCTTGCTGCCGCTCGTCCCGGCATTGCCCGACAAGGTGAATTGCGGGAAATAGGCCGCGCGCTGGATGCCGATATTGGCATTGGCCGCCGCGACCCGCCGCTCGGCCGCCGCGACATCGGGGCGTCGTTCGAGCAGGGTCGAGGGGAGCACGCCCGGCACCGCGGGCACCGTCGGCTGCCACGCGACGGGCGGAAGCGTGAAGGTCGAGGGATTTTCCCCCGCCAGCACCGCGATCGCATGTTCGAGCACCGCGCGCTGGCGATCGAGATCCTGCCGCGAGGCGATCGCGTTCGAGAGCGAGGTCTGCGCCTGATAGACGTCGGAATGCGCGACCGTCCCGGCCTTGTACTTGTTGGTCGTGATCGTCAGCGCGCGCTGATAATCCTTGATCGTCGCGTCGAGCAGCACGATCTGCGCGTCGATCCCGCGCAATTCGACGTAATTGGTGGCGAGCTCGCCCTGCGCGGAGAGCGTCGCATTGGCGAGGTCGCCCGCGCTCGCCTGCGCATTGGCCTTGGCCTGCGTCACCGCGTTGCCGAGCCGGCCCCACAGATCGGGCTCCCAGCTCGCGCCGATGCTGAGCGCATAGCGCGAGCCCGAGGTGGTGACGGTGTTGCTGCCGACCCCGGCGCCGTTGCCGCTCCCCGCGCCGATGCTCGTCGCGGTGCCGCCCGAAAAGGCCTGCGAATGCTGCCCGCTCGCCGATCCGGTGACGGTGGGGAACAGGGCCGACCGCTGGACCATTACCAGCGCGCGCGCCGCTTCATAGGCCCCGCGCGCGGCGGCGACATTCTGGTTGGTGATCACCACCTTGCGTTCGAGCGCGTCGAGCGTGGGATCGTTGAACAGCGCCCACCATTCGCCGCGCGCCGCCGCGTCGCTCGGCTGCGCGACGCCCCAGCCGGGGGCTTCCTTGAACGAGGGCGGGATCGTGACATTGATCGGCGGGCGATAGGCCGGCGCCATGTTGCACCCCGCGAGCAACAGGGCGGAGACGACGGGCAGGGCGCGCTTCATGCGGTGGCTCCGGGAGCAAGCGGTAGATCGCCGTGGCGCGCCAGGCCTCGCTCCGCGGCACCGTGGCGGCGACGGAAGCGATCGAGCGCGAGATAGACGACCGGGGTGGTCAACAGGGTGATGAACTGGCTGGCGATCAGCCCGCCGAAGATCGCGATGCCGAGCGGACGGCGCAGCTCCGCGCCGTCGCCGAAGCCGATCGCTAGCGGCAAGGCGCCAAGCGCGGCGGCGAGCGTGGTCATCAGGATCGGGCGAAAGCGCAGCAGCGACGCCTCGCGCACCGCAGCGACCGGATCGAGCCCTTCGCCGCGCTCCGCCTCCAGCGCGAAATCGATGATCATGATCGCATTCTTCTTCACGATCCCGATCAACAGGATGATCCCGATCAGCGCGATGATGTCGAACTGGCCGCCGGTGACGATCAGCGCGATCATCGCGCCGACACCCGCCGAGGGGAGGGTGGAGAGCGCGGTGAGCGGGTGGATCGCGCTTTCGTAGAGGATGCCGAGCACGATGTAGATCGCGAGCAAGGCGGCGAGGATCAGCAGCGGCATCGATCCGGTCGATTGCGCGAACACCTTGGCGGTGCCGCCGAATTCGCCGTGGACCGTCGCGGGGAGCGCGAGGCTCGCCTGCACCTGTGCGATCAATTGCGCCGCCTGCCCCAGCGAGACGCCGGCGGGGAGGTTGAACGATACCGTGGCAGATGGCTCGCCGTCCGAATGGCTGACCGAGGCGTTGGTCGATCCGGTCGACCAGCGCGCGATCGCCGACAGGGGCGTCATCGTCCGTGCGGTGGTGCTCACCGCATTGCCCGCGGCGACCGCCGATCCGCCGGCGCCGGTGCCGCCAGTGCTCGCGGTCGGCGCGGCGGCGGTCGGGGTCGCCGACGCGCTCGGCGTCGGGGTCGGGTTGTTGCTCGCATTGTTGGCCGGCGGATTGAGCGGCAGATAGATGTTGGCGAGCGAGGCCGGCGATCCGTTGAACTGCCGCGCCGCCTCCATCACGACATGATATTGGTTGAGCCCCGAATAGATGTTCGCCACCTGGCGCTGGCCGAAAGCATCGTAGAGCGCGGCGTCGACCGCCTGCATCGTCACCCCGAGCCGCGCCGCGGCGTCGCGATTGACCTCGACGAAGGCATCGGCGCCGGCATCCTGCTGGTCGATATCGACATCGGTGACGGTGTCGGGATGCTGTTTCAGCGCATCGACCAGTTTCTGCCCGGCGGCCTTGAGCACATCGGGGTCGTCTGCCTTGAGCACATATTGATAGGTGCTGTTGCTCGATCGCCCGCCGACCTGCAGATCCTGTACAGGATTGAGGAACAGGCTGACCCCGCTGACCCGCGCGAGCTTGGGCCGCAGCCGCGCGATCACCGCCTGTACCGGCGGGCGCTGGTTGCGCGGCTTCAGGGTCGCGAACATGAACCCGCCGCCGGCGCGCGATCCGCCGGTGAACGCCACCACCGTCGCCACCGCCGGATCGCCCTTCACGATATGCACGATGCGGGTAAGCTTGTTCTGCATGTCGGTGAACGAGATGCTCTGGTCGGCGCGCAGCCCGCCCATCAGCCCGCCGGTATCCTGCTGCGGGAAGAAGCCCTTGGGCGCGATCGCGATCAGATAGATGTTGAGCACCACCGTGCCGGTGAGCAGGATGAGGACCGCGCCGCGGTGGAGCAATGCCCAATCGAGCGCGACCGCGTAGCGCGCCTGTGCCCAATCGAACGACTGCCGCGCCCAGCGCATCACGCGCCCCTCGCTCTCCTCGCCCAGCAGCACGCGCGAGGCGAGCATCGGGGTGGTGGTGAGCGAGACGACGAGGCTGATCATCACCGCAATCGACATGGTCAGCGCGAATTCGCGGAACAGCCGCCCGACCAGCCCGCCCATGAAGATCAGCGGCACGAACACCGCGATCAGGCTCAGCGAGATCGACAGCACGGTGAACCCTACCTCGCGCGCACCGGCGAAGGCGGCGGCGAGCGGCTTCATCCCCGCCTCGATATGCCGGCTGATATTCTCCACCACGACGATCGCATCGTCGACGACGAACCCGGTCGCGACGGTCAGCGCCATCAGCGAGAGATTGTCGAGGCTGAACCCGGCGAGATACATCACCGCGATCGTGCCGAGCAACGAGGCGACCACCGCCGCCGCGGGGATCAAGGTCGCGCGCCAGCTTCTCAGGAACAGGCTGACCACCAGCACCACCAGCAGGGTGGCGATGAGCAAGGTCACCTCCACCTCGCGCAGCGAGGCGCGGATCGTCAGCGTGCGATCGCTGGCGACGTCCAGGTGGATGTCGGGCGGGACGGCGGCGCGCAGCGCGGGAAGCTGCGCCTTCAACGAATCGACCACCTGGACGATATTTGCCCCCGGCTGGCGGCTGATCAGCACCGGCACCGCGCGCTTGCCGTTGAACAGCCCCATTGTGCGAATGTCTTCGGGGCCGTCGACGACATTGGCGATGTCTGACAGCCGCACCGCCGCGCCGTTGCGCCACGCGATCACCGTCCCGCGATAATCGGCGGCGTGGAGCCCGGCCTGATTGGAATAGATCTGCCAGCTGAACCCCTTGGCATCGAGTATGCCGCGCGGCCGGTTGGCGCTTTCGGATTGCAGCGCGGTGCGCACATCCTCGAGCGCGATGCCGTAGCGCGACAGCGCCAGCGGATTGACCTCGATCCGTACCGAGGGGAGCGCCGCGCCGCCCAGCTCGACATTGCCGACCCCCTGCACCTGGAGCAGTTTCTGCTGCACCACGGTCGAGACGGCGTCGTAGATTTCGGATGGGCTGCGCGTCGGCGAGGTGAGCGCGAGGATCAGGATCGGCGCTTCGGCGGGATTGGCCTTGCGGTAGCTCGGGTTGGTCCTGAGCGTCGCGGGGAGATCGGCGCGCGAGGCGTTGATCGCCGCCTGCACGTCGCGCGCGGCGCCGTCGATGTCGCGCGACAGATCGAATTGCAGCACGATCGACGACGAACCGACCCCCGAGCGCGAGGTCATTTCCGACACCCCGGCGATCGTGCCGAGGTGCCGCTCCAGCGGCGCGGCGACGCTGGAGGCCATCGTCGACGGGCTCGCGCCGGGCAGGTTCGCCTGCACCATGATCGTCGGGAAATCGACCTGCGGCAGCGGCGCCACCGGCAGCATGAAGAACGCCCCGACGCCGGCGAGCATCAGCCCGATCGTCAGCAGGATCGTCCCCACCGGCCGCCGGATGAAGGGCGCGGAAATGTTCACGCCGGGCGCGCCTCGCCCGCGGTGCCGCGCCGCACGCGCCAGCCGCGCTCGCGCCAGTTTTCGAGCCCGAGGAAGATGACGGGGGTGGTGAACAGGGTCAGCACCTGGCTGAAGATCAAGCCGCCGGCGATCGCGATGCCGAGCGGTTGGCGCAGCTCATGCCCCATCCCGCCGCCGAAGATCAGCGGGATCGCCGCGAACAGCGCGGCGAAAGTGGTCATCATGATCGGGCGGAAACGCAGCAGCGCGGCCTGACGGATCGCGTGATGCGCATCGGCGCCTGCCTCGCGCATCGCATCGAGCGCGAAGTCGATCATCATGATCGCATTCTTCTTCACGATGCCGATCAAGAGGACGATGCCGATGATCCCGATCACCCCGAGCCCCGATCCGGTGAGCCACAGCCCGAGCAGCGCGCCGATCCCGGCGGAGGGGAGGGTCGACAGGATCGTCACCGGGTGGACGAAGCTCTCGTAGAGCACCCCCAGCACGATATAGACCACGACGATCGCGGCGAGGATCAGCCACAATTCGTTGGCGAGCGACGCCTTGAACGCGCTCGCCGCGCCGGTGAAATTGGTGGTGATCGCGGGCGGCACGCCGATCTGGCGCTCGGCGCGCTCGATCGCGCTCACCGCGCTGCCCAGCGACACGCCGGGAGCGAGATCGAAGCCGATCGTCGCCGCGGGGAATTGCGCCTCGCGCGCAACAACGAGCGGCGCATCCTGGGTACGGATCGTCGCCACGGCCGAGAGCGGGACGCTCGCGCCGCCCGCCAGCGGGATGCGCAGATCGCCCAGCGCTTGCGGATCGGCGACCGTGCCCGGCTGCGCCTCCAGAATGACGCGATTCTGGCTCGACTGGGTGTAGATCGTCGAGACGATGCGCTGGCCGAAGGCGTCGTAGAGTGCATTGTCGATCGCCAGCGCGCTCAGCCCGAGCCGGCCGGCGACGTCGCGATTGATATCGACCACCACCGCGCGGCCGTTGGCGAGCACGTCGGAGGTGACGTTGTTGAGATGCTTGTCCTTCTTGAGCGCCGCGGCGAGCTTGGCGCCCCATTGGTCGACCAAAGCCTCGTCCGCGCCCTGTAGCGAGAAGCGATAGGCGTTGACCCCGGTCGAGGTATCGATCGTCAGATCCTGCACCGGGCGGAAATAGACCCGCATTCCCGGCACATTGGACACCGCGTGATTGAGGCTGGCGAGCACCTCCTCCAGATTGCCGCGCTCGCCCTCGGGCTTGAGGTTCACGATCATCCGGCCTTGCGACAAGGTGGCATTCTGCCCGTCGACCCCGATCGCCGAACTGAGGCTGGCGACCGACGGATCGGCGAGCAACGCTTGCGCGACCTGCTGCTGGAGCCCCGCCATCCGCGTGAAGCCGATATCCTGCGCCGCGCTGGTCGTCACCGCGATCTGGCCGGTATCCTGCTCGGGAAAGAGCGTCTTGGGGATGACGTAGAACAGCAATCCGGTCACCGCGAGCGTGCCCGCGAACACCAGCATCGTCAGCGCCGCGCGCGCCATCACCCAATCGAGCGCGCGGGCATAATGATGCGCGACGCGATCGAACCAGTCGCGGGTCACTTCGGACAGGCGATGCTGCCGCTCCTCATGCTCAGCCCGGAGCCAGCGCGCGGAGAGCATCGGCACGAGCGTCAGCGCGACCACCGCGGACAGCAGGATCGTCACCGCCAGGGTCACCGCGAATTCGCGGAACAGCCGCCCGACGACATCGCCCATGAACAGCAGCGGGATCAGCACCGCGATCAGGCTGACCGTCAGCGAGATGATCGTGAAGCCGATCTCGCTCGCGCCCTTCAGCGCGGCCTCGAACGGGCGCATCCCGTCCTCGATATGGCGGCTGATATTCTCCAGCACGACGATCGCATCGTCGACCACGAACCCCGACGCGATCGTCAGCGACATCAAGGTGAGATTGTTGATCGAGAAGCCGAGGAAATACATCGCCGCGAACGCGCCGACGAGCGACAGCGGCACCGAGATGCTGGCGATGATCGTCGCGCGGAGCGAGCCAAGGAACAGGAAGATCACGAGCGTGACGAGCAGGACGGCGAGCACCAGTTCGAGCTTCACGTCGGCCACCGAGGCGCGGATTCCCGCGGTACGATCGGTCAGCACGGTGACATGCACGTCGGCGGGAAGCTGCGCCTCCAGATCGGGCAGCCCGGCCTTGATCGCATCGACCGTGCCGATGACGTTCGCGCCCGGCTGGCGCTGGACGTCGATCACCACCGCGGGCTTGCCGTTCATCCACGAGCCGAGCCGCACATTCTCGGTCGCCTCGACGACATTGGCGACATCGGACAGGCGGATCGGCGCGCCATTGGCGAACCCGATGACGAGCGTGCGATAGCTGGTGACGTCGCCGAGCTGGTCGTTGGCGTCGATCGTCCAGCTCTTGGTCGGGCCGTCGAAACTGCCTTTGGCGGCATTGGCATTGGCGTTGCCGATCGCGGTGCGGATCGTTTCGAGCGACATGCCGCGCGCCGCGAGCGCCGCGACATTGGCCTGGATGCGCACCGCCGGCCGCTGCCCGCCCGACATCGAGACCAGCCCGACCCCGGAAACCTGCGCGATCTTGTTGGCGAATTGGCGCTCGACGATCCCCTGCACCTCACCCAGCGGGCGGGTGTCGGAGGTGATGCCGAGCGAGATGATCGGCGCGTCGGCCGGGTTGACCTTGGCATAGATCGGCGGGGCGGGGAGATCGGTCGGCAGCAGGGTATTCGCCGCGTTGATCGCTGCCTGCACTTCCTGCTCCGCCACGTCGAGCGACAGATCGAGCCGGAATTGCAGCGTGATCACCGACGCCCCCGACGAGGAGGCGGAGGTCATCCGCGTCAGCCCCGGCATCTGGCCGAACTGGCGTTCCAACGGCGAGGTGACGGTCAGCGCCATCACATCGGGGCTAGCGCCGGGATAGAGCGTCGAGACCTGGATCGTCGGGTAGTCGACCTCGGGTAATGCCGAGAGCGGCAGCGAGCGATAGGCGACGAGCCCGGCGAGCAGGATCGCGACCATCAGCAAGGTCGTCGCCACCGGGCGCAGGATGAACGCGCGCGACGGGCCGCCGGGCTGGGCGGGCGGCTCGGTCGGCATTGGCGCGGGGGGCGCGGCGGCGTCGCTCATCCGGCCGAATTGCCCTGACCGCGGTGGTGGCGGCCCTGACCGCCGCCGCCTTTACCGCCGCGACCGCCCGCACCGGGGCCGCCCTTGTCGCCCGGCAGGCGGACAGTCGATCCGTCCTCCAGCCCGTCGGCGCCTTCGGTGACGACCGTCGTGCCGGCGGCGATCCCCGAGAGGATCGCGACCTGCCCGTTGGCGCTCGGCCCGATCTTGACCGGGACCAGTTTCACCGTGCGGTCCTTCTGCAGCACGAACACGAAATCGCCCGGCGCGCCGTGGCGCACCGCGGTGACCGGCACCGTCACCGCATTGTGCAGCGTGTTGACCAGCATCGAGACGTTGACGAACTGGCTCGGGAACAGGGCATTGCCCTTGTTGTCGAACCGCGCCTTGGCCTTGACCGTGCCGGTGGTGGTGTCGACCTGATTGTCGAAGGTCAGGAAACGGCCGGTGACGAGCACCTTATTGTTGTTCTGGTCGAGCGCCTGCACCGGTAATCCGGCGCCGCTCCCCGCGGCATGGCCGATGTCCGAAAGCTGCGCCTGCGGCAACGCGAAGCCGACGTCGATCGGGTCGAGCTGGGTCACCACGACGATGCCGTTGGTGTCCGAAGGGGTGAGGTAATTGCCGATATCGACCTGGCGGATGCCGACGCGCCCGGTGATCGGCGATTTCACCGCGGTGTAATTGAGGTTGAGTTCGGCGGTGCCGATCGCGGCGCGGTCGGCGGCGACGGTGCCGGTGAGCTGGCGGACGGTGGCGCGTTGCGTATCGACCTGCTGGCTCGCGATCGAATCCTGCTTGAGCAGGGTCTCGTAGCGGTTGAGGTCGACCTGCGCCGCAGCGAGCTGCGCGGTGTCGCGCGCCAGATTGGCCTTGGCCTGCGCGAGCGCGAGTTGATACGGGCGCGGGTCGATCTGCGCCAGCACCTGTCCCTGGCGAACGATCTGCCCTTCGGTGAACAGCAATTTGAACAGGGTGCCGGCGAGCTGGGTGCGCACCGTCGCGGTGACGAGCGGCTGGACGGTGCCGAGCGCGGTGACATAGACCGGCATATCGGCGGTCGCCGCCTTGCCGACCGACACTGCCGCAGGCGGCCGCCCGCCGCCGCGGTCGCCGCCGCTCTTGGCGATGCGATTCGCCGCGAACGCGATCAGCGCGAGCACGACGACGATGATCGCGACGATCTTCCACGATCTGCGCCGCGGCGGCGCCGGTTCCACCCCCGCATGCTGCCCGGCAACCTGATCGTGATCGTCGGCCATGCTGTTCTTCTTCCTTCGATTCGATGACGATCGGGGCGTCCACGCGGGACACCGACGCAATCTCTTTCGCTTCCTAGCCTTTCGTGATCCTTACGATTGCCCCTTCGCGTCAAGGCGCAATTCGTCGATCGTGTCGCGAAATGCCTCCGCGGTGGGGGAAAGCGACAGACCGTGGACCAGCCACAACCGGCTCGGCACCGGGGTCGCGAGGCGGCGGTAGACGACATTCTCGAGGTGCAGCCGCTCCAGCGAGCGCGAGAGGATCGTCGCGCCGAACCCTGCGGCGACCAGCCCGAGCAGCGTCGCGAAGCTGCTCGCCTCATGCGCGATCTGCGGCTCGAACCCGGCCTCGTGGCACAGCCCGAAGAAATATTCGTTGAACCCCGCGCCCAGCGTCGGCGCATAGAGCACCAGCGGAATCGCGGCGAGATCGGCGACCGTCGGATCGTCGGGCCGGTCGGCGAGCGGATGCCCCGCGCGCACCGCCACCACCATATCTTCCTCGAGGATGCAGCGCGCGGAGAATTCGTCGGGCAGGCATGGCGCGCGGATGCCGCGCACCAGCGCGATATCGAGCCCGCCGCGGCGCAGCGCCTCGATCTGCGCGTCGCGCGCCAGATCGTTGAGCGTCAGCTGCACCTCGGGATAATTCTCCCGGAAGCGATAGAGGGTGGAGGCGATCAGCGGCACGAACGGCGCCGACGAGGTGAAGCCGATGCGCAGCCGCCCGAGCTCGCCGCGCCCGGCGAGCCGCGCGGTCTCGATCGCGTGATCGGCCTGCGACAATGTCGCGCGCGCCTCGGGGACGAACAATTCGCCCGCCTCGGTCAGCCGCACGCGGCGGCTGGTGCGATCGAACAGCCGGGTGCCGAGCTCATCCTCCAGCGCGCGGATCTGCTGGCTGAGCGGGGGTTGCGAGATGCCGAGTCGCTGCGCGGCGCGGCCGAAATGCATCTCCTCGGCAACGCACAGGAAATAGCGCAGATGGCGAAGGTCCAACGATCATGTCCTCTTACATATTGATCAAGCTATATTATATATTAGACCCGACCCGACCAAGGGCGCATTGGCGCGTGCCGACGATCGGCCATGCCGCTGCGGGAGAGCGAGCAAGGCGATTCGAATGTCCAGCAGGAGAGTGGACGAGGCATAAACGTCGTGCGGCGCGGGTGCGTCGTGCGCACGTAAGCTTGAGGATATTGGATGATCGGTATCGTCAAGGTCGCGCTGACAAGACCGTTGACCTTCATTGTTATGGCGATCCTGATCGCGATCGTCGGGGTTCTGGCGGCGATCCGCACGCCGGTGGATATGTTCCCGAATATCCGCATCCCGGTGGTCGCCGTCGCCTGGACCTATGCCGGGCTGCCGCCGCAGGACATGTCGGACCGGCTGATCACCCCCTATGAGCGCGTGCTGACCACCACGGTCAACGATATCGAGCATATCGAGAGCCAGTCGCTGCAGGGCATCGGGGTGGTGAAGGTCTATTTCCAGCCCGGCGTCGACATCCGCACCGCGACCGCGCAGATCACCTCCGCCTCGCAGACGATCCTCAAGCAATTGCCGCCGGGCACCAATCCGCCGCTGATCCTCAACTACAGCGCATCGACGGTGCCGATCCTGCAGCTCGCGCTTTCGGGCAAGGGCCTGTCGGAACAGCAATTGTTCGATATCGGCCAGAACCAGATTCGCACCCAGCTGGTGACGATCCCCGGCCTTGCCATGCCCTATCCCTCGGGCGGCAAGCAGCGCCAGATCCAGATCGACCTCGATCCGCTCGCGCTCCAGTCCAAGGGGCTGTCGGCGCAGGATGTCGGCAATGCGATCGCGGCGCAGAACCAGATCAACCCGGCGGGCTTCGTCAAGATCGGGCCGACGCAATATAGCGTGCGGCTCAACAACGCGCCGGATTCGGTCGAGGGGCTCAACGCGCTGCCGGTCAAGGTGGTCAACGGCGCGACGATCTACATGCGCGACGTGGCGCATGTGAAGGACGGCAATGGCCCGCAGACCAATGTCGTCCATGTCGAGGGCGGGCGCTCGGTGCTGCTCACCGTGCTCAAGAACGGCGCGACCTCGACATTGTCGATCGTCGAGGGGGTGAAGCAGGCGATCCCGCGCATCGCCGCGGGGCTGCCTGATACGCTCAAGATCCTGCCGGTCGGCGACCAGTCGCTGTTCGTCAAGGCGGCGGTGTCGGGGGTGGTGAAGGAGGGCGCGATCGCCGCCGCGCTGACCAGCCTGATGATCCTGTTGTTCCTCGGCTCGTGGCGCTCGACGATCATCATCGCGATCTCGATCCCGCTCGCGATCCTGGCCGCGATCGCCACGCTGGCGGCGTTCGGCCAGACGATGAACGTGATGACGCTGGGCGGGCTCGCGCTTGCGGTGGGCATCCTCGTCGACGACGCGACGGTGACGATCGAGAACATCAACTGGCACCTCGAACAGGGCAAGGGCGTCACCGAATCGATCCTCGACGGCGCGCAGCAGATTGTCACCCCGGCGTTCGTCTCCTTGCTGTGCATCTGCATCGTGTTCGTGCCGATGTTCTTCCTCCCCGGGGTCGCCGGCTTCCTGTTCGTGCCGATGGCGCTGTCGGTCGTCTTCTCGATGATCGCCTCGTTCATCCTGTCGCGCACCCTGGTGCCGACGATGGCGATGTATCTGCTCAAGCCGCACCGGGCGGGCGAGGACGCGCATGCCGCGGGCGATGCCGCTGCGCGCAATCCCCTGGTTCGCTTCCAGCGCGGGTTCGAGGCGCGGTTCGAGCGGATTCGCACCGCCTATGGCGGGATGCTGTCGCGCGCCTTGGGTGCGCGCCGCCCGTTCCTGCTCGGCTTCCTTGCGGTGGTGCTCTTGTCGTTCGGGCTGATGCCGTGGCTGGGCAGCAATTTCTTCCCCAGCGTCGATTCGGGGCAGATCGCGCTCCACGTCCGCACCCCGATGGGGACGCGGATTGAGGATGCCGCGGCGCGCTTCGACACGATCGGCCGCACGGTGCGCGAGATCGTCCCCGCCGGCGAGGTGGCGTCGATGGCCGACAATATCGGGCTGCCGGTCAGCTCGATTAACACCGTCTACAACAACAGCGGGACGATCGGGCCGCAGGACGGCGACATCCTGATCACGCTCAAGGAAGGCCATGTGCCGACCGAGAAGATCGTCGCCACGCTGCGTCGCGAACTGCCGCGCCGCTTCCCCGGCACGAACTTCTCCTTCCTCCCGGCGGACATCACCAGCCAGATCCTCAATTTCGGCGCGCCGGCCCCGATTGACGTGCAGGTTTCGGGCAAGGATCAGGCCGCGGTGCGCGCTTATGCCGAAAAGCTGCTGGCCAAGATCGCGCGCATCCCCGGGCTTGCCGATGCGCGGATCCAGCAGCCGGGGCGGTCGCCGCAGCTCGACGTCAACGTCGATCGCTCGCGCGTCAGCCAATATGGCCTCACCGAGCGCGACGTGACGAACAGCCTCGGCACCTCGCTCGCGGGCAGCGCGCAATCGGCGCCGGTGTTCTTCGTCGATCCGAAGAGCGGCGTCTCCTATTCGGTGATCGCGCAGGCGCCCGAATATCTGGTCGGATCGATCAACGCGCTGAGCAACGTGCCGATCTCGGGCGCGCCTGGCGCCAGCACGCAGCCGCTGGGCGGGATCGCGGGGATCAGCCGGTCGAACACCGTGCCGATCATCTCGCACTATAATATCCAGCCGGTGATCGACCTCTACGCCACCACCCAGGGCCGCGATCTCGGCGCGGTGTCGCGTGATGTCGATCGCGCGATCAAGTCGCTCGAAAAGGAATTGCCGAAGGGCGCCACCGTCACCATTCGTGGCCAATATGCCACGATGAACACGGCTTTTTCCGGGCTGGCCTTCGGCCTCGCCGGGGCGGTCGTGCTGATCTACCTGTTGATCGTGGTCAATTTCCAGAGCTGGCTCGATCCGTTCGTGATCATCACCGCCTTGCCCGCCGCGCTCGCCGGGATCGTGTGGATGCTGTTCACCACCGGCACCACGCTGTCGGTGCCGGCGCTGACCGGCGCGATCATGTGTATGGGGGTTGCGACCGCCAATTCGATCCTTGTCGTCAGCTTCGCGCGCGAGCGGCTCGATGCGCTGGGCGATGCGACCAAGGCCGCGCTCGAGGCGGGGATGGTGCGTTTCCGTCCGGTGCTGATGACCGCGCTCGCGATGATCATCGGCATGGGGCCGATGGCGCTGGGGCTCGGCGAGGGCGGCGAGCAGAACGCCCCGCTCGGTCGCGCGGTGATCGGCGGGCTGATCTGTGCGACGATCGCCACCCTGTTCTTCGTCCCCACCATTTTCGCGCTGGTCCACCGCAAGCGCGACGCCCGGCAACCTTCCGTCGAGATGCAGCCCGCCCATGTCTGACATGTCCCACGTCAAAACTCTCACCGACGCCCCGGCGCAGTCCGACGGCCCCAGCCCGCGCACGCTGAAGCGCGCCGGGATCATCGCGGGGGTCGCGGCGATCGCGATCGTCGCAGCCGGCATCGCGACGCGGATCGGCGCGACCGGCGACCTCAAGGAAGTCGCCGCGGACGCGGCGGTCCCCAGCGTCTCGGTCGTCACCCCCAAGGCCGGCGGCACGCGCGACGCGCTGGTGCTGCCGGGCAATGTCCAGGCGCTCAACAGCGCGGCGATCTACGCGCGGACCAACGGCTATGTCAGCCGCTGGCTCGCCGATATCGGCGATCGCGTCCACGCCGGCCAGCCGCTCGCGATCCTCGACGCGCCCGAGGTCGACCAGCAGCTCGCACAGGCAAGCGCCGATTATCAGACCGCGCTCGCCAACCAGAAGCTCGCCGCGACCACCGCGCAGCGCTGGAGCACGATGCTCGCCAAGGATGCGGTGTCGCGCCAGGAGGCAGACGAGAAGACCGGCGATCTCGCCGCCAAGTCCGCGCTCGCCAATGCCGCGCTGGCCAATGTCCGCCGGCTGCGCGCGGTGCTCGGCTTCACCCGGCTCTACGCGCCGTTCGACGGGGTGGTCACGAGCCGCTCGGCGCAGATCGGCCAGCTCGTGGTGTCGGGCAATGCCGCCGCGCAGCCGTTGTTCACCGTCTCCGACGTGCGGCGGATGCGCATCTACGTCCGCGTGCCGCAAGGCTATTCGGCGCAGGTCCATCCGGGGATGGAGGCCAGCCTGTCGCTGCCCGAATATCCCCAGCGCACCTTCGCCGCGACGCTGACCCGCAGCGCGGGCGCGGTCGACGCGCAATCGGGCGCGGTGCTGGTCGAGCTGCAGGCACCCAACCCCGACGGCGCGCTGAAGCCCGGCGCCTTCGCGCAGGTTTCGTTCAAGGTCGGCGCGGGCGGCGGCAATGTGCTGAGCGTGCCGGGGAGCACGATCCTCTACGGCAATGACGGGCCGACCGTCGCGGTGGTCGACGGCAACGGCCGGGTGACGGTGAAGCCGGTGACGATCGCCAGCGACGAGGGCAAGACGGTGGCGATCTCGGCCGGGCTCGCCCCCGGCGACCGCGTCGTCGACAGCCCGCCCGACGCGATCCACACCGGCGATCATGTCCGCGTGCAGAATGCGGGCAAGGGCGCGGCGCATGCGGGGTAAGGCCAGTCGCGTTAAGTCGGGGCCAGCTAACTTTCCGTTCGGGCTGAGCCTGTCGAAGCCCTGCACTTTCTTCCGCGCAGGAAGTGCAGCCCTTCGACAAGCTCAGGGCGAACGGATCTCGGCAAAAGCTCTGCCCGCCAACCGCGCCAGCCTGTCGCTCGCCGTGGCCGCGCTGCTCGGCGGATGCTCGATGGCCCCGGCCTACCGCCCGCCGGCGATCGCGACCCCCGCCGCGTACAAGGAAGTGCCGGGCTGGACCGCCGCGACCCCGCTCGATGCGGCACCGCGCGGACAATGGTGGACGGCGTTCAACGATCCCGTCCTCGACGATCTCGAGACGCGCGCCGCCGCGGCCAGCCCGACGCTCGCCGCGGCCCTCGCGCGCTACGACGCGGCGCGCGCTGCGGCGCGGGTCGACAATGCCGATCTGTTTCCGACGATCGGGGTCAACGCGCAGGCCGGGCGCCAGCGCCAGTCCGCCAATCGCCCGCTGACCAACGGCACCGCGCCGACCTATGACAATTATGTCGTCGGCGGTGCGCTGAGCTACGAGATCGATCTGTGGGGCCGGGTGCGCAACAAGGTCGCGGCGGCGCGCGCCGATGCGGCGGCGAGCGCAGGCGATCTCGCCTCGGCGCAGCTCAGCCTGCAGGCGGCGGTCGCCGATGCCTATGCCCGGCTGCGCGGATTGGATGCCGAGGCGGACCTGCTGCGCCGCTCGGTCGAGGCGTTCAACCGCGCCTATGAGCTGACCGCGACGCGTCACGACGGCGGGCTCGCCTCCGGGGTCGACGTCAACCGCGCGCGGACCGTGCTGTCGAACGCGCGCGCGCAGATTTCCGCGGTGGCGAACCAGCGCGCGGCGACCGAGCATGAGATCGCCGCGCTGATCGGCGCGGTCGCCTCCGATTTCGCGATCGCGCCGCGCATCCAGCCGCCGGGGACGCTCGCGGTGCCCGCCGCCGCGCCGTCCGCCTTGCTCCAGCGCCGCCCCGATATCGCCGCGGCCGAGCGCCGGATGTACGCCGCCAATGCGCGGATCGGGGTGGCACGCGCCGCTTTCTTCCCGACGCTGTCGCTCGGCCTTTCCGGCGGGTGGCAGACGACCGGTCCGTCTCTGCTCTCCACCCCCAGCGCCTTCTGGGGGCTGGGGCCGCTCGTCTCGGCGCTGACCCTGTTCGACGGCGGGCGGCGGCGTGCCGAGGTCGGGCTGTCGCGCGCGCAATATGACGAGGCGGCGGCGGATTATCGCGACACCGTGCTCGGCGCGTTCCGCCAGGTCGAGGATGCGCTTGCCGCGGGCCGCTATCTCGCGACCCAGGCGGTCGAGCAGCGCGACGCCGCCACCGCGGCGCAGCGCACCAGCGATCTCGCGCTGACCCGCTATCATGACGGCGCGGCGGATTATCTGGAGGTGGTCACCGCGCAGACCGAGGCGCTCGATTCCGAACGCGCGCTGATCGCGGTCGAGACCAGCCGGATGCGCGCGGGGATCGCGCTGGTGAAGGCACTGGGCGGCGCCCCGACCGCCTGATAGGATTCCCCTTTCGACAACGGGGAGGATGACGGGATGCGCGGGATCGGCCAGTTTTTTGCGGTGATGTTGATGGCAGCGGCAGCCTTTCCGCTCGCTGCCGGCGCGGAGGACGCGAAGGTAAAGCCGGCCTCCGCGCAACGCTGGTCGATCGCGATCCACGGCGGCGCGGGGGTGATCCCGCGCGGCTCGCTGACCCCCGCCGAGGAAAGCGCCTATCGCCAGGGGCTGAGCGACGCGCTCGCCGCCGGATCGGCGGTGCTGAAGGCGGGCGGCACCAGCCTCGATGCGGTCGAGGCGGCGGTCAAGATGCTCGAGAACAATCCGTTGTTCAACGCCGGCAAGGGCGCGGTGTTCGATGCCGAGGGCAAGAATCAGCTCGATGCCGCGATCATGGACGGCACGACCTTGCGCGCCGGCGCGGTGGCGGGGGTGAGCGCGACCAAGAACCCGATCATGCTGGCGCGGGCGGTGATGGAACATAGCCCGCATGTGCTGCTGAGCGGCAGCGGCGCCGATCAGTTCGCGCGCGAACAGCATATCGAACAGGTCGATCCCTCCTATTTCCGCACCGAGAAGCGCTGGCAGCAATATCTCGAATGGAAGAAGGGTCGGAACAGCGCCTCGCTCGATCCGACGCATCGCTTCGGCACGGTCGGCGCGGTGGCGGTCGACGTCAACGGTCACCTCGCCGCGGCAACCTCGACCGGCGGGACGACGGGCAAGCGCTGGGGGCGGATCGGGGATTCGCCGCTGATCGGCGCGGGCACCTACGCCTATCATAACGATTGCGCGGTCTCCGCGACCGGCACCGGCGAATATTTCATCCGCGAAAGCGCCGCGCGCCAGCTGTGCGACCGGGTTCGCTGGCGCAATCAGAGCGTCGCCGATGCGGCGAAGGACACGATCGCCTCGATCGGGGCGATCGGCGGCGACGGCGGGCTGATCGCGATCGACGGCAAGGGCGAGGTCGCCTTCGCAATGAACACCGAGGGCATGTATCGCGGCCGCGCCAGCGCGGCGGACGAAACCCCGCGCGTCGCGATCTATGCCGATGAGGTGATCGCGGGGCGGTAACGCGATCGGCGTCACCCCGGCATCGCGCCGGGGCGGCGCCCGGTCAGACGTCGAGCTGCTTCACCGCGGCGTTCCACGTCTGGATATTGTCGCGCGCCTCCTGGACGAAGGCGGAGCGCCGGACGATCGAGAGGAAGCGGTCCGCGATCCATTTGCCGGGATTGCGCAGCGGCCGCTCGAACTGGATCAACAGCACGACGCGGGTGCCGTCGGTGTCGTTCCACACCTCATGCTGATAGGTGTCGTCGAACACCAAAGTCTCGCCCTCCGCCCAGCGCACGATGCGATCGCGCACGCGCATCCGGACGTCACCGTCGCGCGGTACGACCAGCCCGAGGTGGCAGGTGATCAGCCCCTTGGTCACCCCGCGATGAACGGGGATGTGGGTGCCGGGGGCGAGGATCGAGAAGAATGCCGAATTGAGCCCGGGAATCCGCTCGACCAGCGCGGCGGTCACCGGGCAGCGATCGGCATTCTCGTCGATGCGATAGCCATAGCCCCACAGGAAGAACGAGCGCCATTTGTCGACCTCGGCGATCGCGCGGTGATCGGGGGAGATCGTCGACAGGCTCGGTGCGGCGTTGCGGCGCAGGGCGACCGCCACCGCTTCGTCGCGGATCGCCTGCCAGTTTTCGCGCAGCATCTGCGTCCACGCGAAGTCCCGGACGTCGAGCACCGGCTCGTTCGACACGAGCGAGGACGAGGCGATCATCCGATCGAACACGCCGCGCAGATGCTTGCCGATCGTGATGATCAGCGGGCGTCCGCGCTCGGCCTGCAGCGCGCTTCCCGGGGTCGGCGCGCCCGAGATGATCGTGAGATCGGGCACCATCAACGGCTCGGTGCCGGCCAGATTGCCCGAATTGTGCCTTATTCGGATCGGGGAGGGCAGCGTGTCGGGGGTCACGTCTGTTTCGTCCAGTCCTTGCGCCGGCAATGAGGATGCCGGCCGGTAAAACACGAGCGTCACGATTGTGGAATCATGACGTTTTCATGAATGGAGCTAATCCTGATTCGGGTCGAAATCATGGCGCTGAAAGGGTAAAAAGCCGGGTTGGTCGGACAGCGTTGCCGATCGGCGCGCGCGTCCGTACAAGCGTCGGCCATGTCGTTCTTCCTGCGTGCGGTGGCGGCGCCTCTGGCCGCCCTTTCCCTGCTTGCCAATGCCGCGCTGCCGGCAGCCCCCGCGCCCAAGCGCAAGCCGGCCGCCCAGCCGGCGGCGCCCGCGGTCACCGTCGACACGCGGCCGTGGCTGTTCGAACGATCGGATATCCCGCCCGACCCCGAATGGCATTTCGGCAAGCTTTCGACCGGGTTGCGCTATGCCGTGCGCAAGAATGGCGTGCCGCCGGGGCAGGTCGCGGTGCGCGTGCGGATCGACGCGGGGTCGCTCAACGAGCGCGATTCCGAACAGGGTTATGCCCACCTCATCGAACATCTGTCGTTCCGTGGCTCGAAATATGTGCCCGACGGTGAGGCCAAGCGAGTATGGCAGCGCTTTGGCGCCACCTTTGGTTCCGATTCCAACGCGCAAACCACCGCGACGCAGACCGTCTATAAGCTCGATCTGCCCGGCGCGACGCAGGAGTCGCTCGACGAGAGCCTCAAGATCTTCGCCGGGATGATGGCCGAGCCGGCGATCACCGAGCGCGGGCTTGCCGCCGAGCGCCCCGCGGTGCTCGCCGAGCAGCGCGAGGCACCGGGGCCGCAGGTGCGCTGGTCGGATGCGATGCGCGGACTGTTCTTCGCGCACCAGCCGCTCGCGGATCGCTCGCCGATCGGCAACATCAAGACGCTGATGGCGGCGACCCCCGCCTCGATCAAGGCATTCCACGATCTGTGGTATCGCCCGGCGCGGACGGTGGTGATCATCTCCGGCGATATCGACCCCGACGTGGCGGCGAAGCTGGTGGTGAAGAATTTCGGCGGCTGGCACGGCAAGGGCGCCGATCCCGCCGACCCCGATTTCGGCAAGCCCGATCCGAGCGCGCCGGAAACCGCGACGATCGTCGAGCCCGCGCTGCCGCCGATCGTGGCGATGGCGACGCTGCGCCCGTGGATCGCGCGCGACGATACGATCATCTTCAACCAGAAAAGGTTCATCGATTTCCTCGCGGTGCGGGTGATCAACCGGCGGCTCGAGACGCGCGCCCGCGCCGGGGGCAGCTTCCTCCAGGCGACGATGAGCCTCGACGATATGTCGCGCTCGGCCAACGGCACCTTCACCAACATCCTGCCGCTCGGCGACGACTGGCACGCTGCACTTAAGGACGTGCGCGCGGTGATCGCCGATGCGATGGCGACCCCGCCGACGCAGGGCGAGATCGAGCGCGAATATGCCGAATTCGACGCGGCGATGCGCAACGACGTCGGCACCGCGCGGGTCGAGGCGGGGGCGAAGCAGGCCGACGATATGGTCGGCGCGCTCGACATCCGCGAGACGGTGGCGGGGCCGCAGACCTCCTACGACATTCTGAAGCAGGCGCATGACAAGGGGATGTTCACCCCCGCCAGCATCCTCGAATCGACCAAGCGGATCTTCACCGGGGTAACGCGCGCGCTGGTCAACACGCGTACCGCCGACGGCGCCACCCCGGCCGCGGTGGCCGCGGCGCTGAAGGAGGACGTGTCGGGGCTAGTCGGCGCGCGCAAGGCGCAGGGCAGCGTCGATTTCTCGCGGCTGCCCAAGCTCGGCAAGCCGGGCAAGGTCGATACGCGCGAGCATGTCGGGGATCCGGGGATCGAGAAGATCGTCTTCAAGAACGGCGTGCGCATGCTGCTCTACGCCAATGCGTCGGAAACGGGGCGCGTCTACCTGCGCGTCCGCTTCGGGCGCGGCTATACGACGTTGCCGGCGAAGACCCCGACCCCGGCCTGGGCGGGGGACATGGCGCTGGTGCCGGGCGGGATCGGCAAGCTCGATCAGGGCGATCTCGATGCGCTGACCAACGGCCGGCGGATCGGCATGGATCTCGACATCACCGACGATGCCTTCGTGTTCAACGCGATGACCACGCCGGGCGATTATGCCGACAATCTGCTGCTGATGGCCGAGAAACTGGCCTATCCGCGCTGGGACCCGGCGCCGGTGATGCGCGCGCGCGCGGCGATGCTGGCGGGTTATCCGGGGCTCGATTCCTCGCCCGACGGCATCCTCAGCCGCGATCTGGAGCGGCGCATCCGCGATGGCGACGTGCGTTGGGGTACCCCGGCCAAGACCGAGGTCGAGGCGCTGACCCCGCAAAGCTTCCGCGCTTTCTGGCAGCCGATCCTCGCCAAGGGGCCGATCGAGGTCGATGTGTTCGGCGATGTGAAGCCCGACGAGGCGATCGCCGCGGTCGCGCGGACCTTCGGCGCGCTCAAGCCGCGCAAGCCGGATGATGCGCCGGCGGTCCCGGTCGGTTTTCCGGCGCATGTCGACAAGCCGGTGGTGCTGACCCACGGCGGCCCCGAGACGCAGGCGGCGGCGGTGATCGCCTGGCCGACCGCGGGCGGCGCGGCGGGGCATGCCGAGATGCGGCGGCTCGATATCCTCGCCTCGGTCTTCGCGGATCGATTGTTCGATCGGCTGCGCTCGGTCGCCGGGGCGAGCTATAGCCCGTCGGCGCAGAGCCAATGGCCGCTCGGCATGTCGACCGGCGGGCGGATCATCGCGCTGGGACAGGTGCAACCCGACAAGGTTGACCTGTTCTTCAAACTGAGCCGCGAGATCGCCGCCGAGCTGGTCGCCAAGCCGGTCGATACCGACGAATTGCGCCGCACGGTCGTGCCGACGCTGCAGTTTCTCGCGCGTGCCTCGTCGGGGAACCAGTTCTGGCTGATCCAGTCGAGCGGCGGGGCTTATGATCCGGCGCGGATCGAGGCGATCCAGACGATGGTCGACGATCTCGCCAGCATCACCCCGGCGACGCTGCAGGCGACCGCGGCGAAATATCTGCGGCCCGACAAGGACTGGACGCTCGCGGTGGTCCCGCGCAAGGCAGGCGAGGCGCCGCCGGTCGCGGGGAAGTAAGGGACAGCCACTAACCTCCGTTCGCCCTGAGCTTGTCGAAGGGCTGTCCTTCCTCCGACGAAGAAAGTGCAGGGCTTCGACAGGCTCAGCCCGAACGGATGTGTGTTCTACCGGTACAGCGCCTCGAGCCGCTCCCCGTAGACCTGTCGCAGCACATGGCGGCGGATTTTGAGGCTCGGGGTGAGCTGTTCGTTCTCGATCGAGAAGGCTTCATCGGCGAGGATGAAGCGCCGCACGCGTTCGATCACCGACAGATCCTTGTTGGTGCGATCGACCGCGGCCGACAGCGCGGCGCGATAGGCGGCGTCGTCGGCGAGGGCGGCGCGATCGTTGGGCACGCCGTTCGCCGCGCACCACTCCTGCGTCCATTCGGGATCGGGGACGATGAGCGCGACCATATGCGGCTTGCGATCGCCGACGATCATTGCCTGCATGATCTCGGGCTGGAGCGTCAGCAGCCCCTCAACCTTCTGCGGGGCGACATTGTCGCCCTTGTCGTTGATGATCAGATCCTTCTTGCGGTCGGTGATCCTGATCCGACCGCGCTCGTCGATCTCGCCGATGTCGCCGGTGTGGAGCCAGCCGTCGCGCAGCACCCGTGCGGTTTCGGCTTCGTTGCGCCAATAGCCGTGCATCACCAGTTCGCCGCGCACCAGGATCTCGCCATCCTCGGCGATGCGCACCTCGGTATCGGCGAGCGGCGGGCCGACGGTGTCCATCTTGAGCCCCGCCGCCGGGCGGTTGCACGACACCACCGGCGCCGCCTCGGTCTGGCCGTAGCCCTGGAGGAAGGTCACCCCGAGCGACTGGAAGAATACCCCGACCTCGGGGGTGAGCGGCGCGCCGCCCGACACCATCGCCTTCATCCGCCCGCCGAACTTCTTGGCGATGCGTGGCTTGAACAAGGTATCGACCAAAAGCCCTTTGGGCCGGTCGGTGAGCTTGAGCCGCCCCTCGTAGCGCTTGGTGCCGATGTCGAGCGCCATGCCGAGCAATTTCTCGCTCATCCCACCCTGTTTGGCGATCGCCTTGCTGATGCGGGTGCGCAATACCTCGAACAGCCGCGGCACGACGACCATGATCGTCGGCCGCACCTCCTCGATATTGGCGGCGAGCTTCTCCAGCCCCTCCGCATAATAGATCTGCCCGCCGAGCGCGATCGGCAGATGCTGGCCGCCGGTGTGCTCATAGGCGTGCGACAGCGGCAGGAAAGAGAGGAACACCTCTTCCCCCCAGCCGAAATCCTCCGCGATGATACGGATGCAGCCGGCGACATTGTGGAGGATCGCGCCGTGATGCTGCATCACCCCGCGCGGCGCGCCGCCGGTGCCCGAGGTGTAGATGATGCACGCGAGATCGTCGCGCGCGAAGCCTGCCTCGGCGGCGATCGTCGCGGAGTCGGTGGGGTGGGCGGCGATCATCTCGTGCCAGTCGAAGCAGGTGATCCCCGACGGATGGAGCCGCAATTTGTCGATGCCGATGACGATCTCGGCATGCGTGGTGCGCACCACCGCGGGCATCACCGTGTCGGCGAGCTTCTGGGTGGAGACGATCACCGCACGCGCGCCCGAATTCTCGATGATATGCGCGTGGTCGCGCTCGGTGTTGGTGGTGTAGGTCGGCACGGTGATGCAGCCCGCGGCCATGATCGCGAGATCCGACAGGCACCATTCGGGGCGGTTCTCGCTCACCAGCATCACACGGTCGCCCGGCTGCAGCCCGGCGGCGCGCAGCGCGGCGGCGAGGCTTGCCACCTGACGCGCGGCCTCCGCCCATGTCGTCGCCCGCCATTCGCCGTCGCGCTTCGCCCACAGGAACGGCGCGTCGCCCTTCTCGCCCGCGCGGGTGAAGAACATCGTGACGAGGTTGGGGAAGGTTTCGAACGTACGCATGGAGGCTCCGGATGCTGCGGCGGTGACCCTAGGGCCGATTGGCGGGCAAGAACAGGCGGTACGGAGGGGGCGTGGACGGCGCGCGGCACGGCCGCTATCGCGGTCGGCAAATAACGATCTTCGGGAAGCATCATGAAGCTGGCCAACACGCTTTTCGCCACCGTTACCGCTGCCCTGCTCGCCTCCTGCGCCACCGCGCCTGCGTCGCATGTCGCCACGCCGACGACGCCGACGGCTCCCGCCGCGCCGGCGCCGGCGCCGTCATCCAAGCGGGCGCAGATTTTCGTCGCGGCGGCCAATCCGCTCGCGGCGGAGGCGGGGATGGCGGTGTTGCGGCGCGGCGGCAGCGCGGCGGACGCGGCGGTGGCGGTGCAGGCGATGCTCTCGCTGGTCGAGCCGCAAAGCTCGGGGATCGGCGGCGGCGCGTTCATGACCTATTATGACGCCGCGACGCGCAAGGTGCGGGTCTATGATGGCCGCGAGACCGCGCCCGCCGGCGCGACGCCCGACATGTTCCTCGACGACAATGGCACGCCCTTGCCCTTCGTCACCGCGGTGCTGAGCGGCCGGGCGACCGGGGTGCCCGGCGCGGTGAAGATGCTCGCGCTGGTCCATGACGAGCACGGCGCCCTGCCGTGGCGCACCTTGTTCGGCGATGCCGAGCGGACCGCGCGCGACGGGTTCATCGTCTCGCCCCGGCTCGGCCGGTTCCTCGCCAGCTCGATGTTCCCGCAATCCTCAGCGCCCGACGTCCGCGCCTATTTCGCCAAGCCCGGCGGCGGGCTGGTCGGCGCCGGTGACCGGCTGCGCAACCCCGCCTTCGCCACCTTCCTCAACCGGCTGGCGAACGAGGGTCCCTCGGCGCTCTACACCGGGCGTACCGCGCAGGCGATCGTCGACCGCGTTCATCAGGGCGAGCATCCCGGCGCGATGACGCTCGCCGATCTCGCCGGCTATCGCCCGGTCGAGCGCGAGGCGATCTGTCGCCCGTATCGCGTCTATCTGGTCTGCGCGCCGCCGCCGCCGGCGAGCGGGGTGGGGACGCTCGAACTGCTCGGGCTGCTCGAACATACCGATATCGACAAGCGCGGGCCGCAGGATCCGCAGGCGTGGTTCGAATTCGCCGAGGCGAGCCGGATCATGTACGCCGATCGCGATCGCTACGTCGGCGATCCGGCGTTCGTCTCGGTGCCGGTCAAGGGGCTGCTCGATCCCGCCTATATCGCGTCACGCGCCAAGCTGATCGGCGAGCGCGCCGGCCCGCCGCCCGCCGCCGGCACCCCGCCGGGGGCGACGCTCGCCGGGGTCGATCGCACGCTCGAGCCGATGGGCACCTCGCATTTCATCGTCGGCGATGCGCACGGCAATGTCGTGTCGATGACCACCACGGTCGAATCGATCTTCGGCTCGGGGCGGATGGTCGACGGCTTCTTCCTCAACAACCAGATGACCGATTTCTCCTTCACCCCGCGCGATTCCGATGGGCGGCCTGCGGCCAATGCGGTCGCCGGGGGCAAGCGCCCGCGCTCGTCGATGACCCCGCTGGTGCTGCTCGACGGCGAGCGCGGCTTCGCCGGCGCGCTCGGCTCGGCGGGGGGCAATGCGATCCTCGCCTATGTCGGCAAGTCATTGGTCGCGGCGGTCGACTGGGGCTTGTCGATGCAGGAGGCGATCGCGCTGCCCAACCTCGTCGCGCGCGGTGCGACCTTCAACGGCGAGGTCGATCGCTTCCCGCGCCCGGTGCTCGACGGCCTCGCCGCGCGCGGGGTGATGCTCAAGCCCGGGCAGGGCGAGGATTCCGGGCTGCAGGGGGTGATCATGCGCAACGGGCGAATCGACGGCGGCTATGATCCGCGGCGCGAAGGCCGTGTGCCGGTCGAGTCGGTCGCCGTCCCCGCCGCGGCCCGGTGAGATAAGGATTAGCCTGGCATGTCCTTTTGTTACGATTTGGGACAGTGATTGGAATGTCCGCGCTGTCATTTTGGTGCTACCGAAATATTTGGAAGATCAAATCAAGGACTTACTGACTTTGTAAAAATCGAACGGGGTTAACGTCGAATCTATCCAATACTTCGCGCGGCTCGCGGCGTCTAAAGGTGCTGCGACCCGAAGAGCCTTTGGTAACAGGGGTTCTCGACTTAACGGCCCGGCTGCTTGTGCGGCCGGGCCGCTTTTCTTTAGCCGTCTCTTGTTGTAAAATCCGTCGGATAAAACGGGGCGCAAGACGTGGCGGATATCCAGCTGGACTATGTGGTCCCGGATGCGGACCTTCAGCCTTTTGTTACGCTATTCTATCACTTTAAGGCCGATCTGCCGCGGTTCGACGATGTCGAGCGCGCCGATCACGCGCAATTGCGCTTCCGGTTGAGCCGCGGCGACGGCAGCTATCATTTCCCCGACGGAACGGTGCAGCCCGCGCCCGAGGTGCATGTCGTCGGCCCGACGAGCGGGGCGATGCGGACCTGCGCCGACGGGCCGGTGGAGGTGAGCGGCATGGGGCTCCAGCCCGCCGGCTGGGCGGCGCTGCTCGGGATCGACGCCTCGGCGATGCTCAACCGGGCGATCGACGGCGAGCTGTTTTTCGGCACCGCGGTGCGGCATGTGAGCGACCGGATGCGCGCGGCGCAGACCACAGCGGAAAAGGTCGCGATCGCCGCCGCGTTCGTCCAGTGCTCGATCGCCGGCGGGGAAACCGACGCGGTGACTTTCGCGCGCGGGATCGACGCCTGGCTGGCGGGCAGCCCGTCGCCCGATATCGAGGATCTGGTGTGCGCCACCGGGCTGTCGCGACGGCAGGTCGAGCGGCGCTGCAACGCGCTATACGGCGCACCGCCCAAGCTGCTCGCGCGCAAATATCGCGCGTTGCGCGCGGCGGTGGCGCTGGCGAATGGATCGGCGACGTTGGATCAGTTGCTCGAGGTGGGCTTTTACGATCAGTCGCATCTGATCCGTGAAGTGAAGCAATTCACCGGGCTCACCCCGGGGCAGCTCCGCACCGAGCCCAACCAGCTCGCGCAGCTCACGATGGCGCAACGGCTCGCGCTGGGCGGCCGGGTGCATCCGATTATTTCGGATACTTAGGCTGCGACGCGACGCTCCAGCGAAGCTGGGGCAAGCCCCGGTCGCAGCGCGGCCGGCGGCGCCTAAGCGCCGTCCGACGACGCGGCTTTGCCGCGTCGGGCCGTTTATCCCTCGCGCAGCTGCTTGATTTCTCCCGCCAACGCGACCATCTGCCCAATCGGAACGAATCAATCCGATTGACCTATTGAGCGATGCGCCTGTCCAGCCTAGCCGATTATGCGGTGGTATTGATGACCGCAGCCGCGCGCCATTGCGGTGCCGTGGGGCGGCTCAACGCGACCGTGCTGGCCGAGGAGACCGGGGTGCCGCTGCCCACCGCGCAGAAGCTGGTCAGCCGGCTGTCCGCCGCGGGGCTGATCGAAAGCGCGCGCGGCACCGGCGGCGGTTTCCGCCTCGCGCGGCCGCCGGCGACGATCAGCCTTGCCGATATCGTCGAGGCGGTGGAAGGGCCGATCGCGCTCACGTCGTGCGTCGACATGGGCGATCATGAGTGCGCGATGGAAGGGAATTGCCGCGTGAAGCCGCATTGGAATGTCGTCAATCAGGCGGTGCGCGGCGCGCTCGCGGGAGTGTCGCTGGCCAGCCTGGTGAGCGAGCGGCAGGAGGTATTGGCATAATGGCCACGAAGAATGCCGAGGCGCTCGCCGCCGTATCGAAGAAGTACGAATGGGGCTTCGCCACCGAGGTCGAGCAGGATTTCGCCCCCAAGGGGCTGTCCGAAGACACGGTGCGCTATATCTCGGCCAAGAAGAACGAGCCGCAATGGATGCTCGACTGGCGGCTCAAGGCCTATCGCCAGTGGCTGGAGATGACCCCGCCCGATTGGGCCAAATTGTCGATCCCGCCGATCGATTATCAGGACGCTTATTATTACGCCGAGCCGAAGCAAAAGAAGACGCTCGCCTCGCTCGACGAGCTCGATCCCGAAATCCGCCGCACCTATGAGAAGCTCGGCATCCCGATCGAGGAGCAGAAGGTGCTCGCCGGGGTAGAGGGCGCGCGCAAGGTCGCGGTCGATGCGGTGTTCGACAGCGTCTCGGTCGCCACCACCTTCCGCGAGGAATTGAAGGCGGCGGGGGTGATCTTCCTGTCGATCTCCGAGGCGATCCGCGAATATCCCGATCTGGTGAAGAAGTGGCTCGGCAAGGTCGTGCCGCAGCATGACAATTATTTCGCGACGCTCAACAGCGCGGTCTTTTCGGACGGCACCTTCGTCTATGTGCCCGCAGGCGTGCGCTGCCCGATGGAGCTGTCGACCTATTTCCGCATCAATGCGGAGAATACCGGGCAGTTCGAACGCACGCTGATCGTCGCCGACAAGGGGGCCTATGTCTCCTATCTCGAAGGCTGCACCGCGCCGATGCGCGACGAGAACCAGCTCCACGCCGCCGTGGTCGAGCTGGTCGCGCTGGACGATGCCGAGATCAAATATTCGACCGTGCAGAACTGGTATCCCGGCGACGAAAATGGTGTCGGCGGCATCTACAATTTCGTCACCAAGCGCGCGCTCTGCCAGGGCCGGAACAGCAAGGTGAGCTGGACGCAGGTCGAAACCGGCTCCGCGATCACCTGGAAATACCCGTCCTGCGTGCTGGCCGGCGAGAACAGCGTCGGGGAATTCTACTCCGTCGCCGTCACCAACAATTTCCAGCAGGCCGATACCGGCACCAAGATGATCCATCTCGGCAAGGGATCGCGCTCGACGATCGTGTCGAAGGGGATCAGCGCGGGGCGGTCGGACAATACCTATCGCGGGCTGGTGCGCGTCGCGCCGACCGCGGAGGGGGTGCGCAACTTCACGCAATGCGACAGCCTGCTGCTCGGCGACCAGTGCGGCGCGCATACCGTGCCCTATATCGAGGTGCGCAATCCCAGCGCGCAGATCGAGCACGAGGCGACGACCAGCAAGATCAGCGACGACCAGCTTTTCTATGCGATGCAGCGCGGCCTCGATCAGGAGGCGGCGGTGGCGC
>JAFIGU010000018.1 GCA_017849555.1 Sphingomonas sp. | reverse complement strand
CCGAGCCCGCCCGACACGTCGCGCGGCGAGACCACATAGCGCTGGCACGGCGGGCGCTTGTCGTCGCGCACGAAGGCGGCGGCGAAATCGCGGTCGAGCGGGCCGAGCGGATCGTCTTCAGCGATCGCGCCGCCCTAGGGCGGATCGCGCGCAAGCAGAAGCCGGTTTTTCACCCACGCACTCACCGTCATGCCGGGCTCGACCCGGCATGACGAAAGAAACCGGATCAATCGCTTCCCCGCGCCCAGGCGCGCGCCGCCGCAAGCTCGTTCGTCCCGAAGGTGCGCAATTCGATCGGCAGCATCGCCCCCAAGGTCCGCGCGACCGGGCCGATCCAGCCCGAATCGGTCACCATCGCGCAGCGCCCGAAACGATCGAGATGGCCGAAGCTCCACTTCACCTCCTGCCACCACAAGGCCGGCGCGATCCCGCCGAAGGCGCGGACGATCTCGACCACATTGACCTTGCGATGCGTTGCGAACTGCGCCTCCAGCGTTGCCACCACGCGATCGTAATCCTCGCGCGAAATGGCGCCATCGACCACCAGCTCGACCAATCCGTCGTCCGCCACGTCAATCGTGAGCATCGTTCACCTCCTTACGCCGCCTCGGCCGCGATGCGCCGGATCGCGCGCTCATAGGCGGCCGGCTCCTGCGCGCCCTGGATGAGGTAACGCCCGTCGACGATGATCGACGGCACCGAGGTGATACCGTCCGTCCGCCAGCGCTCTTCCGCCGCCCGCACCTCCGCGGCCCGCGCATCGCCGGCGATCACCGCGTCCGCCCCGTCGAGCCCGGCGGCCTGCGCGGCCGCCGCCAGCACCGCGGGGTCGCCGGGATCGCGCCCGTCGGTGAAATAGGCGCGGAACAAGGCATGCGCGAGCGGCAACGCCTTCCCCTGCCCCGCCGCCCAGTCGATCAGGCGATGCGCGTCGAAGGTGTTGTAGATCCGCGCGCCGGGCCGCTGCGCCATGTCGAAACCGAGCCCGGCCGCCATCGTGCGGATCCGCTCGCGCACCTCGCCCCCGCTGCCCGCCGAGGCGCCGTATTTCTCGCGCAGATGCTCGCCGATATCCTGCCCGCCCGCCGGCATATCCGGGTTGAGCTCGAACGGCTGGAGCCGGATCACCGGGGTGACGACATCTCCGGTCGCCGCCAGCGCGCGCTCCAGCCCGAGCAGGCCGATCACGCACCACGGGCACACCACGTCCGAGATCACGTCGAAAGTCATCGTGCGGGTCATGGCGTGGCTCCGGCAAAGAGGTGGACCACAGCCAGCCCCTCGCCCTCCGCGGCGAGCAGCAAGCTGCGATGGCAGTGGCAGGGATCGCGCTCGAAGCACAGCAAGGCGGACGGGGTCTCGGCGATCAGGTCGCGCATCCGCGCCGCCGCTGCCTGTGCCTCGGGCAAGGCGAGCTGCGCATCATAGACCGCGCGCAAGGTCGCGACATCGCCCTTCTTCGCCGCGTCGCGCCCGGGTTTGGGGGTGCCGAGCGCCTTGAGGTGGACGTAATCGATATCGCGCGCCGCCAGTTCGGCGGCGAGCGGCGATTTGGAGAAGCCCGGCCGGCGCGACAGCGGCAGCGCGCGGACGTCGATCACGCGCCTGACCCCCGCCGCCTGCAGCGCGGCGAGGAATTCGGCCATCGTCGCGGCCTCATAGCCGATGGTGTAGACACGCGTCATCGCTTCCGCGCCAAGGTCGTGACGACACCCCAGGCGATCAATGCCTGCCCGCCGAAATAGGTCGGCCAGACCAAAAGGCGCGGCACGATGCTGTCCGCGAGCAGCCCCATCCGCGCGAAGATCAGCAGGTCCGACACCACGAACAGCCACGCCCCCAGCGCGACGAACCGCCGCGGAAAGCGCGACGCGGTCGCCGCCCCGGCCATCGCGCCGAGCCCGAGCGCATAGAGCGCGACCCCGGCGTCATGCGCCACCAGCCGCGCCACCGCGGCGACCGCCACCGCGGCGCAGGCGGTGAGCACCCATCCCGCGCCGTTGCGACGATAGAGTGCGACCGCGACGATATGCGCCGAAAGGAACGCCGCCGCGCCGGCGACCATCCCGGCCAGTTCGAGCAGCACGTCCCCGGTCGCGCCCAGCGCCATCACCGCCGCGATCATCCAGCCGTCGGTCGATCGCGCGCGCATCGCCGCCCATAAGGCGAGCAGCGCGACCCCGGCGCCCTTGAGCACCACCGCTCCCGGCCCGCTCCAATAGCCCAAGACAACGACCATATAGGCCGCCCCGGCGATCAACGCCGCGATGAATCCTCTCCCCATGCGGGCGACTGTAGCGCGGGTTCGCCGTGGCGCTAGTGGTCAGAACATAACGGATGAGTCCGGAAGAAATCCCCACCGTCATGCCGGTTGAAAAAGACTGGAACCATCCGTCTGAATCTATCCACTAGTGCCTGCCTCTGCCCCTTGGGTCCCCGCAACGGGGTTCTGGCGATCCGCGCGCCACCGGGCTAACGCCGGCCGCCATGACTCATCACATCCATATCGTCGGCGGCGGGCTCGCCGGTTCGGAGGCCGCGTGGCAGCTCGCCGAGGCGGGGTTTCGCGTGCGCCTGTCGGAAATGCGCGGCGGCGGCGACACGACCCCGGCGCACCAGAGCGACTCGCTCGCCGAACTCGTCTGCTCGAACAGCTTCCGCTCGGACGATGCCGAGAGCAATGCGGTCGGGCTGCTGCATCAGGAGATGCGCGCGCTCGGCTCGCTGATCATGCGCGCGGGCGACGCGCATCGCGTCCCCGCCGGCTCGGCGCTGGCGGTCGATCGCGACGGTTTCTCGGCGGGCGTGACCGAAGCGCTCGCCGCGCACCCCAATATCACGATCGTCCGCGAACGCGTCGACGCGCTGCCCGAGGGGCCGGCGATCATCGCCACCGGGCCGCTCACCGCGCCCGCGCTGGCCGAAGCGATCGGCGCCGAGACGGGGAAGGAATCGCTCGCCTTCTTCGACGCGATCGCGCCGATCGTCCACCGCGAGACGATCGACATGAGCGTCGCGTGGTTCCAGAGCCGCTGGGACAAGGGCGACGGCAAGGATTACATCAACTGCCCGCTCGACAAGGAGCAATATGCGGCGTTCGTCGCGGCGCTGCTCGCCGCCGAGAAGACCGAATATCGCGGCTGGGAGAATGTGCCCTATTTCGAGGGCTGCATGCCGATCGAGGTGATGGCCGAGCGCGGGCCGGAAACCCTGCGCTTCGGCCCGATGAAACCGGTCGGGCTCGACGATCCGCGCACCGGGCGCTGGCCTTATGCGGTGGTGCAGCTACGGCAGGACAATGCCACCGGCACCTTGTGGAACATCGTCGGTTTCCAGACCAAGTTGAAACACGCCGAGCAGGTGCGGCTGTTCCGCACGATCCCGGGGCTTGAACAGGCCGAATTCGCGCGGCTCGGCGGGCTGCACCGCAACACCTTCCTGCGCTCGCCCGAATTGCTCGACCCCGAATTGCGGCTCAAATCGCGCCCCGCGATCCGCTTCGCCGGACAGGTGACGGGGTGCGAGGGCTATATCGAGAGCGCCGCGGTCGGGCTGCTGGCGGGGCGTTTCGCCGCCGCCGAGCTCGCCGGAAAGCCGCTCGCCCCGCCGCCGGTCGAGACCGCGCTGGGGGCATTGCTCCACCATATCACCGGCGCCGCGGTGGCGGAGACCTATCAGCCGATGAACGTCAATTTCGGGCTGTTCCCGCCGATCGAGGGGCGCACGCGCAAGGCCGACCGCAAACGCATGTACACCGACCGCGCCCGCACCGCGCTGGCGGCGTGGATCGGGTAGCGGCGCGATCCGCCGCCACCCCCTGCGCGAGGCCGGGGCGACGGTGGGGGCGCAGGCCGGCGCCAGGCCGACCCGCGCGCGTCTTTCAGAATTGTGCGGTGAACCGGGCGTAAACGTAGCGCCCGTTGAACCCGAACGGCGAGAAATCGATATAGGGAAGGAAGGAATTTTCTTCCGGATAGAATCCGCCGTCCGGTCGCCTCCCGGTCGGACTGCGCGTCGGATAGACGTCGAAGACATTGTCTGCGCCGAGCGAGAAGGTCATATGCTTCTTGAAGGTGTAGCGAACCTCGACATCGGTGAGCCATCGCGGCTGCAGGAAGATGTCATCGGGGCCATAAGCGGTCAGGCTGGTCGGTTCATCCAGCGGCTCGGCCTCGGCTACCGCCACGACCTTGCCGTAACGCGTCGTTCGGGCGGTCAGCCCGAATACGCCGATCTCGCCATTGGCTGACAGCACGATCTTGTCGCGCGGCTGACCCTTCTCGAAACGCAGCCCCTCCTGCCGCCCGAACAGCGCCAGCCCCGGCACCGCCGCGAGCGGGCCGAGATTGTTGAGCCGTTTGTCGATCCTGTTGCTGGTATAATTATACGCTGCCGACAGCGACCAGCGGCCAGCTCCCCCGGCGTCGAATTGATAGCTGCCGACCACGTCGACCCCCTTGGTCGTGGTGTCGAGCCCGTTGATGAAGAACCGCGCGGCACCGACCGAGTTGAAGCCATTGGCATCGAGTATCGCCTTAATGGCTTCCTTCTGCTCGTCGGTTCCGGTGCCTTCGAAACCGAGGTTTTCGGTCAGGACGATGCGGTCCCTGATCCTGATGTGAAAAAAGTCCGCGGTCAGGCTGAACCCGCGGAACGGATTGAGCGCAATACCGGCCGAGATGTTGCGCGATTTCTCGGGCTTCAGCGGCTGCGCGCCGAGCGCGCGCGCGACCGGGCTGTCCACCCGGGTCGTGACGACGTTCACCAGCCCGGCCGCACTGGACAGGAAGGTCGAGGTGGCGCCGAAATATTGCTGGTGGAGCGAAGGCGCCCGGAAGCCGTTGGAAATCGCACCGCGCAGCGCGAGTTGCGGAATGAATTCGTAGCGCAAGGCGAGCTTGCCGTTCGCCGTGCTGCCGAAATCCGAATAACGCTCGAACCGGCCGGCGGCGGTGACCGTGAAGCCTCGGAAGGGATCGGTATCGAGCTCGAGATAGCCGGCGAAGCTGTTGCGGCTGGCGCTGACCTTCGCGAAGGCGGGAATGCCCTCGAAGCCCTGTTGGCCGACCGGCGCCGAACGGCCCGGGAAGGAACAGAGGCCAGTCGCCGCAGCATAGACGCCGTCCGCCGCCGCGCATTCCGCCGCGGTCGTCGCACGCGCCGGCAAGGTATAGGGCCCGGCGGCGTAGGATTCGAGCTGCCCCGGTCGCTCCTGGAAATTCTCGCGGCGATATTCGCCGCCGAACGCCAACGTCAGCGGTTTGGCGAAGCCGACCGCGAATTCGCGCGTCACATCGAGGTTGGCCGTGAACTGGCCGAAGCGGAGCCCGCCCGAATCGGTATTGCGTGGCGCGGTGGGGCCGAACGAGACGTTGATGCTGTTCTCGGTGCGATAGTCGATCCGGTTACGCCCATAGACCCCCGACAGATCGACCGACCATTGGCCGACTTCGCCCCTGACACCGATCGCCATCGAATAATCCGTATAATCGGATGCAATGAACGGCAGGAAGCCATTGGCGTAGATCGGGGCGAAATTGCCCTCGCTCGGCGCTTCCGAAGGCCTGAGTACCGAATAATCCCGGTTTCTCCTCGACCCTTGCAGGCGCCAGTTCGCCGCGGAGCGACCGTTGCGTTGCGAGAAGGTGCCGAAGGCATAGGCTTCCCAGTTCGCGCCGAGCGGCATCCCGGCGTTGACCGCGACGTTCCAGTCCTCGGTCTTCGGATCGCCATATTGGAAATTCAGCCGGTTGAAGGTGAGTTCGCGCGCGTCGAACGCCCCGTCCACGAGGTTGTAATTCTGGCGCAGATCGTATCCCGCGCGGTTGACGGTGTCGCGGTCGCGATACTCGCCGGTAACGTTGATGAAGCCCTGGCCGATCGGCACGCCGAGGTTCATCCCCAGCGTCCAGGTATCGCCGTCACTGCGCGACGGGCTGCCGCCAAGGTTGGCGGCCAGAAATTCGGGGTTGGCCGGATCGAAGAACGGCTGGCCGGCAGCATCGGTCTGCAGCCCGAGCACCTCGCGCACGCCGTCCAGCCGGGTGACATATTTGCCGTAGGTGACCGAGGCCTTGCCGCCATGATCGGCGGTCTTCAGCCGGATGTTGATCACCCCCGCGATCGCATCCGAGCCATATTGCGAGGCCGCGCCGTCACGCAGCACCTCGATCCGGTCGATCGCCAGGTTCGAGATGGTATTGAGATCGACCGCCGCCGAGCCGCGCCCGACGGTGCCGTTGATGTTGAGCAGCGCGGAAGTGTGGCGGCGCTTGCCGTTGACCAGCACCAATGTCTGGTCGGGCGACAGCCCGCGCAACGTCGCCGGCCGGATCACATCCGATGCGTCTGCAATCGACGGCCTCGGGAAGTTGAACGACGGGACCAGCGCATTCAGCACGGTGTTGGTCTCGCCCGAGCCGCCGGTGGTCAGCGCTTGGGAGCTGATCACATCAACCGGCACGGGCGAGTCTGCGACGGTGCGGTTCGCGGCACGCGTCCCGGTGACGATCACTTCCTCTCCGGGCAGCGGCTCCACCGCGGGCGCTTTCGACTCCTGCGCGGCCGCCGGAAACGCCAGAAAAGAAACGGAGAGCGCAAGCATCGTCGCATGCGAAATTCGCATCGAAATCCTCCCTAAAAATCTTGATAGATAATTACGACGAGGAAAATACTTTCCCGAAATGCAATATTATTGAAAAGATAATATAGTTTATTACTTATCGTGTTTTAGGAGATGAAATTATCTTCATAATGATGTTTTGGAGATCAAATCAGGAAGATTTATCTTCTCATGTGGATGATATTGTTCGTCATAGATAATGACGCGCGTCAGAATGGATTTGATCCAGATCAAATCGGATCAAATTATTGTATTATTCTTGTTTTTTAGTGCTTTAGCGCGCCGCTCACGGCCCACCGGCGGTGCGCGGTGGCTATTCCTCGCCGTCGGGCTGTGACGGCGCCGGGCAAACGCAGGCCGGTTTCGGCCGGCGCTTGGGCGCGGTGGTGGCGAATTCGGTGCGGTCGAGCGCGCCCGAGCGATCGCCATCGGCAGTGGCGAAGCGTGTCATCGTCTTGGCCGCCCATTCGTCGAACGACAACCGGCCGTCGCCGTCGCCGTCGAGTTTCGCGAAGGCCTTGCGCCGTGACGCGAGATATTCCTCGCGCACGACCCGGCCGTCGCGATCCTTGTCGTAGCGATCGAACCGCTTCTGCTCGCGGGTGCGCTCACTCGCTTCGGGCACGCCAGGCCGGTCGGCGTCGGCGATCTGCGGCCGGTCGGGCGCCGGCGGGAGCAACGGCTCGCGCGCCGCCTTGCCGTTGAACAACAGCCACCCCGCCGCGATCATCAACAGCGCGGCCACGCCGCCCAAAGCATAGCGCCACATCGTCTCGCCCCTCCCGCTGGAGGGGATAAGATCAGACTATCGGCCGCCAAGCCAGTGACGAAATAATCGCGCGGCGCGCCCGATACTTCCCGGGCGAGCGGCCGAATCGAGGTCGTCGCGCGCGAGCAAAGCCATCGCCGACAGCGGCCGCAACGCGCGCGGCCAGCGGCGATCGGTCAACCCGGCGAGCCGCGCCGCCGCCGACGCTTGCGCACGCGGATCGCGCAATGTGGCGAGCGCCCAGCCGGCGCCGGCATCGGCGAGGCGCGCATCGTCGCCGCCGAGCAACCGCGCGGCGAGCGCGAACAGCATCTCGCCGCGCTCGGCGGCATGCACCGCGAGCGCCGCCGCCGGATCGGAGTCGATCGCGAGCACCGCCTCCCACCCGTCGACGATCCGGCCGAGCGCGGCGCCGGCCACCCCGTGCGGCAGCAGGCCGGCGGCGATCGCGCGCAGGATCGGCTCGGCCGGCGCCGGCGCCGCGTCGAGCGCGACCAGCGCCTCATGCCACCAGGTCAGCCGCATCTGCCCGATCAGCGGATCGCGCGCCGCGCGGACGATCTCCCCCAGCCGATCGTCGAGCGCGAGCAGCGCCGCAAGCGCCGGCCGCATCGCCGCGGGGACATAGGACAGGACGATACGGCGCTCGATCGCGCGCGCCTCCATATCGGGCTGGCCGGGGGCTGGATCGGACGGTTCCATCGCTTCGCCGCGTGACCCCCCGCTCGATCGCCGTCAACCATGGCCTCGTGAGATTTTCTTAATGTTATCCGCATATCCGCCGATGGGGCCTGATCAGGGGTCGCGACCAGAGAATGGGACAGGAACAGCGAATGGCAACCCGGCGGCCGCACGTGCAGCGCCGCGCGGCAAGGCGGCGTGACATGCGTGCGCTTGCCCGCGAGCGGCGCGGCGCGTCGGTGATCGAATTCGCGATCGTGCTCGCCCCGGTCATCGCACTGATCGTCGCGATCGTGCAGACCGCCCTGGTATTCTTCGCCCAGCAGAATCTCGAAAGCACCGCCGAGCGCACCGCGCGCCAGCTCGTCACCGGCAGCGCGCAACGCACGTCGATGACCGCGACCAATTTCGGCAACACCGCATGCGCCAACCTGCCGTCGTTCATGAAATGCGCGAATTTGATGATCGACGTGCAGAACGTCAGCTCCTTCTCGGCGGTCAGCACCGCCGCGCCGAAACTGACCTTCGACGCCAACGGCAATGTCACCAACGCCTGGGCCTTCTCGCCCGGCGGCCCGGGCAGCATCGTCGTCATGCGCATGATGTATCGCCTGCCGGTGGTCCCCGCCCCGCTCGGCTTCAACCTGTCGAACATGACCAACGGGCAGCGGCTGCTGATCGCCACCTCGGTGTTCAAGACCGAACCCTACGGAAGCTGAGCGTGATCCCCGCCCTCCTCCATTTCTGGCATCGCCTGCGCGACGATCGGCGCGGGCTGGGTGCGGTGGAATTCGCGATCATCGCGCCGTTCCTGCTGCTGCTCTACCTCGGCGGCTATCAGCTGATGGACGCCACCTCCGCCTATCGCAAGGTGACCACCACCACGCGCACCCTGGCCGACGTGACGACGCAATTCACCGCGGTGCAAGCGAGCGACGTCGACAGCATCCTCGGCGCCGCCGGCGCGGTGATGACGCCCTATTCGGCAAGCAACACCACCACCCGCGTCTCCGAGATCGCGATCAGCGCGACGGGGATGCCGAGCGTCGTGTGGAGCCGCGCGAGCAGCGGCAACTTGCTCAAGACATCCGATCTGCTCGCCAATCCGACGACGCCGAACAACGTGGTCCCGGTGAAGCTCAGGATCGCCAGCACGAACCTCATCTTTGCCGAGGTGAGCTACTCCTACGTCCCGCCGGCGGGCGGCCAGTTGATCGGCCCGATCACCTTTCGTGACCAGATTTTCATGAACCCCCGCCGCTCCGTCGACATCCCCTGCACGGGCTGCTGATCCATGCCGATCCCATCGCTCCTCACCGGCCTGCGACATTTCCTCTCCCGGCTCCGCCGCCAGCGGTCCGGCAATGTGATGATGCTGTTCGCGCTGGCGGCGATCCCGATGGCCTTCGCCACCGGCATGGGCATCGACTATGCGCGGGCGGCCAGGCTTCGCACCAAGATGAACGCGCTGGCCGACGCCGCCGCGCTCGCCGGCGTCACCGCAACGATGATGAACAAGGACCAGACGACCGCGGTACAGACCGCGACCGACATGTTCAATTCGCAAGCGGCGCTGCTCAGCGGCGTGATCTATAATCCCGCGACATTGTCCGTCGTCCCCTCGCAACCCAACGGCCCCGGCTCGCGCACGATAACGGTGACTTATTCCGCGCAGTCGCAGAATGTGTTCGGCGGTATTCTCGGCATGGCGACGATCGCGATCGGCGGATCGTCCAGCGCGAACAACATGACCGCGCCGAACATCGATTTCTACATGCTGCTCGATACGTCGCCGTCGATGCTGTTGCCGGCGACTTCCGCCGGGCTAAGCTCGATGGTTGCCGCGACCAACGGCTGCGCTTTCGCCTGCCACCAGACCAACCTGACCTACGGCAGCAACAACACCGAGCTAGTGTGCGATAGCAGGAACAAAAATTGCAAGGATTTCTATACCGTTGCCGTGAACAACGGCATCGTCTTGCGAACCGATCTGCTCCACACCGCCGTTTCCAACCTGACCGATCTCGCGACGAGCACGTCATCGACCAACAAAGCGCAATATCGGATGGGGCTGTTTTCCTTCGACAAGACCTTCAAGCAATTATGGCCGACCACCGTATCACTGCCCAACGTCGATGCCAGCTTGTCCACCGTCAAGACGCATGTGACCGATGCCAAGATTCTGGTCTATTGTCAGAACAATTATTACCAGTGCAGCACTAACGACAACGACACCGCCACCAATTTCACCGCCGCGTTCAGCGGAATTCTCGGGGCGATGCCGCTCAAGGCCGGCAACGGAACCAATTACAACAATGACACGCCCCAGGCGGTAATGTTCCTGATTACCGACGGCATGTGGGACGAAAAGCGACCCGGCGGCCCCCCGGAGGGCCCGATTTCGACCGCTTCGTGCACCGCAATCAAGAATCGCGGTATCCGCATCGCGGTTCTCTACACCGAATATCTGCCCGATTCCGCGAGCGACGACTGGTCAAAGACCAATGTGAAGGCGCCGTATCTGTCGCCGGTCGACAAGATCAGCCCCCCGCTGCAGCAGTGCGCCTCCCCCGGCCTCTACTCCAAAGTGACGACTGACGGCGACATCTCCGGTGCGCTCGCACAATTGTTCCAGACCGCCGTCGCCACCGCCCGCCTGACCAACTGACGAAAAAAGCCGGCGGCGTCGCGATGACGCCGCCGGCCTCTGACGCCGTGCAGGCCACTCCGCCTTACTGGCGGTATGTCACCTTCTTCACCGCCGCGATGATCTTGTCGGCGGAGATCAGCGCAAGCTTTTCGAGGTTCGCCGCATAAGGCAGGGGGACATCCTCGTTGCACACGCGGACCACCGGGGCGTCGAGGTCGTCGAACCCCTCCTCCATGCAGATCGCGATAATCTCGCTGGCGATCGAGCAGGTCGGCCAGCCTTCCTCCGCCACCACCAGCCGGTTGGTCTTGGCGAGCGACGCCAGCACCGTCTGCTTGTCGAGCGGACGCAGGGTGCGCAGGTCGATCACCTCGGCGTCCACGCCTTCCTCGGCCAGCCGGTCGGCGGCTTCGAGCGCGAGCCCGACGCCGATCGAATAGCTGACGATCGTGACGTCCTTGCCCTCGCGCATGATCCGCGCCTTGCCGATCGGGAGCACCCAATCGTCGAGCTTGGGCACTTCGAAGGTGCGGCCGTAGAGCAGCTCGTTCTCAAGGAACACCACCGGGTCCTGCGAGCGGATCGCCGCCTTGAGCAGCCCCTTGGCGTCCGACGCGTCATAAGGCGCGATGACGATCAGCCCGGGGACGCTGGCATACCACGGCCCGTAATTCTGGCTGTGCTGCGCCGCGACGCGGCTCGCCGCGCCGTTGGGGCCGCGGAAGACGATCGGGCAACGCATCTGGCCGCCGGACATGTAATTGGTCTTGGCTGCCGAATTGACGATGTGATCGATCGCCTGCATCGCGAAGTTGAACGTCATGAACTCGACGATCGGCTTCAGCCCGCCCATCGCCGCGCCGGTGCCGACCCCGGCGAAGCCATATTCGGTGATCGGCGTATCGATCACGCGGCGGTCGCCAAATTCGTCGAGCAGCCCCTGAGTGACCTTGTACGCGCCCTGATATTGCGCGACTTCCTCGCCCATCACGAATACGCGGTCGTCGGCGCGCATTTCCTCGGCCATCGCGTCGCGCAGCGCCTCGCGCAGCGTCAACTTGACCATCTCGGTGCCCGCCGGGATTTCGGGATCGCGCACCTCGGCGTCATGCTTCGCCGCCTCGAACATCTGGCGCGCGCCGGTCTCGACCTTGTGCGGCACCGGCGTGCCGCTTTCCGCCGCCTGTTCCTGCACCTCGGGCTTTTCGGCGCGGGTGACGGGCTCGGGCTTCGGCGACGCGGCGGAAGCGTCCTCCCCCTCCTCGGCGATGCGCATGATCACTTCGCCCACCTTCACCGCGTCGGTCCCCTCGGGGATCAGGATCGCGGCGACGGTGCCTTCATCGACCGCCTCGAATTCCATCGTCGCCTTGTCGGTTTCGATCTCGGCGAGGATGTCGCCCGATTTCACCGTGTCGCCTTCCTTGACGAGCCATTTGGCGAGCGTGCCTTCCTCCATCGTGGGGGACAGCGCCGGCATTTTGATGTCGATCGCCATCTCAATAAGTCTCCACCAGCACGTCGGTATACAGCTCCTGCGGTTCGGGTTCGGGGGTGTTCTCCGCGAAATCGGCCGATTCGTTGACCTGGCGGCGGATTTCCGCCTCGACCGCCTTCAGCTCGTCTTCCTTGACGCCCTCGGCCTCGAGCAATTTCTTGACGTGCTCGATCGGGTCGGACTTGTCGCGCACCGACTGGACTTCCTCGCGGCTGCGATATTTCGCCGGGTCGGACATCGAATGGCCGCGATAGCGATAGGTCTTCATCTCGAGGATGATCGGCCCCTTGCCCGCACGCACCCACGCAAGCGCTTCCTCCGCCGCGCCGCGCGCCGCCAGCACGTCCATCCCGTCGACCTGCAGCCCGGGAATGCGGAAGCTTTCGCCGCGGCGATAAAGCTGGTCTTCGGACGACGCCCGGTTGACCGAGGTGCCCATCGCGTACTGGTTGTTCTCGATCACGACGATCACCGGCAGCTTCCACAGCTCGGCCATGTTGAACGCTTCGTAGCCCTGGCCCTGATTGGCCGCGCCGTCACCGAAATAGGCGAGGCACACCCCGCCGT
>JAFIGU010000017.1 GCA_017849555.1 Sphingomonas sp. | reverse complement strand
GGGTGGGCGGGTATGGGGGGCACCCGAACGATATCCCCGCAGGCCAACCCACCCCTGACCCCTTGTTCAAGGGAGGGGAGGGCGAAAGGATGCTCGGTCTGGCCCCTACCCACGCGAGAACGGGTGGGATAGGGAGCCCGCATGGGGTTCGTGGCGATTATCAATGTGATGGGCTGGGTTTTGCTCGGCCTGAGCGTCCTCGGGACGCTCTATATGATCGCGGCCGCCTTCACGATGCGACGGTTCTTCGCGCACCCGGTCCCCGCCGGCCGGCGTAGCGAGGGCGTGACCTTACTCAAGCCGCTCCACGGCGCCGAGCCGCGCCTTGTCGACAATCTCGCCAGCTTTCTCGAACAGGATCACGACGGCCCGATCCAGCTTTTGTGCGGGGTGCAGCGCGCGGACGATCCCGCGATCGCCGCGGTCGCGGCGCTCAAGGTGCGCTTCCCGCAGGCGCGGATCGATCTGGTGGTCGATCCCACCCCGCACGGCGCCAACGGCAAGGTCGCCAACCTCATCAATCTCGAGCCGCATATCGCGCATGACGTGATCGTGCTGAGCGACAGCGACATGGCGGCACGCCCGGATTATCTCGCCGGGCTGCTCTCCGCGCTCGACCGTCCGGGGGTGGGGGCGGTGACGCTCGCTTATTACGGGCGCGGCGACGGGGGCTTCTGGTCGCGGGTCGGCGCGGCGGGGCTGAGCTGGCAATTCCTTCCCGGCGCGGTGTTCGGCGTGGCGCACCGACTCGCGCGGCCGTGCATGGGGTCGACGATCGCGATGCGGCGCCCGATGCTGGCGGCGATCGGCGGCTTCCGCGCGTTCGCCGACGTGCTGGCCGACGATTATGCGATCGGCGAGGCGATCGCCGCGCGCGGCGCATTGGTGACGGTCCCGCCGATGCTCGTCACCCATGCCTCGGCCGAGCGCAATTTCGGCGAATTGTGGCGCCACGAACTGCGCTGGGGGGCGACGGTGCGCGATGTGGTGCCCGGCGCCTATATGCTGGGGGTGATCGGCATGCCGCTGCCGCTCGCCTTGTGCGATATCGTGTGTCAACCGCGCTGGGGGCTGGCGGCGGCCGCCTTTGCGCTGGTGTCGCGGCTTGGCGTGGCCTACGTCGCCGATCGGCGCGCGGGCACGCGCACTGCATCGTTGTGGCTGCTGCCGATACGCGATTGCCTGACGTTCGCGGTATTTGTCGCGAGCCTCGGGGTACGATCGGTTGATTGGCGCGGCGCAACGCTTAAAATGGAGAAACACGGCCGGATCGCGGCCGAACCGGAGATCCCCCTCCCATGACGTTGCGTACACTGTTTATGCAGGCCCCGTCGTTCGACGGTTATGACGGCGGCGCCGGCGCGCGCTACCAGATGAAGCGCGAGGTGCGCAGCTTCTGGTATCCCACCTGGCTGGCGCAGCCCGCGGCGATGGTCGCCGGATCGCGGCTGATCGATGCGCCCGCGCACGACCAGAGCTGGGAAGACATCGCGCATGAGGTGGACGGCAAGGAGCTTGTCATCCTCCACACCTCGACGCCGAGCTTCAATCAGGACATCCGCACCGCCGCGCTGATCAAGGCGCGCAACCCCAAGGCACTGGTCGGCTTCGTCGGCGCCAAGGTCGCGGTCGAGCCTGACAAGAGCCTTGCCGCGAGCGAGCACGTCGATTTCGTCGCGCGCGAGGAATATGATTTCACGATCCTCGACATCGCCGAGGGCAAGCCGCTCGCCGAGGTCGACGGGATCACCTGGCGCGCGCCCGACGGCGCGTTCATCCGCAACAAGGATCGCGCGCCGATCGAGGACATGGACGTCCTTCCGATGGTCTCGCCGGTCTACAAGCGCGACCTGACGATCGAGAAATATTTCGGCGGCTATCTGCGCCACCCCTATGTCAGCTTCTACACCGGGCGCGGGTGCAAGAGCCGCTGCACCTTCTGCCTGTGGCCGCAGACGATCAGCGGGCACAATTACCGCTATCGCTCGGTCCCCAAGGTGATCGAGGAAGTGCAGTACATCCTGAAGGAGATCCCCCAGACCAAGGAGATCTTCTTCGACGACGATACGCTGACCGACAATCACGAGCGCGTCGAGGAACTGGCGCGCGCGCTGGGGGCGCTCGGCTTCGGCAAGCCGGGCTTCCCGGTATCGTGGAGCTGCAACGCCAAGGCCAATGTGCCGCGCAAGACGCTGGAGGTGCTCAAGGCCAACGGGCTGCGGCTGCTGCTCGTCGGCTATGAAAGCGGCAACCAGAAGATCCTGCACAATATCAAGAAGGGGCTGCGCGTCGATGTCGCGCGGCAATTCACCAAGGATTGCCACGAGCTCGGCATCGTGATCCACGGCACCTTCATCCTCGGCCTGCCCGGCGAGACGCTGGAGACGATCGAGGAAACGATCGAATATGCCAAGGAAATCAATCCGCACACGATCCAGGTGTCGCTGGCGGCGCCTTATCCGGGGACCTTTCTCTATAAGCAGGCGACCGAAAACGGCTGGTTCGACGGCAGCGATCATCTGCTGACCGACGGCGGCAACCAGATCGCGCAATTGAGCTATCCGCATTTGCCGGCGAGCGTGATCTTCGACAAGGTCGAGGAATTCTACAAACGCTTCTACTTCCGCCCGCGCAAGATCGGGTCGATCGTCGGCGAGATGCTGCGCGATTTCGACATGATGAAGCGCCGGCTGCGCGAAGGCGTGGAGTTCTTCGACTTCCTGCGGCGGCGCAAGGAAGCGGCGTGATCCTCCGCCCGCCACGTCGTCATCCCCGCGAAGGCGGGGATCCATTCACGCTGAGCTTTGCGATGGAATCGCGCCCGCAGCGTCAATGGATTCCCGCCTGCGCGGGAATGACGGGAGAAGGAACGCGGGTGACCGCAGCGCAAAAGTGAAAAGGCTCGTCGTCACCGCCGACGATTTCGGCGCGTCGATCGAGGTCAACACCGCGGTTGAGCAGGCGCACCGCCACGGCATCCTCACCGCCGCCAGCCTGATGGTCGCGGGCGATGCCGCGGCGGATGCGGTGGCGCGGGCGCGCGTGATGCCGACGCTGGGGGTTGGCCTCCATATCGTGCTGGTCGAGGGGCGGCCGATGCTGCCTCCCGAGCGTTTGCCCGCGCTGGTCGCGCCGGACGGCAATTTCCGCACCGATATGGCGCGGACCGGGGCGCGGATCTTCGCTTCCCCCGCCGCGCGGCGCCAGCTCGCCGCCGAGGTCGAGGCGCAATTCGCCGCCTTTGCCGCGACCGGGCTGCCGCTCGATCACGTCAATGCGCACAAACATTATCACCTGCATCCGACGATCGCGGGGACGATCCTCAGGGTCGGGCGGCGCTTCGGGATGAAGTCGATCCGCGCCCCGATCGAGGATCGCGCCATTCTCAACGCGATCGAGGGCGGCGCATCCGGCCCGCGGATCGAGACGATCTGGGCCAGGCTGGTGCGCCGGCGGATGCGCGCGGTGGGGATGGCCGTGCCCGATAACGTCTTCGGTCTCGCCTGGTCCGGCGCGATGACAGCAGCGCGGGTGCGGGGGTTGCTCGACCATCTCCCCGACGGGCTGAGCGAAATCTACACCCACCCCGCGACCGGCCCTTATCCCGGCGCCGCGCCCGGCTATGATTATCCCGGCGAACTCGCCGCGCTGACCGATGCGCTTGCGCCGTCGCTGATTACGCGCGAGAGGATCGCGCTCGGCCGTTTTGCCGATTTCGCTTGAGGTAAAGTAATGAATCTCGTGCCCGATTGGGGAGAGTTCGACAGCAAGGCGCCGCTCCCGGTCGGGCCGGTGCGGCTCGGCAGCCCCGAGCATCTGATGCTGTTCAGCCGGATGCTGCTCGATACGCACGATCCCTATCGCCCCGCGCTGATCGACTGGCCCGAGCTGGAGCCCGCGACGCGCGACAAGATCGTCTCGCTGCCGATCTGGGATATGGCGGTGCAGACCGAGGGACGCACCGGGCTGTTCGTCAAGACGTTCGGCGAAACGGTGCGCGATCCGCTGCTCAAGTCCGCGGTCGAGATGGACGCGTTCGAGGAGCGCCGCCACAAGGTGGTGCTCGCCGATATGGTGCAATCCTATGGCATCCAGCTCGAGCCCGAACCCGATTATATCAAGCCCAAGGACGCCGAATGGGCCTTCATGCGCTCGGGCTATTCGGAATGTATCGACAGCTTCTTCGGCTTCGGGCTGTTCAAGCTTGCCAAGGATACCGGCTTCTTCCCGCCCGAGCTGATCGACACGTTCGAGCCCGTCATGCGTGAGGAGGGGCGGCATATCCTGTTCTTCGTCAACTGGGTGGCGTGGTGGCGGCGCAACATGCCGTGGTGGCGCCGGCCCTATTTCGAGGCCAAGGTGATCGTGGTGTGGCTGTTCCTGATCTGGGAACGGATCGACATGGCCAAGGGCATGGGCGACAACACCAAGGCGCAGGAGAATAATTTCACCCTCAACGGCTCGAAGGAGCTGGGGGTGGAGGTGACCTTCCCCGAACTCGCCAGCATCTGCCTGTCGGAGAACGATCGCCGGCTGGCACCTTACGACCAGCGGCTGATTCGCCCGCGCTTCGTGCCGGCGATGATGCGGCTCGCGCTCAAATTCATGAAAAAGCCGAAGCCGGCGGGAGCGGCCGCCTGAACGGTTTCGCGCGGGCCGGCCTGCTGCTGGCGACGGTCGCCGGGCTGGCGGTCGCGGTCTGGACCTTCGGCGCGACCGGTTTTGCCGATGTGGTGTCGGTCGCGCGGCGCATCGGCGTTGGCGGGTTCCTGCTGTTCTGCGGCTGGTCGCTCGGCACCTTCGTGCTGCTCGGCGCCGCATGGCTTGCCGCCGCGCCGGGGGAAATGCTGGGGCGGCTTGGGCTATTTTCCTGGGCGCGGATGGTGCGCGAGGCGGTGTCGGACCTGTTGCCCTTCTCGCAGCTCGGCGGGGTGGTGATCGGCGCGCGGACGCTGACCGTCGCGCGTATCCCGATGCCGCGGGTCTACGGCTCTTTGGTGGTCGATATGACGACCGAGATGGCGGCGCAGCTCGCCTACACCTTGTTCGGGCTGGCGCTGATGGCCTCGCTGCTGATCGGCGACGGCGCGGCGGTGGCGCTGCGCGGGCCGATCCTCGGCGGGACGGCGGTGATGGTGACGATCATCCTCGCCTTTTTCGCCGGGCAACGCACCGCGCTCGACCTGACCGCGCGGATCGCGGGGCGTTTCGTCCCGGCGGGGCGCGGCGCGCTGGAAGATATCCGTGCCGAGCTGGCGGGGATTTACGCGCGGCGCGGGCGCGTCGCTCTCGCCTTCGGGTTCAACCTCGCGGCGTGGGTGGCGAGCGGGGCTGGGGCTTGGCTGGTGCTGCGGCTGATGGGGGTGCCGATCTCGCTGCTCGACATGCTGTCGCTCGAAAGCCTGATCTTCACCTTGCGCAGCGTCGCCTTCTTCATTCCCGGCGCATTGGGGGTGCAGGAGGCGGCCTATGCGCTCGCCGGGCCATTGTTCGGCCTGCCGCCGGAGAGCGCGCTGGCCTTGTCGCTGGCGAAGCGCGCGCGCGATCTGGCGATCGGGGTGCCGACGCTGCTCGCGTGGCAGCTCGGTGAGGCGCGTCAGCTCGCGCGGGGTGAGTAATGTGAGCCGTCACCCCGGGGCTTGTGCCGGGGTGAGGGGATTCAATATAATTGATTGTAATATCGATATAATTTTTCGAAATCCAGGATTCGACCCGCCGGTCACTCGTGTGAACTTTGTGAACTTTGCCTGTTTGATCGCATCCCGCTCGATCCTTTCGGCGGCCCCAGCAGCGCGGGTTCGAAGATCAGCGCGCAGATCAGCGTCCAGATCAGCGAGATCATGAGGATTTCGCCCATGCTCGCGGTCCCCGGATGATGCGACAGCCACAGGCTGCCGAACGCGGTGCCGGTGGCGAACGCACTGAACAGCACCGCGCGCGCCAGGCTCGATTGCAGCAGCCCGGTCGCTCCGGCGCGCCATGCCATCACGAAATAGATATGGAAGGCGACCCCGACCCCGAACAGCAGCGGGAAGGCGATGATATTGGCGAAGTTGATCGGCTGCCCGATCAGCACGCAGCTTCCCAGCGTCAGGAAGATCGACAACACCACCGGTGCCAGCGTGAACGCCACCTCGCGCACGTCGCGCAGCACCGCGAACAGCAGCACGCTGACCAGCAGGAAGGCGAGAATCCCGGCGCGGACAAACGCGCCGGCGATCGTCCCCGCCGCCGCCTGCGTGCCGACCGGCAAGCCGGAAATCGCCGGCGTCACCCCGGCCACCGCATCGCGGAAGCGGGTGATGACGCGATTGTCGTTGCTGTCGCCTTTGGGGAAGACCTGCAGCCGCACCCGCCCATCGGGCGCGACCCAGCTACGCACCAGATCGGCGGGCAGATCGGCGCGCGTCACGGGTGCAGCCTGCAACGCGGTGCGGACCTGATCGAGCATCACCCCGAGCGGCTTGGCGAGCGCTGCGTTGAGCGCCGCGCGTTTGGCGGGCGCGGCCTGCGCCAGCTGGTCGAACAATGACGCGAGGCGTTGCGCGTCGCGCGCGCCTTGCGTCTGGTTGCCGGCGGAAATCTCGCGCAGCCGCGCGGCGCTTTGCGTGAGCGCGGCGACCATTTCGGCGTCGCTCGGCGGCGCGGCGATATCGAGCGGGTTGATCGTCACGTCGAGCAGCAGCGCGGCGTCCTGGATCAGCGCCAGCTTGGCCGGCTGATCATCGGGGACGAAGCTATCGAGCGAGACAACATGCGCCACCTCGGGCAGCGCGGCGAGCTTGCGGGTCAGCACCTGCGCTTCGTTCGTACTGCGCGCGAGGACGTCGATCGTGTTCGGGGTGCGATCGGGGTCGCGGGTCAGATCGGCGAGCGCGCGCATCGATGGCGCCTTCGGATCGCGCAGATGGAGCGGGTTGAAGTCGAACGACGCCCAGGGCAGCAACGCGATGCTGACGATCAGTGCCGCGACGAATGCCCAGAGCACCGCGCCGCGGCGACGCTCGAGCAGCCGATCGACCGGCGCGAGCGCGGCGATCCCGACCTCGCCGCGCGGCCGATCGGGGCGGAAGACGATCACCAGAGCGGGGAGCAAGGTCGCGCTCAGCGCCAGCGCGATCACCATCCCGATTCCGGCGATCAGCCCGAGTTCGGCGATGCCGATATAATCGGTCGGCAGGAACGCGCCGAAGCCGAGGAAGATCGCGCCCGCCGCCAGTGTCAGCGGCGCGCCCAGCGCGACCGCCGCCTGCTGCATCGCTGCGTCGGGCGCCGCACCCTCGACGCGTTCGGCATTGTAGCGGACGCACAATTGGATGCCGAAATCGACCCCCAGTCCGACGAACAACGGGATGAAGGCGACCGAGATCACGTTGAACCGCCCGACCGCGAGCAGCCCCGCCGCCATCGTCAGGATCAGCCCGAGCACGATCGTGATCAGGATCGCCGCGACCAGCCGCACCGATCGCGTCGCGAACCAAAGCGTGATCAGCATCGCCGCGAGCATCACCGCACCGACCAGCCCGATATTCTCTTGCAGGCTGGCGAATTCCTGATCCGCCAGCGGCACCTCGCCGGTGAGCTGGACGCGGACGCCGTGCGCCGCATCGAGCCCCAGTGCGCCGGCGGCGGCGTGCACCGCATCGGTCGCCGCCTCGCCGGGCATCAGCGCGCTATGATCGAGCACCGGCTGGACCAGCAAGAGCCGGCGTGTCGGCGGCGCGAGCGCGCCGCCGCTGCTTGCGAACAGTCGCTGCCACGAAAAGGGCGCCGGGTGGCCGCGCAGCGCGCCATCGGTGGCGTCGGCCAGTGCGCGGATCGGCTTGTCGATGCGATCGAGCGACACCTGCCCGGCCGCGACGCCGTCAGCCATCGTCGAGAGCGCGCCGGCGACGCCGCGCAGGCTGGGATCGGCGGCGAGCGGGCCGAGCATCGGCTGCGCCTCGACCAACGCCGCGGTGGCGTCGCGCACCTCCTTTTCGCTGCCGAACAACAGCCCCTGACGCGCGAAATAGTCGCCGCCGTCGGGGCGGGTGACGCGGCGGAAATGCGCCTTGTCCTCAGCGAGCCGCGCTTCAAGCCGCGCGGCGCCGTCTTCGGCGAGTTCGGGGGTCGCGCCGTCGATCATGATCAGCATCGCATCGGTCAGCTGCGGGAAGGCGGCTTCCATCGCGCGTTCCTGCCGCCGCCAGTCGACATCGGGGGAGATCAGCGCAGCGGTGTCGGTGGTCATCGCGAACCGGTCGGCCACGACGACCAGCGCCAGCGCCGCCAGTATCACCGCGCCGACGATCGTCAGCCACGGGCGCCGCACGCTCGCCGCGACAAGGCCGGCCACCGGGGAGCGTTGCATCACCGCGCAGGTGGCCCTTTCGCACCCATGAAATACCGCAGCTGGAAGGCGATCGTATGGCTATGGCCGTTGAAAGCGAATGCCGCTTCGGCGAATTTCGGCGGCCCGAGGCGGATCTTGGCGTCGTTCGAGAAACCGATCCCCTCCTTGGGGATGCCGAACAGCCCGCGGTCGACCTTGCCGTTGCTATTCTCGTCGAGATAGGCCTGCACGGCATAATGGCCCGGCGGCAAATTGCCGATCGTCACCCGCGTGGTGCCGAGCCGCGCGCGCGCATTGCCCGACCAGGGGCAATCCTCCTTGAGGAATTTCGCCTCCGGGCAGACATCGACCTGCACCAGCCCGGTCGCCGCGCGGACGTTGCCGACGTCGACGGTCAAGACGCCGCGCGCCGGTTCGGACGGCGCAGCGGCGGAAAGCAGGAACAAGGCAACCGGGGCAAGCAGCAATGGCTTCATGAACGCAGACGTTCCTCGACCGCGCCGGTCTGGTTCCACCGCAATGTTTTGAGGACGGTATTGACGATATGGTCGGCGTCGAGCCCGGCCTCGGCATATTGCGCATTGGGACTGTCCTGATCCTGGAAGCGATCGGGCAGCCGCATCGTGCGGAGCT
>JAFIGU010000016.1 GCA_017849555.1 Sphingomonas sp. | reverse complement strand
CGGAAAACCACCCAAAGTCGCCATCACCGCCGTCATGCGAAAACTCCTCGTCCTCGCTAACTCTCTCGTCGCTCAAAACCGGCCATGGATACCTCGACCCGCTTGATCAACATCACAGATGCTCCCTTGTTCAAGGGAGGGAGAAATCGGGCTTACAACGACTGCCCGTCGTCCACGTCGACCACCGCCCCGGTCACCGCCGCCGAGGCATCCGAGGCGAAATACAGCATCAGCGGATCGAGCGCGGTGATGTCCATCATCCGCTTGCGGTGGAACGAGGCGATATGCGCCGCGCCGCCTTCGGTCTGGAACCAGTCGCCGGCGATCTCGGTCTGGACATAGCCCGGCTGGATCACGTTGACGTTGATTCCCTGCCGCACCCACTCGCGGGCCAGATTGCGCCCGAGATGCGCCACGCCGGCCTTGGACGCGGCATAAGCGCTGTCGCCCTGCCCGGTGAGATGCGCGGTGATCGAGCCGATGATGATCGCCCGCCCACGCCCCGTCTCGCGCGCGCCCGCCGCGATCAGCCGCTTGGCGCCCTCGCGCACGGTGAGATAGGCGCCGAGGAAATTGGCGTCGACCAGCTGCCGCAGCCCTTCGACCGATACATCGGTCGCGCGCCCGGCGTGGCTCATCCCGGCATTGGCGACGATCGTATCGACCGTGCCGAAGCGCGCTTCCGCCGCGTCATAAGCGGCGATCGTCGATGCCTCGTCGGCAACGTCGAGCGGCACGGCGAGCGCCGCGGCGCCCAGTTCCGCCGCGAGCGCCTCGACGCGGTCGACGCGCCGCGCGCCGAGCACCACCTTCGCCCCTGCCGCGGCATAAAGCCGCGCGAAATGCGCGCCGAAACCCGACGATGCCCCGGTGATCAATGCGACCCTGCCGCTTAGCGTGAAGCTCACCCGCCCTCTCCCTTTTTTTGAATGATCGCGGACTGCGTTGCGAGGCACGAGGCGCCACGTCAAGCGCGGAAGGGACAGGCGACAGCCGCGGATTCGGCGCATTCTCCCCTCCCCCCTTGCCAGCGCCGCGGCGGACGGCGAAAGCGGGCGAAAGAGAGGTAACGCCACCTATGTCCATCCTGTCCGACCGCTGGATTCGCGAGCGCGCGATCGCCGACCGCATGATCGAGCCGTTCGTCGAGGCGCAGCGCCGCGACGGCTGCATCAGCTATGGCCTGTCCTCCTACGGCTATGACGCGCGGGTCGCCGACGAGTTCAAGATCTTCACCAATGTCGACAATGCGGTGGTCGATCCCAAGGATTTCGCGGCAAACAGCTTCGTCGATCGCAAGACCGGCGTGTGCATCATCCCGCCCAACAGCTTCGCGCTGGCGCGGACGGTGGAATATTTCCGCGTGCCGCGCGACGTGCTGGTGATCTGCCTCGGCAAATCGACCTATGCACGCTGCGGGATCATCGTGAACGTCACCCCGCTCGAGCCGGGCTGGGAGGGGCATGTCACGCTCGAATTCTCCAACACCACCCCGCTCCCGGCGAAAATCTACGCCAATGAGGGCGCGTGCCAGTTCCTGTTCCTCCAGGGCAACGAACCGTGCGAGACGAGCTACGCCGACCGCGCGGGCAAATATATGGGGCAGCAAGGGGTAACGTTGCCGCGGTTGTGACGACAGGCGGCGCGGCCGCCGTCGTCATCCCAGCGCAAGCTGGGATCTCAGGCCGCAGGCGCGCGCTCCGCGGCACGCGATCCCAGCTTGCGCTGGGATGACGAATAGTAGCAGCCGCACCCGCGCCGCGTTACGTTCCGCCGATGCGACAGGATCGACCGGAAACCTCCGTAATCCATGTCTATGACCGCCACGGCGCGGCATGGGCGGCGCTGCGCGGCGACCGGCTACCCGAGCAGGCGTGGCTCGACCGCTTTTGCGCGCTGCTCGCCCCACGTTCGACCGTGCTCGATATCGGTTGCGGATCGGGGGTTCCGATCGCGCGTGCGCTGATCAACCGCGGGTTCGATGTGACCGGCGTGGATGCCAGTCCGACGATGCTAGCGCTGTTCCGCGCCAACCTGCCGACCGCGCCCGCGCATCTCGCCGATATGCGCAGGCTTTCGCTCGGGCGGCGATTTGCGGGGCTGCTCGCGTGGGACAGCTTCTTTCACCTGCCGCCCGCCGATCAGCGCGGCATGTTCGCACGGTTCGCGGCGCATGCCGCCCCCGGGGCGGCACTGATGTTCACGAGCGGCACCAGCGAAGGCAGCGCAATCGGCAAACTCGAAGGCGAACCGCTCTATCACGGCAGCCTTTCCCCGGACGAATATCGCAACCTGCTCGCCGCCGCCGCGTTCGATGTGATCGACCACATTGCGGAGGACCCGAGTTGCGGCGGGCGAACCGTCTGGCTCGCCCGGCGGCGCGGACAAGTCGAATAGACCTGCCGCCCGGCTCCGCGCCCGACGAAAGGAGCAATGAATGCATGCCGGATCATGCCTTTGCGGCGCCATCACCTTCACCGTTGCCGGCGATCTCCCGCCGCCGGCGGTCTGCCACTGCTCGCAATGCCGCAAACAATCGGGGCATTGCTTCGCCTCGACCGAGGTGCCGACATCGGCATTGACCATCGCGGACGAGCACTCGCTGGCGTGGTTCCAATCGTCGGAAAAGGCCAGGCGCGGCTTCTGCGCCTCATGCGGGTCGACGCTTTTCTGGGCGCCGTTGCACGACGACAAGATCGCGGTGGCGATGGGGGCGTTCGACAAGCCCACCGGCACGACGATCGGGATGCACATCTACGTCGCCGACAAGGGCGATTATTACGACATCACCGATGGTCTGCCGCAGCGTGCGGCGTCGTGAACGAGCGACGAGCGGCGCGGACGATCCGCATCGCCGCCGCCTTGATCGACGACCGCGCCGGGCGGTTGCTGCTGGTCCGAAAGGCGGGGGCACGGCGGTTCATGCTGGCGGGCGGCAAGATCGAGCCCGGCGAGGCACCACTGGATGCGCTGTTGCGCGAGTTGGATGAGGAGATCGGCCTGACATTGTCGGATGAAGACGCTCGATACGTTGGTCGCTTCTCCGCGCCGGCTGCCAACGAACCGGATCATATCGTCGACGCCGAGATCTTCCATGTGCGCGCCTCACATCTGCCCCAACCGCGCGCGGAGATCGAAGCGGCCGTCTGGGTCGATCACGTCGAAGCCGCGGCTATGCCGTTGGCACCACTCGTCCGCGATCACATCCTGCCGCTGGCCCGCACGCTTTGCGCGGAATACGAACCACTCGTCGCCAGCTTGTCGAAGCGAGGTCGGTCACTCAGCCGGTGAGGCCGCCCTTCGACAAGCTCAGGGCGAACGGGGGATAGCTGAGCCGGGTTCTCGACGCCCTGTTCGTCCACGAGCCCGCCTCTGCCGCTGCGCGCGGGCCGAAGCACACCCCAAAAGAAAAAGGGCGGCCCCGCAAGGCCGCCCTTCAACCATCGTCGCGAAATGCGCGGCCGTAGCCGTCAGAAATCGCGATAATATTGCTCGTTGCCGATGAAGCCGAGCTTGGTCACGCGCGAACGCTTGATCACCGCCAGCGTCCGATCGACCACGTCGTAACGGGCCTGCCGGTCGGGCTGGAAGTGCAGCTCCGGCTCCGGGCTCATGCCCGCCGCGACGTCGAGATACTGACGCAGCGTCACCATATCGACCGGGGTACCGTTCCAGGTCACCGTGCCGTTGATGTCGATCGCAACGACATTCTTGTCCGGCAGGACCGGGGGTGGCGGCTGATTCTGCTGATTCTGCGGCAGATCGACCTTCACCGCGTGGGTCTGGATCGGGATCGTGATGATGAACATGATGAGGAGAACGAGCATGACGTCGATCAACGGCGTCGTGTTCATTTCCATCATCGGCTCGCCGTCGTCGCGGCCGCCACTCATTGCCATGTCGTGTTACTCCTGACCGCTTCCGCTCACAGCCGCTCGACGCCTTCGCCCGGCGGCGGCTCGGAAATGAAGCCAACCTTGGCGAAACCGGCCATCTGCATGTTGAAGATCGCGCCGCCGATGCAATGCCACGGGGTGTTCACGTCACCGCGGATATGCGCTTCGGGGAGTTCCAGGCCGGGGGCGTTGGGGCCACCCTGCCGAGCGATCTCCTTCTTGAGCTTCTCGACCGCGCGGTTGAGCAGCTCGTCATGCGTCACCGGGGTCAGGCCCCAATAGACTTTGCACGTCCCGTCCGGCGCGCCCATGATCGAGAGCGAAACGTTCTCGGGCTTGGTCGTGGTCGGATCGAAGCGGACATTGGGAAGCTTGAGCTTCACCGTCTGGATCACGACCGGAACCGCGATCAGGAAGATGATGAGGAGCACCAGCATGACGTCCACCAGCGGGGTCGTGTTGATGTCCGACATCGGAGTTTCGGTGGAGTCTCCACCAACGCTCATCGCCATGTGTCAGGCTTTCCTACTCATTCTGCCGTCGGGTCGGGCCGACGGCCGGTCAGCCGGGCGGCCGCGAACGGCCGCCCCGCCTCCCATTTTCATCTTACGCGCGGGTCGCACCGCCGGCGGGCGCCGCGGCGGGCTTCGCCGGGGCCGGCTTGGCAGCGCCGACGCCGGCCGGCTTCACCGCACCGTTCGAGGCGAGGTAGCCGAGCACGTCGTTCGAGAAGGCCGACAGGTCTTCCGCGATCGACTTGTTGCGGCGCTGCAGCCAGTTGTAGGCGAGCACCGCCGGCACCGCCACGACGAGGCCGAGCGCGGTCATGATGAGCGCCTCACCGACCGGGCCGGCGACCGCGTCGATCGACGCCTGACCGGCAGCGCCGATCTTGATGAGCGCGCGATAGATGCCGATAACCGTACCGAACAGGCCGATGAACGGCGCGGTCGCGCCGACGGTCGCGAGGAAGGCGAGGCCGGTGCCGAGCTTCGAGTTGATCGAGGCTTCCGAACGCGCCAGCGAACCGTGCAGCCAGTCATGCGCTTCGACCGGATCGGTCAGCTTCTGGTGCTGGTCCTGCGCCGACAGGCCGTCGTCGACGATCTGCTTGTAGGCCGAGTTCTTCTCGAGCTTGGCCGAGCCTTCGCGCAGCGAGTTCGAGTTCCAGAAACCCTGCTGGCTGATGCGCTTCGCCTGGTTGATGATCTTCTGCTGCTCGAACAGCTTCGAGAACAGGATGTAGAAGGAGACGATCGACATCAGCACCAGGATGCCGAACACGGTCTGCGAGATGAGACCGCCTTCCTGAAGCGCGGGGATGAGGCCGTACGGATTGTCGCCCTTGGCGGCCGGCGCAGCGCCGGCGGCGAGAATGGTGATCATCATAAAATGCTAGTCCCTTGAAAAACGAATGGCGTCAAATGTGTGGCCAGTCGGCAGATCACTGCTGGATCTGCCACCGGACGGGCAACGTCTGCCTCGATGCGATCGGCTGACCGTTCTCATCCTTCGCCGGGCTGTAACGGACCCTGCTCTTGGCGATACGGCACGTAGCCTGATCGAGCGCAGCGCTGCCACTCGACGTCGTTACCTCACATTCGCTTACGCGACCGTCGGTGCCGATCGTCAGCATGGCAACCACGCGCCCTTCCTCACCGGCACGAAGCGCCGACGGAGGATAATTGTCCTGGGAGAAATACTGCCCAGGATTGCCCTTCGCGACGGCAGCCTGTGAGACGCGCGGCGGCGGTGGCGGGGCGGGCGGCGGCGCGACCACGACGGGGCGCGG
>JAFIGU010000121.1 GCA_017849555.1 Sphingomonas sp. | reverse complement strand
CCACCCAAAGTCGCCATCACCGCCGTCATGCGAAAACTCCTCGTCCTCGCTAACTCTCTCGTCGCTCAAAACCGGCCATGGATACCTCGACCCGCTTGATCAACATCACAGATGCTCCCTTGTTCAAGGGAGGGGAGTGAAAACGATCGGCGCCGGGGGTATCCGAACCCGATCCTCCCAGCGTCCGCTGGGATGACGGGTTACTTACCGCTTGGTCTTCGGCTTGGCCGCCGGCGCGGCGGGGGCCGCCTGCTTGGCCGGCGTCGAGGTCGCGAGTTGCGCCAGCACGACGCGGTCGGCGGGGGAGAGCCCGCGCATCTGCTCGTTGGCGACCGCGATCGCCTCGCGCTGAAGCGCCGCCACCGCCTCGCCGCGCGCGGTGTTGGCGGCGACGAAGCCCTCGGCATCGATCGGGCGCTTGGTCAGCGCGGCCTGGATATTGCTCTGCGCGGCCTGACCGCGCTCGGCGATCTCGCGCAGCGCGGGGCCGTGCTTCTTCTCGGTATCGATCATCATGTCGATCCCGGCCTGCGACATGCCGCGCGACGCGAGCGCGGCGCGCGTGCGCTGTTCCGCGCTCTGCTGCGGGGCGGCGGTCGCCGCGGGAGCGGCGGGCGCAGCGGCCTGCAACGCGGTGGCGACAATCAGTGCGAACATCTTCGAAGCCCCTCGGCTGTTATTCTACGGTCCAGGTCTGCCCCTTGCCGAGCAGCTTCTGGAGGTTGGCGACCTTGCCTTCGCTGGCCCTGGCGTTCTGCGCCACGACCGCGCTTTCGAAGGTCGGCGCCGGATCGTCGAAGATCACACCGAGCGCGACAGGGAAAGCCCCCGTCGGCATCTCGACCAACATATGCGCCAGACCGCGGTTGGTCTGATCGTGGACGATGACGCTGGCGCCCTGCCAGTCGCCGTCGGTCACCTCGACCACCTTGAGCACCAGCCGGTCGGTATCCATCGCCAGCCCCTTGGTGCCATTGTCGAACAGCAGCGGCTTGCCATGCTCGACCCAGAGCTGGTTCGGCGCGGCATTGGGCTTGGCCGTGAACGGCGCGAACACATCGTCGTTATAGACGATGCAATTCTGGAAGATCTCGACGAAGCCGGTACCCTTGTGGGCATAGGCCGCCTTGAGCACCGTCGGCAGATTCTTGTGAACGTCGATCCCGCGCCCGACGAAGCGCGCGCCCGAGCCGAGCGCGAAGGCGCAGGGGTTGGCCGGGCGATCGACCGAGCCGAACGGGGTCGAGGGCGATTGCGTGCCGACGCGGCTGGTCGGCGAATATTGCCCCTTGGTCAGCCCGTAGATCTCGTTGTTGAACAAAAGCACCTGGCAATCGAGGTTGCGGCGGATGAGGTGCATCGTGTGATTGCCGCCGATCGACAGCGCATCGCCGTCACCGGTGATGATCCACACGTCGAGCTCGGGATTGGCGAGCTTCACCCCCGTCGCAACCGCCGGCGCGCGGCCGTGGATCGTGTGGAACCCGTAGGTTTCCATATAATAAGGGAAGCGCGACGAGCAGCCGATGCCGCTGACGAACACGGTGTTTTCGGGGCGCGCGCCGATTTCGGGCATCGTGCGCTGCACCGCCTTCAGGATCGCATAATCGCCGCAGCCCGGGCACCAGCGGACTTCCTGATCCGACTCCCAATCCTTGGGGGTCGATTTGGCGATGGTGGTCATCTCGTTCATTGTCTTGATCCTTCGATCCCGTCCGCGCTCAGGCCAAAGCCTGGTCGATCGCCGCTTCGATCTCGGCGATGCGGAAGGGTTGGCCGGACACTTTGTTGAGCGGCTTGGCGTCGACCAGATATTGGTCGCGCAGCACCGTCTTGAGCTGCCCGGTATTCATTTCCGGCACGAGGATGCGCTCATAGCCCTTGAGCAACGTGCCGAGATTGGCCGGCATCGGCCAGATGTGGCGCAGGTGGATATGCGCCACGTCGAGCCCGCGGCGCCGTGCACGGCGCACCGCCTGGTGGATCGGCCCGAAGGTCGAACCCCAGCCGACCACCGCGAGCTTGCCCGAGGTCTCGCCGACCTCGACCTGCTGGTCGGGGACCTTGATCCCCGCCACCTTGTCGCGGCGCGCCTCGGTCATCAATTGGTGGTTGGCGGGCGAGTAATCGATGTTGCCGGTGCCCGCGGCCTTCTCGATCCCGCCGATGCGGTGGAGCAGCCCCGGCGTCCCCGGCTTGACCCACGGCCGCGCGCCCTTTTCGTCGCGCGCATAGGCAAGGAAGCCCGTCGCCGGCGCTTCTTCGAGGAATTTCACCGGGAAGGGTTCGTAGGCGCTGGTGTCGGGCACCTTCCACGGCTCGGCGGCATTGGCGATATAGCCGTCGGTGAGCAGCATCACCGGGGTCATATATTGCGTCGCGATGCGGCACGCCTCGATCGCCACGTCGAAGCAATCGGCGGCCGAGCGCGCCGCGATCACCGGCATCGGCGCATCGCCGTTGCGGCCGTAGACCGCCTGATAGAGATCCGATTGCTCGGTCTTGGTGGGAAGGCCGGTCGACGGCCCGCCGCGCTGCGAATTGACCACCACCAGCGGCAGTTCGGTCATGATCGCGAGCCCGATCGCCTCGCCCTTGAGCGCGATCCCCGGCCCCGACGACGAGGTGACGCCGAGCTGCCCGGCATAGGATGCGCCGATCGCGCTGGCGATCGCGGCGATCTCGTCCTCCGCCTGGAAGGTGGTGACGCCGAATTCCTTGAGCCGCGACAGATGGTGCAGGATCGCCGATGCCGGGGTGATCGGATAGCCGCCGAAGAACATCGGCAGGCTGGCGAGCTGCGCGCCCGCGACGAGCCCGAGGCTGATCGATTCAGCGCCGGTGATCGTGCGGTACAGGCCCGGCTCGGCCGGCGCCGCGGGCACATGATGCTGCTTCATCGGCCCGGCGAGTTCGGCGGTCTCGCCATAGGCATGGCCGGCGTTGAGCGCGGCGATATTGGCATCGGCGAGTTCGGGCGCCTTGGCGAACTTGGCCTTGAGCCAGTCGATCAGCGGCTGGCGATCGCGGTCGAACATCCACAGCGCGAGCCCGAGCGTCCACATGTTCTTGCAGCGCAGCGCTTCCTTGTTGCCAAGGCCGAACGGCTTCACCGCATCGAGCGTGAGCTGCGAGATGTTGAGCTTCATCAGCTGCCACGGCGCGAGGCTGCCGTCCTCGAGCGGATTGGCGTCGTATTTCGCCTTGGCAAGGTTGCGCTCGCTGAACTCGCCCTCGTCGGCGATGATGAGGCCGCCCTTCTTCAGAGACCCAAGGTTGGTCTTGAGCGCCGCCGGGTTCATCGCGACGAGCACGTCGGGCTCGTCGCCCGCAGTATCGATCTCGCTCGACCCGAAATTGATCTGGAACGCCGAGACGCCGAACAGCGTGCCCTGCGGCGCGCGGATTTCGGCCGGGAAATCGGGGAAGGTCGCAAGGTCGTTGCCGGCCAGCGCGGTGGAGAGCGTGAATTGCCCCCCGGTCAATTGCATCCCGTCGCCCGAGTCGCCGGCAAAGCGGACGACGACCGACTCAGCGGGGGGACGATCGGATGTTTCTTCAGGGGGCAGTTGGTGGACGGCGGTCGCCATGCGGCAATTTCCTGTCGGACTTCGGTTTCGCGTGCGGAGGGCCTTTACGCCCTCATTTCTCCATGATCCAACGTAGAATGATATGGCGGCATGACAAGACGCGCTATCGGCGCATGTGGACGCAGCACATCTTATGCTGCAGGATCGCGTTGCAAAAACGAACCTGAATGGAGAGACGACGCGATGACCACCACCGGCCCCTATGTCCGCCCGGACGTGCGCGCCTTTCTCGATTATCTCAACAACGTACCGGGGCCGAAGATGCACGAGCAGCAGCCGGCCGAGGCGCGCGCCGTTTATCTGGCGATGAAGGACATCGCCGATCCGCCGGTCGGCGAACTGGCGGTGATCAAGGATCTCGCGATCCCCGGCCCCGGCGGGACGATCAGGGCGCGGCTATTCGACGCGCGCGCGACGCGTGGGCCGGGGCCGGTGGTGGTATTCTACCACGGCGGCGGCTTCGTGATCGGCGATATCGACACGCATGCGAGCTTCACCGCCGAAATGGCGCGCCAGCTCGATCTGCCGGTGGTGTCGATCGACTATCGCCTCGCCCCCGAGGCGCCGTGGCCCGCCGCGCCCGACGATTGCGAGGCGGCGGCGCGCTGGATCGCCGGCAACCCGGCAGACCTCGGACGCGAGGCGACCGGGCTGGTGCTCGCGGGGGACAGCGCGGGCGGCAATCTGACGATCGTCACCGCGATGACCTTGCGCGACGCCCCCGCCGCGGTGCCGGTGATCGTCCAGGCGCCGATCTATCCGGCGGCGGACATGAGCAAGGAATATCCCTCGTTCAACGATTTCGCCGACGGCTATCTGCTGACCCGCGACGGGATGATCTGGTTCGGCGACCATTATGCGGCCGATGTGCTGCATGTGAAGGGCTCGCCGCTGGCGGGCGACCTCGTCGGGCTGCCGCCGGCGGTGATCGTCACCGCCAGCCTCGATCCGATCCGCGATCAGGGCCGCGCTTATGCCGCCGCGCTGGCGCTCGCCGGGGTGCCGGTGACGCTGCGCGAGGCGAAGGGCAATATCCACGGCTTCGTCACGCTGCGCCAGGCGATCCCTTCTGCGGCTGCCGATGTCGCGGGCTATCTCGCGGTGCTGAAACAGGCGATCGGAGAAGCGCGCGCGGCGTAACTCTTCATCCCGAGCCCTGTGTCCCCGCGAAGGCGGGGACACAGGCTGGGCTTCCGCCTTCGCGGGAGCACGAAAGGGGCGTGGTGGCGCCCGTTGAGGGCTGGTCGCATCGCATCGCATCGGATAGCGGTTGCTGCGTCATGACCAGCCCTTCCTCCCTCCCCTATCGCCCGTGCGCCGGCGCGATGATGATCAACCGCGAGCGCCGCGTGTTCGTCGGGCAGCGGATCGATAATGTGCTCGAGGCGTGGCAGATGCCGCAGGGGGGGATCGATCCCGGTGAGGATGCGCGCGCCGCCGCGATCCGCGAGCTGGGCGAGGAAACCGGCGTCGCCCCCGAGCATCTCGAATTCGTCGCCGAGGCGCCCGAGGAGCTGACCTACGATCTGCCCCCCGAACTGATCGGCAAGGTGTGGAAGGGCAAATATCGCGGCCAGCGCCAGCGCTGGTTCCTGTTCCGCTTCACCGGTGCGGACAGTGACATCGACATCGCCACCCCGCATCCCGAATTCCGCGCGTGGCGCTGGGCCGATCCCGCCGACCTGCCCGAGATGATCGTGCCGTTCAAACGCGCGCTCTATGAACAGATATTGCATGCCTTCGCCGATCACCTCGGCTGAGCAACAACCCACCGCGACCCCGCCGATCCACTCGCAAAATCGCCACAAACAACGTTAGTATTCCCCCGATGCGCGCGCCCCTATTTGCCCTACCGCTGCTGCTTGCCACCACCGTTCCCGCCGCGGCCGCGGCGACGACGGACGACAAACCGCACGAGCAGGAGGAAGTCGCGATCCCCGCCCCGATCCGCGCGATGCTGGAAGCGGCGATCGCCTCGGGCAACGACGGCGAAGTCTCCACGATCGTCAAATATGCCCGCACCGCCGATCCGGCGAGCGGCGACGCGGTGGCGCGGATAGCGGAAACCTGGCGCGCCGAGCGCAAGCGCGCGAATGATACCCGCGTGCGCGAGGCCGGGGTGTTCAACCTGTGGCGCGGGCGTGCCGAGCTCGGCGGCTATCTCACCACCGGCAACAGCGAAACGGTCGGCGCGACCGGCGTGCTCGATCTGACTCGCGAGGGGCTGGAATGGCGCCACAAGGTACGGCTGCAGGCCGATTACCAGCGCAGCCTCGGGGTGACGACGCGCGAACATTATCTCGCCAGCTACGAGCCTAATTATAAGATCGATTCGCGCCGCTACATCTATGGCGCGGGGCAATTCGAGTCCGATCGCTTCCTCGGGTACGACCAGCGTTATTCGACCTCGATCGGCGCCGGCTACAGCGCGATCCAGACCCCGGCGATGAAGCTCGATCTCGAGCTCGGGCCGGCCTATCGCTACACCGCCTTCACCGATGCGACGACGCAGAGCAGCCTCGCGGCGCGCGGCAGCCTCGATTTCGCGTGGAAATTCACCCCCGGGCTCAAGCTGACGCAGGTCGCTTCGGCCTATCTCGAACGGTATAATTCCACCGTCAGCGGGACGACCGCGCTCGCCGCGCGCGTCGTCGGGCCGCTCTCCGCGCAGCTTTCCTATGTCGTGCAATATGAAAGCACCCCGCCCGCCGGGCGCCGCACCACCGACACCACCAGCCGGGCGTCGCTGGTCTATACGTTCTGATCCCCTCCGCCCTTCTCTTTTTACTCCCCTCCCTTGTGAAGGGAGGGGCTGGGGGTGGGTGGGTTTGAGGCGCGCGGATCGGTGCCCCCGCAGGCCAACCCACCCCCGACCCCTTCCTTGTTCAAGGGAGGGGAGGATAAGGCGAGGAACGGAATAATCGCTTCCTCGACGCCTTCCCACCACCCCCTCAACCGCGCTACCACTCGCGGATGACGGGGATATCAGCGAACGAACGGATCGCGATCGAGCAGGCGGCGGCCTCGCCGATGCTCGCGCGGGTGCGACAATGGGCCGCGGTCAACAGCGGCACCGGCAATATCGCCGGGCTGGCGACGGTGGCGGAGATGCTCGCCGACGCCTTCGCCGGGCTGCCAGGCGACGTCCGGCTGGTCGACGCGGCGCCGGCGGAGCGCGTCACCGCGGCGGGCGTGGTCGAGCCGATCGCGCATGGCCGTCACCTCCACCTCGCGGTCCGTCCCGAAGCGCCGCTGCGGCTGCTGCTCACCGGGCATATGGACACGGTGTTTCCGGTCGACCACCCGTTCCAGACGCTCGTCGACCGCCCCGACGGGACGATCAACGGCCCCGGCGTCGCCGACATGAAGGGCGGGCTCGCGGTGATGCTCGCCGCGCTCGAAGGGGTCGAGGCGACGGGGAGCGCGATCGGCTATGACGTGCTGATCAATTCCGACGAGGAAACCGGCTCCTTCTCCTCCGCCGCGCTGATCGCCGAGCTGGCGCGCGGCAAGAAGGCGGCGCTGACCTACGAACCCGCTTTGCCCGACGGCACGCTCGCCGGCGCGCGCGGCGGCACCGGCAATTTCTCGATCGTCGTCCGCGGCCGCGCCGCGCATGCCGGGCGCAACCCGGAGGACGGGCGCAACGCGATCGTCGCGGCGGCGGATATCGCGTTGCGGCTCGCCGCCGCGCGCTCGCCGAGCCTCGCGGTCAATCCGGCGCGGGTCGACGGCGGCGGGCCGAACAATGTCGTCCCCGATCTGGCGGTGCTGCGCGTCAATTTCCGCCCCGCCTCGCAAGGAGAGATCGACCGCGCCCGCGCCGCGATCGACGCCGCGGTCGCCGAAGTCGCGACGGCGCATGACGTGCATGTCGAGATCCACGGCGGGTTCAACCGCCCGCCAAAGCCGATCGACCCGGGCGCCGAGCGGCTGTTCGGGCTGGTACGCGATGCCGGCAGCGATCTCGGCCTGACGATCGCGTGGCGCGCGACCGGCGGGGTGTGCGACGGCAACAATATCGCGGCGTGCGGCGTCCCGGTGGTGGACACGATGGGCGCGCGCGGCGGGGCAATCCATTCGGGGGAGGAATTTTTGATCGTCGACAGCCTGCCGGAGCGCGCCGCGCTCTCCGCCGTCACCATGTTGCGCATCGCGGAGGGCCGGCTGTGACCTTCGTCATCCGCGCGGCCAGCGAGGCCGATCTGCCGCATCTCTACGAAATGGCCAAGCTGACCGGGGGCGGCTTCACCAACCTGCCGGCTGACCGCCGCGCGCTGAAGGCCAAGCTCGAACGCAGCAGCAATGCCTTCGCCCGCACCGAAGGCGCGCTCGACGACGAAGCCTTCGTGCTGATCCTCGAGAATACCGAGACCGGGGAAGTGCGCGGCACCTGCCAGCTGTTCACCCAGGTCGGGCAGCGCCACCCTTTCTACAGCTATCGGCTCAGCACGCTGACCCAGCATAGCGACCAGCTCGGCCGCACTTTCCGCGCCGAGATGCTGTCGCTGACCACCGATCTGGAGGGATCGAGCGAGGTCGGCGGGCTGTTCCTCCACCCCGGCGAGCGCGCCGGCGGGCTCGGGATGCTGCTCGCGCGCAGCCGCTACCTCTTTATCAAGATGCACCGCCGGCGCTTCGCCGATCGCATCCTCGCCGAATTGCGCGGGATCATCGACGAGGCCGGTGGATCGCCCTTCTGGGACGGGCTCGCCGGGCGCTTCTTCGGGATGAACTTCCAGGATGCGGATCAATATAATGCGATCCACGGGCACCAGTTCATCGCCGATCTGATGCCCAAGCATCCGATCTACACCGCAATGCTCTCCGAAAGCGCGCGCGCCGCGATCGGCCTCCCCCACCCCTCGGGCCGTGCCGCGATGCGAATGCTGGAGAATGAGGGGTTCGCGTTCGAAAATTATATCGACATCTTCGACGGTGGCCCGACGATGACCGCGCGCACCGACAATGTCCGCTCGATCCGCGAGGCGCGCGAGAGCGCGGTGATCGCGATCGACCGCGAGGGCGGCACCCCCGCATTGGTCGCGCGCGGCACGCTGGCCGATTTCCGCTGCGCGCTCGGCAATGTCCGCGAGGTGGCCGAGGCGATCGTGCTCGATACGGCCAGCGCCAAGGCGATCGGCGCGCGGGAAGACGATAAGGTCACCTATATGGCGCGGACATGATCCGCGAGATCAACTTCGACGGCCTGGTCGGGCCGAGCCACAATTATGCCGGGCTCAGCCCCGGCAACCTCGCCGCGACGCGCAATGCCGGGCATGTCGCCCACCCACGCGCCGCCGCGCTGCAGGGCATCGCCAAGATGCGCGCCAACCTCGCTTTGGGGCTGACGCAGGGGATCTTGCTCCCGCATCCGCGGCCCGATCATCGCTGGCTCGCCGCGCTGGCGACCGACTATGCACACGCCGCGCCGCATCTGCGTGCCCGCGCGCTCTCCGCCTCGGCGATGTGGGCGGCCAATGCCGCCACCGTTTCCCCGGCAGCGGACAGCGACGACGCGTGCTGCCACCTGACCGTCGCCAACCTCGTCACCATGCCGCATCGCAGCCACGAATGGCCCGAGACGCTGGCGCAGCTCCGCCTCGCCTTCGCGCATCCGGCGTTCGCGGTGCACGGCCCGGTGCCGGCGCCGTTCGGCGACGAGGGCGCGGCCAATCATATGCGGATCGCCGCCGATCATGCCGCGCCGGGGGTCGAGATCTTCGTCTATGGCGAGCCGGGCGGCCCCTTCCCGGCGCGTCAGCATCGCGAGGCGAGCGAGGCGATCGCGCGCCTGCACCGGCTCGATCCGGCGCGCACCTTTTTCGTCGAGCAATCCCCCGCAGCGATCGCCGCCGGCGCGTTCCACAACGACGTCGTCGCGGTCGCCAACGAGCGCACCCTGTTCGCGCATGAGGAAGCCTTCGCCGACAAGGCGACTTTCTATGCCGGGCTCCGCGCGGCGATCCCCGAGGTGGAGATCGTCGAGGTGCCGGCCGATCGCGTCAGCCTTGCCGATGCGATCCAATCCTATCTGTTCAACGCGCAGCTCGTCACCCCGCCGTCGGGCGAGCAGACGCTGATCGTCCCGGGCGAAGCGCGCGACAATCCGCGGGTATGGGGCTGGCTGCAGGAACATGTCGCGGGCAACGGCCCGATCCGCGCAGTCGAGGTGGTCGATGTGCGCGAATCGATGGCCAATGGCGGCGGGCCGGCATGTCTGCGGCTGCGCGTGGCGGCCGATCCGGCGACCGTCGACCCGCGTTTCCTGGTCGACTCGGCAAAGCTCGACCGGATCGCGGCGGTGATCGAGGCGCACTGGCCGGAAAAGATCGCCGCCGATGCGATCGACGATCCGGCGCTGATCGCGCGGATCGAGGCGGCGCGGGGCGTGCTGCTCGATGCGCTGGATTTGGGTGAGCTGGCGGGCTGAGTGAGCGCAGTAACCCATTCGCACGAACGGAGAGGGGTTAGCGCAAGCTCGGCACGTCGCGCGGCGCGGCGTTACTTCCCGCCGGCCTCTTCCGCGACCAGTTGCACCGGATCGATTTCCTGATCGAAGGCGACGCCGACGCGCCCCGCGGTCTGCCACGCGACGCGGCCGGAGACCCAGCCGATCCCGGCCAGCTCGACCTCGATCGCTGCATCGGGGGCGATCGCGCGCGGCAGCTCGGCCATCAGCCCGCCTGCCGAAACGTTACGGATGCCGACCTTCATCGCGCTCGCAGCACCGACGATGCGCAGACGGGCGGCGACGTGGACGCTCTCGCGCCCTCGCCGGCTGCCGTCCGCGGGTTTCGCGTCGGCAAAGACATTCTTGCCGAAATGCTTCATCGTCACGTCAATACGTCGCCAAATCTTGCGGAATTGCAAACACGCTCACTATCGCGCGTTCAATCTTCGCGCGAGACCTTTTCCTGGCGCTCATGCTGTTCCTGCGCCTCGACCGTCATCGTCGCGATCGGCCGGGCCTCCAGCCGCCCCAGGCTGATCGGCTCGCCGGTCACTTCGCAATAGCCATATTCGCCCTCGTCGAGCCGACGCAACGCCGCCTCGATCTTGGAAATCAGCTTGCGCTGCCGATCCCGCGTGCGCAGCTCGATCGACCAGTCGGTCTCGCTCGACGCGCGATCGTTGAGATCGGCCTCACGCAGCGAATCGACCTGCAGCTGCGACAGCGTGCCCTGCGACTCGCGCAGGATCGCTTCCTTCCAATTGAGCAACTTAGCACGAAAATAAGCCTGTTGCCGCTCACACATGAAGGGTTCGTCAGGGTGCGGTCGATAGCCATCTGAGTCGTTGGAGGCGTTCGGACTGCTGCCGCCGTCCTCCATTCGTTCATACGCGGTCGCCATCAAGCTTCTCCCCGTCCGCGCAGGCCCTTTGCTCCACTGCGCGTTGTCCGTGGCGCGCCTATAATCGGGTGCCGGACCGCAAACAAGCGACCATAGATCATCACGCGATCATCCCTGCCACCGTGTGCCTTTCGCGGCGCTGAACCGGCTGTTGCGCAGCCGAAACTGTCTCGCATTGAAACGTTTACCAACCGCTCGGCGCGTTTGCCGCCTAGTGTTGCACAAATACGCGGTTAATCATGGTTATCGCGCTTGCACTTAAACCTTTGCTTTGCACTTTGCGGGCAAGCACGGCGCGCACATCGTGCGTAATGGGGAGCGCGGCGACCGTTCTTCGCCGGGAAGATAGAGAGAAGAACCATGTCAGTGCGGATGGCCTTGGTGAAACTTGCGGCGTGCACGGCAGGCGGCGCGCTGATCGGGGGCGGCGCGGTTCACGTTGCCGAAAATGCCAAGCCGCGCACCGAGTTCAGCAAGAAGAAGGTGGCGCGCAAGCCGGTGCGGCGCCCGGTCGAGCGGGTGTTGCCGATGGCGCGCGCGCGCCCCGTGCCCGCCTGCCCGCCGGTGGCCGACATCCCGGTGGCGATGCAATCCGCCCCGATGGTGTTGCCGGCCGCGCCGATCATCGAGACCAGCGCCCCCTCCACCCCGCCGGTGGTATACGGCGGCAGCGGCGGCTGGGGCGGGTTCGGCGGCGGCTTCTTCGGCGGCGGCTTCTTCGGCGGCAGCGGCGGCGGATCGAGCGGGATCGTGGTCTCCTCCACCTCCAGCACCAGCGGCGGATCGACCTCGAGCTCGACCTCGTCGGGGGGATCGGGCGGATCGTCGACCTCCTCCTCCACCGGCGGGTCGTCGACCTCCTCCTCGACGGGCGGGTCATCCACCTCAAGCTCGACCGGCGGGGTGAGCAGCACATCTTCCACGTCGAGCGGCAACGTCAGCAGCACCTCGTCGTCGAGCGGGAACGTTTCCACCTCCACCTCGTCGTCGACCTCGTCGTCTACGTCATCCTCCACCTCGTCGTCGACGTCGTCTTCATCCTCGACGTCATCGAGCAGCAGCTCGTCGGGGGGATGGAGCTCGACCGGCAGCAGCGGATCGAGCAGTGGCAACCCGACGCCGGTGCCCGCGCCGCCGATGGTCCTGCTGTTCGGCGCGGCCGCGGCGGCGCTCGTCGCGCGGCGACGGTGGGGGCGCAAGGCCGCGCAGGCCTAACCCCGCTTGCCTCCCCTCACTGCCCCCGCCATAGCGCGGGGATGCACGATATCCGTCTGATCCGAGAGAATCCTTCCGATTTCGATGCCGCGATGGCGAAGCGCGGCAAGGAGGCGGAGAGCGCCGCGATCCTCGACCTCGATCGTCGCCGGCGCGAGACGATCACCGAATTGCAGACCGGCCAGGCGCGCCGCAACGAAGCCTCGAAGGCGATCGGTGCCGCCAAAGCTTCGAAGGACGAGGCGACCGCCACCGCGCTGATGGCCGAAGTCGCCGCACTCAAACAGCGGCTGCCCGAACTCGAAGCGGAGGAAGCGCGGCTCGGCACCGAGCTCGACGATCTGCTCGCCGCGCTGCCCAATATCCCGCTGCCCGACGTGCCGACCGGCGCCGACGAGGATGACAATCAGCTCGTCCACGAACGCGGCACGCGCCGCGACTTCGCGTTCGAGGTGAAGGAACATGACGCGATCGGCCCCGCGCTGGGGCTCGATTTCGAGACCGGCGCGCTGATCGCCGGCGCGCGCTTCACGCTGGTGCGCGGGCAGATGGCGAAGCTCAACCGCGCGCTCGGCCAGTTCGGGCTCGATACGCTGACCCGCGAGCACGGCTATGAGGAAGTCGCGCCGCCGCTGCTCGTGCGCAGCGAGACGATGTTCGGCACCGGGCAGCTCCCCAAATTCGCCGAGGATCTGTTCGAGACGACCGACGGCCGCTGGCTGATCCCCACCGCCGAGGTGAGCCTGACCAATATCGTCCGCGAGCGCATCCTCGCCGCCGACGAACTCCCGCTGCGCTTCACCGCGCTCACCCCCTGCTTCCGCTCCGAAGCGGGGGCGGCCGGGCGCGACACGCGCGGGTTCATCCGCCAGCATCAGTTCGAAAAGGCCGAGATGGTCTCGATCGTCCCGCCCGAACAGTCCGAGGCGGAGCATGAGCGGATGACCGCAGCGGCGGAGGATGTGCTGACCCGGCTCGGGCTGCCGTTCCGCCGGATGAAATTGTGCACCGGGGACATGGGGTTCACCGCGGCGCGCACCTATGACCTCGAAGTGTGGCTGCCGGGGCAGAAGCGCTATCGCGAGATTTCGTCCTGCTCCACCTGCACCGATTTCCAGGCACGGCGGATGAACGCGCGGTATCGCCCGGATGGCGGGAAGGCGACGCGTTTCGTCCACACGCTCAACGGCTCGGGGCTGGTGGTCGGCCGGATGATCGTCGCGATTCTCGAGAATTATCAGCAGGAAGACGGATCGGTGTGGGTGCCGGACGTGCTCCAGCCCTATCTCGGCGGGGTCAACCGGCTCGAGCCGCGCTGATTTGCTCCCCGCCTTTCCCCCTTCATCGTCATTCCCGCGGAGGCGGGAATCCATTCGCGCAGGTGGTCGAAAGAACCGCACCGCCAGCCGGAATGGATTCCCGCCTTCGCGGGAATGACCGAACTTTCGAGGTGACGCCCGAATCATGCGCATCCTGCTGAGCAACGACGACGGCATCCACGCCCCCGGCCTCGCGGTGCTGGAGACGATCGCGCGTGCCCTTTCCGACGATATCTGGGTCGTCGCCCCGGCGGAGGAACAATCGGGCGCGGGGCGCTCCCTCACTTTGTCGCGCCCGTTGCGGGTGCGGCGGTTCGACGAGCGGCGGTTCGCGGTATCGGGAACGCCGACCGACGCGGTGCTGATGGCACTGACCGAGTTGATGCCGGCGAAACCCGATCTGATCCTCTCCGGGGTCAATCGCGGCGCCAATCTCGCCGAGGACGTGATGTATTCGGGCACCGTCGCGGCGGCAATGGAAGGGGCGATGGCGGGTATCCCGTCGATCGCGCTGAGCCAGCGCTATGCCGCCACCGGGATGGGCGACGAGGTGTCGTTCGCCACCGCCGAAAGCTGGGGCGAGCGCGTGCTGCGCCCGCTGATCGACGCGCGCTGGACCCCGGGGACGGTGATCAACGTCAATTTCCCGCCGATCGACCCGGAGGCGGTGCAGGGCGTCCGCGTCGTGCGGCAGGGGATGCGCGATTACGGCCGCGCCCGGCTCGAGCCGCGCACCGATCCGCGCGGCTTTCCTTATTACTGGCTGTCGCTCGGGCGGACCGAACACGCCTTGGTGCCGGGCACCGATCTGGCGGCGGTCGCCGACGGCTATGTCACGGTAACCCCGCTCCATCTGGACCTGACGCACGACGCCTCGCTACAAGCGCTGGCGAACGCGTATCTGTAGGCTTGTGTAGGAGGTTGGCGATGCGGCGGCTGAGCGCGGTGGCGACCTGCCTGCTGCCGGGACTGCTGCTTTCCGCCTGCATTCCGCAAGTCGCCCCGCCCTATCGGCCGGCGCCGCCACCACCACGCCGCGCCGATTATCCGCCGCCCCCGCCGCAGCGCCAGCAGCCCTTGCCGCCGCCGGCGCGCCGCGTCGAGCAGCTCCCCGCGCCGCGCCCGGCGTGGGAGACGCGCGGCGCCGAGGCCGATGCGCGCGACGTCCCCGCACAAAGCTATGTCGTGCGCCCCGGCGATACACTGGGCGAGGTCGCCGACCGTACCGGCGCGGGGATCACCGTGATCGCCGGCGCCAACGGCATCGAGCCCCCCTATACGATCCGCGCCGGGCAGCGGCTGACGATCCCCGCCGGGCGCTATCATCTCGTCCGGCAGGGGCAGACCGGGATCGCGATCGCGCGCGCTTATGGCGTCGAATGGTCGCGGATCGTGGCGGCCAATTATCTCACCGAGCCCTATGTGCTGCGCACCGGCCAGCGCATCCTGATCCCTGGCAGCAGCGCGCGTGGGTCGAGCGCGGCCGAGCGCGCCGCCGCCTTCCAGCTCGATATCGACGATATCATCACCGGCGGCGAGCCTGCGATCGCGCAGAACCAGCGCCCGGCCGCGCCGACCGCCAGCCCGCGCCGCGTGCTCCCGCCGAGCGCCGCGGTCGCCGCGCCGCGCATCCCGCCGGGGCGCTTCATGTGGCCGGTCGACGGGCAGGTGGTGAAGCATTTCGGCACCGGCGCGAGCGGCGAGCGCAACGACGGGGTCGAGATCGGCGTGCCGCACAATACTCCCGTGCGCGCCACCGCCGACGGCACCGTCGCTTATGCCGGCGAGGCGATCGCGGCGTTGGGCGGGCTGGTGATCATCAAGCACGGCGAGGGCTGGACCAGCGTCTACGGCCATGCCTCGAAACTGCTCGTCCAGCGCGGGCAGGCGGTGAAGAAGGGCCAGACGATCGCCTTGTCCGGCGCGAGCGGCTTCGCCGACCGCCCCGAGCTACACTTCGAGTTGCGCAAGGGCCGCGCGCCGATCGATCCGCTCACGCAATTGCCGCGCCCGTGAGGTGCGTGTAACGCGCCATTCATTATGACCGAAGCCAAGTCCGACCTCGTCCGCCTGCTCGTTGAGCGCGGCTATGTCCACCAGATGACCGACGCCGCCGCGCTCGACGCGCTGGCGCTCAGGGAAGTGGTGCCGGGCTATATCGGCTTCGATCCCACCGCGCCCTCGCTCCACGTCGGCAGCCTGGTGCAGATCATGCTGCTCCGCCGGCTCCAGCAGACCGGGCACAAGCCGATCGTGCTGATGGGCGGCGGCACCGGCAAGATCGGCGACCCGAGCTTCAAGGACGAGGCGCGCAAATTGCTCGCCGAGGACGGGATCAAGGCCAATGTCGCCTCGATCAAGCGCATCTTCGAACGCTTCCTGACCTTCGGCCCAGAAGGTGAAACGGGGCGCGCGTCCGACGCGATCATGCTCGACAATGCCGAATGGCTCGACGCGCTCGAATATATCCCGTTCCTGCGCGAAGTGGGGCAGCACTTCTCGGTCAACCGGATGCTGTCGTTCGATTCGGTCAAGCTCCGGCTCGATCGCGAGCAATCGCTGTCCTTCCTCGAATTCAACTACATGATCCTGCAGGCCTATGACTTCCGCGAGCTGGCGCAGCGCCACGGCTGCCGGTTGCAGATGGGCGGCAGCGACCAATGGGGCAATATCGTCAACGGCGTCGAACTGGCGCGGCGGATGGACGGGACCGAGGTGTTCGGCATCACCACCCCGCTGATCACCACCGCCGACGGCGGCAAGATGGGCAAGACCATGTCGGGCGCGGTGTGGCTCCACGAGGATCAGCTGCCGCATTTCGATTACTGGCAATTCTGGCGCAACACCGACGACCGCGACGTCGGGCGTTTTCTTCGGCTATTCACCGATCTCCCGCTCGACGAGATCGCGCGGCTCGAGGCGCTCGAAGGCGCCGAGATCAACGAGGCGAAAAAGGTGCTCGCCAATGAGGCGACCGCAATGTGCCGCGGGCGCGAGGCGGCCGAGCAGGCGGCGGAGACCGCGCGGCGCACCTTCGAGGAGGGCGCGAGCGGCGATGCGCTCCCGACCTTCGCCGCAGCGGGGGCGGTGCCCTTGGTCGATGCTTTGGTGGCGCTGGGTTTCTGCGCGTCGAAGGGCGAGGCGCGGCGGCTGATCAAGCAGGGCGGCGCGCGGGTCGGCGGTGAAAAGGTCGCCGACGAAGCCGCGACGGTGACCCCGGGCGCCGAGCCGATCCGTATCTCGGCCGGCAAGAAGCATCACGGGCTGCTGGTGGCGGGCTGACGGGGCCGCCGCTCTTTATGCTCGTCATGCCGGACTTGATCCGGCATCCAGAGCCGCGCACGACATCCCTTGTGACCCTGGATGCCGGGTCGAGCCCGGCATGACGGTGAAGAAGGGCTAAACTTTCCCCAACGCCGCATCGAGCGCGGCATGATCCAGCTTGCCCTCCCAGCGCGACACCACCACGGTCGCGACGGCATTGCCGATGAAATTGGTCAGGCTGCGGCATTCGCTCATGAAGCGATCGACCCCGAGGATCAGCGCCATCCCCGCGACCGGCACCGAGGGGACGATTGAGAGCGTCGCGGCGAGCGTGATGAACCCCGCCCCGGTCACCCCCGCGGCGCCCTTCGACGACAGCATCGCGACGCCGAGCAGCAGCAATTCCTGCCCCAGCGTCAAATGCACATCGAGCGCCTGTGCGATGAACAGCGCCGCCAGCGTCATATAGATATTGGTGCCGTCTAGGTTGAAGCTATACCCCGTCGGCACGACCAGCCCGACGACCGATTTGGGGCAGCCGGCGCGCTCCATCTTCTCGATCAGCAGCGGCAGCGCGCTTTCCGACGAGGAGGTGCCGAGTACCAGCAGTAGCTCGGCCTTGAGATAGGCGATCAGCCGCAGGATCGAGAAGCCGCACAATCGCGCGACTGCGCCGAGCACCACCAGCACGAACAAGAGCGAGGTGAGGTAGAAGGCGCCGACCAGAAAGGCGAGATTGGCAAGCGTCCCGACGCCATATTTGCCGATCGTGAACGCCATCGCGCCGAACGCGCCGACCGGCGCCGCCTTCATCAGGATCGCGACGATGCGGAACACCGCCGCCGAGACGTCCTCGAGCAGCGAGACGACGCGCTCGCCGCGCTCGCCGATCGTCGCCAGCCCGATTCCGAACAGGATCGCGACGAACAATGTCTGGAGGATATCGCCCGAGGCCAAAGCGGACAGGAAACTGTCGGGGATCACCCCCATCAGAAAGCCGGTGACGCTCGTCTCATGCGCCTTGGCGGCATAATCGGCGACCTTGGCGCTATCGAGCGTCGCGGGATCGATATGCAGCCCCGCGCCGGGGCGGACGACATTGGCGACGATCAGCCCGACGATCAGCGCGAGGGTGGAAAAGGTGAGAAAATAGGCGAAGGCGCGCCCCGCGACCCGCCCCACCGCGCGCAGATCGCGCATCCCGGCGATCCCGGTGACGATCGTGAGGAAGATCACCGGGGCGATGATCATCTTGACCAATTTGATGAACCCGTCGCCGAGCGGCTTCATCGCCGCGCCGGTTTCGGGCCAGAAATGCCCAAGCGTCACCCCGGCGGCGATCGCCACCAGCACCTGCAGATAGAGATGCGCATACCACCGCCGCCGCACCGGCGGCGCCCGTTCCGGTATTGCGATCACCCCGTCCCTCCCTTGCCCGTATCCGCGCTTCTTATGCGCAAGTCGGGCCGAGAGGAATCCTCCTCTTGCTCGCCCTTTTCTCCCTTCTCCCCTCGCTTGTTCAAGGAAGAGGAGAAGCGAGCGTGGCGAGGACCTATCCGATCGGTGCGACGCCGAGCCGGGGGATTTCGATCGCCGGGCAGCGATCCATCACCACCTTGAGCCCGGCGGCTTCGGCGCGCGCCGCGGCCGCTTCGTCGATCACGCCGAGCTGCAGCCATACCGCCTTGGCGCCGCAGGCGATCGCCGCATCCACCGCTTCGCCGGCGGCGTCCGAGCGGCGGAAGATATCGACCATATCGATCGGCTCGCCGATCTGCGCCAGCTCGCGGAAGACATATTCGCCGTGGACATGCTCCCCGGTGATCTGCGGATTTACCGGGGTGACGCGATAGCCGTGCTGCTGAAGCCGCGCCATCACGCCATAAGACGGGCGGTTCGGCCGATCCGACGCGCCGATCATCGCGATCGTGCGCGTTTCCTCCAGCAATGCCTTGATCGCGGCGGGATCGCTCAACGGCAAGAAACGCCTCCTTTTCTAAACCCTTTGTATGACGTCTCTTAACCCGGAGCGAAGGATTCGAAACTGGTCCGCTCGTGCCGACGCGCGAGGCGCCAGCACGACCGGTGGAATATCAACGTTCCACGCCGCCCGGGGTTTCCGCGCCGCCTTCGAGCCATCGCACCACCTGTTCCGCAATGGGACGGAATGTGCGGTCGGCGGGATCGGCGGCGGGTGGATCGCCGGCGTCCGACGCGCGGCGGATCGCGATGTCGAGCGGCACCCGCCCGAGGAACGGCACCCCGCGCGCCTTGGCCGCCGCCTCCGCCCCGCCGCAACCGAAGGGATCGGAAACCTCGCCGCAATGCGGGCAGGCATAGCCCGCCATATTCTCGATCACCCCGATGATCGGCACCCCGGCCTGCTCGAACAGGTCGATAGCGCGGGTGGCGTCGATCAGCGCCAGATCCTGCGGGGTGCAGACGATCACCGCGCCCGCCGGACGATGCTTCTGGATCATCGTCAGCTGGACGTCGCCCGTACCCGGCGGCAGATCGACGACCAGCGTGTCGGCGACGCCCCATTCGGCATCCATCAATTGCCCCAAAGCGCCCGCGGTCATCGGCCCGCGCCACGCGATCGCCTTGCCCGGCGCGACGAGCTGCCCCATCGACAGCAAGGGCACGCCGAACGGGGTCTGGACCGGCAGCAGCACCTTGTCCTTCGCCTCGGGCCGCGTCCCTTCGACCCCGAGCAGCCGCGGCTGCGACGGGCCGTAGATATCGGCATCGACCAGCCCGACGCGCCGCCCGATGTGCGACAATGCGATCGCGAGATTGGCCGAGACGGTCGATTTGCCGACCCCGCCCTTGCCGCTCGCCACCGCGATCGTGCGGCGGCGCGGACGTTCGGCGGTAACCACCACGCGCACCTCGCGCCCCGGCGCGCTCGCCGCCATCGTCACCGCCGCCTCCAGCGCATCGCGCGCCTTGGCGTCCAGCCCGGTGGCGTCGACCACCACCCCGATCCGCGCGCCGTCGACCTTCACCGTGGCGCGCGCGCCGGCGACCGCGGCCACCGCATTCTTCACATCTTGCTCGTCCATTGCGCCGCGATACGGATGAAGTGCGCGCTTGGCACTGTTTTTCGTGAATACCCTTCCTATAAGGGAGGAATGATCACCTTGCCGCGCTGGTTCAGGCGCCCCTCCATCCTGATGAACGAAACACCCGGCGGCCCGTGGGGCTCGGGCGGCGACGACGACAAGAGCGGGCCGCGCAATCCCTGGGCGGTCCCGCCGGGCGGACGCAAGACCGGGCAGCGGCCGACCGCGCTCGACGAATTCCTCAAGCGGGCGCGCGGCAGCTATGGCGGCGGCGGCAACGGCGGCGGGCCGCAGCTCCCGGCCGGGATCAACGCGCGCAACCTGTGGCTGATCGGCGTCGGGCTGATCGTCGCGGCGTGGGTGCTGTTCACCTCGATCCACCAGATCGGGCCGCAGCAGCGCGGGGTCGTCACCTATTTCGGGCGCTATTCGGGAATCCTCGAACCGGGCATCCGCCTGACCCTCCCCGCGCCGATCGTCGATGTGGAGAAGGTCGACGTCGAGCAGGTGCGCAACGACGATTTCCCGCGCGAGGGCGGCGAGAACGTCCTCACCGGCGATCGCAACATCATCGACCTTGCCTATACGGTGCGCTGGCGGGTGGAAAATCCGCGCGACTTCGTATTCGAGATCAAGGATCCCGAGGAAACCGTCCGCGCCACCGCCGAAAGCGCGATGCGCGCGGTGGTCGCGACGACGACGCTCAACGACGCGATCGGCGCCGGCCGCACCCAGATCGAGGCGCGCGTCACCCGCGCGATGCAGCAGGTGCTCGACGATTATCAGGCCGGGGTGCGCGTTCAGGGCGTGTCGATCAAGCAGGCCTCCGCCCCCGCCAGCCTGGTCGACGATTTCAACGCCGTCACCGCCGCGCAGCAGGAAGCGGTCGCCAATCTCAACAATGCGCGTTCCTATTCACAGCAGATCATCGCGCATGCGCAGGGCGAGGCCGCTGCATTCGACAAGGTCTACGAACAATATAAGCTTGCGCCAGAGGTGACCCGCCGCCGCATGTATTACGAGACGATGGAGGCGGTGCTCGCCAAGACCGACAAGGTGATCGTGGAAACCCCCGGCGTCTCGCCGTGGCTGCCGCTCGACAAGATGCGCAAGCTGCCCGACGTCCAGGCCGGGCAACCCGCGCCGCAACAGCAGGCGCAGGGAGCGCAGAAATGAACGTGTTGCGTAACCCCGTGACGATCGGCTTCGCGGCGCTGGGGGTGGCGATCGTCGCCGCCGCGACCTTCGCGATCGTCCCCGAAACCAAGCAGGCGGTGATCCTGCGCTTCGAAAATCCGGTGACGACGATCAACCAATGGCAGCCGGGGCAAGTGATCGGCCGCACCGGCGCCGGGGTGATCATGCGCATCCCGTTCATCGACAAGATCGTGTGGGTCGACAAGCGCGTGCTCGACGCCGATCTCGACAATACGCTCGTGCTGTCGACCGATCAGCTGCGGCTCAACGTCGACGCCTTCGCGCGTTTCCGCATCGTCGATCCGCTGAAGGCGGTGACCTCGACCGGCTCGACCTCCGCCACTGAGGAGCGAGTCGCCGATCAGCTCCGCCCGCTGCTCGGCAATGCGCTGCGCAACGAGCTGGGCAAGGTGCCCTTCTCCTCGCTGCTGACGCCCGAGCGCGGCAAGGTGATGGACGCGATCCAGGATTCGCTCCAGCGCAATGCCAAGCAATATGGCGTCCAGATCGTCGACGTGCGGATCAAGCACGCCGATCTGCCCGAGGGCAGCCCGCTCGAAAGTGCGCTGCAATCGATGCGCACCGCGCGCCAGCAGGAGGCGAACACGATCCGTGCGCAGGGGCAGAAACAGGCGCAGATCGTCCGCGCCGAGGCCGATGCCACCGCGGCGCGCGTCTATGCCGACGCGTTCAGCAAGGATGCCGATTTCTATAACTTCTATCGTGCCATGCAGTCCTATCGTCATACCTTCGGGGCGGACGGCGGGCCTTCACCCGAAGGCGCGACGACGATCCTGATGTCACGCGACAACGCCTATCTGAAGGAATTCGAAGGTCGCGGGAAATGATCCGGCAGGCTGGGCGGGCGCCGAAAAACCGCCCAGCTTTCGGATCGTTCATATTCAATCGTCGTTCATCGGCGAAAGGCCATTGAAACGCGCCCGGCCGATGCCGGGTGATTGAGAGGAACATGAAGACCGTGCGCTACGCTTACGCCCTTACTGGCGCCCTCCTCCTCGGCGGCACTGCCGCCTCGCTGACGCTGCAGCGCCCCGCGATCGCGCAGCAGGCGCAGAACGAGCCGGGCGCAATCACCGCCACCGCGCCGCGCGCCGGCGCACCGATGAGCTTCGCCGACATGGTCGCGCGGCTCCAGCCGGCGGTAGTCAATATCTCCACCGATCAGAAGGTCACGCTCCAGCAGCCGACCAATCCCTTCGCAGGCACGCCGTTCGGCGATCTGTTCGGCCAGTTCGGCGGCGGTGGCCGCGGCGGCGCGCCGGTGACGCGCGAGGCGCAGTCACTCGGCTCGGGCTTCATCATCTCGCCCGACGGCTATATCGTCACCAACAATCACGTCGTCGCCGCGGGAATGCGCGGCGCGGTGGTCACCTCGATCCGCGTGACGCTGCCCGATCGCAAGGAATATGTCGCCAAGCTGATCGGCCGCGACACCGCGTCCGACCTCGCATTGCTCAAGATCAACGCCCCCGGCCCGCTGCCGTTCGTCCGCTGGGGCGATTCGGCGCATGCCCGGGTCGGCGACTGGGTGATTGCGATCGGCAATCCCTTCGGGCTCGGCGGCACCGTCACCGCGGGGATCATCTCCGCCGTCCACCGCGTCACCGGGCAGGGCGCCAACGATCGCTTCATCCAGACCGACGCGTCGATCAACCAGGGCAATTCGGGCGGCCCGATGTTCGACATGAACGGCAATGTGATCGGCATCAATTCGCAGATCTTCTCGCAGTCCGGCGGCAATATCGGCATCGGGTTTGCGATTCCGGCGGAGGAAGCGAGACCGATCATCGATACGCTGATGAAGGGCGGCACGGTCAAGCGCGGCTATCTCGGCGTCGGCATCCAGCCGGTGACCGACGATATCGCCGCCGCATTGGGGCTGCCCAAGAATTCGGGCGAGATCATCGGCCGCGTCGAGCCGAACGGCCCGGCGGCCAAGGCCGGGCTCCGCGCCGGCGACGTGGTGACCAAGGTCAACGGCACCGCGGTGACCCCGGACAACACCTTGTCCTACCTCATCGCCAGCGTCACCCCCGGCTCGACCGCGCGGCTCGACATCATCCGCGACGGCAAGCCGACCTCGGCCAATGTCACCGTCGCGACGCGCCCGCCGGAGGACCAGCTCGCCGCCACCAGCGGCAGCGGGGACGATTTCTCGGCCGATGACGACGACGATCAGTCGGGCCAGCAGCAGCAGGCGCCGTCCAACGCGATCGGCCTCACCGTTCAGCCGCTCACCGCGGCGATCGCGCGGCAGATCGGGGTCGATTCGACCGTGCAGGGCGTGGTCATCAGCCAGGTCGATCCGTCGAGCGACGCGGGGCAGAAGCTGCGCCGCGGCGACGTGGTCTCGGCGATCAACGGCACGCCGGTGCGCACCGCCGCCGATCTGGCGCGCGGGGTGCAGGCGGCGAAGGCCGCCGGGCGGCCGCAGGTGCTGCTGATGGTCGTGCGCGGGCGCAACCCCGGCGCGTTCATCGCGGTCAAGATCAAGTAATCCGGGGTTCAAACGGATGAGAGGGCGTCGCGCGGACCCACCGCGCGGCGCCCTTTTCGTTTGGGGCGGGCGAGCGGCAGGCCTGCCCGTCACCCTGGCCCCTTCGACTGCCTGCCACGGCAGGCGCTCAGGACATGCTTGAGCCGGGGTCCATCGTGCGCAACATCTTCCGTTCGCCCTGAGCCTGTCGAAGGGCGGCCCCAACGCTCGGGCGGCGGGACGCCGTTCGACAAGCCCAGGCCGAACGGCGGAGAGGAAATCTCGCGCCAACAGACGGCGCGTCAGAATCTCTCGCCTTGCACTTACCTCCGGTGGCCAGGGCCAGGACGACGGGGGTTGCAGAATCCCGATCGCGGCCCGCGCAAACGGCTTATATTTCTCGTCCAATGCTATAGTCTTTTCCCAGCACTGGTTTTCCCGGGAGTGAGCATGACCGACGGCATATTGATCGGCGCCGGCAGTGGGGGCGCGAACCCGCAGGTAATGCAATTGAAGCGCGCCAACCGCCACGGGCTGATCGCGGGCGCCACCGGCACCGGCAAGACGGTGACGATCCAGGGCATCATCGAGGGGCTGTCGGCGCAAGGCATCCCGTGCTTCGTCGCCGACGTGAAGGGCGATCTCGCCGGGATCGCGATGGCCGGATCGCCGCAAGCCAAGACCCACGAGGCGTTCGCCCAGCGCGCCGCCGAGATCGGGCTGACCGACTGGCATTATGCCGACAATCCGGTGCAATTCTGGGATCTCTACGGCGAGCAGGGTCATGCCATCCGCACCACTGTCAGCGAGATGGGGCCGCTGCTGCTCGCGCGGCTGATGGACCTGAACGAGGTGCAGGAGGGCGTGCTGACGATCGCCTTCCACGTCGCCGACAAGGAAGGGCTGCTGCTGCTCGACCTCGACGATCTGCAGTCGATGCTCGCCAATTGTGCCGAGCGCGCCGACGAGCTGACCACCACCTACGGCAATGTCTCCAAGCAATCGGTCGGCGCGATCCAGCGCTCGCTGCTCCAGCTGCGCAGCCAGGGGGCTGAGCATTTCTTCGGCGAACCCGCGCTCGACATGGACGATTTTCTACGCACCGACGACAAGGGGCGCGGCATCGTCAACATCCTCGCCGCCGATAAATTGATGGCGAGCCCGAAGCTCTATTCGACCTTCCTGTTGTGGCTGATGAGCGAATTGTTCGAGCATCTCCCCGAGGTCGGCGATCCCGACAAACCCAAATTGTGCTTCTTCTTCGACGAGGCGCATCTGCTGTTCGACGAGGCGCCCAAGGCGCTGCTCGACAAGGTCGAACAGGTCGTGCGGCTGATCCGGTCGAAGGGCGTCGGGGTCTATTTCATCACCCAGAACCCGATCGACGTCCCCGATACGATCGCCGGGCAGCTCGGCAACCGCGTCCAGCACGCGTTGCGCGCCTTCACCCCGCGCGATCAGGCGGCGGTGAAATCGGCGGCGCAGACTTTCCGCGCCAACCCAGGGGTCGATGTCGCCACCGCGATCACCGAGCTGAAGGTGGGCGAGGCGCTCGTCTCGCTGCTCCAGCCCGACGGCGCGCCCTCCCCGGTCGAGCGTACCTTGATCCGCCCGCCGGCGAGCCGGGTCGGCCCGATCACCCCCGACGAGCGCAAGGTGCTGGTCGAGACCGACGCGGTCGGCGCGAAATACGACACGTTGGTCAACCGCGAATCGGCGCACGAACTGCTCGCCGCCAAGACCGCCGAAGCCGCCGCCGCTGCGGCCGCCGCGCGCGCGCAGGACGATGCCGAAAAGGCCGCGGCGCTACAGGCCAAGCAGGATGCGCAGGCGGCGAAGGAAGCCGAACGCGCGCGCATCGCCGCCGAGCGCGAGGCGGCCAATTCGCCGTGGAACAAGGCGATCACCTCCGCCACCCGCGCGGCGAGTTCGTCGATCGGGCGGCAGGTCGCCAATGAGATTGGCAAACAGGTGTTCGGCGGGAGCAGCCGGTCGTCGTCGGGCGGCGGGATTATCGGCAGCGTGGTGCGCGGGGTACTCGGCGGGCTGTTCCGGCGCTAGGGGTGGGAACGTCGGGCGTTCGATCGGGGCAGGTTGAGCCGCCCGTTGTGCTCCTGCTCTACAAGGAGCGGACTACCACCCCCGCGAAGGCCGGAGTGGATCATATTTCGCGCACGATGCCATAGCCTCCTCGCTGCGCCCCTCCCTTGAACAAGGGAAGGGTCGGGGGTGGGTTGGGCCGCGGGGATACCGTTCCGCGCCGCCTCATACCCACCCACCCCTAGCCCTCCCTTCACCAGGGAGGGGAGCAAGAAGTGCGAGGGTTACCTTACTTCCCGCCGGCCTTCACCCACGCCTCGATCTTCGCCTCGAGCACCGGCATCGGCAGCGCGCCGGTATCGAGCACCTGCGCGTGGAAGGCGCGCGGGTCGAAGCGCGCACCCAGTTCCGCCTTGGCCTTGGCCTTCAGCCGCGAAATGGTGAGCTGCCCGATCTTATAGGCCAATGCCTGCCCCGGGATCGCGATATAGCGTTCGACCTCGGCGGTGGCGTCGGTCTTCGCCATCGGCGAATTGTCGAGCATATACTGGATCGACTGGTCGCGGGTCCAACCCTTGGCGTGGATCCCGGTATCGACCACCAGCCGCATCGCGCGCAGCATCTCGTCGTTGAGCCCGCCCATCCGCTGATAGGCGTCGGTTTCCATCCCGAGATCGTGCCACAGGCTTTCGGCGTAGAGCCCCCAGCCCTCGGCATAAGCTGTGTTGCCACCGAAGCGCATGAACGCCGGCAGCGCGGCATTTTCCTGCGCGATGCTGATCTGGAAATGATGCCCCGGCACCGCCTCGTGGAGGTAGAGCGTCTCCATCTCCCACATATAGCGCGAGGGGAGATCATAGGTGTTGTAGTAGAAAATCCCGGGCCGCGACCCGTCCGGCGTCCCCGAATTGTATGAGCCGCCCGCTTCGGTCTTTTCCTTATAGGCCGGCACCGGGCGAATCTCGAGCGGGGTCTTGGGGATCAGCGAGAATTGCTCGCGCACCCGCAGATCGACGCGCTTGCCGATCGCCTCATAGCCTTCGCGCAACTGCTCGGCCGATGCCGGCTGGAACTGCTTGTCGGTGCGCAGGAAGGTGAAGAAATCGGCGAGGCTGCCCTTGAAGCCGACCTTGGTCTTCTGCTGCTCCATCTCGGCGCGGATCCGCGCCACTTCGCGCAAGCCGAGCTGGTGGACGTCCTCCGCCTTGAGCGGCAGCGTCGTGTTCGATTCGATCAGATAATCGTAGAGCTTGGCCCCGCCCGGCATCGCCGACAGCCCGACGCTGTCGCGGGCATGCGCGAGATAATCATTGGCGAGGAAATCGCGCATCCTCTGATGCGCCGGGATCAGCACGTCGTGGATCTGCGCGGCATAAGCGGCGCGCAGCCGCGTCTGATCGGCGGCGGAAATCGTGTCGGGGAATTTCTTGACGGGCGCGTAGAACACCGATCCCTCGACCCCCTGATTGATCAGATTGTCGAACTGCTCGATCATGTTGCGCACGACCAGCTTGGGCTGGACGATATTGGCCCTTTCGCCCTGGCGGAACAGCCCGATCGCGCGATCGAGCGTCTCGGCATATTCGCGGTTGCGGGTGAGGTTGTTCTCGTAATCGACCAACGTCTTGAACGGCGCGGCCCCCTGCCCCGAGGCGAAATCGGGATAGAAGGTCTGGAAGCCGAAGAAATGGTCGATCGGGCGCAGCTTCTGCGGCGTCAGGATATCGGGCGCGAAACCGCGCAGCGCGATGTCATTCTGGTTGCGGAACACGTCATAGGCGATCTGGTCGACATGCGTCAGCTTGGCGCGGTCGATCCGCTTGAGCGCGGCGAGATCGTCCTCCAACGCCTTCTGCTCGGCGGCATAATGCGCCTCGGTCAGATAATCGCCGAGATGCGCGGCATAGCGCAGGTCGCCGCGGAAGATGCCCTCGATCGGATTGCGCTTGAGGTTCGCTTCGTCGCTGTCGTGGAACAGCTGCTTGAGCCTGGCGTCTTCGGGCCCGTCGCCCGGCTGCGGCGCCGGCGGCGGGACGGCCTGGCCCAGCGCGGGCGCGGCAACCAGGGCGGTGCCGGCCAGAAGCACGGCGGCAAGAAATTTACGCAAGCGGGTATCCCCTTTTTGGCTCTAGTGTACGACCCGAATATAACACTTCGCGGGTGGAGAAAAGCTGGTCTAGGCCGGGGACAAGCATCGCTCGGTTGCCGCGCGCGGCGCTTATCGCCATCTGCCTTCGCATTATGGCGAGCCTTCTCGATCCCGACGCGCGCGGTCGCGTCATTCTTGTCGGTGCCGGCCCGGGCGATCCCGGGCTGCTCACGCTGCGCGCGGCGGAGGCGCTGCGCCAGGCCGATGTGGTGGTCCACGACGGGCTGATCGATCCGCGCGTGCTCGATCTCGCGCCCGCGACCGCACAGCGCATCTCGGTCGCCAAGCGCCGCGCGCGCCACACCCTGCCGCAGGAAGCGATCAACGCGCTGATCGTCGCGCATGTGAAGGCGGGCAGCGTCGTCGTGCGGCTAAAGGGCGGCGACCCGTTCATCTTCGGCCGCGGCGGCGAGGAGGTCGAGGCGGTGCGCGCCGCGGGCCTCACCGTCGAGGTGATCCCCGGCGTCTCGGCCGCTTTGGGCTGCGCCGCGGCGGCGATGCTGCCGCTCACCCACCGCGATCACGCGAGCGCGGTCAGCTTCGTCGCCGGCCAGTGCAAGGGGCTGACCGAGCAGGATTGGTCGGGGCTCGCCGGGCAGGGCCGCACGCTCGTCATCTATATGGGCGTCGCGACCGCCGAGCAGATCGCCGACAAATTGATGGCCGACGGGGTCGCCCCCGACATGCCGGTCGCGGTGCTCGAAAAGGGCACCTTCGCCGATCAGCGCGCGCTCAAGACCCTGCTCGCCGATCTCGGCCCGATGGTCGCGCGCGAAGACGTCCAGAGCCCGGCGATCATCGTCGTCGGCGAGGTGGTGGAATTGAGCGACGCCGACGACAAGCTCGCGCGTTGGGCCAAAACAGCGGAGACATTGGCGTGAGGATTTTGACCGGGAACGACCTGCCCACCGGCGACGTGATCTGGTGGACCGGCGACGGCTGGTCGCGGCATGTCGAGGAGGCGGTCGATGTCGCCGATCAGGGCGAGCCGATCGCGCGTGCCGAGGAAGCCGCGCGGCGCGTCAACGGCGCCTATGTGATCGACGCGACGGAAACCCCCGACGGCCCGCGCCCGGCGCATATCAAGGATCGCATCCGCGCGCTCGGGCCGACGGTGCGCCCCGATCTGACGCTCAAGCCGGTCGACCCCAATGCCGGAAGCTGGGTGATTTGAACCATATGTCGCAGACAATGTCCCCACATCCGTTCGGGCTGAGCCTGTCGAAGCCCTGCACTTTCTTCCGCGCAGGAAGTGCAGCCCTTCGACAGGCTCAGGGCGAACGGGGGTAGGCCATCCTCTTTCCTTCCTCGCGAGGGAAGGAACGAGGGCGGATGGAAAGAGATAGGCCATGTACAAATACGACCAATATGACCAGGCGATCGTCGATGCGCGCGTCGACGAATTCCGCGATCAGGTGCGCCGCCGGCTCGCCGGGCAGATCACCGAGGATCAGTTCAAGCCGCTGCGGCTCAAGAACGGCCTCTATCTGCAGCTCCACGCCTATATGCTGCGCGTCGCGATCCCCTACGGCACGCTCAACGGCAAGCAGATGCGGATGCTGGGGCATATCGCGCGCAAATACGATCGCGGGTACGGCCATTTCACCACGCGGCAGAACATCCAGTACAATTGGATCAAGCTGCAGGACGCGCCCGATATCCTCGCCGATCTCGCGACGGTGGAGATGCACGCGATCCAGACGTCGGGCGAGAGCATCCGCAACCTGTCGTCAGATCCATATGCCGGCGCCGCAGCGGACGAGATCGCCGACCCGCGCCCCTGGGCCGAATTGCTGCGGCAGGCGACGACTTTCCACCCGGAATTCAGCTACTTGCCCCGCAAGTTCAAGATCGCGGTGACCGCCGCGGACGAGGATCGCGCGGCGATCCGGCTCCACGACATCGGGCTGAAGCTGGTGCGCAACGCGGCGGGCGAGCTGGGCTTCGAAGTCTATATCGGCGGCGGGATGGGGCGTACCCCGTTCGTCGCGCCGTTGATCCGCCCGTTCCTCCCCGCGGCCAATCTGTTCAGCTATCTCGAAGCCGCGCTGCGCGTGTGGAACCGCAACGGCCGCCGCGACAATATCCACAAGCAGCGGATCAAGATCCTCGTCCACGATCTCGGGCAGGAGGAATTCACCCGCCAGGTCGAGGCCGAGTGGCAGCATATCCTCGGCAATGCCTCGGACGTGCCGCTCGTCGAGGTCGAGCGGATCGCGACGCATTTCGCCCCGCCGCCGTTCGAGACCGGGCTGAGCGACGCGATCGATCGCAGCGATCCCGATTTCGCGCTCTGGGTCGATCAGAACGTCAAGCCGCACAAGGCGCCGGGCTATGCGATCGTCAACATCAGCCTGAAGCCCGTCGGCGGCATCCCCGGCGACGTTTCGGCCGAGCAGATCGACGTGATCGCCGATCTCGCCGAGCGCTATTCGTTCGACGAGCTGCGCGCGACGCATGCGCAGAACATCGTGTTGCCGCACGTTCGCAAGCGTGACCTTTATGAACTTTGGACCGCGCTGGCCGACGCGGGGCTGGCGACGCCCAACCTCGATCTGATCAGCGATATCATCGCCTGCCCCGGGCTCGATTATTGCAGCCTCGCCAATGCGCGCTCGATTCCCGTCGCGCAGAAGATCGCCGATCGCTTCGCCGATCTCGGCCGGCAGCGCGAGCTGGGCGAATTGAAGCTCAAGATCAGCGGCTGCATCAACGCCTGCGGCCACCACCACGCCGGGCACATCGGCATCCTCGGCGTCGACCGGAAGGGCACCGAGAATTACCAGCTCCTGCTCGGCGGATCGGGCGCGGAGGACGCCAGCCTCGGCAAGATCACCGGCCCCGGCTTCAACGAGGACGGGATCGTCGATGCGGTGGAGCGCGTGACCGACAAATATCTCGCGGTGCGGCAGGAGGGCGAGCGTTTCCTCGACACCTATCGCCGCGTCGGATTCGAACCGTTCAAGGAAGCAATTTATGGCTGACGATTTCCTGCGCTTCCGCGACGACGAGCCGACCGAGGAGCCGGCGGTGACGCTGGACGCCTTCCTCGATCAGACCAATTCCTCCGCGGTGCGGCTGGAAGCGGGCGAGGACGTGCGGCTGCTGTTGCCGCATCTCCACCATATCTCGCTGATCGAGGTCGATTTCCCGCGCTTCCGCGACGGACGCGGCTATTCCTCGGCGCAGATCCTGCGCGAGGCGGGCTATAAGGGCGAGTTGCGCGCCACCGGCGACGTGCTGGTCGATCAGATGGATCATATGCGGCGCTGCGGCTTCGACAGCTTCGCGCCCAATGCCCCGATCGACCCCGAGGTGCTGCGCGCGACGCTCGATCGCTACGCCTTCCGCTATCAGACCGCGGCCGATGCGGCGGTGCCGGTGTGGAAATTGCGGCATGGCTAATGCCGCGCGCGCGCTCGACATGATCGACGTGACGCCGGCGTTCGCCGCCGGCGACGCGGAGACATATGAGGCGCGTTTCGCCGGCGTGTCGACCGAGGACATGCTGGCCGATCTTCTCGCGAACGAGCTCAAGGGGCGCGTCGCGGCGGTGTCGTCGTTCGGCACCGAATCCGCGGTGCTGCTCCACATGATCGCGCAGGTCGACCGCGACGTGCCGGTGATCTTCACCAACACGCAGAAGATGTTCGGCGAGACGCTGGAATATCGCGACGAGCTCGCCGAGCGGCTGGGGTTCACCGATCTGCGCGTCTATCGCCCCGATCCGCGCATCCTCGCGGCGAAGGACGCCAATGGCCTGCGCTGGTCCTACGATCCCGACGGCTGCTGCGAGATCCGCAAGGTCGAGCCACTGCGCCGCGCGCTGGCGCCGTTCGACGCATGGATCTCCGGGCGCAAGGGGTTCCAGTCGAAGACCCGCAAGGCGCTGCCGCGGTTCGAGATCGACGAGGGGCGGCTGAAGCTCAACCCGCTGGCGGATTGGGACAAGGCGCGGCTCGAAGCCTATTTCGACGCGCACGACCTGCCGCATCACCCGCTCGAGGCGGACGGCTATCCGTCGATCGGGTGCAAGCCGTGCACGTCGAAGGTGCTCCCCGGCGAGGACCCCCGCGCCGGCCGCTGGCGCGGCTGGGACAAGGTCGAATGCGGGATCCATCTGCCGACCAAGCCGGGTGAGGAACCGGTTTTCTGATTTAGCTGCCTTCCTTCTTGCTCCCCTCCCTGGAAGGGAGGGGTTGGGGGGTGGGTAGGCCCGCGAGGATCGACAAGGCTCGCCAGAATCGCCTCGGCGACTCCGTCGGGATTTTTCCGCACCTCGCTGTTCCAGAACCGCATGACCCGCCAGCCAAGCTTTTCGAGAAAGACCGTCCGCGCCGCGTCGCGTTCGGCGTTTTCGATATGCTGGCTGCCGTCGATTTCGATGGCCACCTTTGCTGTACGGCAAGCGAGATCAAGAATGTAGCGCCCGACCGGAAGCTGTCGCGTGAAGCGCGGGCGGGCGTGGCGCAGGCGTTCCCACCCACCCCCGACCCCTCCCTTCCAGGGAGGGGAGAAGAAGGAGGGGAGTAACCCCGCCTCAATACCCCGCGTAATCGCTGAACCGCGTGATCGTCGGGTCGAAGCGCAGCACCACCTTGCCCGTCGCGCCGTGGCGCTGCTTGGCGACGATCAGCTCGGCGAGGCCGAACACCCGCTCCATATCGGTCGCCCATTTGGCATGGTCTTCGAAGATCTTGCCGTCGTCGCCTTCCATCGGGCGCTTGGGCTCCTTCTGCGCGACGTAATAATCCTCGCGGAACACGAACCATACCATATCGGCGTCCTGCTCGATCGAGCCCGATTCGCGCAGGTCGGACAGCTGCGGGCGCTTGTCCTCGCGCTGTTCGACCGCGCGGCTGAGCTGCGACAGCGCCAGCACCGGGACATTGAGATCCTTCGCCAGCGTCTTCAATCCGCGCGAAATCTCGGAGATTTCCTGGACGCGATTGCCGTCGCTCGATTTGCCGCTGCCGGTGAGCAACTGGAGGTAATCGACCACCACCAGCCCGATCTCATTATTGTGCCGCCGCTGCAGCCGGCGGACGCGGGTGTGGAGCGCGCCGATCGAGAGTCCACCGGTATCGTCGATGAACAGCGGCAGGTTTTCGAGCTCGGCCGCGGCGGTCGCCAGCTTCTCGAATTCGGCGCGGCTGATCTTGCCCATGCGCAGCGCCTCCGAGCTGATCCCCGACTGTTCGGCGAGGATACGCGTCGCGAGCTGGTCGGCGGACATTTCGAGGCTGAAGAAGGCGACCTTCGCCCCCACCGACTGCGACGGCGGAATCCCGTCCTCCATGTCGCGCATCCAGCGCCGCGCGGCGTTGAACGCGATATTGGTGGCGAGCGAGGTCTTGCCCATGCCGGGGCGGCCGGCGAGGATCATCAGATCCGAATGGTGCATGCCGCCGATCTTGGCGTTGACCGAATCGAGCCCGGTCGTGACGCCCGAGAGATTACCCCCCGAATTGAGCGCGCGTTCGGCCATCTTGACTGCCATCGTCGTCGCCTGGACGAAGGTCTTGACGCTGCTTTCCGCCCCGCCGTCGGCGGCGACCTTGAACAGTTCCTCCTCGGCCGCCTCGATCTGCGCCCGCGGATTGACCTCCTCCGAGGTATCCATCGCGCGATCGACGAGGGTCCGCCCCACCGTTACCAACGCGCGGAGCATCGCGAGATCGTAGATCTGCTGCGCGAACTGCCGCGCGCCGATCAGCCCCGCCCCCGATCCGGTGAGGCTGGCGAGATAGGCCGGGCCGCCGAGCTCCTTCATCCCCTCGTCCGCCTCGGACATCGGGCGCAAGGTCACCGGGGTGGCGCGCCTGTCGCTGCTGCGCAACGTCTTGATCGCGGCGAAGATGCGGCCGTGGAGCGGCTCGTAGAAATGCCCCGGCTCGATCCGGTCGACGATATCGTCGGCCAGCCGGTTGTCGATCATCATCGCACCGAGCAGCGCCGCCTCTGCCTCGACGTTGCGCGGGAGTTGCATCGGTTCGGCCGGCTGGGCGGCATGGTTGAAAGCGAGCGTGGCCATCTGGCCACCTTCTACGCCCCCTGCGGCGCGGCTCAACCGCATTGCGCCGAATGAGTTGTGGAAAACGGGGGCGGATTGTCGCGGGCCGAGTTCGTCTCTATCGCAACCACAATGGCCGATCCGCGGATCATCGATGTCGAGCTGGACGAGCGCACGATCCTGTGGCGCTCGGCCGATATCGAGCAGGAGCGGCGGATCGCGATCTTCGATCTGATCGAGGGCAATTATTTCGCGCCGCAACGCGAACATGCCGACGGCTATGCCGGCCCCTACCGCCTGTCGCTGGCGGTGGAGGAAGGCCGGCTGGCGATGGGGATCCGCCGCGAGGACGGCACGCATCTCGAAACCCTGGTGCTCGCGATGGGGCGCTTCCGCCGCCCGATCCGCGATTATTTCGCGATCTGCGACAGCTATTTCCAGGCGATCCGCCAATCGACCGCGCAACAGATCGAAACGGTCGACATGGCGCGCCGCGCCATCCATAACGAGGCGGCGGAGCTGCTCAAGGAGCGGCTGGCGGGGAAGATCGAAATCGATTTCGATACCGCGCGCCGCCTGTTCACGTTGATCTGCGTGCTGCACATCAAAGGTTAAAGGTAAAATGTGGGGGTTGGGGCGATTCGTGCTGATCGCGGCGTCGTTGCCGCTCGTCGGGGTGGCGGGCTGGCAATATGCGACACGCTGGCAGCCGTCGATCGAGCATTATCCGGTCCAGGGGGTCGATGTCGGCGCCGAGGATGGCGCGATCGACTGGAACACCGTGTCGGCGCGCGGCGCCGATTTCGCTTATGCGGTGGCGACGCGCGGCGCGCGCGAGCGTGATCCGACGTTCGAGGCCAATTGGCGCGGGATCGAGGCGGCGGGGATGCGCCGCGGCGCGGTGCTGGTCTATTCCTTCTGCCAGCCCGCGATCGACCAGGCCAATGCGTTCAACACCTTCGTCCCGCGCGACGAGAATGCACTGCCGGTGGCGATCGACATCAGCTACGACGATGCCTGCGCCGCTCGCCCCGAGCGCGGCGCGCTGATCGCCGAGCTCAAATTGCTCGCCACGACGATCGAGGCGCATATGCGCAAGCCGGTGCTGCTGCGCGTCGCCAAGCCGGTCGAGAAGGATTACGAGATCACCGCCGCCTTGCCCCGCAACCTGTGGGCGACCGGCAATTTCCTTGCGCCTTCTTATGCCGCGCGACCGTGGCGGCTGTGGCGCGCCAGTGATATGCGCCGGGTCGACGGGATCGAGGCCCCCGCCAATTGGGACGTCGCCGCGCCATGACCGAAATCCCCTCCCCCGCCGAACTGATCGCCGCCGCGCGCGCCGCCGCGCGCCATGCCCACGCGCCTTATTCGCGCTTCGCGGTCGGCGCGGCGCTGCTGCTCAGCGACGGAACGGTGATGACCGGGGCGAATGTCGAGAATGCGAGCTACGGCCTGTCGCTCTGCGCCGAGACGGTCGCGGTGGCGAGCGCCAGCGCGGCGGGCCGGCTCACCGATATCGTTGCGGTGGCGGTGATCGGCGGGGTGATGGACGCGCACGGCATCCCGATCGGCACCGCCACGGTCAATCCGTGCGGCCGTTGCCGCCAGGTGCTCAACGAGGCGGCGCAGATGGGCGGGCGCGACCTGATCGTCCATTGCGGTGCGGCGGAGGGCGATGCGGTGACCAGCTATCGCCTGTCCGAGCTGCTGCCGGACGCTTTCGGCCCCGCCGATCTCGGCATCACGCCGCGGCCGGCCGGTTGAAACAGCCCCTCGCTCTCCCCGTTCGGGCTGAGCTTGTCGAAGCCCTGCCCTTTCTTCCTGGAAGAAGTGCAGCTCTTCGATAAGCTCAGGGCGAACGGAGCGGTATCTAGCCTCTATCCCAAAGCATTCGCGCTCGCATCCCCCAGATCCGACCCGCCGTCGACATTGAGGATCGTCCCGGTGATATATTTAGCCTCCGGGCTGGAGAGGAACAGCGCGGCGTCGGCGATATCGCGCTTGGCACCGTAATCGCGCAGCGCGAGCCGGCCCTTGATCTGCTTCTCGCGATCGGGATCGGCTAGACGGCGCATCCCCTCGGTATCGCCGATCGGCCCGGGCGAGATCGCATTGACCCGCACCCCCGCCGGCCCCCATTCGAGCGCGAGGCATTTGGTCACCATATTGACCCCGGCCTTGGCGGCGCAGGCGTGGATCTGGAAGCTCATCGGGTGGACCGCCTGCCCCGCGGTGATCGCGATCAGCGACGCACCCGGCTTGACGAGGTGGTCCCAGCTCGCGCGGAACACGTTGAACGTGCCGAGCAGATCGATGTCGACTACCGTCTTGAACGCATTGGCGCTGAGCTTGACCGCCGGCGCGAGGAAATTGCCCGCCGCGCCCGAGACCAGCACGTCGATCGCGCCGTGCGCCGCGACCGCATCAGCATAAGCTGCCTCCAGCCCCGGATAATCGCGCACGTCGCAGGCGATGCCGAGCGCAGTCGCTCCCGCGTCCCTCAGGCCCTGCGCGGCGGCGGCGATCTTCTCCTCGCTGCGGCTGAGCACGGTGATTTTAGCGCCTTCACGCGCGAAGCCGTGCGCGATCTCGAGGTTGATCCCGCTCGACGCGCCCGCGACGAAAACATGCTTGCCCGCAAACCGCCCCGACATGGCTTCCTCTCCGATCGATTGTCAGTCGGTCGTTACGCTTACCGACAGCTCGATGATCGGCAAGGGTTCTTCGGGCATCCCGCCGATGCTCACCGCGGTGCGCGAGGTGAAATTGAAGGTCATCAGCGCGACCAGCACGGCGGCGATCTCCTCGCGGGTGAAGGCGGCGGCGATCCGCGGCGCGAGATCCGGCGCGATTCCGGCGGGAAAGCCGAGATAGCAGTCGGCGAGCGCGATCGCGCTCTTCTCGCGCTCGGAAAGCGCGCTGTCCTGATAGCCCGGCGCGATCATATCCGCGCGTTCCTCGGTCAGCCCGTCGGCGCGCGCGACGTCGTAGCGCACCGATTTGCAGAACACGCAATTGACCGTGCGCGCATTGCGCAGCCGGATGATTTCGAGCAGCGCGGGAGGAACGATCGTGTCGTTCCACACATGGCCGTTGAGCGCGATGATCTCCGACACGGTTTCGGGGACCAGCCCCAAGGCGCTGTCGCGGATCGTATTGCCGGTCTGGGTGCCGGGGGTGCCGACGCGGGGGGTGTCAGACATGCGCCGCCTCCTTGGCGCTGGTGTGGGCGGAGAGATCGCGCAGGCAGCGCGCCGTGCGGATACGGCCGTCGATCAGCCCGAGCGCCTCGATCAGCAGCACCAGCCCCGGCTCGCCATAATGCGCCTTGACCGCATCCGCCGCCTCGTCGGTGATCGATTGCGCGTCGAGCCAATAATATTCGGCGAAGAGCAATGCCGCGGCATAAGCCGGGTCGGCCGGCGCCTGCCCGGCGAGCACCGCGTCGCGCTGCCCCGCGGCGAGCGCCACCGCCGGATTGGCCGCCGCCATCTCGCCCGCATCGTCATGTAGTCGCGCGAAGGTCAGCCGGCACAATTCGAGCAGATCGGGCGGGATGCGCCGCTGGGTCCACAGCCCCGCCCACAAACGCGCGAAGCTCTCGGCCGAGGCGCCCGCGGGCGCGAGATGCCGGTCGAGGGTGAGGCTGGTACAATCGGGCATCGCTCTTTCTCCGGTGGAAATCAGCCGTGCTGCGGGGCGAGCGCCTGCCGCACGATCTCGGCGACGTCGGGGCCGGGCGCGCCGAGCCGCGCGGCGACGCTCACCCCCTGCGTCGTGACGAGCAGCCAGCCCGCGACCGCATCGGGATCGAGATCGGCGCGGATCGATCCGCCCACCTGCGCGCGCGCGACGAGCCCGGCGAAGGCGGCGACATAGCGCGCGTAATAACGATCGACGATGGCCGCGACCTTGGCGTCTGACCGGCCGAGCTCGACCACGCTGTTGGTGACCAGGCAGCCGCGCGCGTCGAAGCCGTCGCGCGCCACCGTCGCGAAGAAATGCGCCAGATCGTCCAGATCGTCCCCGCCCTCGAGGATCGCCAGATAAGGCGCGGCGATCGTCGCGACGTAGAAATCGAGCGCGTCGAGATAGAGCCCCGCCTTGCCGCCGAACGCGGCGTAGAGGCTGTGCCGGTTGACCCCGGCGCGCCTGGTCAGATCGTCGACGTTGCAATCGCCGACCCCGTCCTCCCAGAATTGCAGCGCGGCGAGCTCGATCACGCGTGCGCGGTCATAAGCGATCGGGCGGGCCATCGACGCTCCCGGGTTTCGAATTCCAGAACATATATTCTGCAATTCGATCCGCGCATGTCAACGCGCAATCGCGCGCGCCTGGCCGGTCATGTCATGAGTTTGGTACGGGTGGTCGGACTCGAACCGACAAGTTGTTGCCAACGGCGGATTTTGAGTCCGCTGCGTCTACCAATTCCGCCACACCCGCGTGCCGATTGGCGCTTGGAAGGCCAATGGATCGACTGAGCGCGCCTATAAGCGAGGCTTTGCGAGATTGCCAGACGGGAAAATGTCGTTTCGCTCAGCCGCCGTGCAACATCGTCGCCTGGACGTTTTCGACGAAGGTGCGTTCCTCGCGCCGGATGATCTTTTCGGACTGGGCGAAGGCGAAATTCGCCCTCGCTTCAGGGTCGTCGCGCAGGCGTGCGCGATATGCCTCATAGGCCGCAAGGCTATCGAACGCGATCAGCCCCCAGCCGATGTCGTTGGTGCCTTCGTGGGGGAGGAAATAGCCGATCAACTTGCCCCCGGCGCGCGGGATGATCGTCGCCCAGTTTTCGGCGTAGCGGCGAAAGGCATCGCGACGCGCGGGATCGATCTCGTAACGGATGAAGCAGGTGATCGCGGGCATGGAGCGTCTCCCGGTAAAGCTGAGGCCGACGGGCCAGGGGAAGCACGCCCCGAACGCGATCAGCGCCGCGGCGCCGACTTCTCGACGACTGGCATCGCACGCGACCGGTTCGGGGATCGACATCATGCGTTTCTATCGGTGCGGGCGGGATTATGCTTCGCTCCCGATCGAATGATGGGGTTCATGCGATGATGAGATCCGCGGTGATGATGCTTGCGGCGGCAGCGACCGCACCCGCCGCGCCCGAGGTACGCCAGCTCGATCTTCCCGGCATTTCCAGCGCGATGTGGGAATCGCATCCGGCGATCGACCCGCTAACAGGCGATCTCTGGTTCGTGCGCAGCGACGCCGGCTTTTCCGGCTGGCGGCTGTACATGTCGCGCTGCGTACGCAACCGATGGACCGCCGCCACGCCGGCGCCGACCGCCGCCCCCGGGCTCGAGGCGGATCCGTGGTTCACCCGCGACGGCCGCACCCTGTGGTTCATTTCCAGCCGCGCGACCGGCAGCGCCGGGAGCAAGGGGCTGGATATCTGGCGCGTCAGCCGCGCCCGCGACGGCGGGTGGGAGGCCCCGGAAAAGCTGCCCGCGCCGGTCAATTCGGATGATGCCGAATGGTTTCCGCGCGTCGCCCCCGACGGATGGCTCTATTTCGGGTCGCGGCGGCCCGGCGGGCTGGGCAAGGACGACATCTGGCGCGCGCGCCAGGCGGCCGACGGGCGCTGGACGGTCGAGAATGCCGGCCCCGCGATCAACACCGCCGACGCCGAATATGAGTTCGCGCCCGCGCCGGACGGCAAATGGGGCGTTCTCGCCACCGACAAGGGGTTGTTCCGCATCGAGCACACGCCGGCGGGGTGGCGCCGCGCCGGGCGGTTCGGGCCGACGGTCAACGCCAATGGCACCGAGATCGGCCCGCTGATCGCGCGCGACGGGCGCAGCTTCGTCTTCTCGCGCGATGCGGGCGCCGGCAAATCGGGCGAATTGTTCGTCGCCCGGCTCGGCGCGTCACGGGCGGGGCCGACCCGATGCGACTGGCCGCCTCAGCGCGGGTCGTCGTGGCGGCGATAGGCGCCCTTGGTATCGCCGGGGCGATGCAGGCTGCCGTCGGGCGCCACTTCGAGTTCGAGCTTGTCGAACGCCGGGCGCTCGTCGCCGCCGGATTCGGCGGTCAGCGTCAGCTTGTCGCCATCGGCGCTCCAGCGCCCCGTCGCATCGACATCCATCGCGCCATAGGACAGATACCATTGGAAACGATGATCGGGCAGCAACAACAGCTCCGATCCGGTCTCCATCACACCTTCGAGATAATAATGCCCGGCGAGCGCCGGCGCATCGGGCGCCGCGACCGCCGCGCCGGATAGTGCGAGCGCGCCCGCGAGCCAAAATGCTGCTTTGGGCAACGTCCGCCACGCCAGCTTCATCTTCATTCCCTTTTCGCTTCGCGCCGCGCGGCCCGGCGCGATCTTCTCACGGCCGGGCCAATCGCGGTTCTCTTTCGCCCGTGCTTCCAATCTATTGTCTCCTACGATGACGCAAGGGACACAAGCGGTGAACGATCAGGCCGCAATGGGGCCGCTGGCGCGGCAATTGCTCAAGCTCGAAGAGGGCGAGCGCGCGCAACAGCTTCATATCGGGCTGCAGCTCGCCCGCGCGAGCCAGGTCACGCTGCTGCGCCTGCAACTTGCGCTCCACGGCGCCGACCGGCGCGGCGCGATGGCGGCGCTCGCCAGCCTGCTCGATCTCGATGCCGAGATGGAAAGCCTCGCGGCGGCGACGCTCGGCAGCGAGGGGTATGAAACCGCCCAGGATCAGGCGGTGGCCGAGCATATCGCGCGCGAGAAGGCGGCGATCGCGGCGGAAAAACATCTGCTGACCGGGCATGTCGGGCGCGCCGATCCCGGCGGCGACGGGGATTTCCCGGGGGAAGCGCCGAGCGAGCTCCACTTCGCCGCCAGCCCGCCGGTCCCGACGGTGGTGCTCGCCGACGATCCCGAGGCGGACGCACGCTATGCCCCCGAACCGCGCCGATCGCGCTGGCCGGTCGTGCTGGCGCTAATCTGTCTGCTGGCGATCGGTCTCGGCGTGTTCGTCTATCTCCGGCCGGAGCAGGCCGCCGGCCTCGCCGATCAAGCGCGCGCGCAGGCGATGGCGCTGATGGCCCGGTACAGCTGAAGAAGCCTCTTCCGTCATTCCCGCCTTTGCGGGAACGACGGGAAGGGTTACTCAATAAGATTTGGGCAGCCCCAGCTTGCGCTCGGCGATATTGCTGAGGATCAGTTGCGGGCTGACCGGCGCGATATAGGGCACCCAGATTTCGCGCAGAAAGCGCTCGACGTGATATTCCTTGGCATAGCCATAGCCGCCGTGGGTGAGGATCGCGGTCTGGCACGCCTTCATCCCTGCCTGTGAGGCGAGCAATTTGGCGGCGTTCGCCTCCGGCCCGCACGGCAGCCCTTTGTCGAGCAGGCTGGCGGCGGCCATCACCATATGGTTCGCCGCCTCGAGCTCGGCCCAGCTTTGCGCCAGCGGGTGCTGGACGCCCTGGTTCATCCCGATCGGGCGATCGAAGACGACGCGATCCTTGGCATATTGCGTCGCGAGCCGCAGCGCGCCCTGCCCGATCCCGACGGCTTCCGCCGCGATCAGGCAGCGTTCGGCGTTCATCCCGTGGAAGATGTAATCGAGCCCCTTGCCTTCCTCCCCGATGCGGTCGGCGGCGGGCACGGGGAGGTTGTCGATGAACAATTCGTTGGTGTCGACCGCCTTGCGCCCCATCTTTTCGATCTCGCGCACGTCGACGAAATCGCGATCGAGCCGGGTGTAGAACAGGCTCAGCCCGTCGCTGCGCTTCGTCACCTGGTCGATCGGGGTGGTGCGCGCGAGGATCAGCATATGATCCGCCACCTGCGCAGTGGAGATGAACACCTTCTTCCCCGAGATGTAATAGATATCGCCCCTGCGCTCGGCCTTCACCTTGAGCTGAGTGGTGTTGAGCCCGGTATCGGGCTCGGTGACCGCGAAACACGCCTTGGTCTCGCCACGGGTGAAGGGCGGCAGCATCCGCCGTTTCTGCTCCTCGGTGCCGAACAGCACCACCGGGTGCAGCCCGAAGATGTTCATATGGATCGCGGAAGCCGCCGCCAGCGCCCCGCCCCCGGCGGCGATGGTGCGCAGGAACAAGGCCGCCTCGGTGATGCCGAGCCCCGCGCCGCCATATTCCTCCGGCATCGCGATGCCGAGCCAGCCGCCGCGCGCCACCTCCTGGAAATAATCCTCGGGGAAACCGCCGTGCAGATCGCGGTCGAGCCAGTAATCGAGACCGAACTTTTCGCAGATCTTCTCCGCCGCGGCGATGATCGCCTGCTGGTCGGCGCTCAGCGAATAATCCATCTCTGCCCGCTCCTCTGCCGCTCGACTCGCTTCGGCGAATTTTCTAACGACCGTTGGACTTTTATGTCGTGCGACGTCAACGGCACCGGCCGGGACCCGAAGGGAGGAAAAGTGTCCGACACCGCGCCGAAGCGGCTGAAGAAACGCGATGTCACCCGCGCGACGATCCTCGCGGCGGCGGCGGGGCGCTTCGCTGAAAAGGGCTATGCCGATTGCTCGCTGCGCGACGTCGCCGCGCTGAGCGGATTGCAGGCGGGCAGCGTCTATTATCATTTCTCCTCCAAGGAGGAATTGCTCGACGAGGTGCTCAAGGCCGGGATCGAACGGCTGACCAAAGCGGTGACCGCGGCGGTCGACGCGCTCGGCGAGACGGCATCGGTGACCGAGCAATTGCGCGCGATGATCCGCGCGCACGTCGCCTGCTTCCTCGATCCCGAGGGCGATGCGAATACTTATTTGCGGATCTACGAATATCTGCCCCCGGTGATGAAGCGCAGCCCGCGCAACAGCCGGCTGGCCTATGCCAAGATCTGGTTCGCCGCGTTCGATCGCGGGGTGGCGGCGGGCGAATTCGCCGCGTCGATCGACGGGACGATGTTCGTCTCGTTCCTGCTCGATTCGATGAACGGGGTGACCGAATGGTTCCGCCCGGCGCGGATGACGATCGACGGGGTGTGCGAGGTGATCGAAACGGTGATGCTGGGGGGGATATCGACTGCATCGGAGGGCGCAGCCGAATTGCAACGCTGAACTGCTCCCCTCCCTGGTGAAGGGAGGGGAGAAGGAAGGTCAGGTGATAACGTCCGGTGCCGTCCGCCCGGTGTGCCGCGTGATCCCCGCGATCGCGTCCGCCGCGGCGACCAGATCGGCGAGCATCGCCCCGGTCTCCGCCGCCAGATCGCCCACCGGGGGCTCGTAGCGTTCGAGATAGACGCGCAGCGTCGCCCCGCTGGTGCCGGTGCCCGACAGGCGGAAGACGACGCGGCTGCCACCCTCGAACAGCACCCGCACGCCCTGATGCGCGCTGACCGAGGCGTCGGTCGGATCGCGATAGGCGAAATCGTCGGCCTCGACGACGGTCAGCGCGCCGAAGCCGCGGCCCGGCAGCGTATCGAGCGCGGCGCGCAGATCGCGCATCAGCGCATCGGCGGCGGCGCTGTCGACGCCCTCATAATCGTGCCGCGCATAATAATTGCGGCCGAAGCGCGCCCAATGCTCGCGCGCGATCTCCGCCACCGAGCGGCCGGTCGCGGCGAGGATGTTGAGCCACAGCAGCACCGCCCATAGCCCGTCCTTCTCGCGGACGTGATCCGATCCGGTGCCGGCGCTTTCCTCGCCGCAGATCGTCGCCATCCCGGCGTCGAGCAAATTGCCGAAGAATTTCCACCCGGTCGGGGTCTCGAACGCGGGGATGCCGAGCGCGGCGGCGACGCGATCCGCCGCGGCGCTGGTCGGCATCGAGCGCGCGATGCCCCTCAATCCGACGGCATAGCCCGGCGCGAGCTGCGCATTGGCGGCGAGCATCGCCAGACTGTCCGACGGGGTGATGAAGATCCCGCGCCCGATGATCAGATTGCGATCGCCGTCGCCGTCCGAGGCGGCACCGAAATCGGGGGCGTAGGGGGCCATCATCGCGTCATAGAGCGCGCGGGCATGGACGAGATTGGGATCGGGGTGATGCCCGCCGAAATCCTCCAGCGGCACCGCGTTGCGCACCGTGCCCGGCGCGAAGCCGAGCCGGCGTTCGAATATCTCGACCGCATAGGGGCCGGTCACCGCGCTCATCGCGTCGAACGCCATCGAGAGGCCGGCGGCGCGGATCGCGGGGAAATCGAACAGCCGCTCCATCAGATCGGCATAGTCGGCGACCGGATCGATCACCTCGACCGTCATCCCCGCGACCTCACTGGTGCCGAGCGTGTCGATATCGACATCGGGCGCGGCGGCGATGCGATAATTGTCGAGCGTCGTGGTGCGGCGGAAGATCGCGTCGGTGATCGCCTCGGGCGCGGGGCCGCCGTTGGCGATATTATATTTGATCCCGAAATCCTCGTCGGGGCCGCCCGGATTGTGGCTCGCCGACAGGATCAGTCCGCCGATCGCGCCGAGCCGGCGGATCAGGTTCGACGCCGCCGGGGTCGAGAGGATGCCCCCTTGCCCTACCACGACGCGCGCGAAGCCGTTGGCCGCGGCCATGCGGATCGCCTTGCCGATCACTTCGCGATTGAGGAAACGCCCGTCGCCACCGATCACCAGCGTCGCGCCGGCCTTGCCCTCGACCACGTCGAACACCGACTGGATGAAATTCTCCGCATAATGCGGCTGCTGGAACAGCCGCACTTTCTTGCGCAGCCCGGAGGTGCCCGGTTTCTGATCGGAATAGGGGGTGGTGGCGACGGTTTCGATCATGCGACGGTTACACTCCCAGCATCGTCATCCCAGCGAAAGCTGGGATCTCGCGCCTCAAGCACGGCGCCTGACGCAGGAGACCCCAGCTTTCGCTGGGGTGACGGATATTTTCGCTGGGGTGACGGATAATGTCGCGCGAGTGAAGGGTAAATTGACGCGCCTATCGATCAGACGGTGAAGCTTTCCCCGCAGCCGCACGCGCCCTTGGCATTGGGGTTGTTGAACACGAAGCCGGCGGTGAAATCGTCCTCCACCCAGTCCATCGTCGAGCCGATCAGATAAAGGATCGACCCGCCGTCGACATAGAGCGTCCCGCCCGGGGTCTCGATCTTCTCGTCGAACGGCTTGGCCTCGGTGACGTAATCGACCGAATAAGCGAGCCCGGAGCAGCCGCGTCGCGGGGTGGAGAGCTTGACCCCGATCGCGCCCTCGGGCGCCTTGGCCACCAGCGCGGCGATGCGCGCCTCGGCGGTCGGCGTGAGGATCAGCGCGGCGGGGCGCGCGCGGGTCTTGACCTCGGTCATCTCACAGCATCCCCAGTTCGAGCCGCGCCTCGTCCGACATCTTGGCCGGGTCCCACGGCGGATCCCACACGAGGTTCACATCGACGATCGCGATCCCCGGCACCGCGCCGACGCGCAGCTCGACCTCGCCCGGCATCGATTCGGCGACCGGGCAATGCGGCGTGGTGAGCGTCATCGTCACCGCGCAATGCCCGGCATCGCTCACCTCGACGCCGTAGATCAGCCCGAGATCGTAGATGTTGACCGGGATTTCCGGGTCGTAGATTTCCTTGAGCGCCTCGATCACCGCCTCGTAGAGCGCGCCGCCGGGCTCGCCCGCGGCGATGCCGGTCGGCTGCTGCGCGAGGAAGCCCGCGAGATAATCGCGTTTGCGCGCGAAGGTCTCGGCCGGCGTATCCGGCGCATCCTCCACCCGCGCGCGCGGCGGCGCGGGCACCGCGTCCACTTCCTCGATGCGGATCGGGTCGTTCATCCGAAAATCCTCGTCACTCGCTCGATACCCTTGACCAAAGCGTCGATATCCGCCGCCCGGTTGTACACGCCGAAACTCGCCCTTGCGGTCGCCTCGACGCCCAGCGCCTCCATCAGCGGCTGCGCACAATGATGACCGGCGCGGATCGCCACCCCGGCCTCGTCCAATATGGTGCCGACATCGTGCGGATGCACCCCGTCGACCGCGAAAGAGACGATTCCCGCCGCGTCCGCCGGGCCGAACAGCCGCACCGAATTGATCCGCCCGAGCCGCTCGCGCGCATCGGCGACCAACGCGGTTTCATGCGCGTGGATGCGATCGAGGCCGATGTTTTCGACATAATCGATCGCCGCGTGGAGCCCGACGACGCCGACGATATGCGGCGTCCCCGCCTCGAACCGCGTCGGCGGCGGGGCGTAGGTCGTTTTGGCGAAGGTGACGCGATCGATCATCGATCCGCCGCCCTGATAGGGCGGCATCGCCTCGAGCAGTCCGGCGCGCCCCCACAACACCCCGATCCCGGTCGGGCCGTAGAGCTTGTGCCCCGAAAAGACGTAGAAATCGCAATCGAGCGCGGCGACGTCGACCGCCATGCGCGGCACCGCCTGGCACCCGTCGACGAGCAGCTTGGCGCCGACCGAATGCGCGAGATCCGCCGCGCGGCGCACATCGAGCACCGAACCGAGCACGTTCGAGACATGCGCCAGCGCGACGAGCTTGTGCTCGGGGCGCAGCATCGCCGCCATCGCATCGAGATCGATCCGCTGGTCGGGGGTCAGCGGCACCACGTCGATATGCGCGCCGACGCGCTCGGCGACGAGTTGCCAGGGGACGATATTGGAATGATGTTCGAGCTGGCTCAGCAGGATGCGGTCGCCGGCCTTGAGCTGAGTCCCCGCCCAGCTATGCGCGACGAGGTTGATCGCCTCGGTCGCGCCGCGGACGAAGACGCAGTCATTCTCCTGCGCGCCGATGAACCCTGCCACCCGCCGCCGCGCCGCCTCATAAGCGAGCGTCATATTGGCCGAACGCTCATAGACCCCGCGATGCACCGTGGCGTAATCGGTGCCATAGGCCCGCGCGATCGCATCGATCACCGCGCGCGGCTTCTGCGCGGTCGCGGCGGTGTCGAGATACGCCCAACCCGCGGGGATCGCGGGGAAATCGGCGAGCATGTCGAGCGCCTGTTCGGCGGCGGTGACGGTCACAGCGCCGCCTCCAGCCACGCATCGGCATCCGCCTCGAACGCGTCGCGCACCGTCTCATGCCCGATCCGCCCGATCGCGTCGGCGACGAAGGCGTGGGTCAGCAGCGCCTCGGCGCGCGCCGGCGGGATGCCGCGGCTTTCGAGATAGAAAAGCGCGCGCGCATCGAGCTCGCCGACGGTCGCGCCGTGCGCGCATTTTACGTCGTCGGCGAAAATCTCCAGCTCGGGCTTGAGATTGACCGTCGCGGTGCGATCGAGCAGCAGCCCGCGCAGACTCTGCTCGCCGTCGGTCTTCTGCGCGTGGCGCGCCACCTCGGCGCGCGCCGCGAGACTGGCCTGCGAGCGATCGGCGGCGACTGCGCGCCACACCTGACGGCTGGTGCCGTTGGGCTCGGCGTGGTGGACGGCGACCGCGCATTCCTGGCGCTGCTCGTCGCGAGTCAGCAGCGCACCGCCGTAATCGACGAACGCGCCGTCGCCCGCGAGCGTCAGCGTCGCGTCGATCCGGCTGCCCTGCCCGCCCGCGCCGAGGAAGATCGTGACGAGGCTCGCCGCCGCGCCGATCGTCGCTTCCTCGCGCAGCGAGACGAACCCCGCCGGCTGGAGCAATCGCACCGAGCGCATCAGCCGCGCGCCGGTGCCGAGCGAGACGCGGGTGAAGCGATTGGCCCAGCCCGCGCCGACGAAGGTTTCGACCACCTCCGCCACCGCATCGTCGCCCAGCACGATCTCGGACGGCAAATGGCTCTCGCCGGACGTGGCGATATGGATGATCTGCACCGGATCGGCCGCCGCCTCGGCATCGAGCCGCAGCGACCAGCCCTGCCCCGCGGCGCGGCGCCCGAGCGGGTGATCGCCCGCCTCCAGCGCCTGCAGCGTCACGCGGCGCAGCATGCTGCGCTCGGCATCGAGCACCCCGTCGACGAACACCAGCCGCGCGCCGGGCAGGTCGAGGAAATCCGCCTCGGGCCGCGCGATCGGCGCCAGCGCCGCCGCCGCGGCGAGCCCGCCGAGATCGGCCCACCGCCACGCCTCCTCGCGGGTCGAGGGAAGATCGAGCACCGCCGTCATTGCCGCACCTTCGCCAGCTCGGCGCGCAGATCGGCGAGCAATCTGGGCTTGCGCCGATCGACGCACGCCGACACCGCGCCCTGCTCGGTCGCGCCCTTGCGCACGCAATCGGTCGCAACGCGGCACAGCGCAGCGTCGAGCTTGCCGTTGCCGCTGCTGCCGTCGAGCGCGCAATGATAGCGCCCCGCGGCATCGCGCGTCACCGATGCGGAGAGCCTGGCCAGCCGCTGCCCGATGACGACGATATCGTCGGTCGGCGTGGCCGCCGCCTGAAGCGCGACCGCCGCTGCCAGCGCAAGGATCACGCCGCCGCCTCCGCATAGCCTTCGCGTTCGAGCTGGAGCGCCAGCTCCGGCCCGCCGCTGCGGGTGATGCGGCCGTCGGCCAGCACGTGCACCACGTCCGGCCTCACATAATCGAGCAGCCGCTGGTAATGGGTGATCAGCAGCACCGCCTTGTCGGCCTTGCGCATGATGCGGTTGATGCCCTCGCCGACGACGCGCAGCGCATCGATGTCGAGCCCCGAATCGGTCTCGTCGAGGATCGCGAACTTGGGGTCGATGATCCCCATCTGGACCATCTCGTTGCGCTTCTTCTCGCCGCCCGAGAAGCCGACGTTGACCGGGCGCTTGAGCATGTCCTGCGGCAGCGCCAGCGCATCGGCCTCGCCCCGCGCGAGCTTGAGGAATTCGGCGCCGGTCAGCGGCTTCTCGCCGCGCGCACTGCGCTGCGCATTGAGGCTTTCGCGCAGGAACTGGACGTTCGACACGCCGGGGATCTCGACCGGATATTGGAAGCCGAGGAACAGCCCCGCCGCGGCGCGCTCGTGCGGCTCCAGCGCGAGCAGATCCTGCCCGTCGAAGGTCACGCTCCCCTCGGTCACCTCGTAACCGGGCCGCCCGCCGAGGACATAGCCCAAGGTCGACTTGCCCGCGCCGTTCGGCCCCATGATCGCGTGGATCTCGCCCGCATCGACCGTGAGCGACAGCCCCTTGAGGATCGGCTTGCCGTCGACTTCGGCGTGGAGGTTTTCAATCTTCAGCATCTGTTTCTCGGTTCGGAAATGATTTCACGGAGAGCGGGCGTATCGATCGGGCTTGCGATCATTGCCCGCCCCTTTCGCGGACCAGCGCGGCGACCTTCGCCTCGACGCAATCCGCCAGCGGCTCGGGCTGCGTCACGCCGCCGTTGAAGCAGGTTACGGTCGCCGCGCACGCCGCGCGGTCGATCCCTTCGTCCCCACTCGATACGCGCGCGTGGCAGCCGGTCACCTTGCCGCCGTCGACCTGCGTCGCGATGCGCAATTTGCGCAGCGAGGTCACGACCACGTCCGGCGCGGGCGCACTCGCAGCCGGGGCGAGCAGCAGCAGGGCGGGGAGCAGGATCAACCGACGCTCCCTTCGAGCGAGATGCCGAGCAGTTTCTGCGCCTCGACCGCGAATTCCATCGGCAGTTGCTGGAGCACCTCGCGCGCGAAGCCGTTGACGATCAGCGCCACCGCCGCTTCCTGATCGAGCCCGCGCGACATGGCGTAGAACAATTGATCCTCGCTGATCTTGCTCGTCGTCGCCTCATGCTCGATCTGCGCCGAGGGGTTCTTCACCTCGATATACGGCACGGTATGCGCGCCGCATTGATCGCCGAGCAGCAGGCTGTCGCATTGCGTGAAGTTGCGCACCCCCTCCGCGGTCGGCGCGACGCGCACCAGCCCGCGATAGGTATTGTCCGACCGCCCCGCGCTGATCCCCTTCGACACGATCGTCGAGCGGCTGTTCTTGCCGAGGTGGATCATCTTGGTGCCGGTATCGGCCTGCTGGCGGTGGTTGGTCACCGCGACCGAATAGAATTCGCCGACGCTATTCTCGCCCGCCAGCACGCAGGACGGATATTTCCAGGTGATCGCCGAGCCGGTTTCCACCTGGGTCCAGCTCACCTTGCTGTTCCGGCCCTGGCAAAGCGCGCGCTTGGTGACGAAATTATAGATGCCGCCGACGCCATTTTCGTCGCCGGGATACCAATTCTGCACCGTCGAATATTTGATTTCGGCATCGT
>JAFIGU010000120.1 GCA_017849555.1 Sphingomonas sp. | reverse complement strand
ATGGTGGGATCGATCATCCCATCCTCGGACAAGCTGATCGAGAAGATGCTGGGGCCGGTCGACTGGCAGCGGTGCAAGCTGTTCGTCGAATACGGCCCCGGCGTCGGCACCTTCTGCCGCCCGATCCTGAGCAAGATGGCGCCGGATGCGACCCTGATCGCGATCGACACCAATCCGGACTTCATCAACTACCTGCGCCACACGATCGTGGATTCGCGCTTCGTGCCGGTCCTTGGCTCCGCCGCCGACGTGGAGAAGATCGTCGCGGATCACGGGCATGAGAAGGCCGATTACGTGCTTTCCGGCCTCCCTTTCTCCACCCTGCCCACCGGCGTCGGCCCGGCGATCGCATCGGCGACGCAGCGGGTGATCCGCACGGGCGGGGCGTTCCTCGTCTATCAGTTCAGCCCCAAGGTGCACGATTTCATCGCGCCGCACTTCCCGCGCATCGATCACGGGATGGAATGGTGGAACGTGCCGCCGGCGCAGCTCTATTGGGCGTGGAAGGACGGCGAGTAATCGCCTCTAGCCCCTCCCCTGAAGGGGAGGGGTGTTGAAGAGTCACTCCTCGTCGATCGCCAGGTTGAGCCCGCGCGATACGGTGGGATCAAGCACGCCGACCACCAGATAAGCGACGAACTGCCGCACGCGCTGCCACCAGCCGGTCTCGGCGCGATAGCGTTCGGGGGTCACTTCCGCCGATTGCGCCACCTCGCCGTCGACATAGCGGTGGACATAAGCGGCAAAGGCCTCGTCCTCGATCCGCAGCATCAGCTCCAGATTGATCAACAGGCTGCGCATGTCGAAATTGGCGCTGCCGATATGAACGGCGCTGTCGATCGCATAAAGCTTGGTATGCAGCTTCGACGGCAGATATTCGAAGATCCGCGCGCCGCGCTTCAGCAACCCGCGATAGGTGAAGCGCGCGGCGGCGATCGTCGTCTTGTTATCCGAATGCGCCGCGGTGACGATACGCACCTTCGCGCCGCGCAGCCCGACGCGATCGAGCCGGCGCAGCATCCGCGGGCTGGGGGTGAAATAGCCCGCGACGATATCGATCCGGCGGCCGAAGCGGATATCGTGCCGCACCGCGCGCACCCACGGTGACAGCCGCCGCGTCGGCCCGCCGATCAGCCACCGCACCCGCCCGCTGTCCTCGCTCCATTGCGCAAGCTGGCGGCCGAGCCGCCGCGCCGGGCGGTTCGGCGCGCTCGCCCAGCCGTATAGCGCATCGAAATAGCCGGTGATCCGCCCCGCCGCCGGCCCCTCGACCAGCAACCCCAGGTCGCGCCACGCCTGCTTGCCGCTGGTAAAATAATCGTCCTCGACGTTGAACCCGCCGATCAGGATGCGCGCGCCGTCGGCGAGCGCCATCTTCTGGTGGTTGCGCAACAGATAGCTGCGGCCGAAGCGCGGGATGAACCGGCACAGCGAGACCCCTGCCGCCTCCAGCGGGGCGAAGAATTGCCGGCGCCGCTCGACGTCGCTGCCGAAACCGTCGACGATCAGCGTCACCTTCACCCCGCGCGCGGCGGCGGCGATCAGCGCCTCGTTGACGCGGCGGCCGGAATCATCATCGGCATAGATATAATAAAGGATGCGCAGGCTCTCCCGCGCGCCCTCGATCAATCCGATCAGCGCATCGAGCCGCGCCGGCCCTTCGGTCAGCAGCGTCAGACGATTGCCGTCGACGGTGAAATGCTCCATCGCCACCCTGATGGCCGGATGCGGCGCGCGCGACAAGCCGGGGCGGGCGCACTTTTCTTGACTTTGCCCGCCCGCCTCCCTAGATCGCGCGCCTTCATCCAGCGATATTTTGCGAAGGAATAGCGTCCATGGCGCGCGTCACGGTCGAGGATTGCGTCGACAAAATCCCCAACCGCTTCGATCTGGTTCTGCTCGCAGCGCAGCGCGCGCGGCAGGTTTCGGGTGGTGCGGAGCTGACGATCGATCGCGATCGCGATAAAAATCCGGTCGTCGCGCTGCGCGAGATCGCCGAAGAGACGATCCTGCCCGACGATCTGGCCGAATCGCTCGTCGGCAGCCTGCAGCGCGTGCAGATCGACGACGATGACGAGGCCGATGCGGTCGGCAGCCTCGCCGCCTCGGCGGAAGCGCTGCGCCTCACCGCCGCCGCCCCGCCGCGCAACCAGAATCTCGGCGCCGATTACGAAGGTTGAGAATCTGGGGCTGAGATCGCCCGAAAAAAAAGGCCGCGACCGTCATCCACGGTCGCGGCTTTTTTTGCGCACCCCGCTGACACCCCCGTTCGGGCGGAGCTTGTCGAAGCCCGATAAGCTCAGGGCGAACGGATTGCCTACAGGCTCAGTGTGGTGCTCAGCGACAGGATGTGATCCATCATCGGGCGATCGCCGCCGCGCGCGAAATGATATTGGTTGAGATAGCCGGCCTCGAACGACAGGGCCTCGCTCGCCTGCCAGTTGATCGCGATCAGGTTCCGCATCCGGTCCGCCCCGGTCATCTGCCCCCAATCGGTGTTGTTGAGCTCGACGATGCTCTCGTGGCTCGCGATCAGCGAGACGTCGCGCGGCGCGATCGGCAGCGTCGCCTTGATCCGCGGGCGGAGACGAAATCCGGTCATGTCGGCGGCGGTGCGGGAGCGGTATTCGAGCCGCAGCCGGCCGGCGAGTCTCACCCGACCCAGGCGGCGAGTCACCTCGACCTGCGCGCGGACGCGGTTCTCGACGTTGCGGGTGCGGCCGCCGGAATAGCCGTTCACCCGCGCATAGGTCACCTGCACCGCCACATGCTTGGCGATCTCGCGCGTCGCCCCGCCGATCCACAGCGATTCGTACAGCCCGCCCGAATTGTCGCTGAAACGATAGGCCGCTTCGACCTCGATCCGCGTCCGCTGGTCCAGCCTGACCTTGCCCGTGGTGGTCAGCCACAAAGCGCGATCCTCCACCTGCGCCAGCGCCGGCGCGGCGACGAGCGAAACGGGAAGCGCGAAAAGGCTCGGGCGCATGCGACGGTGGATCAGGCGGCGGCGAGCGCCTCGTCGCTGACGAACATGTTCCACCGCCGCTCGTGCCCGAAGGTGCTCGGCTTGCCGTGGCCGGGGACGAAGGCGGTATCGTCGCCCAGCGGCCACAATTTGGTGACGATCGAGGTGATCAGCTGCTGATGATCGCCCTGCGGCAGATCGGTCCGCCCGATCGATCCCTGGAACAGCACATCGCCGACCTGCGCGAATTTGGACGGGGCATGGTGGAAGATCACATGCCCCGCGGTGTGGCCGGGGGTGTGATAGACGTCGAGCGTCAGCTCGCCCACCGTCACCGTATCGCCGTCGTTGAGCCAGCGGTCGGGCTCGAACGGCACCCCCTCGATCCCCCAGTTGCGCCCGTCGTCGGCGAGCCGCGCGAGCCAGAAGCGATCGTCCTCATGCGGCCCCTCGATCGGCACGCCGAGCTCGTCGGCGAGCGGCTTCGCCGAACCGGCGTGATCGATATGGCCGTGGGTGAGGAGCAATTTCTCGACCGTCACCCCCGCCTCGGCGATCGCGGCGCGGATCCGCGGGAGATCGCCACCGGCGTCGATCACCGCCGCCTTCATCGTGCGGGTGCACCAGATGATCGTGCAATTCTGCTCGATCGCCGTCACCGGCACGATCATCGCGCGGAGCGCAGGTTCTGGCGCGGCGCGCGGCGCGGGTTCGGTCATCGGATCAATCCTTTCTCCCGATCCCTAACCCGCGCCGCGCCCTTGCCGCAAGGCGGAGCACCGGGCATGCAGCGCGCGCGATGCTCCCACCCCCGCCTTTCGTCCTGCTCGACGATGCCCGCCCCGGCGGCGCGGCGGCGCGGCTCTATCGCGCGCCGACCGCGGTGATCGAGGCGCGGCAGCCCGGCGACATCCCCGCCGCGCTCGCCGCGCTGCGCGCCGGGGTGGCGGCGGGGCGGCAGGCAGCGGGCTTCCTCGCTTATGAAGCCGGCCTGGCGCTGGAGCCGCGCGCGGGCGACGCGGCTTTGCCCGACGCGCCCTTGCTATGGTTCGGATTGTTCGACGGTTTCCAGGAAATCGCCGATGTCGCCGCCGGGCTTCCCGACCCGGCCGGGGCGTGGGTCGGCGCGCCCGAGCCGGAGGTGACCCGCGCCGATTATGACGCGATGATCGCGCGGGTGCAGGCGCTGATCACCGCCGGCGACATCTATCAGGCCAACCTCACCTTTCGCGCGAAGGTGCGCTTCGCGGGCGATCTGCCGGCGCTCTATGCCGCGGTGCGCGCGCGGGCGGCGGCGGGGTGGGGCGCGATCGTCGCGACCGCGCGCGAGACCCTGCTCTCCTTCTCGCCCGAATTGTTCTTCGCGCTCGACGATGGGCGAATCACCTGCCGCCCGATGAAGGGCACCGCGCGGCGCGAGCGCGATCCGGCAGCGGATGCCGCGGCGGCGGCGGCGCTGGCGGCGGACCCCAAGCAGCGCGCCGAAAACCTGATGATCGTCGATCTGATGCGCAACGATCTGTCGCGCGTCGCGCAGGCGGGCAGCGTCAAGGTGCCCGAATTGTTCGCGGTCGAGCGTTATCCCACCGTCCACCAGATGACCTCGACCGTCACCGCCGCGCTCGACGCGGGGCATGATGCGATCGACGTGCTCGCCGCCTTGTTCCCGTGCGGCTCGATCACCGGCGCGCCAAAGGTGCGCGCGATGCAGGTGATCGGCGAGGTCGAGCGCAGCCCGCGCGGCGCCTATACCGGGGCGATCGGGCGGATCGACGCCCCGGCCTCGGCGCAGTTCAACGTCGCGATCCGCACGCTGCACGTTCCGGCCGGCGCGAAACACGCTACGATCGGGCTCGGCGGCGGGATCGTCGCCGATTCCAACGCCGTCGACGAATGGGACGAGGCGCTGGCGAAAGGAGCTTTCTTGACCCACGGCGCGGGCGATTTCGACCTTATCGAGACGATGGCCTTCGATCCCGAGGCCGGGGTGGCGCGGATCGAGCGGCATCTCGCGCGGCTCAAGGCGAGCGCCGCGGCGCTCGGCTTCGCGTTCGACCGCCACGCCGCGCGCAACGATCTGCAGGCCGCGACCTTCCGGCTGCGCCGCCCGGCGCGGATCCGGCTGCTCGCGGCGCGATCGGGGCGGATCGCGATCGAGACCGGCCCCGCGCCACCCGCCGCGCCGCGCGCGTGGCGTGTCGCGCTGGCGCCGCTGCCGGTCCCCGCGGGCGACTTCCGCTTGCGCCACAAGACCAGCGACCGTGGCTTCCTCGATCGCGCGCGCGTGGCGTCGGCGGCGGACGAAGTGGCGTTCGTCGACCCGCACGGTTTCGTCACCGAGGGAAGCTTCACCAATATCTTCGTCGAGCGCGACGGCGTGCTCGTCACCCCGCCGCTCGCGCGCGGGCTGCTCCCCGGGGTGTTGCGCGGCGAGCTGATCGATCAGGGCCGCGCGCGCGAAGGCGAGGTGACCCCCGACGACCTCGCCGGCGGCTTCTTCGTCGGAAATGCGCTGCGCGGGCTGATTCCGGCCGTTGTTGCGGTTGCGAAATCGCCGGGCCTCCCGCTATAGGCCGCGGCGACATCAGCCATCGTTATGAGGCACGCGACATGAAGCCTTCCGCCGCGCTTGACCGTATCAGCCCTTCGCCGACGCTGGCGATCACCACCAAGGTGCTGGAACTCAAGCGCGCCGGGGTCGATGTGATCGGGCTGGGCGCGGGCGAGCCCGATTTCGATACCCCCGATTTCGTCAAGGAAGCTGCGATCCAGGCGATTCGCGACGGCAAGACCAAATATACCAATGTCGACGGCACGCAGGAGCTGAAGGAGGCGATCGTCGCCAAGTTCAAGCGCGACAACCACCTCGATTACACCACGCAGCAGGTCAGCGTGAACGTCGGCGGCAAGCACACGTTGTTCAACGCGCTCGTCGCGACGCTCAACCCGGGCGACGAGGTGATCGTCCCCGCGCCTTATTGGGTGAGCTATCCCGACGTGGTGCAATTCGCCGGGGCGACCCCGGTGATCGTCGCCGCCGGCGCCGCGCAGGGCTATAAACTGACCCCCGAGATGCTCGAGGCGGCGATCACCCCGCGAACCAAGTGGCTGATCCTCAATTCGCCCTCCAACCCGACCGGTGCGGCCTATACCGTCGCCGAACTCAAGGCGCTGGGCGCGGTGCTCGAACGCCACCCGCAGGTGTGGATCTTCGCCGACGATATGTACGAGCATATCGTCTACGACGATTTCGTCTTCGCGACGATCGCCGAGGTGTGCCCGTCGCTCTACGAGCGCACGCTGACGGTCAACGGCTGTTCCAAGGCCTATGCGATGACCGGCTGGCGGATCGGCTTCGCCGCGGGCGCGCCGTGGCTGATCAAGGCGATGGCCAAATTGCAGTCGCAATCGACCTCCAACCCCTGCTCGATCGCACAAGCGGCAGCGACAGCGGCGCTCAACGGCGACCAGTCGTTCCTCATCGAACGCAACGCGGCGTTCAAGTCGCGCCGCGATCTCGTCGTGTCGATGCTCAACCAGACCGACGGCATCGCCTGCCCGCGCCCCGAAGGCGCCTTCTACGTCTATCCCGAAGTCTCCGGGGTGATCGGCAAGACGACGCCGGGCGGCAAGCGGATCGAGAACGACAGCGATTTCGTCGGCTATCTGCTCGAGGATGCGCGGGTCGCGGCGGTGCAGGGGGTGGCGTTCGGCCTCTCGCCGGCGATGCGGATCAGCTACGCCACCGGCGAGGACGTGCTGCGCGAGGCGTGCGAGCGGATCCAGCGCGCCTGCGCCGCGCTGCGCTGAAGAGATTTCAGCCCCGAAACACAGCGTTTCGGTTACCGCAATACAACGGCAATGAACCGCACCCTATGTAGCGGCTGAACGACGGCGTCAGGCCGCGTTCAGCGACAACAAATTACAGGCTTTCTTGGGTTTCCGGCGCAGCGCCCCCAGCGGGCCGCGAAGAAGCGAGTCGAAAAGAGTTAAGCAGATGATCCAGTTCCTGAAATCGACCTTCCTGTGGCAATTCGCCGGAGGTTTCCTGATCGGGGCGGTCGGGCTGTTCGCGCTGCATCCGGCGTCCGCCGTCACCGCCACGACCGATGCGCCGACGCATATCGTCAAGCGCTGATAGCATCGCGCACGCGCGCGCATTATATCGGCGGACATGATCCGCGCTCCCATGACGATCGCCGCGGTCCTGGTGACCGCCAGCCTTCCCTTCCTCCCCGCCCGCGCCGAACGCGCGGTGCCGATCCCGCCCCCGGCGCGCGACGTGCCCGCCACCCCGAGCGCGCAGACCGCAATCCTCGCCGGCGGGTGCTTCTGGGGGATGGAGGCGGTGTTCGAGCGGGTGAAGGGCGTCCGCGCGGTGACCTCGGGCTATGCCGGCGGCGCGGCGCATAGTGCCAATTACAGCGCGGTTTCGAGCGAATCGACCAAACATGCCGAAGCGGTGCGGATCGTGTTCGATCCGCGTCAGGTGAGCTACGGCACGTTGCTGCGCATCTATTTCTCGATCGCGCATGATCCCACCCAGCTCAACCGTCAGGGGCCGGACCGCGGCCCGAGCTATCGTTCGGCGATCTTCCCGCAATCAGAGGCGCAGCGCGCCGTGGCCGAGGCCTATATCGCGCAATTGACCCAGGCGCATGCCTGGCCGCAGCCGATCGTGACGCGGATCGAGCGCGGCGATTTCTTTCCGGCGGAGGCGGTCCACCAGAATTTCTACGATCGCAACCCGACCAATCCCTATATCGTCCGCTGGGACAAGCCCAAGGTCGCCGCTTTCCAGGCGGCCTTTCCCAAGCTGGCGAAATAGGAAGATTCCCCCTCCGCCGTTCGGGCTCAGCGCGAACGGCGGGACGGATTAGCCTGTCGCGTTAAGCACCCGCGCCTGCTCGATCAGCAGCACCGGCACCCCGTCACGGATCGGATAGGCGACCCCGGCGGCGTCCGACACCAGCTCCTGCGCCGCTTCGTCATAGACGAGCGGCCGCCGGCTCACCGGGCACACCAATCGTTCGAGCAGCCAGGCGTCGATCATTGCAAGGTCACGCGATCCTGCCCGTCGTGTCGCCCGAAGAATTGCAGCAGCTGGACGATCAGTTCGGCGCGCTCGGCGATCGTCTTCGTTTCGAGCAGCGCCTGTTTGGCGGCGGCGTCGAACGGCGCGATCTGCGCGATGCCGTTGACCAGGCTGGCGTCGTCGAGCCGCCCGACCGCATCCCAATCGACCGCATAGCCCTGCGCCTCGGCGAAACGCTTCGATTCGAGCTCGAGCCCGGCGCGCGCGGCGAGCGACAGATCGTCGTCGGGCGCGCTATCGAGCAATTCGGCCTCGACCTGCCGGAACGGAGTCGACACTTCGAGCTCGCGCGTGACGCGGAACAGCGACACGCCCTCGAGGATGATGTTCGAGCGGCCGTCCTCCAGCATCTCGATATCGGCGATCCGCCCGACGCAGCCGATATCGTAGAGCTGCGGGATCTTCGCCTCGGCGTCGCCGCGCGGCTGGATCATCCCGATCCGCCGGTCACGCGCCATCGCATCGGATATCAGCGCGCGATAGCGCGGCTCGAAGATGTGCAGCGGCAGATGCATCCCCGGAAACAGGATCGCACCGGCCAGAGGAAAGATCGACAGCCGCGTCATGTCACCCGAACAGGACGGCGGAAAGCTTGCGGCGCTGCTGTGCCACCCACGGATCCTCCAGCCCGACCACCTCGAACAATTTGAGCAATTGCTGGCGCGCCGCGCCCTCGTTCCAGTCGCGCTCGGCGGCGGTGATCGCGAGGAACCCCTCCGCCGCCGCGTCGCGATCGCCCGCTGCCATCTGCGCATTGGCGAGATCGTAGCGCGCCTGGAGGTCGTCGGGGTTCGCTGCGACCTTGGCCTCGAGCGGCGCGAGATCGTCGACCGCGGGCGCCGAGCGCGCGAGATCGAGCGCCGATTTGGCGCGCTCGATATCGGGGAGCTTGGCCAGCTCCTCGGGCAGCGCCGCGATCGCCGCTTCGGCGGCGGCGGTATCGCCCGCCGCGACCAGCGCGCGGATCCGCCCCGAAACCACCGCGGGATGATCGGAGGCCATTTCGGCGAGCTGGTCGAAGATCGACAGCGCCCGCGCGGCGTCGCCCGCGGCGAGCACTTCCTCGCCCATCGCGATCAGCGGCTCGAGCTCCGCTTCCTGTGCCTGCGCCTCGCCCTGGATCGGCAGCTGGCGCAGCAACTGATCGAGCATCACGCGGAGCTGCGATTCGGTGCGCGCGCTCGTCAGATCGGCGACGAGTTGCCCCTGGAACATCGCATAGACGGTGGGGATCGACCGCACCTGGAATTGCGCGGCGATGAACTGGTTCTTGTCGGTATCGACCTTGGCCAGCACCACGCCCTTATCGGCATAGGCCGCGGCGACCTTTTCCAGCACCGGCGCCAGCGCCTTGCACGGGCCGCACCATTCCGCCCAGAAATCGATGATCACGAGCTGCGTCATCGACGGCTCGACCACATCGCGCCGGAACGCCTGTACCGCCGCCTTTTCCGCTTCGTTCATTCCAAGGGTCGCCAAGAGCCGCTTCCTGCTAAAATCACTGCGGCCCTTATGTGGGGACGGGCCGGGGGAAGCAAACCCCCCGGCACGCGAATCAGCGTCTGAGTGAGGAATGACGGCGCTGGAGCGCCTTACCCGCTCCTCCTTCTTTCCTTCTCCCCTCCCCGCTTTCTTCTCCCCCTTCTTCCCCCCTCCCTCGTTCAAGGGAGGGGAGAAAGCAGGGAGGGAAGGTTCAGAAGGCGGCGGTGATCGAGAACAAAGCGGTCGATCCGGCGATCGAGCTGCCGTCCTTGGTCGAGGAGAAGTTCGGCACGATATAGGCCGAACGACGCCGGGTGATATCGGTATCGATCCACGCCGCGCTCAACGTCAGCGGGGTACCCTTCACCGCGAAATCGGCGCCGAGCATCCAATCCCAATAATGGCCGGTCGGCGCCGCGCTGGTGCCGTTCGGGCCGAGCCCCGGGTTGCCGTGCGAATAGCCGAGATGCGCCTTGGCGGTCAGCGGCGTCTTCGGGATCGCGGCCGACAGATCGCTCCAGACATAGAGATTGTCGTGCTTGGCGCCGGGATGATCGGGCACGCCGGTCGCATAGCTGGCGGCATTGTCATACCATTTGCCGAGCGCTTCCTGCTTGGGTGCATAAGCCACCCCGACGAGCACGGTCGCCGGCCCGGCGGTGCCCGACAGCTTCACATAAGGCTCGGCAAAGTCGGTCTTGTTCGCCCCGCCGGGGTACATGTACCAGGTGAGGCCGGCATCGACCGAGATGCCCCCGCCGAGCGACCTTTTGTACCCGCCGATCAGGTCGAGCTCCATATTGGCGCCGCCGAACGTGCCCCAGCCGGCGAGGTTCGATGCCCAGGTGCTGACGTAGAAGCCGCTCTTGTGGGTCACCGTGATGCCGCCCTGCACCGCGGCATGCTTGTCGGTCTGCGATACGCCGCGCAGGCGATAATCGCTGACCAGCGCGACGCTGCCGGTGACGGTGATGTCCTTGGGGGGCGCTGTTTCCTGCGCCGCGGCGGGCGAGGCGGCGGCACCGAGCGCCAGAGCGAGAGAGAGATAGACTGTCTTCAATGGAACCTCCTTGTGAGAAGAGGCTCCTCCTGCTGCGCGATCGCCGGTGCTCTCACCGCAGGGCGGCGGGCACCGGTTGATCGGCAGCTGTTACGCTAGTGCAGCAATTTCTCCCATATATTGCTAAATTGTATCGAAATGTTGCTGGATGCCCGCTCAGTGGGCAAGTGTTGCCAAACGGCCACTGTCGCCCCCCAGCAACTCGACCGGCGTGCCGCTCGCGCGACGCCGCTGGAGCCAGTCCCGCAACAGCTCGGCCGTCGTATGGTCGACCGCGGCGAGGCGGGTGACGTCGAGCCGCACCGGCTTGCCCGCCGGGACGCGATCGAGCGTGGCGGAGAGCTTGGGCAACGTGACGAAGGTCGCGGTGCCGTCGAGCGCGATACGGTGCGTCTCGCCCTCGGGTTGCTCTTCCACGCCGAGCCGCAGCCGGCGCAAATGGGGGGCGAGCTCGAGCAGCGTCAGCCCGATGCCGACCAGCACGCCGGTCAACAGATCGGTCGCCACCACCATGATCAGCGTCGCCGCCCAGATCACCACCGGCAACGGGCCGTGATCGCGCAGCAAATGCTTCGCATGGGTGAGGCTCACCAGCCGCCAGCCGGTGACGACGAGGATCGCGCCGAGCGCCGCCATCGGAATCTCGCGCAGCAGCCACGGCAGCAACGCGACGAAACCGAGGATCCACACGCCGTGGAGGATCGCCGAGGCGCGGGTGATCGCACCCGCCTGCACATTGGCGGACGAGCGCACGATCACCCCGGTCATCGGGAGCGCGCCGGCCGCGCCGCACAGCAGATTGCCGATGCCCTGCGCGCGCAATTCCTTGTTGTAATCGGTGCGCACGCCGTCGTGCATCTTGTCGACCGCCGCCGCCGACAGCAGGGTTTCCGCCGAGGCGATGAACGCGATCGCCACCGCCGCCGCGATCACCGACGGATCGAGCCATTTCGCCCAGAAACCGCTTTCGGGGAGCGAGATCGCCGCGGTGATCGACGCGGGCACCTGCACCTTGGCGACATCGAGCCCCAGCGCGACGGTGAGCAAGGTGCCCGCCACCACGCCGACCAGCGCGCCGGGCATCAGCCGCAGCGCCGCCGGGCGCCACTTCTCCCACGCCAGCATCGCGCCGATCGTGACCAGGGCGACGATGAACGCGAGTTCGGCCGCCGCCATGTTGCTGAGCGACAGGCCGAGCAGCCGCCCGGGCATCGCGGCGAGGTTGGCCGGGCCGCTCGACAGCGGCTTGGCGTCGAACAGCACATGGAACTGGCCGACGACGATCAGCACGCCGATCCCGGCGAGCATGCCATGGACCACCGCCGGGCTGATCGCGCGAAACCACCCGCCGAGCCTGAACACCCCGGCGACGACCTGGATCGCGCCGGCGAGGATGAGGATCGGGCCGAGCGCGCTGAATCCCTGATCGCGCACCAGCTCGAACACGATGACGGCGAGCCCCGCCGCCGGGCCGCTGACCTGCAACGGCGATCCGGCGAGCGCGCCGACGACGATCCCGCCGATGATCCCGGTGATCAGCCCCTTTTCCGGCGGCACGCCGGAGGCGATCGCGATGCCCATGCACAGGGGCATCGCGACGAGGAACACGACGATCGACGCGGTAAGATCGCGCCCGAGGAATTGCAGCCGCGGCACCGATACGCCGGGCCGCGCGGACATCGCCTGGGTCATTACTCGGCCGCCTCTGCCTGGACGAAATCGGCGGCGAGGCGCTGCGCCGCGCGGACGGCGACCGGCAGCGGCTCATTCTCGCGCACCGGCAGGAAGCGCCCGGTCTCGCCGTCGAGCGCGAGCATCTGGCCGGCATGGATGTCGACGAACCAGCCGTGGAGCGCGATCTCGCCGCGCGCGATCCCCGCCGCGACCGACGGGTGGGTGCGCAGATGCGCGATCTGCACCACGACATTCTCGAGGCTCGCCGCGCGCACCGCCGCGCCGTTTTCCAGGTTGGGGTAAGAGGCGTCGAGCACCGATTTCGCCGCCTGGCTGTGGCGCAGCCACGCCGCGACATTGGGCATTCCTTCGAGCAGCTCGGGATTGACCAGCGCCTTCATCGCGCCGCAGTCCGAATGGCCGCAGACGATGATGTCGCGCACCTTGAGCGCGGCGACGGCGAATTCCACCGTCGAGGAGACGCCCCCGTTCATCGTCGCGAACGGCGGGACGATATTGCCCGCGTTGCGGCATACGAACAGGTCGCCGGCCTCGGCCTGCATGATATGTTCGGGGACGACGCGCGAATCGGCGCAGGAGATCATCAGCGCCTTGGGGCTCTGCCCCTGCGTCGTGAGCTTGGCGTAAAGCGCCTGCTGGCTCGGGAATACCTGTTTCTCGAAGCTGAAGACGCGTCCGATGAGGTCGTTCACTGGATCTGCTCCTCTTGTCATGGAGCAGGATAATTAAGCCGGCAATTTTGCTGCGACGCCGCGGAAATGTTAAATTTTGTGTCCGGGCAAATGGATAGTCGCCTCCAGCCCGTGCGGCACGCGGTTCGCCAGCGTCAATGTGCCGCCCTCGGCCTGCACCGCCTGCGCCGCGATCGCCAGCCCGAGCCCGAAGCCGACCGTGTCGCGCCGCCGCGCCGGATCGAGCCGGACGAACGGCTGGAGCACCGCGACGAGCTGATCCTCGGGGATCCCGGGGCCGTCATCGATCACCCGCACCGTCACCGCCGCGCCGTCGGTCGACAGCGCGATCGTCAGCCGATCGCCATAATGGAGCGCATTGTCGACCAGATTGGTCAGCGCGCGCTTGAACCCCGAGCGACGCAGCCGAAGCTCGAGATGATCCGGCCCGACATAATCCACCGCATGGCCCGCGTCCTGCGCATCGTCGACCAATGTCGCGCACATCACCGCCAGATCGACCGGCACGGGCGCCTCGGGATCGCTGTCGCCGCCGAGAAAGGCGAGCAGCGAGGTGATCATCGCCTCCATTTCGGCGACATCATGCCCGATCGCGTTGCGCGTCTCCGGGTCCGCCACCCCTTCGCTACGCAACCGCAGCCGCGCGAGCGGGGTGCGCAGATCGTGCCCCACCGCGGCGAGCGCCTGGGTGCGGTTGTCGATCAGCGCACGGATTCGCGCCTGCATCCGGTTGAACGCGACGACCACGCGGCGCACCTCGCCCGGGCCGTCCTCCGGCACCGGATCGACCGGATCATGCCCGACGCGGTCCGCCGCCACTGCCAGCCGGCGCAGCGGCAGCAACGCGCGGCGCAGCATCAGCCCGCCGATCACCATCAACGCGATCGCGGGGACCAGCGCCAGCGCGACGCGCTCGAACCCGAAATCGAGCCGCGCCACCGGCTCGAGCGTGCGGAAATGCAACCAGCTGCCGTCATCGAGCTGGAGCCCCCCGCTCACCGCCGAGCTGCGCCCGGGCAGGGTCAGGCGGATGCGCAGATCGCGTGTGCCGAGCGACGGCTCCCATTCGACGATCTGCCGGCGCATCTGATCCAGCGCGGGCGCGACCGACGGGACGCGCGGCGGATCACGATCCCAGTGGATCTCGTAGCGATCGGTGGTGAGATGGCTCGCCATTTCGGGGCGCGTGCCCGGCGGGCGATCCTCGACCAGCCGGCGGCAGATGACGAGATGCTCGGCGAGCCGCCGTGCCTCGTCGTCGCGCACCGAAAACTGGCTCGCGCGCTCATACAGCAAGGTCGAGACGCCGAACTCGATCAGCATCGTCAGCAGCAGGATCGCGACGACCTGCCCGAGCAGGCCGGTCGAGGGGATCAATTTCCTCAACGGCGCTCCACCGGCACGTTGAGCATATAGCCCACCCCGCGCACCGTGACGATCGGCGCGGCATGGCCTTCGCCCGAAAGCTTGCGGCGCAGCCGGCTGACCAGCACGTCGATCGAGCGATCCGAGCTGTCCCCCAGCCGTGTGCGCGACAGCTCGATCAATCGCTCGCGCGCGATCACTCTTTGCGCATGATCCGCCAGCACCACCAGCAGATCGAATTCGGCGCCGGTGAGATCGACCACCGCCCCCGTCGGCGAGATCAGCTCGCGGCGCGGCAGATTGACCGTCCACCCCTCGAAGGTCATCACCCCCGCTTCGCGCGCGCCGGTGCCGCGATCGAGCGCCGGGCGGCGCAGCACCGCGCGCACCCGCGCGACCAGCTCGCGCACCCCGAACGGCTTGGCGATATAATCGTCCGCGCCCAGCTCCAGCCCGACGACGCGATCCATTTCGCTGGAGCGCGCCGACATGAAGATGATCGGCACGTCGCTTTTCTGGCGCAGCGCGCGGCACAGATCGATCCCGCTGGTGCCGGGCAGCATGATATCGAGCAGGACGAGATCGACTGGCCCCGAATCGAGCGCCAGCCACATTTCCGGCGCGGCGGAGGCGGGGCGGACGACAAAGCCGTTTTCCTGCAATGCGCGCGCGGTGAGCATGCGCAATGCCGGATCGTCCTCGACGAGCAGGATAACAGGGGCGGTCATCGTGCGTGGGCCTAATCGCGAACGGGCCGCGCGGTCAACGTGACGACAATCGAACAGGGGGGGTTGGCAAGCCCGAAATCCGCTGCTAGTGGCCGCGCCTCACCCGCCCGGAAGCTTCCGGGCCAGGCGCCAGAGCGGGCGTAGCTCAGGGGTAGAGCACAACCTTGCCAAGGTTGGGGTCGAGGGTTCGAATCCCTTCGCCCGCTCCAGTCGCGATGCGACGGCCGATCGAAATTTCAGCGTAAAATCAACGATCAGCGCGGATGCCGCGATCGCCGGACATGAGTCGGCCGCCGACGCATGGGCGCCGGCGGCCGTGAGATCCGGCTTACCAGAAGAAGTTGCGGATCACGTCGACAACGATGCCGCGGCGATAATCGATCAGCAGCACGTCGTTATAATGCCGCACCCAGCGGGTGTAGGGCCGCGCCGGCGGCAGGCGATAGCGCCACGGATCGGCGATCCAGTAACGCTGACCATAATAATTCGGCGCGATGCGGACACCCGCGCGGAACGATTGATAGCGGAACGGCGCATTCCAATTGCCACGGGCATAGAGCGAGCGATTCTGGTCGCGCCAGCGGCGCCAGTCGTCGCGCGCCCAGACGCGGTTGCGGTCCTCGCGCAGATCGCGTCGCGCATCGCGCAGGTCGCGCTCCTCGCGGCGGACATCGTGCCGGTCGCCATAGCGCCGCGCCTGATCCAGCTCATATTGCTGCTGGCGGACATCGCGCCGATCGCGGCGCAGATCGTCGTTGGTCTGGGCCGAGGCAACCGCCGGGAACGCCGTCGCCGCCATCAGCACGCCGATGATCAACTTGCGCATCTCTTTCTCCTTTTACTCGCTGGCGCACGGCACAAAGCCGCGTCGCCACATCCGGTTTATCGGCGGGTGGCGCTGAACCGGCCAGGAACGGCGCGGTCAGCAACGAGCAAGGTAACGAAATCGCTGTATAATATTGCGTCGACCGAGCGCACGGCGACGCGCGCCGATGCCGCGCGAACGGCATCGGCGGCACATTGGCCGGCTATTACGAAATCCCGTCGTTACGGCGTGTCGCGACCGCCGCCGCCGCCACCCGGCCCCATCGCGCCGACCGTGCCGATATTGCCGAACAGATCCTGGAAGAAGCCACGGCGCCGGCCGAGCGTCGGGGTGGTCTTCTTCATCGGGGTGATATCGGCGATCTGGTCCATCCCCGAACGGCGCACCGCGCTGACATTGCCGTTGCGATCGAAGCTGATCTGCATCGTCAGCTGATCGTGCGCCTTGGGCTTGTTGTACGCATAATTGCGGCTGTCGCGCGAAATATAATACCAGTCGCCCTGGTTGAACTGCGCAGCGAAGGTGGGATGCCCCAGCGTGGCGAGCACCGATTCGCGATTGTCGACCCCGGGCTGGATCGCATTCACCAGGTCGGCGTCGACGATATAGCCCTGATGCGACCGGAGCGAGGTGCAGCCGGAAAGCGCGATCCCGGCAGCAAGCGCGACGATCAGAAAGGGTTGGCGCATGGATACTCCGCGAACAGTGAACCCAACCGGCACATTGCGTCCGCGGGCGAACGCCTCAATATGCCGGGGCGAACATCGATACAAGGCAAGGACAAAAGCAGGCGTGGGATTCCTCGACAGGTTCCGCAGGACATCGCGGCAGGACGTGGCGGCGGTGCCGCTCTATCAGGCGGTGGTGGCGCGCGCGCGCCAGCCGCATTGGTATCTCGACGGCGCGGTGCCCGATACGCTCGACGGCCGGTTCGACATGGTCGCGGCGGTCACTGCCTTCGTGCTGATGCGGATCGAGGACGAGCCCGCCGCGGCGCAGCTCGTCGCCGATCTCACCGAGCGGTTCATCGACGATATGGATGCGCAGATTCGCCAGATCGGCTTCGGCGACATGGTCGTCGGCAAGCAGGTCGGGCGGATGATGGGGATGCTCGGCGGACGGCTCGGCGCCTATCGCACGGGAGTCACCGACGGCGATCTCGCTACGCCGCTGCGGCGCAACCTCTATCGCGGCATGGATCCGGCGCCGGCGGCGGTCGCGTATGTCCGCGATCGCCTGCTCGATTTCCACGCCGCGCTGAAGGCGGTGCCGCTCGACGCGATCGAGCGCGGGGAATTGCCGTGAGCGCCCCCGAATTCTCGCGCCCCGAACGACTCGACACGATCGGCGAGGCGCCGCGTACCGTGACGATCGAGGCGGATGTCGACGAGCGCCGCCGCGTCGCCGGCCGCTTCGGGCTGATCGCAGTCGAGCGGCTCGCGGCGACCTTTGCGATCCGCCGCGACGCCGCCGGGGTGATCGCCGACGGACGGGTGACCGCGGCGGTGACGCAGGCCTGCACGGTGACCGGCGATCCGCTGCCGGCGACGATCGACGAGAAAGTGACGCTGCGCTTCGTTTCCGCCGGCACATCCGAGGAAGAGGTCGAGCTGGGCGAGGAATCGCTCGACACGATCGAGATCGACGGCGGCGCGATCGATCTGGGCGAGGCCGCGGCGGAGACGATGGCGCTGGCGCTCGATCCCTATCCGCGCGGGCCCCGCGCCGCCGAGGCGCTGCGCGAGGCGGGGGTGGTCGACGAGGGGCAGAGCGGCCCGTTCGGCGCACTCGCCGCGCTCAAGGACAAATTGGGGAAGCAATAACAGCCTCCTCTCATCGTCATGCCGGGCTCGACCCGGCGTGACGATCTGGAGCTAATCCCGATCCGGCCCGAGCGACGCATCGACGTCGCGCGGGCGGACGAAGCGCGTGAGCTGCGCGCGGCCCGGCGCGGCATCTGCCCAATGATCGATATCGAAGCTGAGTTCGGCGAGCGTCGCGGTGGGGTATTTCTCCTCCACCTCCTCGCGCAATCCGCCGCCTTCAGGCACGAGCAGCAGCACGAGATCCTCGAGCCCCGGGTTATGCCCGATCAGCATCAGCCGATCGGCGTCGGCCGGGGTTTCGCGCACCACATCGAGCAATGTCGCCGAGGATGCGAGATACATCCGCCGATCCCACGCCGGATAAAGCGGCGCGCCATAGCCGGCCGCCACCGCCTCGATCGTCTCCACCACCCGCACCGCGGGCGAGGCGACGACGTGATCGAACCGCAGCCCGAGCGATTTCAAATGCCGCCCCATCGTCTGCGCGGCGCGGCGCCCCTTGGCGTTGAGCGGGCGATCGAAATCGCGCGCGACCGGATCGTCCCACCCGGACTTGGCGTGGCGCAGCAGCGTCAGCGTCTTCACGGGCGGGCAAACTCCGGTCTTCTCAAATCTCGGGAGCCGCGTCATGCCCCAGACGCGCGCCGGAGGAAAGACGCTCCCGCACCCGCGCGATCGCCTCGTCGAGCGGAACGCGCGCGATCGCCACCCCCGGCGGGAAGGCGGTGAGCAGCCGCGAGGGCATCGCCGCCGACAACAGGACGAAGGCGCCGCGATCCTGCGCCGAACGGATCAGCCGCCCGAACGCCTGCGCCAGCCGCGCGCGGACGATGCGGTCATCATAAGCGCTCCCCCCGCCCGCCAGCCGCCGCGCGGCGTGGAGCACGCTCGGCTTGGGCCACGGCACGCCCTCCATCACCACCAGCCGCAGCGAATGGCCGGGCACGTCGACCCCGTCGCGCAACGCATCGGTGCCGAGCAACGAGGCATGCGGATCGTCGCGGAAGATATCGACCAGGGTGCCGGTATCGATCGGATCGACATGTTGCGCGTGGAGCGGCAGCCCGGCGCGCGCCAGCCGGTCGGCGATCGCGGCATGCACCCCGCGCAACCGGCGGATCGCGGTGAACAACCCCAGGGTGCCGCCCCCCGCCGCCTCGATCAGCCGCGCATAGGCATTGGCCAGCGCGGCCTGGTCGCCGCGCTTCACATCGGTGACGATCAGCACCTCGGCGGCGTCGGCATAGTCGAACGGGCTCGCCGCCTCGAAGCGGGTCGCGGCGAGCGCGAGATGCGGCGCCCCGACCCGCGCCTCGGCGGTCGCCCAGTCGCCCCCCGCGGTCAGCGTCGCCGAGGTGACCAGCGCGCCATGCGCCGGACGCAGCACCGTCGCGGCGAACGGCCGGGTCGGATCGAGCCAGCGGCGGTGGAGCCCGATATCGAATTCGCGCCCCTCGATGCGATCGACCGCGAGCCAGTCGACGAAATCGGCATCCGCCGGCCCGCCGACCCGCGCGAGCAGCGAGAGCCACGCCGCCACCGTCTCGGCGCGCCAGCCGAGCGAGGCGATCGCGCCCTCGACTCGTGCGCGCGCCGGGCCGTCCATCCAGTCGGGCGCCTCGTCGAGCACCGCCTCGAGCCGCTTGCCGAGCGTGACGAGCGGGCGGAGCAACGCGTCGAGCGCCTGCGCGGCGGGCGCGGCGGCGTCGATCAGCGCCGGGGTCGGCGCGGCGATCTCGGTCTCCAGCCCGTAGCCCGCGTCGCCCGGCTGTTCGGCGCGGGCATAGACCAGCCCGCGCACCGCCGCGAGCAACGCCTCGATCGGGCCGAACGGCGCGCCTTCGGCGACGCGCCCGATCCAGCCGTCGCTCGCCAGCGCCTGCGCCGCATTGACCGCATCGCCGATCGCGCGGCCGCCCGCTTCGTCATAGCTCGCGACATCCGACAATCGCGCCGCCAGCCCGCGCCGCCGCCCGCGGCTGCCGCCTTCGGGACCGAGCAGCCAGCGGCGCAGCTCGATCGTCTCCTGTCCGGTCAGCGCGGTGGCGAACATCGCGTCGGCCGCGTCGAACAGATGATGCCCCTCATCGAACACATAGCGTGTCGGGCGAGTCGCCGCCTCGCGGCCGCGCGCGGCGTTGACCATCACCAGCGCATGATTGGCGATGACGATATCCGCCTCGACCGAGGCGCGCGACGCATGTTCGATGAAGCATTTCCGGTAATGCGGGCAGCCGGCGTAGATACATTCGCCGCGCCGGTCGGTCAGCGCCGCGGTGCCGTTGCGGCGGAACAAGGTGACGAGCCAGCCGGGGAGATCGCCCCCGACCATATCGCCGTCGGCGCTATACGCCGCCCAGCGCGCGACGAGCTGCGCCAGGATCGCCGCGCGCCCTGTAAAGCCGCCCTGTAGCGCATCCTCCAGATTGAGCAGGCAGAGGTAATTCTCGCGCCCCTTGCGGGTGACGACGCGCGCCCTGCGCACCGCCGGATCGGGGTGGAGCCGCGCGGTCTCGTGCGCGAGCTGGCGTTGCAGCGCCTTGGTATAGGTGCTGATCCATACCGCGCCCTGCGCCTGCTCGGCCCATAGCGACGCGGGGGCGAGATAGCCCAGGGTCTTGCCGATCCCGGTCCCCGCCTCGGCGAGCACGAGATTGGGCGAGTCGCGGGTGACGCGCGGGGCGAAGGCGCCCGCCGCCGCCTCGGCATAGGCGCGCTGCCCGGGGCGCGGTTCCCGCGTCGTGCCGGTCAGCCGGGCGAGCCGCTCGTCCACCTCCTCGCGGTCGAGCGTCACGACGCGCGGCATCGGGCGCGGCGCGGCTTCGTCCCATTCGGGGAGGCGGGTGAACAGCCAGCGCTCCGCGCCGCGCGGGCGCGCGATGCGATCGGCGAGCAAAGGCGCCCACGGCCAGCGCAGCCGGAACAGCGCCTGCACCCCGGTCCACGCCCCCTCGCGCTCGGGCCAGTCGCCGTCGGGAATCGCCAGCAGCCGCGCGGCGGCATCGCGCAGGAACGGCGCGACCGCGGCGTCGTCGGCGGGCACGTCGAGCCCGGTCGCGGCGGCGAGCCCCTTGGGCGTCGGCACCATGAAGCGCGCCGGGCGGAGGAAGGCGAACAATTCGAGCAGATCGAGCCCCGACAGATCGGCATAGCCGAGTCGCTGCCCGATCAGCGGCGCGTTGAGCAGGATCACCGGGGTATCGGCGGCGATGCGGATCGCCTCGCCGCGGCCGATCGCGCGCACCTCCCCCTCATGCGCGATCCACACGCCCGAATGGCTGGCGTGAAGCGCGGGGTAAGGGGCAAAGTTCACGAAGTTCACACGTGTGCGATTAGAACATAGCGGCAACCCGCACCACCCCGGCATGCGCCCGCCCTGGCGAAGGCCGGGGCCCAGTCGCGAACGGCTCGTTGCCGGACCCCGGCCTTCGCCGGGGTGGAGAATTCCCGGCAGGCGATAGTCTCGCTGCACCGATCATGCACCTTGGGGTGGATTCCCGACCCCCTGTGTGCTTTAGGCCGCCCGTTTCCTATATGGTGAGGCCACGCATCCCATGAACATCCATGAATATCAGGCGAAGGAACTGCTCGCCAAGTTCGGCGTCCCCGTTCCGGCGGGCTATGCCGCGATGACGGTCGACGAAGCGGTCGAAGCGTCGAAGAAGCTCCCCGGGCCGCTCTATGTCGTCAAGGCGCAGATCCACGCCGGCGGCCGCGGCAAGGGCAAGTTCAAGGAATTGCCGGCCGACGCCAAGGGCGGCGTCCGCCTCGCCAAGACCGCCGAGGAAGTCCGCGCGCACGCGACCGACATGCTCGGCAACACGCTGGTGACGATCCAGACCGGCGAGCACGGCAAGCAGGTCAACCGCCTGTACATCACCGACGGCGTCGACATCGCCAAGGAATTCTACCTCGCGGTGCTGGTCGATCGCGCCACCGGCCGAGTCGCCTTCGTCGTGTCGACCGAGGGCGGGATGGATATCGAGACCGTCGCGCACGACACGCCGGAGAAGATCCACACCTTCGACGTCGACCCCGCGACCGGCTTCATGCCGCACCACGGCCGCGCCGTGGCGACCGCGCTGGGGCTGACCGGCGATCTCGCCAAGCAGGCGCAGAGCCTCGCCGGCAAGGTCTATGACGCCTTCCTCGGCACCGATGCCTCGCAGATCGAGATCAACCCGCTCGCGGTGACCGACGACGGCAAGCTGATGGTGCTCGACGCCAAGGTCGGCTTCGACGGCAATGCGATGTTCCGCCACAAGGATCTCGCCGAGCTGCGCGACGAGACCGAGGAAGATCCGGCCGAGCTGGAAGCCTCCAAGTACGACCTCGCGTACATCAAGCTCGATGGCGACATCGGCTGCATGGTCAACGGCGCCGGGCTCGCGATGGCGACGATGGACATCATCAAATTGAACGGGATGTTCCCGGCCAACTTCCTCGACGTCGGCGGCGGCGCGACCAAGGAGAAGGTGACCGCGGCGTTCAAGATCATCCTCAGCGATCCCGCGGTGAAGGGCATTCTCGTCAACATCTTCGGCGGGATCATGCGCTGCGACATCATCGCCGAAGGCATCGTCGCCGCGGCGAAGGAAGTGAACCTCTCGGTGCCGCTGGTCGTCCGCCTCGAGGGCACCAACGTCCAGCAGGGCAAGGAAATCCTCGCCAACTCGGGGCTCGCGATCGTTCCCGCCAACGATCTGGGCGATGCGGCGAAGAAGATCGTCGCCGAGGTCAAGAAGGCCGCGTGATCCGTTCCGCCGCGTCGTTCCTCTCGGGGCGACGCGGCGGATACAATGCCGGCAAAAGGTCGTCGCAAGTGCGGCGGCCTTTTTTGTGTCCCCGCCTTCGCGGGAGCACAAAGTTGTTGGAGCGTCGTGCTTTCCCACTTTCCACCCCGGCGAAGGCCGGGGTCCAGCCGTGCGCCGATCGTAACTGGGCCCCGGCCTTCGCCGGGGCGGATCACATTTTTCGCACTAGCTTTAGAATCTCTTATCCTGCCCTTTTCGGGCGAAGGGGGTGCGTCCTATCTGCCGTGCTGCGGCACGGCCTTCCTTACGGCAACGCCGCATTTTTCGATCTCGGTACGGTTACGCCAGCGCAACGAATTTCGCATGCACGCCGTTTGCCGCAGCATGATATTACGCGACTGAACCGCGCCAGCGCCCCGCCCCATCTCCCGCAACGGACGTTTGGGCTGGACTTGCGTCGATTCTGCTGCATTAGCGAACCACTGTTCGAAAATCGCGCCAATGGAGATGCTGCCGATGAAGGTGCTGGTGCCGGTCAAGCGCGTGCTTGACTATAACGTGAAGCCCCGCGTGAAGGCGGACGGCTCGGGCGTCGACCTCGCCAATGTGAAGATGTCGATGAACCCGTTCGACGAAATCGCGGTCGAGGAAGCGATTCGCCTCAAGGAAAAGGGCGTCGCGACCGAGATCGTCGCGGTCTCGATCGGCGAAGCCAAGGCGCAGGAAACGCTGCGCACCGCGCTGGCGATGGGCGCCGATCGCGCGATCCTCGTCCAGACCGACGAGAAGGCCGAGCCGCTGGCGATCGCCAAGATCCTCGCCAAGATCGCCGGTGAAGAGCAGCCGGGGCTGATCATCCTCGGCAAGCAGGCGAT
>JAFIGU010000119.1 GCA_017849555.1 Sphingomonas sp. | reverse complement strand
CCTTGTTCAAGGGAGGGGGAGAAGCCGGTCTAACCGACCGCGCCGACCCGCAGCCGCTGCTCCCTGCGCGGCGCGATCACGGGCGCCGATACCGGATCGGGCAGTGGCGACACCGCGAGGCGGTTTCGCCCCGCGTGCTTCGCGCGATACAGCGCATTGTCGGCGCGGCGCAGCATCTCGTCGAACGTCTGGTCGCCGGCGCGCGCGGCAATGCCGGCGGAGAGCGTCAGCGGCACCGGCGCGAGGCCGTGGTCGAACGGCGCGTGCTCGACCGCGCGGAGCATCCGCTCGACCGCCGCGATCGCCTCGGCCGGCCCGAGCCCGGCGAGCAGCACGGTGAATTCCTCGCCGCCGGTGCGCGCGATCATCCCGGTGTCGCGCGCCTGCTCGGCCAGGCAATGCGCGACATGCGCCAGCGCCTGATCGCCGACATCGTGGCCGTGGGTGTCGTTGACCCATTTGAAGTGATCGATGTCCAACACCGCGACGGCCAGATCGTCCGCGCGCCGCCGCGCCGCGTCGAACGAGGTCGCGGCCTGTTCGGAGAAGGCGCGGCGGTTGGGCAGCCCGGTGAGATAATCGGTCGCGGCGGCCGTTTCGAGCTGGCGGCGCAATCGGTCCGAGCACATCAGCAGGAAGGCGGTGGTGCCGACGACCGGCAGCAAGGTCATGATGATCGGCGAGACGAGATTGGGCCAGGCCGAGCCGGTTTCGAGCGCGAAATCGGGGCCGAGCCCCATGCTGAGATAGGCGGCCAGCCGGACCAATGTATAGACCAGCACCAGCGCGAAAATGCCGATCAGGATCCTGCTGCTGACCGATGCGGTGTCGCGCGATCCGCGGCGCAGCTCGACGATGCTGGCGAGCATCAGCCAGTCCCACACCGCCGAGACCGCCAGCACGCGCATCCGGAAATCGGGCGTCACCAGCGAGAACCATAAGCCGCAGGCGATCGCGATCGCGGCGGGCAACAGCTGCACCGGACGCGCGCGTTTGCCGCAAAAGGATTGGATCGCGGCCTGATAGGCGGTCAGCCCGAGCACCATCGTGGCATTCGCGCCGAACAGCATCACCGGCCGCGGCAAGGGCGCGCCGAAGGCGAAGACCGCGCAGCCGATCGCGATCAGCATCGTGCCGATTTGCCACCAGTTCGCCGCCGGGCGCAATTCGACCGGGAGATCGCGCGAGACCAGGACGAGCACGAGGCCATTGGCGAACATCATCAGCGAAACGGCAGTGAAGATGGTCGCCGCTTCCATCGATTATTATTTGCCCTCTCACACCCGTGCGAGTGCCGGGGTTGGGGGCGATCTAGGCAGCGGTGCTGAACGATCGGTTGCGCGACACGGTAAACGATCCGGTACGTCGCTGATTAAGCTTGATTCTGCGATCCAGTCTTCGCGACCCATTTCAATCGTCATGCCGGGCTCGACCCGGCATCCAGAGCCACGAATGCTGTCGTCTGCGGCTCTGGATGCCGGATCAAGTCCGGCATGACGGTGAATGACAGGCTGGTTAGCTCACCCCGCCTCGATCTCGAAGCAGAGCGTCTTGGTGTCGACATAATCGCGGATGCCGTAGACCGATCCCTCGCGGCCGATCCCCGATTGCTTGACCCCGCCGAACGGCGCGACCTCGGTCGAGATCAGCCCGGTATTGATCCCCACCATGCCATATTGCAGCGCTTCGCCGACCCGCCAGGTCCGCGAAAGATCGCGGGTGAACAGATAGGCGGCGAGCCCCGCGGAGGTATCGTTGGCGAGCGCGATCACCGCTGCCTCGGTGGTGAAGCGTACCAGCCCGGCGACCGGGCCGAAGGTCTCCTCGCGGCACAGCAAGGCGTCGGTCGGCACCGCGGTGAGCACGGTCGGCTCGAAAAAGCTCCCCGTGCCGGGAAGCGAATGCCCGCCGGTCACCAGATGCGCGCCGCGCGCGACCGCATCCGCGACATGCGCGATCACCTTGTCGCGCGCGCGGGCGTCGATCAGCGGGCCTTGCTGGGTCTCGCCGGCAAGCCCGTCGCCGACCACCAGCTTCTTCACCGCCACCGCCAGCCGCTCGGCGAAAGCGTCGTAGATGCCGTCCTGGACATAGATGCGATTGGCGCAGACGCAGGTCTGCCCGGTGTTGCGGAACTTCGAGGCGATCACGCCCGCCACCGCCTTGTCGAGATCGGCATCGTCGAACACGATGAACGGCGCATTCCCACCGAGTTCGAGGCTGACGCGCTTGACCGTCCCGGCGCATTTGGCGGCGAGCATCTTGCCCACCGGGGTCGAGCCGGTGAAGGTGAATTTGGCGACGCGCGGGTCGGTGGTGAGCACCTCGCCGATCGCCGGCGCATCGCCGGTGATGATGTTGAGCACCCCTTTGGGCACCCCGGCTTCCTCGGCCAGCACCGCCAGCGCGAGCGCCGAATAGGGGGTGAGCTCGGCGGGCTTAAGCACGACGGTGCACCCTGCGGAGAGCGCGGGGCCGACCTTGCGGGTGATCATCGCCGCGGGGAAGTTCCACGGTGTGATCGCCGCGACCACCCCGACCGGCTCCTGCACCACCACCAGCCGCTTGTCGGCGGCGTGGCCCGGAATGGTCAGCCCGTTGATCCGCCGCGCTTCCTCCGCGAACCATTCGAGGAATGCCGCGGCATAGGAGACTTCGCCGCGCGCCTCGGCCAGCGGCTTGCCCTGTTCGGCGGTCATCAAGGTGGCGAGATCGTCGCCATGCCGTTCCATCAGCGCATACCAGCGCTTGAGGATCGTCGCGCGCTCCTTGGCCGACGTGGCCTTCCACGCCGGGAAGGCCGCCGATGCCGCCGCCACCGCGCGTTCCGCCTCGGCGGCGCCCATCATCGGCACCGTGCCGATCGCCACCCCGGTCGCGGGGTTGGTCACCTCGAGCGTCATATCGGCGGTCACCCACGCGCCGTCGATATATGCCGCCTCGCGCAGCAGATCGGCGCGGGCGAGCGGCGGGCGGACGTAGCGGATCTGGGTATCGGTCATTTTTCGCGGGCCGGCATCAGCGGGGAGGTGGCGTCTTCGGCATATTCGGCCTGGATCTGCGCCGCGGCTTCGCGGACGTGGCGGATCAGTTCGTCGCTCGGCGCCGGATCGACCAGCGCCGAGGACAGCACCAGCCCGACCGTCGCGGCGATGCCGCCGTCGCTGTCGAATACCGGGGCGGCGATCCCGCCGAGCCCGTTGCCGCGCGCATCGGCCTCGAAATCGACCCCGTGCCGCGCGAGATTGGCGCATAGTTTGACGCTATCGACCGGCTGGCGCTCGAAATAAGCGGTGAGACGGGCGGCCGGCGATTTGGGCAGTTCGAGCAATGTGCCGGGCTGGATCACCACCCCCGGCTCGAATTCATTGGGCACCGCGGTCACCACCATCGCCCCGGTGCGCGTCGGCAAGGTCTGCACCGCGGTATGCCCGGTGCGGTCGCGCAGCACGCGCAGGAAGGGGCGCGCGAGCTCGACGATATTGCTGCGATAGATCGCTGCGCGCCCGAATTTGAGCAGCTTGCGCCCGAAGACATAGCCGCCGCCGTGGGGCGCGCGATCGACCAGCCCGAGCCGGGTCAGCGTCTGCAAATGGCGCGAGACGCGCGCCTTGGTCATCCCCAGATCGCGCGCCAGATCGGTGACGCGGACCGGGCCGAAGGAATCGGTGAGGCTGTCGAGGATACGGACCGTCACCTCGACGCTCTTGACCGAAGCCGGCTGTCCTTCCGCAGTTTCCGTCATCCGTTCCCGATCTTTTCTTTCGTTATCGACCCCGTGAAGCATGAAGCCCCGCCCGGGGAGAAGCAAGCAGCGGGCCGGTTCGATACAGCCCCCACCCCGGCGCAGGCCGGGGTCCAGTCACGACCGGCCCGATGCTGGACCCCGGCCCTGCGCCGGGGTGGAGCAGCATGGTCTCGATCAGGCGCACGATGGGACTCAGCTCACCGCCGCGATCGCCTCGGCGACATGCGCCACATTCTCCGGGGTCAGCCCGGCGATGTTCGCGCGGCTCGATCCGGTGATGTGGACGTGCCAGTCCTCGCGCAGCCGCTTCACCGCATCGGGCGAGATGCCGAGCATCGCGAACATGCCGTGCTGCCCGGCGAGGAAGGAATAATCGCGGCGGTTGTTCCCTGCGAGCAGGCGGACGAGTTCGTGGCGCATGTCGCGGATGCGATTGCGCATCTCGGCCAGTTCTTCCTCCCATTGCGCGCGGAGCGTCGCGTCGCCGAGGATATGCGCGACGATCGCTGCGCCGTGATCGGGCGGCATCGAATAATTGGTGCGCACTACCGGGAGCAGATTGCCCATCGCGCGCTCCGCCGCCGAGGCATTGGCGCCGACGAGCGTGAGCGCGCCGGTCCGCTCGCGATAGAGTGCGAAGTTCTTCGAGTAAGAACTGGCGACGATCATCTCGGGGAGGCGCTCGGCGAGGATCGCGAGGCCCTGGCGATCCTCCTCCAGCCCCTCGGCGAACCCGAGATAGGCAAGGTCGACCAGCGCGGTCGCGCCCGAACGCGCGACGAGATCGCCGATCTCGGCCCATTGCGCGGCGGTGGGGTCGGCCCCCGCCGGATTGTGGCAGCAGCCGTGGAGCAGCACGGTATCCCCCGGCTTGAGATTGGCGAGCGCGCTCATCATCGCATCGAGCCGCAAGGTGCCGGTGGCGATGTCGTAATAGGGATAATTGACGATCTCGAACCCGGTGACGCCGAAGATCGCGGGGTGGTTCGCCCAGGTGGGATCGGGGAGGAAGATGCGCCGCCCGGTGCCGAACTTGCGGATGAAATCGGCCGCGACGCGCAAAGCGCCGGTGCCGCCGACCGTCTGGATCGTCCGCGCGCGCGAATGCGCGTCGCTGCCCTCGCGGAACAGCAGCCCGCGGGTGCGCTCGTTATACTCCGGATTGCCAGCGGAGGAGAGGTAGCGCTTGGTCATCTGCCCCTCGTGCAAGGCACGCTCGGCGGCCTTGACGGTCGGCAGCACGATCACCTCGCCGCGCTCGTCCTTGTAGATGCCGATGCCGAGATCGACCTTGTTCGGGCTCGGGTCGCTGGCGAAGGCCTGCGCCATCCCCAGGATCGGATCGATCGGTGCTTCGGGCAATTCGGCAAACATGATGAGTCCTCGGTTTTTGGTATCGTTATCCGATACGATGGATCGAATTACGATACAATACGGTAATCTAGTCTCGCATTGCGAGACACGGGTGGATCAGTAGATGATGCCCTCGATCCCCGCGCGGTCGGCGCCGGCGCGTTCGCGGTCGAGCGCGCGGATCAGCGGGGGCAGGGCGCGGACGCGCGCGGCGTGATCGATGATCGCGGGGTAATCGTGGAGCGGAAAGCCGCCCTTCTCCGCGACATTGCACAGCCAGAACAGATAGATGTCGACGATCGACCAGCGCTCGCCATACCACCAGCGCGCGTCCACCCCCGCGGCGATGCGGGTGGCTTCGGCGGCGAATTTGCCCATCCCGTCGGCCTTCACCGCGGCGGGATCGCCGGCGGTGAATTTGTCGGGCGCGCGGATCTGGCGCATCGCCGGGTGGAGCGTCGAGGAACACCACAGAAGATCGCTGAGCGGCGCGATCTCCGCGACCGGATCGTCGCTGTGCGGCAGCAGCCCCGCCGCCGGGAACAGCCGGTCGAGAAAGACGAGGATCGCGGCATTTTCGGTCATGATCCGCCCGTCGACCGCCAGCGCCGGCACCTTGCCTTTGGGGTTGACGCGGCGGTAGTCGGCCGACTTCTGCTCGTCGGTGCGGATGTTCACCAGCCGGTCGTGATAAGCGACGCCGGCCGCCTCCAGCGCGGTCATCGTGACGCGCGAGCAGGCGCCGGGGAAATAGAAGAGCGTCAGGTCCATTCGGCCCCCGAATTCTATTATCGTCATGCCGGACTCGATCCGGCATCCAGGGCGGCAGAGGTCCTCGCTTGAGGCTCTGGATGCCGGATCAAGTCCGGCATGACGGTGAATGGTGCGGCTTAAGCTGCCCCTGCGGGCAGGCGGACGATCTGCAGCTGCATATATTCGTCGAGCCCGTGCATCCCGAATTCGACCCCGATGCCCGATTGCTTGGCGCCGCCGAACGGCACGTCGGGCGAGATCTTTGAGTGGCTGTTGACCCACGCCGTCCCGCATTCGAGCCGCTGCGCCAGCGCCGCCGCGCGCGATACGTCCGCCGACCACACCGATCCGCCGAGCCCGTTCTCGCTCGCATTGGCGCGCGCCAGCACATCCTCGACATCGCTGTAGCGGATCAGCGGCAGCACCGGGCCGAACTGTTCCTCGTCGACGATGCGGTGGCCGTCGGTCACGTCGACGACGATCGACAGCGGGAAGAAATAGCCGTCGCCCGCCAGCGGCTCGCCCCCGGCGAGGAAGCGGCCGCCCTGCGCGCGGGCGTCGTCGGCGAGCGCGCGGACGTAATCGAACTGGCGGCGGTTCTGCACCGGGCCATAGTGCGTCTCGGGATCGCTGCCAGGGCCGACCTTCGCCGCCGCCGCCAGCGCGGCGAGCCGCTCGGCCAGCGCGTCGTGCAGCGTATCGTGGACATAGACGCGCTTGATCGCGGCGCAGATCTGGCCGCTGTTGCCGAAGGCATATTGGAAGATCTGCGGCGCGATCGCCTCGACATCGGCGTCGGGGAGGACGATCGCGGCATCGTTGCCGCCGAGTTCGAGCGTCAGCCGCTTCAGATTGGCCGCGCCGTCGCGCATGATCGCGCGGCCGGTGGGGGTCGAGCCGGTGAACACCACCTTGTCGATACCGGGGTGTTTGGCGATCCCCGATCCGATCTCGACATCGCCGGTCACCACGTTCCACACCCCGGCGGGGAGGTGGCGATTGGCGATCTCGACCATCCTGAGCGTGGCGAGCGGGGTGCTCGGCGAGGGCTTGAGCACCACGGTATTGCCCGCGAGCAGCGCCGGCATGACGTGCCAGATCGCGATCATCACCGGGAAGTTCCACGGCGTGATCGACCCGACCACCCCGAGCGGCTTGCGGTGGATTTCGGCGCGGCTGCCGTCCGCCTGATCGATCCGCTCGATTTCGGGGCGGAAGCCGGCGGTGGTGCGGATCCAGTGAATGCTGCCCTGAATCTCGCCCGCCGCCGAGCGCACCGGCTTGCCCTGCTCCTGCGACAGCAAGGCAGCGAGATCGTCGCATTCCGCCGCCAGCGCATCGGCGATCGCATTGAGCGCCGCGGCGCGCTGCTCGATCGGCAGCGCGGCCCAGCCCGGGAAAGCGGCGCGCGCGGCGGCCACCGCTTGGTCGAGCTGCGCGACCGTCGCCAGCGGGCATTGCGCGAATTCGCGGCCGGTGGCGGGGTCGATCACCGCGAAGGTCTCGCTCGCCGGCGCGGGCTTGCCGTCGATCGTCAGCGCGAAAGCCATGTCTGTCTCCTTGAACCGATTATTCTACGTCGAGCCCGCCACATCCGTTCGTCATCCCCGCGAAGGCGGGGATCCATTCGCGCAGGTCGCGGAAAAAGCCGCGTGGCCAGCCAGAATGGATTCCCGCCTTCGCGGGAATGACGGGGGAGGGGTTAACCCCGGCACATCTGCAACAGGCGCCGGCCGCCATTGGCGAGCAGCCCGATATCGGTGCCCACCGAGATGAAGCCGAAGCCCTGCGCCGCCCGCGCGGCGGCATCCTCCGGGTCGAGCGCGAAGATGCCGGCGGGTTTGCCCGCGGCGTGGATCGCGGCAAAGGCCTGGTCGATCGCCGCCTGCACCGTCTCGTGCAGCGGGTTGCCGAGATGGCCGAGCGAGGCGGCGAGATCGGCCGGGCCGATGAACAGCCCGTCGACCCCCTCGACCGCCGCAATCTCGTCGACCGCCGCCAGCGCCGCCGCGCTTTCGATCTGGACGATGATCCCGGTGCGCTCGTGCGCGGTGCCGAGATAGCTCGTCTCGGCACCGAAGCGAGAGGCGCGGCTGGTCGAGCTGGCGACCCCGCGGATGCCGCGCGGCGGGAAGCGCGAGGCAGCGACGATCGCCGCCGCCTGATCGGCGCTCTCGACCATCGGGATCAGCAAGGTGCCGAAACCGATATCGAGATATTGCTTGATGTTGACCGCATCGCCCGCCGGCGGCCGCGCGATGACATGAACCGGGTAGGGCGCCACCGCCTGCAACTGGCCGAGCAAAGTCTGCGCGGTATTCGGCGCGTGCTCGCCGTCGAACAGCATCCAGTCGAAACCGAGCGTGGCGCAGATCTCGGCGGTATAAGGCGAGGCGAGCGCCTGCCAAAGCCCGAGCCGCGGCGCGGGGGCGGCATCGATCCACTCCCGAAACGCACTCATGCGAAGCGCACCGAGATCGCGCCGAGCGGGCCGAAATCGACGTGGAAAGTATCGCCCGCGCGTGCCAGCACCGGCGCGGTGAAGCTGCCGCCGAGAATGATCTCGCCCGCTTCGAGCGTCTCGCCATAGGGATGCAATTTGTTGGCGAGCCACGCCGGGCCGAGCGCCGGGTGGCCGAGCACCGCTGCGGCGACCCCCGAATCCTCGATCACGCCGTTGCGATAGATCAGCGCCGAAACCCAGCGCAGATCGACGTCGCCCGGCCGGATCGGCCGCCCGCCGAGCACCAGCCCGGCATTGGCGGCATTGTCGGAGATCGTGTCGAACACCTTGCGCGTCATGCCGGTGGCGCGATCGACCTGCTCGATCCGCGCGTCGATGATCTCGATCGCGGGGATGATGTAATCCACCGCGTCGAGCACGTCGAACATCGTGCAATTTGGACCCTGGAGCGGCTGCTTGAGGCGGAACGCCAGCTCGACCTCGACCCGCGGGACGATGAAACGGTCGATCGGGATATCGCGCCCGTCGGGGAACAGCATGTCGTCGAGCAGCAGCCCGTAATCGGGTTCGTCGATGTTCGACGAGCGCTGCATCGCGCGGCTGGTCAGCCCGATCTTGTGGCCGATCGGCGTGCGTCCCTCGGCGATCTTGCGCCTGGTCCAGGCGCGCTGGATGGCATAGGCGTCCTCGATCGTGATCTCGGGGTGGCGCAGCGAGAATTGCGCGATCTGCGTGCCGTCGCGCTCGGCGATGTGCAGCTCGTCGGCGAGGCTTTGGATCAGGTCGGTGGAAAGCGGCATGATTTGCGTCACTTTTGCGCGGCGAGGCGGCGATGGATGGTATTGTGCTTCCACCCCTCGGCTTCCTCGACATAGAGGGAGAGGGCGAGCGGGCGCCGATCGAACAAATCGCCGAGAAAGGCTTTCACCGCCGCGAACAATTGGTCGAAGAACGCCTGTTTGAACGCGGCATCGCGGCCGGCGCCCATCTTCACGTCGATGTTGATGAAGGCGTCATCGGGGCCGGCGGCATCGGCGATGACATAGTCGGTGAGCCGGATTGCGCGGACGCGAATCCCGCCGACCGGGAACACCCCGCCTGACCGCTCGCGCATCTCCGCCGCGATCAGCGACAGCAGAGCGTGGCGGTCGAATGCGCCGTCGAGATTGTCGGTCCATTCGACCGTGGCGTGCGCCATCACACGATCTCCGACCGGCCGACGACGCAGCCGGTGCTGAAGATCGGGATCGGCGCGTAGAAATCGACAATGCCCTTGCCGCCCGCGGCGGCCGCTGCGGCGATGAAGGTGCGGATCTCATAGCCGCCCTGGCCGCCGTCGGCATAGGTTTCGGCGTCGGTGTACGCGGTCAGCCGCGCCTCGTCGGCCGAGGCCCAGCGATCGAGGAAGTCGCGGTCCCACGCCTCGTTGATCCGTCCGCTGTCGGGGGTGCACGGCCAGTGCGAGATGCCCCCGGTGCCGACCAAAGCGATGCGTTGCGGCACCGCATCGGCGGCGCGGCGCAACGCGCGGCCGAAGGCGAAGGCGCGGTGGAGCGGGGTGAGCGGCGGGCCCTGACAATTGATATTGGCGGGGATGATCGTCAGCGCGTTCGCCGGATCGAGGAAGTGCAGCGGCACCATGATGCCGTGGTCGAACTTCCATTCCTCGGCATAGGCCACGTCGACCGTCTGTTGCACCTCGGCGATCAGCCGGCGCGACAGATCGGCGTCGCCGCGTACCTGCTGGCGCGGGATGCGCAGCCAGTCGGGGTCCTCGATCGGCCCTTCGTACTGATCCGCCATGCCGATCGCATAGGCCGGCATGTTGTTCATGAAGAAATTGGCGAAATGCTCGGCGGCGATGACGATCAGCGCCTCCGCCCCGGTCGCGCAGATCGCGTCGCCCATCTTGCGATAGGCGGCATAGAAGGGGTCGCGCAATTCGGGCGGGGCAAGATCGGCGCGGCCGGTGATGCCGGGGCCGTGGCTGCAAATGCCGCTGAAAACGAGGGTCATACGCCGGCTACCTTTTCATCGAGCCCGGTCGTCATCTTGTAGACGCCGGCGCGGATCGGGCCGTGGATGCGCACGCCGTCGCGCATCCGCTGGAGATAATCGGCCCAGGCGATCTGCTTGAATGCCGCGAAATGCATCAGGATCTGGCCGTTGACCCCGAGCACGTAGAGCAACCCGATATCGGGCTCGAGCAAGGCGCGGCGCTCCTCCTCGGTGAGGTCGTAGCGATCCGCCACCGCGCCGCCGTCCGCCTCGAACGCGCGCTGGATCGCGGGATCGCGATTCAGCTCGAACAGCAATTTCTGGACCTGATACAAGCTCATGGCTTCAATCCTATGCGATGCGCGAGCCGGCCGACACGCTCGACCTCGCAGATCACCGCATCGTCCTCGCTGACGAAATGGACGCCGTGCGGGGTGCCGGTGAGGATCATGTCGCCCGGCGACAGCGTCATGAACGACGACAGCCACGCGATCAGCTCTGCCACCGGGAAGACCATATCGCGGGTCGATCCCGATTGAATGGTCGCGCCGTTGACGGTGGTGGTGAGCGCCAGCGCCTGCGGATCGCCGACATCCGCCGCATCGACCACCCACGGGCCGAGCGGGGTGAGCGCGTCGCGGTTCTTCACGCGAAGATTGGGGCGGTAATAATTTTCCAGGAACTCGCGCACCGCATAATCGCACGCGATCGTATAGCCCGCGACATGATCGAGCGCGTCCGCCGCCGACACGCGCTTCGCGGTCCGCCCGATCACCGCGACAAGCTCGCATTCGGGATGCATCTGATCGGCGTCGCGTGGCTTGGGCGAGACACCGTTGTGCGCGACGAAGCCGTTATGCCCCTTGAGGAAAACGAGCGGCTGCGACGGCGGCTTGAAGCCGAGCTCGACCGAATGATCGGCATAATTGAGCCCGAGCGCGAAGATCGTTGCCCCCGGCGTGACCGGCGGGAGCAGGGTGATGTCGCTCCAGCCGACCGCGGTGCCGTCGGCCAGCGCGATCGCCTGTTCGTCGGCGGTGACCACGCCCCATTGCTCGCGCCCGGCGTGGATCAGTCGGACATGCTTCATCGCGCCTGCTCCGCGACCAAAGTGACGGAAAGCGGCGCGAAGCCGGTGGCGGTGATCTCGATCCTGTCCCCGGCGCGTGCGACCGGCGCGTCGCCCGCGATGCCGCACAACAGGATGTCGCCGGGGGCGAGCGTCATGAAGTCGGCGATGTCGCGTGCGAGCACCTCGGGGCTGCGGACCAGCCGGGCGAAGCTCCAGCGGTGGCGTTCGGCGCCGTTGATCGCGGTGACGATCTCGATCGTGGAAAGGGCATCGCTTACAGCAAATTCCCCGTTCGCCCTGAGCTTGTCGAAGGGCGGCCCCAACTCACGAGCGACAGGACGCCCTTCGACAAGCTCAGGGCGAACGGAGGAGGGATGATCGCGATTTTCCGGCGTACCGGGCACAGCCGTCGCCGGGCCGACCGGGAGGAAGCCGTCGCGGCAGCGTTCGGCGATCGCGGGGCGGTAGAAACTGGCGTGCGGCGCGAACAGGTCGATCGCGAGCCGCGCGAGGTGTGGACCTGCCGCCGTGCGCTCGATTGCGATAGTTGCGCCCACTGCAACTTCGGCAATATCGTCGGGCAGGGCGACTGCGGAACCCGCCGCGGCGAAGCAGTTGCGCGGCTTCACATAGAGAATCGGCGCCACCGGCGGCTTGCCATAAGGCGCGTGGTTCAGCGCCTCGCCAAGCCCCGCCAATTGCTCGCGATCATTGAGCGCTACGCCATAAGCGGTCCCGCTGATCATGCCTTCCTCTCATGCGTCGTCATGCCCGCCGTCTAAAATTTAACATGATAAGCGTCAAGCGCCGCTTTGGGTTTGACGCGGTCGATCGGGCGATATATTTAACACGATAATCAATTGCGGAGTGACCATGCAGCCTGATCGTCGGAAGATCGCCTTGGGGGCCATTGCCCCCTTCACCGGGCAGCCGCTCGGCCATTTCGTCGACGGTGTCGCGGTGGCGGGCGAGGGTGTGTCGTTCGCGGTGACCGACCCGTCGACCGGGGCGCGGCTCGGCGAGGCGTGCGACGCCAGCGAGGCGGAGCTCGACGCGGCGGTGGCGGCGGCGAAGCGCGCCTTTCCGGCCTGGGCGGCGACCCCGGGCGACAAGCGTAAGCAGATCCTCCACCGCGTCGCCGATCTGATCGAGGCGCGCGCCGAGGAAATCGCCGCGGTCGAATGCCTCGATGCCGGGCAGGCGTGGCGCTTCATGTCCAAGGCGGCGCTGCGCGGGGCGGAGAATTTCCGCTTCTTCGCCGATCGCGCGCCGGCGGCGGCGGACGGCCAGTCGCTGCCGACGGCGGAGCATCTCAACGTCACCTCGCGCGCGCCGATCGGCCCGGTCGCGGTGATCACGCCGTGGAACACGCCGTTCATGCTCTCGACGTGGAAGATCGCTCCGGCGCTCGCGGCGGGCTGCACCGTGGTCCACAAGCCCGCGGAATGGTCGCCCTATTCGGCGCGGCTGCTGGTCGAGATCGCGCATGAGGCGGGGCTGCCGGCGGGGGTGTTCAACTCGATCAACGGGCTCGGCGAGACGACCGGGCGCCGGCTGACCGAGCATCGCGATATCAAGGCGATCGCCTTCGTCGGTGAATCGAAGACCGGCAGCGCGATCATGCGGCAGGGCGCCGATACGCTGAAGCGCGTCCATTTCGAGCTTGGCGGCAAGAATCCGGTGATCGTGTTCGACGACGCCGATCTCGATCGCGCGCTCGATGCGGTGGTGTTCATGATCTACTCGCTCAATGGGCAGCGCTGCACCTCGTCGTCGCGGCTGCTCGTCCAGCGCTCGATCCACGACCAGTTCGTCGCGAAGCTCGCCGAGCGGGTGCGCCAGCTCAAGGTCGGCGACCCGTTCGATTCGGCGACCGAGGTCGGCCCTTTGATCCACCCGCGGCACCTGTCGAAGGTGTGCAGCTATGCCGAGATCGCCACCGCCGACGGCGCGACGATCGCGGTCGGCGGCGAACGCATCGCGGGCGACGGCTATTTCTATTCGCCGACGCTCTACACCAATGCCGATGTCTCGATGCGCATCGCGCAGGAGGAGATTTTCGGGCCGGTGCTGACGGTGATCCCGTTCGATGACGAGGCCGATGCGATCGCCAAGGCCAATGCGGTCGATTATGGCCTCGCCGGCTATTTGTGGACCAACGATCTCGGCCGCTCGCTGCGCGTGTCGAATGCGCTCGAAGCGGGGATGATCTGGGTCAACAGCGAGAATGTCCGCCATTTGCCCACCCCGTTCGGCGGGGTGAAGGCGAGCGGCATCGGGCGCGACGGCGGCGACTGGAGCTTCGATTTCTACATGGAGACGAAGAATGTCGCGCTCGCGACGGGCGCGCACAAGATCCAGCGGCTGGGCGTCGCGGCCTGAGAGATATTCGTCATTCCCGCGAAGGCGGGAATCCATTCACTCGGGCCTCAGCGATAGAATCGCGACGACAGCGTCAATGGATTCCCGCCTTCGCGGGAATGACGAGAAGCTAGAACCGCCACTAAAGCGGCATCCTACAGGAGAGTGAGATGGAAATGCTGAGCGCCTACACGCTCCCCGCGCCGACCTTCGACCAGTCGTTGACGCTGGTCGGGCGCGGCACGCCGATGGGCGAGCTGCTGCGGCGCTACTGGCACCCGGTGGCGCTCAGCAGCGATGCGACGCGTACCCCGCGCATCGTCACCGCGCTCGGCGAGCGGCTGGTGCTGTTCCGTGACGGCGAGGGCCGCGCGGGGCTGCTCCACGAGCGCTGCGCGCATCGCGGCACCTCGCTCTATTACGGCAAGGTCGACGATCGCGGGATCCGTTGCTGCTATCACGGCTGGCTGTTCGACGTGGACGGCAAATGCCTCGAACAGCCGTGCGAGCCGGCGGGCGGCGCGCGCACCGCGGCGCGGGTGCGCCAGCCGGGTTATCCGGTGCAGGAGCGGTATGGGCTGATCTTCGCCTATATGGGGCCGCCCGAGCGGATGCCGCTCCTGCCGCGTTACGATGTGCTGGAGGAACTCGCGCCGGGCGAATTCATCGAGGCCGACGATACCAGCCTGGGCAGCGGCGGCCCGGCGATCGTGCCGTGCAACTGGCTGCAGCATTTCGAAAATGTGATGGACCCGTTCCATGTGCCGATCCTCCACGGCAGCTTCAGCGGCAATCAGTTCGTCGCGCAGATGGCGCTGATGCCCGAGGTGGTGTTCGAGGAGACCGAGCGCGGCATCCAGAGCATTCAGGCGCGCGATCTGGGCGAGGGGCAATTGCACCGCCGCATCACCGAAGCAGTGCTGCCGACGGTGCGCGCGGTGGCCAATCCGCGCGCGGAGAGTGTCGGGTCATGCTCGCTGCTCGGCTGGGTGTTGCCGATCGACGATACCAGTTTCCGCATCTATTCCGCCGGGCGCGTCACCGAACGCGGCGCGCTCGCGCGCATCCGCTCGCATTTCAACGGCAAGCTGTGGCACGAACTGACCGAAGAGGAGCATCGCGAACTCCCCGGCGATTATGAGGCGCAGGTCGGGCAGGGCGCGATCACCGCGCATTCGGAGGAGCATCTCGTCACCTCCGACAAGGGGATCGGGATGCTGCGCCGGCTCTATCGCCGGCAGGTCGAGCGCGTCGCGGCGGGGGGCGATCCGATCGGCACCCGCTTCGGCGATGCCGACCCGCTCGTCCGGCTCTCGGCCGGCACCGCGATCGTCGCGGCGGACCGCGCGGCGTGACCGCGATGCCCGAAACGCGGGCTGACTATCGCTACGGCTGGTACACCGCCGCCGTCCTGATGGTCGCTTACACCTTCTCGTTCCTCGACCGGCAGATCCTCAATCTGATGGTCGGGCCGATCAAGGCGGACCTGCACCTCACCGATACGCAATTCGCCTTGCTCACCGGGGGCGCGTTCGGGCTGTTCTACACCGCAATGGGGCTGCCGATCGCGTGGCTCGCCGATCGCTATCCGCGCACGCGGATCATCGCCGGCGGCGTCGCCTTGTGGAGCCTCGCCACCTCCTTGTGCGCATTCACGCGGACCTTTCCGCAATTGTTCGCGGCGCGGATCGGCGTCGGGGTGGGGGAGGCGGCGCTGTCGCCCTCGGCCTATTCCCTGCTCAACGACAGTTTCGATCGCGAGCGGCTGCCGCGCGCGATGAGCCTCTATTCGGTCGGCATCTATATCGGCGCCGGGCTGGCGCTGATCCTCGGCGGGTCGGTGGTGGCGGCGGTGGCGCAGACCCCGCAGGTGACGGTGCCGCTGCTCGGCACGATCCGCTCGTGGCATGCGGTGTTTCTGGTGATCGGCCCGCCGGGGCTGCTCGTCGCTTTATGGGTTTCGACCCTGCGCGAGCCGCGGCGCCGCGGCGATGCCAAGGGCGCGGCCGCAAGTTTCTCGCTGGCGCGCATCTGGCGCTTTCTCGCGCGCTGGCCGGCGATGTCGATCGCCTTGTTCCTCGGATCGGCGATGCTCGCGATCATGAGCTATATGGACGCCTGGTATCCCGAGCTGTTCATCCGCACCTTCCACTGGAACGTCGCGCAGACCGGGCACGTCAACGGGCTCGCCTCGCTGACCGCCGGGCCGCTCGGGATGCTTTCGGCGGGGTGGCTTTCGAGCCGGATGATCGCGCGCGGGCAGGGCGATGCGTGCCTCCGGCTGGCGACCTATGCCGCCGCGGGAATGGGCGTCGCCGCGACGATCATGCCGCTGTTGCCGGTTGCCTGGGCGATGGCGGCGATGCTGTGGCCGATCAAGTTCCTCGGCGGGTTCGTCCCGGTGCTGATCCCCTCGGCCATCCAGATGATCGCGCCGAACAACATGCGCGCGCAGTTGAGCGCGGTGTTCGGGCTGACGGTGGGCATCCTCGCGGTGACCTTGGGGCCGGTGCTGCCGGCGCTGATCGGCGATTATGTGCTCCGTGACGAAGGCGCGCTGCATCTGTCGCTGGCGATCGCCGCGGCGATCGTCGGGCCGATCGCGACCTTGCTGCTGTGGGGCGGGCTGCGCCAGTTCCGCGCGTGTCTGGCGTCTTCTTCTCCCCTCCCTTGAACAAGCGAGCGGTCGGGGGTGGGTTGGCCTGCGGGGATACCGTTACGCGCGCCTCATACCCACCCACCCCCGGCCCTCCCTTCAAGAGGGAGGGGGGAGCAGAGGGAATTACCGGATCCAGGCCGTTTCAGGTTCCGTGCCATTGTTTCACTCCTCGCAACAAATCCACTAAGCGCGTTGCGCCGGAACGGGGCAAGGATAACATGTTATCTAAATCGGTGCCGAGTGAGTCCTGCGCGGCTATCCGGTTGGTTTTGGGAGGGGACAAGGTGGGTAAGATGAAAGTGAATGTTGCGATGGCCGCGCCCTCGGTGGTGATGGCGGCGATTCTCGGCGCGGTGCCGATGCAGGCGCTGGCGGCGCCCGCTGCCGAAGCCGATCAGGCGGCCGTCGCCTCGGCCGACAATGGCGGCATCCCCGATGTGATCGTCACCGCCAACAAGCGCGAGCAGAAGCTGCAGGATACGCCGACCAGCATCGGCGTGATCACCTCCGACGATCTGGTCAAGCGCCAGATCACCGATATCGAGCAGGTGACCCGCAACATCGCCGGGCTCAACGTGATCAACGCCGGCCCGGGGCAGAACACGCTGATGATCCGCGGCCTCGTCGGCGCGGGCGAATCCACCGTCGGCCTCTATTACGACAACATGCCGACCGCGGGCACCGGCGACAGCGCCGCGAGCTCGGGCGGCCGCCAGACCGATTTCCTGATGTACGACGTCCAGCGCGTCGAAGTGCTGCGCGGCCCGCAGAGCACGCTCTACGGCTCGTCGGCGCTCGCCGGTGTGGTGCGTGTGCTGTCCAACCCGGCCAAGCTCAACGTGACCGAGGGCCGCATCGATCTCGACGGGTCGCTCGTCAACCACGGGCAGGCCGGTTATGCGGTGAAGGGCATGATCAACGTGCCGCTGGGGGACTCGGTCGCCTTCCGCATCGTCGGCTATGGCATCCACACCCCGGGGTTCATCGACAACACGTCCTACCGCAAGGATAATTTCAACAGCGCCGACACCTGGGGCTTCCGCTGGAACGGCACCTATCAGCTCGGGCCGAACACCACCGCGACGACCCAGCTCTATGTCCAGGATCTGAAATCCAACGGGCAGGGCTATGTCTGGTCGCGCCCGTCGGTGATCGGCGGCGTGGCGCTGCCGGGCGCGGGCGATCTGCAGTCCAGGACGCAGAGCCGCGAGCCTTATCATGACCGGTCGATCCTCGCCGGGCTGACGCTCGAACATCAGTTCGACAATATGACGCTGACCTTCACGCAATCCTATCAGCGTCGCCGCAACGAGAGCTTCACCGACCAGCAGGGGCTGCCGCTGTTCTTCGGCTTCCTGCAGAGCATCGGCGCATTCCCGCCGATCACCTTGCCCAAGGCGATCACCTTCCGCTCCGCGCAGGAGCTGACGATGTGGAATTCCGAACTGCGCCTCGCGACCAATTTCGACGGGCCGCTCAACTTCATCGTCGGGGGGATTTATCAGAACCGCACGACGAAGATTAACAACAGCTTCGTCGATGTCGATCTCACCACCGGGAATCCGATCTTCGCCAACCCCGTCTGGTATGAGCGCGCGGGCGATTTCAAGCTGACGCAATGGGCGGGCTTCGGCGAAGCGACGCTCAAACTGTCCGACAAATTCTCGATCCTCGGCGGTATCCGCGTGTTCCAGAACAAGCGGCACGACATCGCCACCTCGATCGTGCCGTTCCTGCGGCTCGGCACCGCGGGGGCGCCGGACGATGTGCGCAGCACCGAAAGCAAGGCGATCTACAAGTTCGAGGCCGATTATAAGCCGACGCGCGACATCATGCTCTACGCCTCGGCGTCGCAGGGCTATCGCGCCGGCGGCACGATCGTTCGCGTGATCCCCGAACTGCCGCCGTCCTATGGCCCGGATTACACCTGGAACTTCGAGGCCGGCGCGAAGACCGACTGGTTCAATCGCGCGCTCCAGTTCAATATCGCGCTCTATCGGGTCAATTGGTACAACACCCAGATCTCGGGCGATTTCTTCAACGGCACCTTCTCGGGCATCCTCAATTGCTCGGGTCTGTGCGCGCGGTCGCAGGGGGTCGAGTTCGACCTGACCGCGCGCCCGGTGCGCGGGCTGGAGCTGACCGCGAGCGGCACGGTGTTCAAGGCCAAGTGGCTGAAGGACCAGCCGGCGATCTCGGGCTCGCCGGTGGCGGGGACGCAATTCGCCAATACCCCGACCTTCACGCTCAACGGCTCGGCGGCGTATACCGTCAACCTGAGCGGCGACAATTCGGTCGAGCTGCGCGTCGATGCCCAGCATCGCGGCAAATATGCCTATATGGACTATCGCCCGCAGTTTAACCTGATGGCGCCGCAGGCGTTCACCCTGGTCAATGCCGCGATCACGCTGGCGCATCAGGACAAGTGGAATGCCGGGGTCTATGTCCGCAACCTGCTCGACAAGCGGGCGAACATCAACTCGATCGCCGACACGGTGACCCCGTACCAGACGCTGGTCGCCCAGCCGCGCACCGTGGGTGTGCAACTCGGCTACAAGTTCTGACAAAGGCCCCGCCGGGAAACCGGCGGGGAATCTGTCCCCCCCCAGCACAGGCTGGGGTCTCAGGCCGCAGGCGCTCGCGCTTGCGGCCTTCGTGCCGTCACCACTCCGTCATCCCAGCGCAAGCTGTGATTTCAGGCAGCAGGGGCGGCGCCTGCGGCACAAGACCCCAGCTTACGCTGGGGTGACGTGAGCTGTTGGGATGACGTTAGCCGGTCGGAAACTGGAACCGCGAATTGAGCCGCTGCGAGCACAAGGCGCAACAGCGCAGCAGCGCCTCGATCAGCGGCCGCGGCGGGCCGCGCTCGCCGAGTTCGGAACTGGGGATCATCACCGTGACGACTGCGCGCAATTCCTCGTCCTGATCGAACACCGGCGCGGCCACCGCGCCGTGGCCGAGGTTGAACTTGTCGCGCGTCCAGCAGACGTAATGCCGCTGGATATCGGCGATCTGCGTCATGAATTCGGCGCGATCGGCGATGCGGAAATCGGTTTCGCGCTCGCACAGATGGCCGAGCAGTTTCTCGCGCCGCTCGCGTGACTGGAAGGCGAAGGCGATCCGCGCCGAGGGCGAATGCGGCAGGCTAAGCACCAGCCCGGGCTTGACGTCGATATGGATCGCCTGCGGCGCGGGGATCGATCGCACCACCACCGCGTCGCCGCCGGCATCGGTGCACAGCAAGACGGTCAGCCCGACCTCGCGCCCCAAGGCGACGAGATAATCGTCGAGCATCGCCACCAGGTCGAGCCGCGCCGCGGCGATATGCCCCCAGCGCACCAGCCGCCAGCCGAGCTCATAGCCGCGGCTGCCTTGCCGCCCGACCAGCCCCAATTGTTCGAGATTGGCGAGATGCCGCGAGGCGCGCGACTTGGTGATGCCGAGCATCGTCGCGACATCCTGCACCCCGACCTTGCTGCCGCGCTCGGCGAGGAAATCGATGATCGCGGTCGCCGTGGCCACCGCCTCGATCTTGCCCAGCCCGGCGGTCGGCGCCTGCCGGCGCGGGTCGCGATCGCGGGTTTCGGACTCGAGTTGTTGCGACATACGCAACAAATAGACCTCGTTGTTGCGGATGTCGATACCGGGCGATAGCGCGGCGACAGGGATTTTCGACCGCTGGGAGAGGAGGAAAATGGCTAGTCCGGCACAGAATGAGCGATTGACCCGCGTCGGCCCGGGAACGCCGATGGGCGAATTGCTGCGCCGCTACTGGCATCCTTTCGCGGCGACCGCAGAGATCGACGAGCTTGGGATCAAGCCGGTGAAATTGCTGGGCGAATCGCTCGTCGCTTTCCGCGCCGGCGACGGCAGCTACGGGTTGATCGACCGGCAATGCCCGCATCGCCGCGCCGACATGCTGTTCGGCATCATCGAGGAAGACGGGCTGCGCTGCAGCTATCACGGCTGGTGCTTCGCTACCGACGGCAAATGCCTCGAACAGCCGTTCGAGGATATCGCCAACCCCAAGGCGCGCTTTCGCGACAAGATCCGCACCAAGGCGTATCGGGTCGAGGAAAAGGCGGGGATGCTATGGGCCTATATGGGCCCCGATCCCGCGCCGCTGGTGCCCAATTGGGAACCCTTCACCTGGGACAATGGCTTCCGCCAGGTCGTCTATGCCGATGTGCCGTGCAACTGGTTCCAATGCCAGGAGAACAGCCTCGATCCGGTGCATTTCGAATGGATGCACCGCAACTGGACCTCGCGGCTGGCCGGCGACGGCAGCTACGGCCCGAAGCATCTCGAGCTGAAGTTCGACGAATTCGAGTTCGGGCACATCTATCGCCGCGTCCGCGAGGATACCGACAAGGACAGCCAGCATTGGACGGTCGGCTCGACCGCTCTGTGGCCCAACGCCTTCTTCCTCGGCGACCATATCGAATGGCGCATCCCGGTGGATGACGAGAACACGCTGAGCATCACCTGGATGTTCCACCGCGTGCCGGTCGGGCAGGAGCCCTATGTCCAGCAGCGCGTGCCCTATTGGAAGGGGCCGGTGAAGGATGCCGAGGACAATTGGATCACCAGCCATGTGCTCAACCAGGATATCGTCGCCTGGGCCGGGCAGGGCGTCATCGCCGATCGCACCGAGGAGCATCTCGGGCAGAGCGATCTCGGCATCGTCATGCTGCGGCGCTCGTTCGACGAGAATATGAAGGCGGTGGCCGAGGGGCGCGACCCCAAGGGGCTGATCCGCGACGCCGAGCGCAACAAATGCGTCGAACTGCCGATCAAGCATCGCGAGATCTTCACCACCTCGATGACGCTCGAGGAGAGCTGGGCGCTGGGGAAGAAGCTCGCCTACCGCTTCAACCAGCCGCACTACCCGCATCAGGTGGGGCAGCCCGAAGCCGTCAAACGCGAATTCCAGGTGGCGATGGGGATGATCCCCGCCGACGCCGAACACACCATCTGACCGCTCCCCCAAACGGGCGCTCGCAGCAAAGCAGGAGAGTGACATGAAGCTCGGTACGATCAGGATTAACGGCAAGCCGACGGTGATCGCGCGGGTTGCGGACGACAAAGCGGTCGCGCTCGATTTCGCGTGGATGGAGGATCTGATCGAGGCCGGCAATGCTGGGCTCGACAGCGCTGCCGCCGCGATCGAGGCGGCGGTCGCCGGGCGCTTGCCGGTGATCGATCTCGCCAACGCCGATTGGATGGCGCCCAACCCGCGCCCGTCGAAGATCCTCGGCTGCGCGGTCAACAACAACAATCTCAACCAATATGCGGTCAAGCCGATGACCGCGCCGATGTTCTTCACCAAGGGGCGCTCGGCGCTGACCGGCCACAACAAGTCGATCGAGCTACTCAAGGATCACGGCCAGTCGATCCCCGAGCCCGAACCCGTCATCGTGTTCGGCAAGACCGCGAAGAACGTCGCCCCGGAAAACGCCCTCGATTACGTCTTCGGCTATACGCTGACCAATGACGTCACCGCGAGCGGCGTGAAATTCTCGCAGGATTCGATCGCGCTGAAGCAGCGCCCCGAAGTGATCAAGCCGCACCATCTGGCGTGGCGCCCGAAGTTCGAGGGCGGCGAGGACACCTATTTGCTGTTCATCTATCACAGCAAGTCGAAGGGCGCGGATACCTTTGCGGCGATGGGCCCGTGGCTCACCACCAAGGACGAGATCCCCAACCCGAACGCGCTGCGCGTCCGCGGCTATATCGACGGCGAATGCTATGCCGACGACAGCACCGCGAACTATTTCTTTCCGGTCGAGCGGGTGATTTCGGAAGCCAGCAAGTGGTTCACGATGGAAGTGGGCGACTGCCTCCACACCGGCACCGCCTCCAAGGGCACCGAGAAGCATCCGCGCGGCAATATCGGCACCTACCTCAATCTCTATGACGGCAAGCTGACCGATGTGGAGATCGACGGGCTGGGCCGGCTGTCCAACCGTATTTCGGTCGGTTCCTGATCACCACCGGTAACACCTCTGCCGTCATGCCGGACTTGATCCGGCATCCAGGGCAACGAGCGATGATGTTTGTGGCTCTGGATGCCGGGTCGAGCCTGGCATGACGGTGGTAAAGGTCTGCGTGTAGAGGATTTATGGCCAAGATAGTGCTCGGGATCGGCTGCGCGCATACGCCGCAGCTTCATACGATGGCGGAGGACTGGGATCTCCGCGGCGACCGCGATCGCAAGGACGGCGTGCCCTTGTGGTTCCATGGGCGTAAGCTGCCCTATGCCGAGCTGGCGGCGCAGCGCGCGGGCGAGAATATCGGCGATCGGCTCGCGCTCGAAACGCGGCGAGCCGCGCTCGAAGCGTCGTTCGCGGCGATGGACCGGCTCCACGACATGTTCCGCGCGGTCGATCCCGATGTGGTGGTGATGATCGGCAACGATCAGCACGAATTCTTCTCGGAGATCGTGCCCTCGTTCGCGGTGATCGCGACCGACGAACTGCCCAATTTGCCGCGCACGGCTGAGCAGAATGCGCGGCTGCCGATCGGGATCGAACTTTCCGACCACGGCCATCTCCCCGACGAACGGGTCGCCTTCCCGGGCGATCGCGCGTTCGGCCAGCATATCGCGCGGCATCTGGTACGCGAGAGCGGGTTCGACGTGACTTTGTGCCACGAGAAGCCGACCGTGGTGAACGAAAAGTCGCTGATGTACGGCCTGCCGCACGCTTACGGCTTCCTCTACAAGAACGTGCTGCGCGATCTGGTGAAGCCCAACGTCCCGGTCGACGTGAATTGCTGGTATTATGACAACAGCCCGTCCGCCGCGCGCTGCTATGCCTTTGGCGGGGCGGTCGCCCGCGCGATCGAGGCGTGGGACAGCGATGCGCGCGTCGCGGTGCTTACCACCGGCGGGCTGACGCATTTCGTGGTCGACCCCGAATGGGATCGCAAATTCCTCAATGCGCTCGCCAGCGACGACGAGGCGACGCTCTCCGCGATTCCGCAGAACGAGCTGATGGCCGGCACCTCCGAGTGCAAGAGCTGGATCGCGACCTCCGCGGCGATGCGCCACGCCGGGCTCAAGATGACCGAAATCGACTATCAGACGCTCTACCGCACCGAGGGCGGCACCGGATCGTCGTGCGCATTCGTGGCGTGGCAGTGATGGCGACCGATACGCAGGTCATCATCAGCGGCGCCGGCCCGGTCGGGCTGGTCGTCGCGCTCGATCTCGCGCGACGCGGGGTGCGCTCGACGATCGTCGAGACGCGGCAGGCGGGCGAGCCGCCGAGCGTGAAGTGCAATCATGTCGCGGCGCGCACGATGGAGGCGTTCCGCCGGCTCGGTTTCGCCGACGTGGTGCGCGATTCCGGGCTGCCAGCGGATTATCCCAACGATTGCGTCTATCGCACCAGCGTGACGCGGGGGCATGAAATCACCCGCATCGCGATCCCCGCGCGTGCGGAGCGCTGGACCGACTTCGCCGGGCCCGATACCTGGTGGCCGACCCCGGAGCCGCCGCACCGGATCAACCAGATCTATCTCGAACCGTTGATCTTCGCGCAGGCCGCGGCGCATCCGCTGATCACGATCCGCAACCGGACCGAATTGATCGAGGCGACGCAGGACGATGCCGGGGTGACCGTCAACGTGCGCGATCTGCCGAGCGGGGCGACCGAGACGCTGACCGCATTGTATCTGGTCGGCTGCGACGGCGGACGGTCGCGCGTGCGCTCGATCATCGGCGCGAAACTGTCGGGCGATGCGGTCGTCCAGCGCGTGCAATCGACCTATATCCGCGCGCCCAGGCTGCTCGAGATGATGCAGGGGCGCCCCGGCTGGATGAACCTGTCGCTCAACCCGCGCCGCTCGGGCAATACCGTGGCGATCGACGGGCGCGAGACCTGGCTGATCCACAATTACCTCTACGAGCATGAGGAGGATTTCGACGCGATCGATCGCGATGCGTCGATCCGCACGATCCTCGGCGTCGGGGACGATTTCAATTATGAGGTGATCAGCAAGGAGGACTGGATCGGCCGCCGGCTGGTGGCGGACAAGTTCCGCGATCGCCGTATCTTCATCTGCGGCGACAGCGCACATCTGTGGGTGCCTTATGCCGGCTTCGGGATGAACGCCGGGATCGCCGACGCGATGAACCTGACGTGGCTGCTCGCGGCGACGGTCAACGGCTGGGGCGGGGCGCATCTGCTCGACGCTTATGAAGCCGAGCGGCTGCCGATCACCGAGCAGGTGTCGCATTTCGCGATGAACCACGCGCTGAGCGCGATCGCGCATCGTCGCGCGGTGCCCGAGGCGGTCGAGCATGACGGCGCCGAGGGCGAAGCCGCGCGGGCGGCGCTGGGCGCGCAGGTCTATGCGCTCAACGTCCAGCAATATTGCTGCGGCGGGCTGAACTTCGGGTACTTTTACCCGGATTCGCCCATTATCGCCTACGACGGCGAGCAGCAGCCGGGCTATTCGATGGCCGGCTTCGAGCAATCGACCGTGCCGGGGTGCCGCACCCCGCATTTCTGGCGCCGCAACGGCAATTCCGCTTACGACGACTTCGGGGCGGACTATACCTTGCTGCGGTTCGATTCGACGATCGACGTGGCGCCGCTGGAGCAGGCGGCGGCCGCGGCCGGGATGCCGCTCAAGCTGCTCGATATCGCGCCGGACGAGCGTACCGCGGTCTATCGTCATGCCTTGCTGGTGTCGCGGCCCGACCTGCATGTCGGCTGGCGCGGCGATGCGCTGCCGGGCGATGTCGTCGGGCTGGTCGATCAATTGCGCGGGGCGCGCGGCTGAGAGTGTCGCGACCACCTTTCCCCGTTCGGCCTGAGCTTGTCGAAGGGCTGCCCTTCTTCATCGGAAGAAAGTGCAGGGCTTCGACACGCTCAGCCCGAACGGGGTTTATGTTTTCCGTTCCAGGGAGCGAGCGATGAAGCTGGTGACTTTCCGCAATCATGAGGGGCAAGCGCGCCCCGGCGTGCTGGTCGGCGACGATCGCGTGTTCGATATCGCCGCGGCGACCGCGCGCGACGGCGGTGAAATGCTGGGCGACATGCTCGCGGTAATTACCGCCGGTCGCGCCGGGCTGGCGCGGATCGCGGCGGCGCTCGCCGATGCGGGCGACACGATCGCGCTTGGCGAGGTGACCTTGCTCGCCCCGCTGCCGCGCCCGACGCAGATCCGCGATTGCGGCAATTACGAGAAGCATGTGCGTCAGGCGATCGCCGCCGCGATGCAGCTTCGCGCCAGCGCCACCCCCGATCCCGCTGCGACGCTGGAGAAGTTCCGCGCCGCCGGCGCGTTCGAGATTCCGCCGGTGTGGTACGAGCAGCCGCTCTATTACAAGGGCAATCCGATGAGCGTCGTCGGCCCCGAGGCGGAGGTGAGCCGCCCCCGCGCGGCGAAGCTGATGGATTACGAGCTGGAGCTCGGCGTGGTGATCGGCGGCCCCGCGCGCGACCTCACCCCGGAAAATGCGCTCGACGCGGTGTTCGGCTATACGATCTTCAACGATTTTTCGGCGCGGGATATCCAGTCGCGTGAGACACAGTTCCGCTTCGGCCCGGCCAAGGGCAAGGATTTCGATACCGGCAATGTAATCGGCCCGTGCATCGTCACCGCCGACGAGATCGCCGACCCAGAGGCGCTGACGATGATCGCGCGCGTCAACGGGGTGGAGAAGGTGCGCACCTCGTCGGGCGGCGGGCAGCATTCGATCGCGGCGACGATCGCCTATATCTCGCGCGACGAAACGCTGCATCCCGGCGACCTGATCGGGCTGGGCACCGTCGGCGACGGCTGCGGCTATGAAAGCCTGACCTTCCTCGACGACGGCGATGTCGTCGAACTCGAGGTGGAAGGGATCGGGGTGCTGCGCAACCGACTGGTTGGGCAGGGAGGCTGACGTTTTGCCGCGCGGATCGGTTTATGCGATGCACGTCGCCGATGTCTGACGACGAAATCTCTGGCCTGCCGCCGTATCGGCAGTCGATCGCCGGTCTGTTGCTCGCCGCGCGCGAGGCGACGATGGCGCCCATCCGCCCCAAATTGCGCGCCGCTGACGTCACCGAGCAGCAATGGCGCGTGCTGCGCGTGCTGAGCGACGAGGGGCGGCTTGATATCGCGGCGCTCGCGGCGAGCGCGATGCTCCACGGGCCGAGCGTGACGCGGATCCTCAAGGAGCTCGGCGAGCGCGGGCTGATCGCGCGCGATGTCGATCCGCAGGACAAGCGCCGCTCGATCATCGCGATCAGCGACGCCGGGCGTGCGCTGGTCAACCGCACCGCCGAGCATACCCGCGTGCTGGTGCAGAATTACCGCAAGGCATTCGGCGAAGAGCGGCTGGAGCGGCTGATGGCCGAACTCGCCGCGTTCCGCGACGCGCTCGGCGGGTTCGCGCCGGACGAGCCCGCGCGCGGGCGGGATTGAGGGAAGCGCTTTCCTCTTAACCGTCATTCCCGCGGAGGCGGGAATCCATTCGCGCAGGCCGGGGCAAGAGTCGTGAGGCCAGCCAGAATGGATTCCCGCCTTCGCGGGAATGACGGATGAGGTGAAGCGCGCTCAACCTCCTCGGAAATGCCGATACCGTTTGCACAGATAACATGTTATCTATATCGTATAACGAGACGAAGTTGCGTATATCGTGCCGCGCTTGCTGCGTCGGTACGGGGCGATGAGGCAGGAGTGGGCGGATGGCAGGCATGGCGATCGGGCGCGCGGGCGCGGGCGGGAGCGCTGCCGACGATAGCGCCTATCCGCGTGGCTCCCGGCCGTGGCTGCTGCTCTCCTATCTGACCCTGTTGTTCGTCCTCTCGTTCATCGATCGCAACATGATGCGATCGATGGTCGATCCGATCCGCGCCTCGCTCGGGATCAGCGACGTCCAGATCGCGTTGCTCGAAGGCGCCGCCTTCGCAACGCTCTACAGCCTCGCGATCATCCCGATGGGGTTCGCCGCCGATCGCTTCAACCGCCGTACCGTGCTCGGCGCGGCGGTGGTCGGCTGGTCGGGGATGACGATGCTCTCCGGCTTCGCCTCCTCCTATCGCATGTTGTTCGTCAGCCGCATGGGGCTGGGGGTGGGCGAGGCGGCGCTGCAGCCGTGCGCGATGTCGATGATCCGCGACAGCTTCCCGCCGCAGCGCCGCGCCTGGCCGCTCGCGGTTTACACCACCGCGCCTTTGGTCGGATCGGCGCTGGCGCTGGTGATCGGCGGCGCGCTCTACGGCTTCGCCAAATCGGGCGGGACGCACGGGATTCCGATCCTCGGCAGCATCGAGCCGTGGCAGTTCGCGATGGTCGTGCCGGGGCTGATCGGGCTGTGCCTCGGCCTCGCGATCTTCCTGTTCCGCGAGCCGCGCCGGGTGGATGTCGATACCGACGCCTCGGAAAACGCGGGCTTCAAGGAGTCGCTGCGCCATATGCGCGGCCATGCCGGGCTCTATGTCCTGCTGTTCAGCGCGATGATCCTGTGGTCGCTCGCCAATACCGGGTGGAGCGCGTGGCTCGCCCCGGCGATCGAGCGCCAGCATGGCCTGCCGCCCGAGGTGGTCGGGCCGACCGCGGGGACGATCGCGCTGATCTGCTCGGCGATCGGCGCGCTCGGCGCGGGCTTCGTGATCGACCGCCGCGCGCTCGCCGGCGACCGCGACGCGATCCTCAAGATCTCGATCGCGCTGCAGGTGCTGCAGATCGTGCCGGTGGTCGGGATGTTCCTCGCGCAGGGGACGACGGGGGTGTGGATCTGCCTCGCGCTCGCCAATCTGCTGATCGGATCGATGCCGGTCGCGGCGTTCGCGATCCTCACCGAGATCACGCCGGGCAACCACATCGGCAAGATCGTCGCCTTGTTCAATCTCGCGCAGAATTTCCTCGGCCAAACGATCGGGTCGGCGGTGTTCGCCTTCGTCGGGGAGGAGATGATCGGCGGGCGGCTCGGGATCGTCTGGGCGATCGTCGCTTGCTATCCGGTGATCATGGCAGTGTCGCTGGGGCTCAGCGTGATGCTGATGCGCGCGCGGCGGCGGTTTCTGGCGGGGCAGGCGGGGTGAAACGTTCTGGCTCCCCTCCCTTCACAAGGGAGGGGAGTTAAGAGACAAAGAAAAGGCCCGATCCGGCATCCCGGATCGGGCCTTTTCGTTCGCTGGGGTGCGCGATCAGGCGGGCTCGCCGAGCGGGTTCGGCGGCACCGGCACCGGCGAGGGCACGAACGGGTGGATCAGCGCCCACGGGCTCGGCATCTCGCCCACCTTCACCGCAATCAGCGCCGGGCCGCCGCGCTGCTTGGCGTCGCGCAGCGCCTCGGCGAGACCCTCGGGGGAGTCGGTCACCACCGTCGGCAGGCCGTAAGCCTGGCCGAGCAGCGCAAAGTCCGGGCTTGCGACATCGGTGCCGAATTCCGCGCCGAACACGCGGCGCTGGATGCGCTGGACGTTGCCGAACTTGCCGTCGACGAACACCACCGCCGAGAGGTTGAACTGGTCGCGCGCCAAGGTCGCCAACTCCTGCATCCCCCAGCTGAACCCGCCGTCGCCGTTGAGCGAGACGGTGCGGCGGTCGGGGTTGCCGTGCGCTGCGCCGAGCGCGGTGTTGAAGCCGTAGCCCAGCGTCCCCTGATAGCCCGGGGTGATGAAGCGGTGCGGCCCGTAAACCGGGAAGGCGATGTTCGAATAATAGCCGACCTGGGTCAGCTCGCTGACGAGGATATCGTCATCGGCCATCGTCCCGCGCAGCGCCTGGACATAATCGTGCTGCGGGCGGATCGCCTCGATCTGCTGTGCGCACCATTGCTTGACCTTGGCGATACGGTCGGTCGCCGCCGGCGCCTCGCCCGTGCCGATCGCCGCGAGCAGCGCGCGCGCGCCTTCCTGCACATCGCCCTCGAGCACGATCCCCGCGGCGCGCGGCGCGCCCATATGGTTGGGATCGGTATTGAGATAGATATAGGTCACGCCGTCGCGCTTGTCGGTCGGCGTGGCGGTGCCGTCGAGGAAGCGGCTGCCCGCGACCAGCACGACATCGGCGTGCGGCAGCACCGCGCGCCCGCCGAGCCCGATCAGCGCGAGCGGGTGGCGATCGTCGATCAAGCCGCGGCCCGCCTCGGTCATCACCACCGGCGCCTGCAGCCGCTCGGCGAGCGCCTGGATCTCGGCGGTCGCCTGGCTCGCCACCGCGCCGCCGCCGGCGCAGATCACCGGATGCCGCGCCTTGGTGAGCGCCTCGGCCGCCTGCGCGATCGCCTCGGCGGCGGGTGCCTGCCGCACCCGCTCGGCGCGCGGCAGCAAGGTCACCACCCCGGCCGACTGGAGCACATCGGGCGGCACTTCGAGCGCGACCGGGCGCGGGGTGCCGCTGCGCAGCTGCACGAACGCTTCATGCACCAGCCCGGGGATGTCGGCCGGGGTCTTGGCGATGCCGTGCCACTTGGTCATCGCCTTGAGCACCCCGCTCTGGTCGGGGATTTCGTGGAGCATGCCGTGGTGCGCGCCGATCGTGTCGCTCGGGATCTGCCCGACGATGAACAGCACCGGCGCGTTGCACGCATAAGCGGTGGCGATGCCGGAAAGCGCGTTGAGCATCCCCGGCCCCGGCACGACCATGCACACCGCCTCGCGGCCGGTGGTGCGGGCATAGCCGTCCGCCATATAGGAAGTCGCCTGTTCGTGGCGCGGGACGATCAGCCGAAGCTCGTTCGAGCGCTGGCGGATCGCGTCCACCGCCCAGTCGAGCTGGATGCCGGGGATCGCGAAAATGTCCTTCGCGCCCTCGACGATCAACTGTGCAACCAACGCCTGCCCACCGGTCATCTCGCCGGGCTTGGCGGCTTCAATCGTTCCACTCATGCGAATATGCCTCCATTCGCTTAACATGTTATGTTTATGGGGTGACGTTGGCAAGAAGATTCTGTTGCGTTTAGCGAGACATTGTTACGAGATTTGATGCGTGTGGCGACGTCTGACCAGCGATGGTGCGAAGGTTAAACGGTATTGAGATGGCGCGCCGCACCGGGTGATGATGAGAACTACTTCTACGCAATAACCCTCTAACCCCCTCCTAAATGTAGTAACCGCTGGCTCCGGGCATAAAGACGTCGTGCGGATCGGTGCCCTAGCTCGGCGCAACTATGATTGCGCCTAGCCTCACTCTTGCGCATAATCTTGATTCTTGGGCCCATCCACGTCATTCTTGCGTCTAGATTCTACGCGCAGGAAGGGCCGCTTTGGCAAACCATGTCCCAGAGATAGCTCCGGCAGCAATCGAAGACGCCATGCGGCGCAGCCCCAATGGTCTGTTGGCGCCGGAGATTCTGCGCGCTCTGGAAACCCCCGTCCCGCCGCGCACTCTCCAATATCGCCTCAAACACCTCGTCACCCGGAATCGCCTAATCATGGACGGCGAAGGCCGGTGGGTGCGACACCGGATCCCCGATACGGCGATCGACGCGCCGTCGCGGGAAGACGCCGACGAACCTTTCATTCCGCTCTCTGAAGCAGGGACAGCGATCCGCGACTACGTCCGTCAGGCATTGGAGGCTCGCAAGCCGGTCAGCTACGATCGCAAATTCCCCGACCGCTCTCAGCGACGCCAAAAGAGGTTAAACCATCAAGTCAATAGGAGTTTCGCACACCGTGGGACAGGCCCGTGATTCGATGTCGGGCGCGAGTTAATGCGCTTGAGGTGTCCCGGCGGTTCTCGCGTCATGCTTTGGTAATCTTCGCATTCCTCCATTCGGCGGAGGTAGGGGTTAGGTAATGGAGGATGAGTTTGCCGCCGCGCTTGAGGCGTGCGCGACGATCGATGCGGTCAAAGCCTTGTTTAAGCGGCGCATCGCAGCCCACGGCTATACCGCCAGCGCATGCGGCGCTTTCCTCCCGGCCGACAAGGGCCCGGAGCCGCATTTCTTCTTCCAGGACTGGCCGCCGGACTGGCTCGAACTCTATGTCAACCGCAATTTCGTCGCCGCCGACTATGGGGTCGCCGAGGCGCGACGGCGCATCGCGCCATTCACCTGGCGGGAAGCGAAAGCCGAGCGCACCCTGTCGCGCGCCGAACAGGACATTTGGGATACGGTCGTCGAATGGGGCTGGACGGACGGGCTGTCGGTGCCGATCCACGGCCCGGGCGGTTATTTCGCGATCGTCACCATGGCTGGCAAGGAGCAACCCATGCCGCCCGCGCTGCGCGGCAAACTGCAACAGCTTGCTTTCCTGACGCATGAACGCTGCCGCGCTTTGACTGGTCTTGCGCCAGTGACCGATCCGCAGGCGACGCTCACCCATCGGGAGCTGGAATGCCTGCGCTGGGTGGCGGCCGGCAAAACGGATTTGCAGATCGCCCGCCTGCTCGGCGTATCGCAGACCACAGCGAGGACTCATATCGATCAGGCCCGCCGCAAGCTGGGCGCTAGGACGCGCTCGCAGGCGGTCGCGCGCCTGGTGCTAAGCGGACTGTCGTAATCCGCGAGGGAACGGGCGGGGATGTTTTTTGTCACTCCTCCTCGTGTTCGAGGAGAGACGCGGCGCTGAAAACCCGCGACTTTGAGCCGAGATTGTTTGCGAGTTTGATTTTTGGGAGCGTGCGTTGCGAAACATCGAGGAGGGCGAAGACTGTCCGGATCTAGTGGGAAAGCAGAGACGCTCGGGCCATGCGGGCGCCCGACGCCGTCCTGCTGGCAGCGTCGGCGCTCTGTTCGATGGCGGCGCTCGCTGACCCGCTGGCGGCTTCGGTCGCGAGAGCATGCCGCGCTCGCTTTGGCGCCTCGACGAGCCACGCCGGACAAGTCGGGCTCAGGATCGCTTTTTGAGGAGGGAGCACATTATGCGCATCGTTCTGAGGCAGGCGGAGAAGCCTGACTGGTCTCAGGATGCTAGCGGCTTTTCCTCGGCTTTCGAGGTCGGCGCATCGCTTGAACTCGCGGGCGTTGCGGACAAGTTCACCGTCGCCAAGTGGACGATCGTCGTCGACGCCGACGGTGATGCGCGACTCGAAGTAACCCTGAAGAGCACCCGCCGCTGGTTCACGTGGCTCGACGAGCGCGCCAGGACCAAGGATATTCTGTATCCGCTGGCGGGCTTCGCGATGTTCGCCGTCTTGATTTTGCCTTGCGCCGCACCGTTCTGGTTTTTCTCGCTAAACGCTGAATTGCGTATCGCATGGGGCGGCTATCTGATCGCCCATGCACTTTGGCCCATCATCATCGGCGTTATTCTGGCGGTGCAGATCGTCGCCGGCAGGGCCGAACGCCATGTCGGAAAAGCCCTTGGTTTTGGCATTAGCATGGCCGGCGTGCCGCTCGGCGTTGCCATCGCCCTTCTCTGGCGCTGGCTTTTCCTACCCGACACCGAGCCGGAATGGCCCGCCGGCTATGCGCGCCTGGCGCGTTCGTTCTGGGAGAGCACCGGCGCGATGTCCGCCGTCGCGCTGGCCTATGCGCCGCTTGCGACGGCCTTGATCAAATGGGATTGGGTGGCGGTGCTGACGTCCCTCTTGACCCGGAAGAAAGCCGCCTGATCCGTTCGCCTGTATGGCTGAGGCGCGCAGGCGACGCGCGAGGGGGCGAAACGTCGATCAACGCACGGATTTTTGCGCTCGCCTCCTCGTTTTCGAGGAGAGACATCCCTCTCGAAAATCGCGATTTTGATCCTCGTTTTATGGATTTGATTCCAGGGGGTGTAAATGTCGGCAAGGAGGGGGCGGGTAAACGGCCGTAAATGCCGATTGCTGAAGAACCGCCGACGACCGCGACCACATCATCATCCCTTAGTTACCGTAGTCGACTGCGCGTCTGTCGCCTTGGGTGACGTGCGTTGTTTCATGATCAAAGGGCGAGGCGATGGCTACCTGTTATTATTGTAATGGCTCCGCGCGCTGCGCCGGGTGCAGCGGATCCGGGGTTCAAGCCGACGGGCGTGTGTGCAACCTATGCGGCGGCAATGGCCGATGCCAGCATTGCACGAACGGCGTGATGCGCGCTGGAGAACGCGCGGTCGCCCCCAAGGGCGCAACCTGTGATCCTGCGCGGGCGGGCGCCATGCTGGCAGGCGCATCCTTGCTAGCGCTGAGCGCGCCACCATCCTCGGCGGATTGCTCTGGATGGCCGACAAGCTCCAAAGCGATGTGGGCAAACGGTCGCGGGCGCTCCGGCCCGCGAAGGGGAAGCAGGCGTTCTGGAATGATTGAGAGCGCGCCGCCTTTAAGTAGAGGTGATAATATTTTCAGGAGTATCGCCGCGCGCTTGGTGCATCGTCTAGAAAACGTACGGTTGTCTACGAGTTGGCGGAAACAGCCAAACTTCCAAAGCTCGATCCGGTATCTAGCGAGAACAACTGGTTGCACGATCACACGGGTAAGCCAAGGCTCATGTCACGTATCAAGTGTCGGTAGTGTCCCCCGAATTTTCCGCTCTTGGCAGTGGGGATCGCTTGCATTTGCCGAGAGCGAATCGCAGCTTTGGACGCTGAGGAAGCGCTCTGCCTCATATTTCAATACCAGGACGAATATGAAGGTTCCAGCAGATATTTCTTTCGAGACAATCCGACGGTTATTGGTCGCGACCATTGAGCGCGGGCGGCTGCTCTCGATCACCCTTCTGAACGGCATTTTTCGCTGTGCGCCGAGCACTTTGTTCCGTCGAGGCTTTTTGATCAGTACCGCACTATGCGGCGCGGCTTTGGGCGCGGACCCTGCGCGAGCAGCGAATTTTACGATCACGAACACAAACGACTCTGGCGCCGGATCGCTGCGTCAGGCGATCATCGACAGCAATGCAACGCCCGGCAGCAATACCATTGTGCTTCAGGCGGGTCTGATCGGGAATATTGCGCTCGCAAGCCCCCTGCCTGCGATCGTCGTTCCAGTCTCCATCAATCTGAAGAACAGCGCTCTCGACGGGATTGCGATTGGCGGAAATTTCGGTCTCAGTGTCGCAACGACAGGCGCCGTCACGCTCAGCAACGTTACAGGAGTCTATCTCGGCAATACGACCGTTACGTCAGGGACAGTGAATTTCGGCGGGCTCGTTTCGGGCGATCCCTTGGTTGCGCCAAGGTCGTTGCTAGTGACCAATCCTGGCACCACCGTCAACATTGCGGCTGGAGGCGCGAGCGTCGCGAATCTGTCGGGTGCGGGTACTATCGTGAACCATGCTAATCCGTCCACGTCTTTTACTCTCTTTGGCGGCGATAGCGCGCCGCGAACGTTCGCCGGCACGATCTCAGGGTCGGGCAACTTTGTAATGTTCGGTGGAGGCCAAAATCTAACACTCAGCGGGGCGACGACGTATACGGGGGGTACCTTCTTATTTGGGGCATCAGGGGGGCCCTCATTCACGCTCATGCTGCAGACGGGCGCCGCCAACGTGCTGTCGCCTAATTCGCGCTTTACACTGAATGGAGACACCACGTTGAAGCTCAACGGCTTCAACCAGACGATCGCCTCGCTCGACAGTTTCACGTCCTTCGCATTCCTCCCTGGGGCGCTTCCGACCATAGATCTCGGCGCAGGTACGCTCACGATCGGCGGCGATAACCAGAATGGCACTTATTTCGGTTCGATCATCGGGACCGGCGGACTGACCAAGACCGGGAGCGGGACTCTGACGCTACAAACCTCAGGGAGTGGTTTCAGTTCCACGATCAACTATAGTGGCGCGACGCTGGTTTCCGCCGGCGTGTTGCAGGCCGCGAATGCGAACGCCTTCTCGGCTAATTCTGCCCATACGGTGAATGGCGCTGCAACGCTCGATCTCAATAATTTCAACCAGGCCATCGGTTCGCTCGCTGGCGCCGGCAATGTCACGTTAGGCGCCGGCACTCTGACGACAGGAGCCGATAACGCCTCGACCACGTTATCGGGTACCATCGGCGGCTCCGGCAGCATGACCAAGGTGGGGACGGGCGTTTTCCGTCTGACCGGGACCAATCTTTACACTGGCGCTACGACGATCAACGCTGGCACTCTCGTGGTCGATGGCTCCATCGCCACTTCGGCGCTGACCACGGTCAGTTCGGGCGGCATACTTGCCGGTAGCGGCACCGTCGGCTCGACCACGGTGAACGCCGGCGGTACGATCGCGCCGGGCAACTCGATTGGCACACTCAACGTCACCGGGAATGTCACATTCGCGCCTGGCTCGATTTACGAGGTTGAAGCCAACGCAGCAGGTCAAGCGGACAAGATCCTCGCCACGGGCACAGCAATGATCCAGGGCGGGACAGTCAAGGTGCTGGCCAGCGCCGGAAACTATGCGCCGGCGACCACCTACACCATCCTCACCGCCACTGGTGGGCGCAATGGCAACTTTGCCGGCGCCACCTCGAACTTCGCCTTCCTGACGCCGGTCCTCACTTACGATCCGAGCAATGTTTATCTGACGTTGAACCGCAACAGCACCGACTTCGCCACGATCGGCGGCACGCGCAATCAGCGTGCCGCGGGCGGTGGGGTAGAATCGCTGGGTTGGGGCCATCCGATCTATGCGGCCGTCCTGCAACTCGACGCGCCTACCGCCCGCCGCGCCTTCGATGCGGTTTCGGGCGAGATCTATGCCAGCGCCAAGACGGCGCTGATCGAGGACAGCCGCTTCGTGCGTGATGCCGCGACCGACCGCATCCGCTCGGCCTTCGCGGATGTTGCCGCATCCTCTCTACCGGTGATGGCCTATGGTCCCGGCGGCCCACAGGCTGTCGCCCCCACCGGCGACCGCCTGGCCGTCTGGGGCAAGGGCTTTGGCTCCTGGGGCCACACCAGCAGCGACGGCAATGCCGCACGCCTCGAGCGCTCGACCGGCGGTTTCCTGATCGGCGCCGACACACCGGTGTTCGAGACCTGGCGGCTCGGCCTCATCGCCGGCTATAGCCGCACCAGCTTCAATGTTCGGGACCGCCAGTCTTCCGGATCGAGCGACAACTATCACCTTGGCCTTTATGGCGGCACGCAATGGGGGGCTCTTGGTTTGCGCACCGGCCTTACCTACACATGGCACGATATCTCGACCAGCCGCTCCGCCATCTTCCCCGGCTTCGCGGATAGCCTGAAGGGCAAATACGATGCCGGCACCTTCCAGGCCTTCGGCGATCTCGGCTACCGCATCGACACGCCTGTGGCTTCGTTCGAACCCTTCGCTAATCTGGCTTATGTAAACCTCAACAACGGCGGCTTTGCCGAACAGGGCGGCGTGGCGGGGCTCCGCGCCAACGGCCAGACCATGGATACGACGTTCACCACGCTTGGCCTCAGGGCCTCGACTGGCTTTGCTCTCGCCGACATCAACCTGACCGCGCGCGGCTCGCTCGGCTGGCGGCACGCCTTCGGCGACACCACGCCTCTGTCAATGCAAGCCTTCTCCGCTGGCAACCCCTTCACGGTCGCCGGTGTGCCGATCGCAAGAGATGCCGCAATCATCGAGACTGGGCTTGATCTCAACCTTACACCCGCCGCGACCCTCGGCATATCCTACAGCGGCCAGTTCGCCCCCAGCGCCAGTGATCAATCGGTTCGCGCCAATCTCAGCGTGAGGTTCTGACCGATCATACAGCGAGGACGATTGCGGCCTTGAGGAACACAATCGATTGCGTCAAGAAACAGCGAAGTCGCCAGTTCACCAGCGCATCGTCCAATCCCGCCGCGATAGGTCGGGCTCAGGATCGCATTTTGAAGCGCGGCGACGCCATCCGCATCGTTCGCAGCGGGTGAGCATCGAGCGGCGCAGCATTTGTGAAGGCGCCTGCGCGCGATGCTTCGGCAGCGATCGCAACGTTCCGGTTCAAAGGAATAGGTTCAGCGATGGACGATGAATTCGCCGGCGCGCTTGCGGCCTGCGCGACGATCGATGCGGTCAAGGCGTTGTTCAAGCAGCGGATCGCTGTCCATGGCTATACTGCCAGCGCTTGCGGCGCCTTCCTGCCGACTGATATGGGACCGGAGACGCATTTCTTCTTCCAGGACTGGCCGCCTGACTGGATCGAGCTCTATGTTAGGCGCAATTTCCTCGCCGCCGATTACACCGTAGCCGAAGCCAGACGGCGCATCGCGCCCTTTACCTGGCTAGAAGCGAAGGCCGTGCGCACCTTGTCGCGCGCCGAACAGGATATTTGGGACACCGCTGGCGAATGGGGCTGGACGGACGGGCTGTCGGTTCCGATCCACGGACCGGGCGGCTATTTCGGGCTCGTCGCCATGGCGGGCAAGGAGCGACCCATGCCGCCCGCCCTGCGCGGCGAATTGCACCAGCTTGCCTTCCTCACGCATGAGCGATGCCGCGCCTTGACCAGACTAGCGCCGGTCATCAATCCGCGGGCTGCGCTCACCCATCGCGAATTGGAATGCATCCGATGGGTGGCGGCTGGAAAGACCGATTGGGAGATCGCCGATCTGCTCGGCGTGTCCCAGACCACGGTGAGGACCCATATCGATCAGGCCCGCCGTAAGTTCGGCGCCAGGACGCGCGCGCAGACCGTCGCTCGTCTGGTGCTGGAGGGACTTTCGTAACTTGTGACTGGAACAGCAACCGTCGCGGTGCTTCTTGCTGCATCTGGAAATGCGGTGATCAGGACATCCGTGTTCACGACTTTCAGGCTTTGCACTTCCTGCTCGATGTCTCTCGCCCGGCTCCCGCTGGCGCTCACGCCGGGCAGCGGGCTTAGGGCCAGCCCTCGGCGCACTTCGGAGTGGGCTTCCGCCCAGCTTCGGTCGCTGCGCTCCCTGCAGCCGGTTCCCCGCGAAGCCACCCCTCCGTTTGCACACCCGGTCTCGGCGACGGCCAGGGTTGCAGCGCAGCGCTGCGCTCCAACCCAAGCCCATAGGAGAAAGACCATGACCACCAACGCAAACACCGCTCCCGTCATCGACAATGGCGCGACGGTTTTCATCCCACTCAACAAGCTCAAGAAGCACCCGAAGAACGCCCGCAAGACCCCGCATAGCGAAGCGTCCATCGAGGCGAAGGCCGCGAGCATCGCCGCCAAGGGCATCCTGCAAAATCTGGTGGTGGAGCCCGAGCGTGACGCAGAGGGCGAGCCGACCGGCTTCTATCTCGTCACCATCGGTGAAGGCCGCAGGCTGGCGCAGTTGCTGCGCGTGAAGCGCAAGGAGATCAAGAAGACCGAACCAATCCGCTGCGTGATCGACACAGTAAACGATCCGGCCGAGATCAGCCTTGACGAAAACGTGTCGCGTGAAGACCTCTCGCCTGCGGATCAGTTCGAACGATTCCGCGAGCTTGCGGACAATCGCGGATGGGGCGCGGAGGAAATCGCCGCGCGCTTCGGCGTCACGGCGCATGTGGTGAAGCAGCGGCTTCGTCTCGGCGCGGTCAGCCCCAAGCTGATGCAGGTCTATCGCGACGGCGATTTGACCTTGGACCAGTTGATGGCCTTCGCGATTACCGAGGATCACGCACGGCAGGAGCAGGTTTACGAGAACCTGTCCCATAACCGCGAGCCGTGGATCATCCGCCGCGACCTCACCAAGACCAACGTCGCGGCAACGGATCGGCGCGCGATTTTTGTCGGTGCGCAAGCCTATGCCGAGGCAGGCGGCAACATCATCCGCGACCTGTTCACCGAGGATCGCGGCGGCTTCTACGAAGACGCCGCGCTGCTGGACCGGCTTGTCATCGACAAGCTGGAGCGGATCGCATCGCAGGTGCAGGAGGCGGAAGGCTGGAAGTGGGTTTCGGTCCATATCGATTATCCCCACGCTCACGGCCTGCGCCGCACCTATCCGCAGCCGGTGCAGCTTTCCGAGGATGACGCTGCCGCCTACGACGGCGCACAGAAGGAATATGATCGGCTGTCGTCGGAATATGAGAGCGCCGAAGAACTTCCTGACGATGTCGATCAGAAGTTCGGAGAGCTTGAGGCCGAGATCGAGCGCATCGACGCCCTGCGCCATGTCTATGACGCGCAAGAGATCGCGCGCAGCGGCGTCTTCGTCGTGCTCTCCCATGACGGAGAAACCCGCATCGAACGCGGCTTCATCCGTGCCGAGGACGAGAAGCCGGAGGAAGTCGACACCAGCGAAACCGTCAATGACGGCGTTCGCGTCAGCGGCGATGGCGAGATCATCGAGGACAGCGGACACGACGAGGGCGGGAACCTTGGTTCCGACCTTGAGCCGGAAGACGAGGAAGCGGAGGAAGACGGCAAGCCGCTCTCCGATCTGCTCATCCGCGACCTCACCGCTCACCGGACGCTTGGCCTTCGCCTCGCGCTTGGCGAGCAGCCGGACATGGCCCTGCTCGCCGTCACCCATGCGCTCGCCGCGCAGACCTTCTATCGCGGCGTGGACGCCACCTGCCTCGAAATCCGCCCGACCTCCGCGCATCTTGGCGGACACGCGGACGGCATCGAGGATACGGCAGCGGGCAAGGCGCTGGCGGATCGTCATGCGGCATGGGCGGCGGATATGCCGCGCGACGTGGCGGAGTTGTGGGGCTTCATTGCCTCGCTCGACCATGCCAGCGTCATGGCGCTGTTCGCGCATTGCGCCGCACTCACCGTCAACGCGGTGAAGCAGCCATGGGAGCGCAAGCCATGCGCCCATGAGACGGCGGACAGTCTGGCGACGGCGGTAGCCCTCGACATGACGGCGCATTGGACGCCCACGGTGCGGACCTATCTCGGTCGCGTCACCAAGGCGCATATCCTCGCCGCCGTGCGCGAAGCGGTCAGCAACGAGGCGGCGGACCGCATCGCCGCCATGAAGAAGCAGCCGATGGCGGAAGCTGCCGAGCAGCTCCTTGCCGCAACGGGCTGGCTTCCGCCGCTGATGCGGACCGTGCAGCCCGCATGGTTGACGGACGAGCAGCCGGACGCGCCGCGCGCTGACGCCGAGGACGCTCACGAAGCCAGCGAGCCCGAAGCCTTCGCCGTTGCGGCGGAGTGACGACCGGCCGGGATCGCGTCAGCGGTTCCGGCCTTCCTGCCTCTCGACTTCCAAAAAAAATGTGGTCGCGCGGGGATTGCCCCGCGCGACCGACCGATGACCGCCCGGCCATCGGCATCAGGAGGATGTTGCGATGATCACGCTTATGGTGATGGCGGTCGTGCTGATCGTCGGCCTCTGTGTTCTGGCCTACACGCTCGCCGTCTATGCGTTGCCCTTCCTGCTCACGGTGGAAGCGGCGCGTCTGGCCTACGCCTCCGGCTCCGGCCTGATCGGCGCGGGACTGGTCGGACTTGTGGCCGCTGTCGCCGCCTATGGGCTGCTGGTCGTGCTGTTCATCACGGTGCGCCCGCCGATCCTGCGCCTTGCGGTGGCGCTCGTCGTCGCCGCGCCCGCCGCCGTCGCTGGCTATGCGCTGGTCCACGGCATCACGCGCGAGGCCGTGCCGTCCGAGGTCTGGCGGCAAATCTTCTGCATCCTTGGCGGCGGCTTCGTTGGCGTGTCGGCGCTGGTGCGGCTTCTCGGAACTGTGCAATCGATCGATCAAAGCGCGTGAACTGCATGGCAACTGGCTCTATTGTCTTCGCGCTCCAACTATTTTCGAAATCCATAGAGAGATGCCGTGTTCAAGAGTGCGCTCAACCTGACTGATCCCGATCCCTATTTTGCCGGAACCGCAGGATTTGTAGGGAGCACGCTTCTGGACCTGCACAAGGACATGTGCGCGTTCGAGCTTCCGGAGGCCGTGCCCGAAAGCGTGCGACGGGCGCACAATGCGGTTCGACACGTCTATGTCTACGCCTATTTCTCCTATGATCTTCTGACCTTGGCAGCCAGCCAGACATTTCCCTGTTTGGAATTGGCCCTGCGAGAGCGCATCGGGCATCAATTTGCCGGCAGGGTCGATAAGAGCGGAAAGCCGCGTCCGGCGATGCTCGACGAACTGCTGCGGGTGGCCAAGGAACAGAACCTGATCCTTTCGAAGATCGAGCATCTGAGCCGAATGCGCAATATGTTTGCCCATGGCAGCGACACCGTTCTCAATCCACCGTTGTTTCTGATCCCGTTTGAGATCGTCACGAATATCATTCGAGAACTCTACACCCCTTGATAGCCGAGAACCTTCGACAGTCCCTTTGTCTCGGATGACGTCGCCCTTCGGGCCGCGTTCTTGGCTGCGCCGGAACCACGCCCATGGCGCGTTTCCGCCATTCGGCTTCGACCGCTAACGCAAAGAGGCGCTACGCCATTTCTCCGAAGCCCCGCAGGGGCGGCGCATCTCGCGTTTCGCCTTTGCATCACCGTGCAACGGGCTCATGCGTTGGGCCGTTTCCTCATCGTACTCGACAATGCGGGTTGAGCCGCATGGGAATGTCGGATCATTCAGCAGACAGCAGAAGCGCTCGGCATCAGGCGGGTGGCTCCCTTCCAGATTCGCCAATCATGGCGCCGCCGGCGGCGAGCGAAGATCGGAAGGGCGCGCGCGGTCTCGCCTCGGCAGAGATCGTCTCCTTGCATTGGCATCGAGGATCAGGGTGACGATGACGCGTCTCGATTCAGCCGCGCCGTGTCTGGGGCATGCACCGGCGTCGCCGTTGCCGTGTTCTTCCCGATTTTCCTGTCAGCCGCCCCTAAAGGCGTCCTCGATTGGTTTGGGTCTGACCGAGGACCGGCGACGCTGAAGCATCGCCTCGATCGTCTTCCCGCAACGGCCGTCACCAGCTTTTTTCCGCCGCGCGTGAGCGCGCTTTGCATCGCCAGGCAAAAAAGCCGTCTCCGGCCGTCTTCCACTTCGTTCCGCCCTCCGGGTGCAGGGCCGATCGTCCCCGGTCGCACGACCCGCATCGAGGACGCGATAGGCGCGGCCCGATCGAAAAAGGAACACGACAATGGCGACCATCGGCACCTTCACGAAGAACGACAACGGCACAGCCGGCTTCACCGGTTCGGTCAAGACCCTGACCCTCAACGTCAAGGCCAAGTTCGTCCCCACCGAGGGCGAGAGCGAGCGCGGCCCCGACTTCCGCATCATCGCCGGCAACAGCGTCGAGTTCGGCGCAGCCTGGAAGAAGACTGCCCGCGAGACGCAGCGCGAATATCTCTCGGTCAAGCTGGACGATCCGAGCTTCCCGGCGCCGATCTACGCCAGCCTGGTCGAGACCGAGGACGGCGAAGGCCACAGCCTCATCTGGTCCCGCCGCAGCGGCGACTGAGGCCGGAACCCCAAGAAGCCCCGCTCACCCGAGCGGGGCTTCGTCATGCTCATGGCCGCACGCCTTTCAGGAAATACCGTGATCAGGATGTCCGTGTTCACGGCTTTCAGGCTTGCACATCCTGATCGATGTCTCTCGCCCGGCTCCCGCTGGCGCTCACGCCAGGCCGCGTGCTTAGGGCCAGCCCTCGGCGCACTTCGGAGTGAGCTTCCGCCCAGCTTCGGTCGCTGCGCTCCAACCCAAGCCCATAGGAGAAAGACCATGTATCACCAGCTTGCAACCCGTTTCGGCCGCAACGCGCACCAGATCAGCGGGCGCGAGCCGCTCGATAACGAGGCGCTTTACCGCCACGTCCCATCGATCTTCGCGCGCGAGGCGCATGACAGCCGTTCGGAACGCTATATCTATGTTCCCACCATCGACATCGTGGAGGGATTGCGCCGCGAAGGATGGTTTCCGTTCTTCGCCGTCCAGTCCGTGCCACGCGACGGGAGCCGGCACGGCCACGCCAAGCACATGCTGCGCCTGCGCCGCGATGACGGCATCGGCAAGCCAGAAGCCGCCGAAGTCATCATCGTCAACAGCCATGACGGGACCAGCGCCTATCAGATGTTCGCGGGCATACTAAGATTCGTCTGCGCCAACAGCATGATTGCGGGCGAGCGGTTCGAGGAAGTCCGCGTGCCGCACAAGGGCAATATCCAGCATGACATCATCGAAGGCGTTTACACCGTCGCCGAGGATTTCCCGCGCCTGATCGACGCCAGCGAGACGATGAAGGAAACGCGCCTGTCGCAGGACGAGCAACGCGTCTTTGCTGAGGCGAGCCTTGTTGCCCGTTATGGCGAGGATGAAAGCCCCGTCCGTCCAGACCAGATCATCGCGCCGCGCCGCCGCGAGGATGTCGGGCAAAGCCTCTGGACCACCTTCAACGTCATTCAGGAAAACGTCATTCGTGGTGGATTGCATGGCCGCAAGCGCAACGCCGAGGGGCGCATCCGCCGCAGTCAGACCCGCGCCATCAATGGCATCGACCAGAATGTCAGCCTCATACCAACGGCCCTCACGACTGACCGGTGTGCGCCCAGTCACGCATGCCGATTGAGGTGATTGTCCCGGGCAGCGCGGCGAGCCTGTTCCAGGCCTCGCACGCCGCCGCGATGATCTCGTCGTAGGTCTCGAAGACGCGGTTCGAGAGGAAGTTGGCGCGCAGGAACTGCCAGACCTGCTCGACCGGGTTAAGCTCCGGCGAGCGCGACGGCAGCAGGATCGGCGTGATGTTGGCGGGCCATTTCAACGCGCCGGTGGTATGCCAGCCGGCCCGGTCGAGCAGCAGCACGGCGTGGGCGCCCTTGGCGACGGCGCGGGCGATCTCGTCGACGTGGAGCTGCATCGCCTCGGTGTCGGCGAAGGGCAGCGCCAGAGCCGCGCCGACGCCCCTGGCCGGGCAGATCGCCCCGAACAGATAGGCGCTTTCGTAGCGCTGGTCCGCCGGCTGGCTCGGCCGCGTGCCGCGCCGGGCCCATTGCCGAACCAGGCCGTTCTTCTGGCCGATGCGGGCTTCGTCTTGGAACCAGATCTCGATGGGCTTGCGGCGAGCTATCCGGCCGACATGGGCCTCGAGCGTGCGCGCGAAGTTTTTTTGAACGCCTGGATGACCTCGCCATCCTGCTTCGGATGTCGCGGACGCGCGCTGACGTGCGAGAAGCCGAGCGTCTTCAACAGCTTGCCGATCGTGCGCTCGTGATACTCGACCCCGAAGCGCTCGGCGACCAGCGCCTGGAGGTCGACCCGACGCCAGCGCACCACGCCATGGATGGCCCGATCCGGACCGGTCTCGACGATCGTCGCCAACTCGGCCTCCTGGGCCGCCGTCAGACGGCGTGGCCTTGGCCGCGCGAGATCGTCCTTCAGGCCCTCCGGGCCGTAGTCGTTGAAGCGATGCACCCAGTCGCGCAGCGTCTGGCGGTCCATCCCGCCGATCCTGGCCGCCTCCGTTCGGTTCATCCCGTCCAGCACTGCCGCCAGCGACAAAAGCCGACGGCTCTGGTTCGCGTGCCGCGAGGCGGCCGCCAACCGCCGCAGCTCCGACGCCGTCCAAGTCCCCGTGATCGCGATCGGTTTGGCCATGGCATGGACCCTCCACGCCATCTTGATGATGTGGACGCCCCCGCCCAACGGCGGCGCTATGGTGCCGATCCGGCTGCCCAACCAGCGAGAGGAGCGTGCGCAATGATGATCAAGACGATTGGACTGGACCTGGCGAAGAGCATCTTTCAAGCGCACGGCGTCGATGAGAGAGGAGCGACGGTGCTGGTGAAGAAGCTGCACCGCAAGCAGATGCTGCCGTTCTTCTCGAAGCTTCCGCCGTGCTTGATCGGCGTGGAAGCGTGCGGAACGGCCCATCACTGGGCCCGAACTCTTTCGGCAATGGGCCACGAGGTTCGCCTGATCCCGCCGTCCTACGTGAAGGCCTTCGTGAAGCGCGGCAAGAGCGACGCCCTTGATGCCCAAGCGATTTGCGAAGCGGTTCAGCGGCCGACGATGCAGTTCGTTCCGGTCAAGACCGTCGCCCAGCAGGGTATCCTCATGACTCATCGTGCGCGGTCCTTGCTGGTTCGTCAGCGCACGTCAGCCGCTAACGCATTGCGAGCCCACCTGGCCGAGCTGGGGCTTGTCGCCAATCCCGGCGTCGCTAATCTGGCAAAGCTCGCCGAGCAGGCATTGGCCGAGGACGCGCTTCCATCGTTTGCTCGCGCTGCGCTTGTTATCATGCACCGCCAGATCGTTGTCCTCGGACAGGAGATCTCGGAGCTGGACCGCCAGATCGCCGCTTGGCATGCCGAGAGCGAAGCGAGCCGCAGGCTCGCTGCGATCCCTGGCCTGGGCGTTGTCACCGCCACCGCCATCGCAGCTACCGTGACTGATCCAGATCAGTTCCGCTCCGGCCGTCAGTTCGCCGCGTGGCTCGGACTGACGCCGCAGCAGCAATCGACCGGCGGCAAGACAAGGTTGGGCGGCATCTCGAAGCAAGGAGATCGCTATCTGCGCCGATTGCTCGTCGTCGGCGCGACTGCCGTTATCCGGCATACGAAGGACAAGCCGACGCCGATGGCGAGTTGGATCAGGACGCTGCTTGAGAAGAAGCCTTTCAGGCTCGTCTCTGTCGCGCTCGCCAACAAACTCGCCCGGATCGCATGGGTGCTGCTGACGCGGAAGGAGACCTACCGACCCCAGCAACTCGCCGCTTGAGAGGACGATCTAGGAGACAACCCGAATTGGTGACGGCAGTCGATGATGAGTGACGATCGAGCCAACGACGAGGCCAACCCGCGTGATTCAATGCGCTCTAGCAGCGCGCCAGTTTGATAGGGACCTCGTCGGCGGATTTCCATCAGGGCCAGCGGCAGACTTCCGCCGCACAAACAGGCCGGACATATGAAAGCAACCGATCAAATCATCCCGACATAAACGCCTTGCCAAAGGGGGCGTCCACATATGAATCACGATCGAAAGCCGATGGGAATCCCCCGCGAGTCAGCCGTCGCGGCCGTTGGTATCAACCGCGCGCTGTGGACGCTGGCTGAGGGAATGCAGCGCTTGAAGACAGCATGAATGCAAAGCCGTAGAGCCGGGTCTCCGGCTCTACGGTTCCGCGTCTTTCAGGATGTCCGTGTCCGGCATTTTTGTGCCGATCCGGCTTTGCGGATCGGCGCGCGGCCGTGGCCGGAACACGGCCGCCGTTCGCCGGGCTTCGCCCGGCTCGCAAAAACATGCAGACAATGTTAAGAAGAAAATAACCAATATTGATCGCCACGCACGATCAACATATCCGCCTATGGCGGCTACAAACACGCTCCCTTGTCGATGAAACTCTCTGTCCGGGTGTTGGCTTGCATGACCCGGTGAATGAGAGGTTACGCTATGCTCAGCATCGATTGGCGCTCGCCGGCAGCGTATCAGCATGCCGAAGGCATTCCCGCCGCCGGCTTCGCCTGGGAATATCTCCGCCGCGATGATGATTATCATCGCGACTTCCAGAAGATTGAGCGTCTCAGGAAACCGGCCGCGCGTTCGCTGGCGGCATTTTCGAAACGCTGGGGGTTACGATTTCCCGTGTGATCCCGACACGCCGTCAGATCAGCAGTCACTGTTCTGGATACCAAGCCTGCAGCCACAAGCCGTTAGTCTCACTATAGTGCCGCAGGCGATCGACGCGGACGCCGTCACGCCGATCGCTCTGACGCAGCTCGACGGCCTTGATCTGCGCCAGTCCGATGACGGCTGGCACGGCGTCTGGCAGGCCGATGGTGTCACGCATCAGTTCTGGCTCGTCCATGCGCCTTCCGAGGTGGCGACGTTCTACGCCGTCATCTTGCCGTTGGACGCGCTTCTCGAACTGCGCGTGCATGCTGCACGACGGTTCTGGCGCGCGCTCAATGGCCGTGCGCCAGGCCCGGACTTCCGGGCGATGCCGGCGCAGCTTCGGCGGTTCCATATCCTCTCGCTGCGGGCGCTCGACGCGCGGCAGCGCGGCGAGAGCTACCGCACCATTGCCAAAGTTCTCCTCGGCTTTCGCGGCACGAAGGAGGATTGGGAAAACGACCCGCGCAAGAACCAGGCCCGCCGCCTTGTGGCCCACGGACTGAGCATGATGAAGGGCGGCTATCGCCTGCTGTTGCACTATCCGATCAAGCTGCGTCGCCGGTAGGCAAACGCCGCCAAATAGCGCGCGCCGCAAGGGGTGCCGCCAGCACCTTGGTGCAAATGCGGCACGCTCCGCGCCGCCGATCCTTCGCCATGGTTCGCCATCGCGCGCTGTCGCCACCGACAGCCGCACGCATGACGAACCAGAGGTGATCTTATGGCCGACCAGAAGGCGGACCTGCCGCCGCGCCTGTTGCGCACGCCCGATGCCGCGCGCTTTCTTGGAATCTCGCTCCGCACGCTGGAGAAGCATCGCACATACGGGACCGGTCCGGTCTATCGCAAGATCGGCGGCCGCGTCGTCTATGCGATCGAAGACCTGCAAGCCTGGTCCGCGATCGGCGCTCGCAAATCGACGCGCGACACGGATGTCGGCCGCGTGTTTCCGGCGCGTCGCCTGACGCCGACCGAGCGGGGCGAACGCTGAATGCCGCGCGACGATGACCATCGCCGCGAGCGTCAGCGCAAAGCCAGCGAGCGGACCAACCTCGATCCTTTCGTGGTGATCGGCGGCGACGCATCGCCCCGCGACCAGCGCGACCTGATGGAGCGGCCGTTCTTTTCGCTGGCGAAGACGCCGCGCACCCGACCGATCTTCTACCAGGCCGCCGATGTCGAGGTGCGGGTGTTCGGCATGCCCGAGCATGGCATGGCCACCATCTGGGACGCCGACGTTCTGATCTGGGCCGCTTCGCAGCTCGTCGAGGCCGCGAACCGCGGGCTCGCGACCTCGCGCTTCTTTCGCTTCACACCCTACCAGCTCCTGCGCGGTATCGGCCGCCCGACCGGCAACCGGCAATATCTGTTGCTGAAGGCCGCGCTGGCGCGCCTGCAATCGACCGTCATCGCCACAACCATCCGCAACGGCGCGCATTGGCGCCGCCGGCAATTCTCCTGGATCAACGAATGGGAGGAGATGACGACGCAGGCCGGCCGCGTTGAGGGCATGGAATTCGTGCTGCCCGAATGGTTCTACAATGGCGTCGTCGACCGCTCGCTGGTGCTTGCCATCGACCCGGCCTATTTCCGGCTGACCGGCGGCATCGAACGCTGGCTGTATCGCGTCGCGCGCAAGCATGCCGGCCGCCAGCACGACGGCTGGCTGTTCGAGATTGCGCATCTTCACGCCAAGTCCGGCAGTCTCGCGCGTGTCTCCGATTTCGCGCTCGACCTGCGCCGCATCGCGGCGCGTCAGCCATTGCCCGGCTACCGGCTTCAGATCGAACGGGATGACCACCGCGAACTGCTGCGCATCTGGCCCGACAAACAATCCACAGTGCCTGTTGAAAACCATGTGAATGGTATCGGTACATCAGGCGCACGCACTATCGGTACATCAGGCGCAAATCGCGCGGCGCACTCTATAGAAGAATCTAACAGAGAATCTAACTCTTCTTCTTTGACGCACGCGCACGCGATCCATGGTGCCGGTGCCACCCGCCGAGGTGCGCCATGATCGTCGCGCTCCTCAACCAAAAAGGCGGTGTCGGCAAGACGACGCTCGCGCTGCATCTCGCCGGTGCATGGGCCAGCAGAGGACACCGTGTCACCCTGATCGACGCCGATCCGCAAGGCTCGGCGCTCGACTGGTCGCAGCAGCGGAGCCGCGAGGGCCTGCCGCGCCTGTTCGGCGTCGTCGCCCTGGCGCGCGACACGCTGCATCGCGAAGCCCCCGAGCTGGCGCGTGACGCCGATCATGTCGTCATCGACGGTCCGCCGCGCATCGCCGGCCTCATGCGCTCGGCGCTGCTCGCCGTCGACCTGGTGCTGATCCCAGTGCAGCCGTCGCCGCTCGACGGCTGGGCCTCGGCCGAGATGCTGGCGCTTCTCAGCGAAGCGCGCATCTACCGGCCGCAGCTCGCCGCGCGCTTCGTGCTGAACCGCTGCGCCGCGCGCACCGTCATCGCCCGCGAGACCGCCGAGACGCTGGCCGATCACGACCCGCCGGTGCTCACTAGCACCATCGGCCAGCGCGTCGTCTTCGCCGACGCCGCGCAGGCCGGGCGGCTGGCCTGCGAGATCGACGATGACAGTCCGGCCGCACGCGAGATCGCCGCACTTGCCGCCGAGATCGATCGGCTCCGAATCGCGAGGACCACGCCATGACCGGGCGCGCCGGCAAGCGCGGCTTCGCCTCCCGCCCGGGCGACGCCGAGAGCTGGATCAAGGCTCCCGACGCGCCGTCTCTGCGCGCGGACGCCACTGCCACCTTCACCGCGCGGCTGACGATCGACATCACGCCGGAACTGCGCGGCCGCATCAAGGTCGCGGCCTTCCGGCGCGGTGAGACCGTCGCCGACATGCTGCGCGCACTGCTCGCACGCGAATTCCCACCCACCGAGGGAGAGACCTCATGACCGGCAATGCGGCCCGCCGCATGCGCGGCCGTCCGCTGCCGGACGGTTCCGCGCCCTTCACCACCTTGGTCGATCTGACCTGGAGCCAAAAGAAAATCGAGAACTGGATCAGGTTCGGCCGCAAGAGCTACGAACAGATTCTCGACCGTCGCCGCAGCATCGTCGGCTTCGCGCCCGACAGCATCTTCGCCTTCGTCCGCTGGGCGTCCAACGATTTCGGCACGATCATCTCGCGCATCGACATCGTGCGCGCGGTCGGCCGCGGCGAGCCGTTCCAGACGCTGCCTTTCGTGCGGCCCGGCGGCGACATCCTGCTGCGCCTCGATGGCTGGCCCAAGGTCGAACGGGCGCTGCAAGCGATCGACGCGGTCGAGGCGCTCGGCCTCGATCCGGCGGACGTTGCGCCGGAGCACTGGCGGCATGTCCACAACCGGCTGAGCGTCGGAGAGGCGCCGCGCACCTACACGCCCGGGCAGCATGCGGCCTGGCTTCGCCGCCGCAGGATCGCGCCATGACGCGCGCCGGTCTCATCATCGCGACGGCTCTGGCGACCATGGGCGTCGGCTATCCCGGTCTCACGCCGATGCCGATCAAACTGATTTGGAACGCATCGGCGAGCGCGCCGATCGGCTTCTACGCGATCGATTTCGACGGCTCGTTCGAGGTGACCGATCTTGTTGCCGTCGACGCCCCCGAACCGCTCGCGACCTTCCTTGCCGATCGCGGCTATCTGCCGAAAGGCGTGCCGCTGATGAAGCGCGTGCTGGCCGTATCCGGGCAAACGGTCTGCCGCATCGGCCGCGCCGTCACGGTCGACGGTATCGCGATGGGTGCAGCGCTCGAACGCGATCGCGCCGGCCGCGAGCTTCCGGTCTGGCGGGGCTGCCGCCGCATCCCGACCGGCGAGATCTTCCTGATGAACTGGCAGGTCCGCGACAGTCTCGATGGTCGCTACTTCGGCCTGACCTCCACGGACCAGATCATCGGTCGCGCGGTCCCGTTGTGGACCGACGAGAACGGCGACGGCCGTTACCAGTGGCGCGCGCCGACGCACTGACTTCGCTTTCCCGCCCCCAACCACAGGAGACTTGCTATGCCGCAGATTGGTCAGTTCACCGCCGAGAAATCGGGCTTCGTCGGGCGCGTTCACACGCTCACGCTCTACCGCGACATCACCATCGTTGCAGCCGAACCTTCGGACGCCGAGAACGCGCCCGACTACCGCATCCATCACGGCGCCGAAGACGGACCGGAGATCGGCGCGGGCTGGAAACGCACCGGCGAGAAGGCGGGCAGCTATGTCTCGCTGCTCATCGACGATCCCACCTTGCCGCAGCCGATCCGCGCCAATCTGTTCCGCAATGGCGACGATGAATCCACATGGTCGCTGCACTGGAACCGTCCGGCCAAGCGCGCCGAGCGGGACTGACGGCCATGCGCCATCCCGTCACGATCGCGGTCAAAGCCGCCATCCCTTGGTTCGCGGAAAGGCCGTCTCATCCCTTCGTCCCGCTCGGGCGCAGGCCGGCTGGCGCGCGCAGCGAAGGTCAAGGGCGGCCAGCGGCCGGCGCTTGCCGCGCACCCTTGACCGCAGCGAGCACGCTGGCAGGCTGGTCTCGAAGCGGAGACAGAGCGGTCTCGCGTTATGCCATTCTCCTGCTCGCCAGCGTTCTGGCGGTCGGCGCCTTGCCGGTCGCGGTGCCGGCGCAGGCGCGGCCGGTCGGGCGTCCGGCGACGGTCGATGCCTATGCGGCTCCGATCGCGGAAGCCGCGCAACGCTTCGGCATTCCGGCGGCCTGGATCAGGGCTGTCCTGCGCGTCGAGAGCGCGGGCGATATGCGCGCGATCTCCTCGGCCGGCGCAATGGGCCTGATGCAGATCATGCCCGACACCTGGGCGAGGCTGCGCCTGCGCTATCGCCTCGGCAATGACCCCTTTGACCCGCGCGACAACATCCTCGCGGGCGCCGCTTATCTGCGCGAGCTGTTCAACCGCTATGGCGATGTCAGCGCGATGCTCGCCGCCTACAATGCCGGCCCAGGTCGCTACGACGACCATCGCGCGACCGGCCGGCCATTGCCCGCCGAGACCCGCGCCTATGTCGCCCAGCTTGCGCCGCTGATCGGCGGCGGCGAGATCGCCGCTCCGGTGGTTGTCGCGGCCGCTGACCCGCAGTCGTGGAGCCGCGCGCCGCTGTTCGTGGCGCGACCGGAGTACACGCCGAGCGCCGATCCTGTGCCGCCCGGCGAGCATGCCGCCGACATCTCGACTGCACCATCCGTGCGCGACGTCTCCGCGATCACGCCGCAATCCGGCGGCCTGTTCGTTTCCCGCGCCAGCACCGGAGCGCCGCGATGAAGATCACGTTCCGGAGCTTGAGCGTGGTCGTCCATTGTGCAGGTCGGCTGTGTGGAGTCAGGACCAAAGATCGGCAGGAGGGGCAGAACGGGCAGAGAGGCGGGAGGGCAAGATTAAAGCGGACGGCACCCCATGGGGCCGATCTGCCGGGCAAGCCCTTGTCTGCACACTGTTGGGGGTGGCACCCTCGAATGGAGGGCATGGTGCCGCCATCCGGCGGAACGCCAGCCTTTGCAAGGCTCTCGGCGGCACTCTAGCCGGAAATCCCACTCATCGGCAGGATCCGCGCCGATGAGCGACGACGAGAACCACTTCCGCCCACGGCCAGGCCGCATTCGATCGGATGCGCGCGGCGGCGCCAAGACCAAGAGCTTCTTCACCAAGGTCAAGAAGATCGCCCGCCAGCATGGCGGATCGCCATCGCGCGGGGCGCGTGCCGCTGCCACGGGCCGCGCCGCCAAGGATGGATCACGATCGGCATTGGCGAGCGGCCGGGGCGTGAAGCGCGGCCGCGGCGCGGCCTTCGTGCGCGCCCGCAACCTCTCGGATGGCTGGAGCCATCGCCAGCCCGGCAGCCGCCGCGTCATCGTCAAATCGCGCTCCGTCCGCGCCGCCGGCAAGAACGGCCGCGCGGCCGCCCATCTGCGCTACATTCAGCGCGACGGAACCTCGCGCGACGGCGAGCGCGGCCAGCTCTACTCGGCGACCGCGGATCGCGCCGACGGCGATGCCTTCCTCGATCGCGGCAAGGATGACCGCCACCAGTTCCGCTTGATCGTCTCGCCCGAGGATGCGGCCGACCTTGCGGACCTGACCGGCTACACGCGCGACCTGATGAGCCAGGTCGAAGCCGACCTCGGCACGAAGCTCGATTGGATCGCGGTCAATCACCTCAACACCGGCCATCCCCATGTCCATGTTATCGTCAACGGCCGCGACGAGCTGGGCGAGGATCTGGTCATCAACGGCGACTATATCGCCCACGGCGTCCGCGAACGCGCCAGCGCGCTCGTGACGCTCGAACTCGGTCCCGTCACCGAGATCGAGCAGCAGAGCAAGCTCTCCGCCGAAATCGGTCAGGACCGCTTCACCCGCATCGACCGCGCCATGATCGCAGAGGCGCGCCACGGCCTGGTCGATCTTCGTCCCGAGCCCGGCGATCCGCGCGGCATCGCCAGCCGGGCGCTTCGTCTGGCCCGGCTTGGCAAGCTGGAAAAGATGGGGCTTGCCACCGAGCATGCGCCGGGCGTCTGGGAGTTGAGTGACCGACTTGAGCCCACCCTGCGCGAGCTGGGCGAGCGCGGAGACATCATCCGCACCATGCAGAAGGTGCTTCGGGCGGAGGGACAGGAGCGCGATCCGGCCAGCTTCCAGATTCATGACGGCGCGGCAGGCGCGCCGATTGTCGGCCGCGTCATCGACAAGCATCTCGCCGACGAACTGGGCGAGAACATCACCCTGGTTGTCGACGGGATCGCTGGCCGCGCGCACCATGTCTCCGGCTTCGATGCGGGTCGCGTCGAGGATGCGCGTATCGGCAGCATCGTTGAGATCGGTCCGGCCGATATGGCGGCCCGGCCTTCGGATCGCGCCATTGCCGTTATGACCAAGGACGGCGTCTATCAGCCGAGCCGCCATCTGGAGCAGGCCCGGTTCGACGGCCGCGTGCCCGGTGGCGACTACGAAGGCTTCGTCGATGCCCATGTCCGCCGGCTGGAGGCGTTGCGCCGCGCCGGCATCGTCGAGCGCATCGACGCCGACCGCTGGCGCATCCCCGAGGATTTCGAGAGCCGGGCAGCCGCCCATGACGCCGGCCGCAGTGTCCGCGTCAATATCCGCGTCCTCTCGGCCTTCGATCTGGAAAGCCAGATCGGGGCGGACGGCGCCACCTGGCTCGACCGCCGGCTGATCGCAGGCGAGGCGTCCGATCTGGCGCCGGCTGGCTTCGGACAGGCCGTCGCCCAGGCGATGGACCGCCGCCGCGAACATCTGATCGACCAGGGTGATGCCACCCGCCAGCCGACCGGCCGGGTGTTCTATCGCCGCAATCTGCTTGCCACGCTGCGCGAGCGTGAGGTCGCGCGCGCCGGCGCCGAGCTGGCGGTGTCAAAGCCCATGCCGTTCCGCGCCTCCGGAGACGGCGAGACCGTGAGCGGCACATTCACCGGGACCGTCCAGCTCGCGAGCGGCAGATTTGCCATCGTCGAGAAGAGCCATGAGTTCACCCTAGTCCCCTGGCGGCCGGTCATCGAGCGCCAGCGCGGCCGCGAGGTTATCGGCGTGGTCCAGGGCGGATCGGTATCCTGGCAGCTCGGGAAACAGCGGGAACTCGGGCTATGACCGCCATAATGCCCGACAATGTCATGACAAAGGAGGCCGAACATGCTATATAGTCGATCAGGAGGCGTCACCATGGCCAATGCAACCCGATCCGAGAAACTCGACCTGCGGCTGACGCCGGAGGCCAAGCGCGTGCTGAACGCCGCGGCCCAAGCCGAGCGACGGTCGGTCAGCGAGTTCGTGCTGGAAAGCGCGCTCATCCGTGCCCAAGAGACCTTGCCGGACCGCCAGCATTTCGGGCTGGACGCGGAGCGCTGGCAAGCCTTCCTCGCCGCGCTCGATGCACCGCCCCGTCCGTTGCCGAGGCTGAAGCGGCTCCTGAACGAGCCCGGCCTGTTCGAGCATCCCGGCGAATAGCCCCGTGGCGCTCCGTATCGAGAAGCTGCGGCGCGAGCATCGCGTCGAGGGGTTCGATTGCGGCAAGGAGCCGCTCAACCGCTTCCTGATCCGCTTCGCCCTGCAAAGCCAGCTTTCCAACAGCGCGCAGACCTATCTCGCCCTCTCGGACGATGAGGTGGTCGGCTATTACACCCTGACCTATGGCGACGTGGCCTATGACGATGCGCCCGGGCGGTTGAAGAAGGGCGTCGCCCGTCATCCGGTTCCCCTGATGATCCTCGCACGCCTCGCGGTGGCCAGCGCCTGGTCAGGCAAGGGGATCGGCTCCGGCCTGCTCAAGGATGCGCTCGGCCGCACGCTCGCCGCCGCCGAAATCGCGGGCCTGCGCGCTTTTGCCGTCCATGCCAAGGATGAGGAGGCGCGAGCCTTCTACGAACATTTCGATTTCATCGCGTCGCCCAGCGATCCGATGCACCTGTTTGTGCTCCTCAAGGACGTTCGCGCCCTGATCGGCCGCTAGCGGAGGGGTTGGGATTTTCGCCCGCCGGTTCGTTTGGGGGCCTCTGCGGTCGATTCGATCTCTTTCAGGATTTCGGCAGCCGAAACGCCCAGCGCCGCAGCAATATCGACGAACTCGATGACATCAATCCGTCGCTCATCGTTCTCATATTTGGCGACAAAGGATTGCGGCCTGCCGAGCGCTGCGGCAATTTCGGCCTGGGTCATACCTTTCGCCTTGCGTGCTTCGACGAGCAGGGACAGGAGACGCTGCTGTCGGGATGTGCGCAAGGACTTCTGCATTCGGAACGGCGCTCCATTGATGAAGGGAGGCCATTTCGGTAATCCTGATATGGGATTATCCCAGTTCAGGATTTTTGGTGCTGTTGGCCCTGAAGGGAGGGCGTTCGATGCGCGTCAGACCCAAGCTTGATCCCGATGTCGATGACGAGGCCCCGAGCGGCCCCGAGATCACGACTTATGACGAAGAGCATTATGTGACCTATCTGCGTTTGCTGGATGCGCAGACGGACGGAGCGGACTGGTCCGAGGTGGCGCGGATCGTGCTGCACCGCGATCCGGTCGCCGAGGAAGACCGCACAAGGGCCTGCTGGGAAAGCCATCTCGCCCGCGCGCAATGGATGACCAAGCAGGGCTACCGCCGCATTCTCCAGCAGGCCGTCGCGGAGGCGACGCAAGAGGCTCAGGGCAAGACACGGCACTAAGCGAACCATCCGATTTCTACGCCATGGTATCCGGCGGCACGCCGATATGTCTTTTCTGTTGAGTCTCGCGAAAACGCCTATTCTCTGATCGGCTCCATCTCTTTTGCCGATTGGAGCCTGTATGCGTGGAGGCCGAATACTCTGGGGTCAGATCGCCGTTGTCCTGACCGTTGTGCTGTTGACGACATGGGCGGCGACGCAATGGACCGCATGGCGGCTCGGCTTTCAGGCGCAGCTTGGCGCCCCATGGTTCAAACTGGCGGGCTGGCCGGTCTATTCTCCACCGGCTTTTTTCTGGTGGTGGTTTTCGTTCGACGCCTATGCGCCATCCATCTTCCTGGAGGGAGCGGCGATCGCCGTATCCGGCAGCTTCATCGCCATCGCCGTCGCCATCTTCATGTCGCTCATCCGGGCGCGCGAGGCGCGCAATGTGGCGACCTACGGCTCCGCCCGCTGGGCCGACGACCGGGAAATCCGCGCCGTCGGCCTGCTTGGTCCCGATGGCGTCGTGCTCGGCCGGCACATCCAGGATTATCTGCGCCATGACGGCCCCGAACATGTGCTGTGCTTCGCCCCGACGCGGAGTGGCAAGGGTGTCGGGCTCGTTGTGCCGACGCTGCTTACCTGGCCGGGAAGCTGCATCGTCCACGACATCAAGGGCGAGAACTGGACCCTGACCGCCGGCTTCCGCGCCAAGCATGGCCGCGTGCTGCTGTTCGATCCGACCAATGCACAATCGTCCGCCTACAATCCGTTGCTGGAAGTCCGGCGCGGCGAATGGGAGGTGCGCGACGTCCAGAACATCGCCGACATCCTGGTCGATCCCGAAGGCAGCCTCGACAAGCGCAACCATTGGGAGAAGACAAGCCACAGCCTGCTGGTCGGCGCGATCCTGCACGTCCTCTATGCCGAGCCCGACAAGACGCTGGCGGGCGTCGCCAACTTCCTCTCCGATCCGCGCCGGCCAGTCGAAGCGACGCTGCGCGCGATGATGTCGGCGCCGCATCTGGGCGAAGCGGGCGTCCATCCCGTCGTTGCTTCCGCCGCGCGCGAGCTGCTCAACAAATCAGAGAACGAGCGATCCGGCGTGCTGTCGACCGCCATGAGCTTCCTTGGCCTCTATCGCGATCCGGTCGTGGCGAAGGTGACGGCGCGCTGCGACTGGCGCATCGCCGATCTGGTCGGGGACCGGCGGCCGGTCACCCTCTACCTCGTCGTGCCGCCGTCCGACATCAACCGCACCAAGCCCCTGATCCGCCTGATCCTCAACCAGATCGGCCGGCGGCTCACCGAGGAATTGAAGGCGTCGAACAAACGCCATCGCCTGCTGCTCATGCTCGACGAGTTTCCCGCGCTCGGCCGATTGGACTTTTTTGAGTCCGCCTTGGCCTTCATGGCCGGCTACGGTCTCAAATCCTTCCTGATCGCGCAGAGCCTCAATCAAATCGAACGCGCCTATGGGCCGAACAATTCGATCCTCGACAATTGCCATGTGCGCGTCGCCTTCGCCGCCAATACCGAGCGCACCGCCAAGCGTGTGTCGGATTCGCTCGGCACCGCGACGGAGCTGCGCGATTCCACTAACTATGCCGGCCATCGGCTGGCGCCGTGGCTCGGGCACCTCATGGTGTCGCGCCAGGAGACGGCGCGGCCGCTCCTGACACCCGGCGAGATCATGCAGCTTCCGCCCAGCGACGAGATCGTCATGGTGGCGGGCACGCCGCCGATCCGGGCGAAGAAGGCGCGCTATTTCGAGGATGCGCGCTTCAAGGAGCGCATCCTGCCGCCGCCCGATCTTATCGCGCCGCGAGCCGCAGCGACGATGACGGATGAATGGTCGGCGCGTGTGATCGCGCCATCGGCCGCAGCGGCGGCAACCACAACAAGCGACGGCGCCGATGGCGATCCGGCCAATGCCGGCATCCGCCGCGAGCCGGAATTGCCCGAGCATGAAGAGATCGTCCCGGCCGCGCGGCCGCCCGAGCAGGAGTTTGATCTTTTGGACGATGAGCCCGACGTGGACGCCGCCAAGGCGCGAGCGCTGCGCCAGCGTATTCGCATCGTCGCCCGGCAGGCGACGATGGACCCGGCCGACGGCATCGAATTGTAGGAGATGCCGGTGCAGGCCAAGACCCGCATGAACGTCTATTTCGACCCCGGCCTACTGAAGCAGGTCGAGGCGCTGGCGCTCCGGCGCAATGTCTCCAAATCCGCGGTGATCGAAGCAGCCGTCGCGTCCTTCCTCTCGGCCGACGCCTCCGAACGGCTCGAGGCCGTGTTCGCACGCCGCATGGACAAGCTCGGCCGCCAGATCGATGGGCTCGACGAGGATATCGCCATCCTGGGCGAGTCCGTCTCGCTGTTCATCCGCTTTTGGCTCACTATCACGCCGCCATTGCCCGAAAGCGCGCAAGCCTCGGCGCGCGCGAAAGGAACGGAACGCTTCGAAGGCTTCATGCAATCGCTCGGTCGGCGATTGGCGACCGGCGACAGGTTCCTGAAAGAGCTTTCGCGCGATGTCGACTCGCTGCGCGACGGCGCAGACCATGCGCTCTTCAAGACAAACGGCGATCCAGGCTGAATATTCAACTCCGCCGATTGCCGCCTTTTCTTCGCCATGGCCGCACGCATCGAGATACTTGTTGAACCGACCCGATTTCCGGCTCTTTTAATCATCCCCGTCAGGGGACTGCATGCCGCGTCCCCGCCAGCACGGGGACAAGATGACGACCACGCACCAGCAATCCGAGGCGATCCAGCGGGGCGCGCGCATGCTGCGCACGGCGTTCGGACCTGCCATCGCTGGCTTCCTGGAAGACCCGTCCATTGTCGAAGTGATGCTGAATCCCGACGGGCGGCTCTGGATCGACCGTCTCTCCAGCGGGCTTGAGGATACCGGCCGTAAGCTGCCGGCAGCCGACGGCGAGCGCATCGTCCGCCTGGTCGCCCATCACGTCGGTGCCGAAGTCCATGCCGGCGCGCCGCGTGTCTCCGCCGAACTCCCCGAGACCGGGGAAAGGTTCGAGGGTCTTCTTCCGCCTGTGGTCGCGGCTCCAGCCTTCGCGATCCGCAAGCCCGCCGTCGCAGTGTTCACCCTCGACGACTATGTCGCAGCGGGCATCATGTCGACAGCGCAGGCCGAGACGTTACGCGAAGGCGTCGCTGCGCGCGCGAACATTCTGGTCGCCGGCGGTACGTCCACCGGCAAGACCACGCTGACCAACGCATTGCTCGCAGAGGTCGCGAAGACCGACGATCGCGTCGTCATCATCGAAGATACGCGCGAACTGCAATGCGCCGCGCCGAACCTCGTGGCGATGCGCACGAAAGACGGCGTCGCCTCTCTCTCCGATCTCGTTCGCTCTGCGCTGCGTCTTCGCCCCGATCGTATTCCGATCGGCGAGGTGCGCGGCGCCGAAGCCCTGGAACTGCTCAAGGCCTGGGGCACCGGCCATCCCGGCGGCGTCGGCACGATCCATGCCGGCAGCGCGATCGGTGCGCTGCGCCGAATGGAACAGCTCATCCAGGAGGCCGTCGTCACCGTCCCGCGCGCGCTGATCGCCGAGACGATCGACATCGTTGCCGTCCTCTCCGGCCGCGGCTCGGCGCGCCGGCTCTCCGAGCTCGCACGCGTCAAGGGCCTCGGCCTCGATGGCGATTACCGCGTCGCGCCGGCCGTCATCGAGGGCACCGGCGGCCCGACCTCGCTCACCCCAAGCCCTGAAGGAGAACGCCTGTGATCCAACGCCTGCGCTCAATGTGCCGGACTCAAGTCCGCCGCCGTCTCGCCATGACCGTGTCCGTCGCCACGCTGTCTGTGATGATGGCCGCGCCCGCCCATGCCTCCGGCTCGTCAATGCCGTGGGAGCAGCCGCTGCAACAGATCCTGCAGTTGATCGAAGGCCCGGTCGCCAAGATCATCGCGGTGATCATCATTATCGTCACCGGCCTGACGCTCGCCTTCGGCGACACATCAGGCGGCTTCCGCCGGCTGATCCAGATCGTCTTCGGCCTGTCGATCGCCTTCGCGGCGTCGAGCTTCTTCCTGTCGTTCTTCTCGTTCGGCGGCGGAGCGCTCGTCTGATGACGGGCGGTGTCGAACAGGGCGGCGATGTCCCAGGCTACACGGCTCCCGTTCACCGGGCGCTGACCGAGCCGATCCTGCTCGGCGGCGCGCCGCGCGCCATCGCCATCATGAACGGGACGCTCGCTGGCGCCGTTGGCCTCGGCCTTCGCCTCTGGTTGGTCGGCATCGCCATCTGGGCGATCGGCCATGTCGCGGCGGTGTGGGCCGCGAAGCGCGATCCGCTCTTCGTCGACGTGGTGCGCCGCCATCTGCGCGTCCCCGCGCACCTCTCGG
>JAFIGU010000118.1 GCA_017849555.1 Sphingomonas sp. | reverse complement strand
TAATTTTACTTAAGAATACACCCGGCGACGCAACGTCACTCGTGTGAACTTCGTGAACTTTGGCGGCCTCAGAACAGCCCGCGCTCGATCCCCAGCGCGTCGGCGAGATCGTCGAGCGCCTGCGCCTCGCCCTCGACCTTGATCGCATGCATGCCGAGCTCGGCGGCCGGCTTGCAGTTGATCCCGAGGTCGTCGAGATAGATGCACGACGTCGCCGGCTTGGCGAAATGCGCGAGCATCATCTGGTAGATGCGCGGATCGGGCTTGCGCACGCCGACCTTGCTCGATTCGATCACGCAATCGAACCGCGCGAGCACCGCGGACACCGCCTGCGCACGCTCGCTGCTGCGCTCCATCCCCGCGCCCTCGCCCGACGGCACATTGTTGGTGATGCACCCGAGGTGATAGCCGTGGCGCTTGAGCCAATCGAGCGCGTGGACCATCCGCGGGCGGATATCCCCCGCCAGCACGCCGAGCACATCCTCGCCGCGCAGCTCGTGCCCCAAGGCCTTGGCCTCCTCGGCGAAGGCGGCGTCGAACCCGGCCGAATCGATCTCCGCCCGCTCGAACCGCGCCCAGGCATTGTCGTCGGGCGACAGCGCGTTGACCTTGCGGATGAAGTCTTTGGGCAGGCCGCGGGCGCGCTCCAGCCGGTTGAAAGCCTCGAACGGGGAGGAAGTGACCACCCCGCCAAAGTCGAAGATCACGGTATCGTGCTGCATCAACTTCGCCCCGTGCCGCGAGCCGGCGCGACGCGCAAGCCCCCCATCGCTACAAAGTTGCGCCCGCGATATGCCCGACGACATAAGTGACCAGCATCGCCAACGCCCCCCAGAAGGTGACGCGCAGCGCCCCCTTTGCCGCGCTCGCCCCGCCGGCCTGCGCCCCGATCGCCCCCAGCGCCGCGAGCAGCGCCAGCGCGACCAGCGGCACCGACCAGATCAACGTCGCGACCGGCGCGAGCAGCACGGTGAGCATCGGCGCCGCCCCGCCGGCGAAGAAGCTCGCGGCGGAGGCGAATGCCGCCTGCACCGGGCGCGCGGTCGCCGCCGCGGTCAGCCCCAGTTCGTCGCGGACATGCGCGGAAAGCGCGTCATGCGCGCTCATCTGCGTCGCGACCTGCTCGGCCAGCGTTTCGTCGAGCCCGCGCGCGCGATAGATCGCCGCGAGCTCGCGGTGCTCGCCGTCGGGACCGTCGGCGAGCTCGGCCGCCTCGCGCGCGCGCTCGGCGGCCTCGGCATCGGCCTGGCTGCCGACCGCGACGAACTCGCCCGCCGCCATCGACATCGCCCCCGCGACCAGCCCGGCAAGCCCCGCGAGCAGGATCGCCGACACCCCGGGCCGCGCCGCCGCGACCCCGACGATGATGCTCGATACCGAGAGGATGCCGTCATTCGCCCCCAGCACCGCGGCGCGCAACCAGCCGATCCGATCGACGACATGATGTTCGCGGTGGCGGGGACGCACGGGTCAATATTCCAGCTTGAGGCCGGGGCGCTTCCACCGCGTCTTCACCAGCCGCCCGGTCCCCGAAAGCGTGATCCACGCGTCCATCATATCCTCGCCGCCGAAACAGATGTTGGTGGTGAAGATATCGTCGGTCGCGACGAATTCGACCAGGTCACCCTCGGGCGAGATCACGCTGATCCCGCTTTCCCCGATCGTCGCGACGCAGACATTGCCCGACGCCTCGACCGCGAGCGAATCGAAGAATTTATAACCGGCGGGGCGATAGAGCGGGATCCCCGGTCCGCCCGGCCCCGCATCCGGCGCGACCTTGCCGGGGGCGGTGATGTTGAACTTCATCAGCCGGCAGGTGTAGGTTTCGGCGGCGTAAAGCGTCTTGCCGTCGGGTGAGAGCCCGCAGCCATTGGGGTTGTTCGACGGGAAGATCACTTCTTCCAGATGGCTGCCGTCGGTCTTGCCGTAGAAGATGCCGACGATGTCGTGGCAGCGCTTGGCGTAATCGACCTTGCCGTGATCGGTGAACCAGAAGCCGCCGAATTGATCGAACACGATATCGTTCGGCCCGCGCAGGATGCAGCCGAAGTCGCCCGATTTGTAGAGCAGCTCGACCTTGCCGGTCGCGGGGTCGATCCGCTCGATCCGCCCGCCGGAATAGTTTTGCGCGATGCCGTGCGGGGCGAGATAGCCGTTCGCCTCGTGATATTCGAACCCGCCGTTGTTGCAGCAATAGAGCATCCCGTCCGGCCCCATCGCCAGCCCGTTGGGGCCGCCGCCCGGCGTCGCGACAATTTCCTTGGCGCCGTCGGGGGTCACGCGGGTGATTCGCCCGGCCTCGATCTCCACCAGGATGATGCTGCCGTCGGGCATCCACACCGGGCCTTCGGGGAAACGCAGGCCATCGGCCACCAGGGTGAAATCGCTCACGCCGCTCTCCTTGCTCTCGTTTCGGCTGAGGATTGTCTAAGGCGCCCGACTTAGCAATAGCCGCCTTCCGCCGCCGCCGCTGCCCGGCTAGACCCCTCGCCTATGGAGAACAAAAACCGCACCGGAGGGCGCATCCTCGTCGACCAGCTCGTCGCGCAGGGCTGCGATCGTATCTTCACCGTGCCGGGGGAGAGCTTCCTCGCGGTGCTCGATGCCCTGGTCGACGTGCCCGCGATCGAGGTGGTGACGTGCCGGCAGGAAGGCGGGGTCGCATTCATGGCCTGCGCCGACGGCGCGCTGACCGGGCGGCCCGGCGTCGCCTTCGTCACCCGCGGCCCCGGCGCGACCAATGCCTCGATCGGGGTGCATGTCGCGATGCAGGACAGCCAGCCGATGATCCTGTTCGTCGGCGATGTCGATCGCGGCACGCGCGATCGCGAGGCGTTTCAGGAGATCAATTTCGAGGCGATGTTCGCGCCGATCGCCAAATGGGCGGCGCGGATCGACGACGCGCGGCGCATCCCCGAATATGTCGCGCGGGCCTATGCCGTGGCGATGAACGGCCGCCCCGGCCCGGTGGTGCTCGCGCTGCCCGAGGATATGCTGCTCGACGAGGTGGAAGCGATCGACCGCCCACGCGTCGAGCGCGTCGCCCAGGCCCCCGATGCCGCGGCGATCGACCGGCTCGCCGAGATGCTCGCCGCCGCCGAGCGCCCGATCGCGATCATCGGCGGCGCGGGGTGGGACAATGATGCCGCGCGCGATCTCGCCGCCTGGGCCGATCGCTGCGGGGTGCCGCTGGTCGCCGCCTTCCGCCGGCAGGATGCGGTGCCCAACGACAGCCCGGCCTATGCCGGCAACCTCGGCTATGGGCCCAATCCCAAGCTCGTCGCGCGGGTCAAGGCGGCCGACCTGCTGCTCGTCGTCGGCGCGCGACTGGGCGAGGCGACGACCGACGGCTATACGCTGATCACCCCCGATCATCCCGGTCAGCGGCTGATCCACGTCCACCCCGACGCCGACGAGCTCGGGATGACCTATGCCACCGATTTGCCGATCGCGGCGTCGATGGCCGCCTTTGCGGCGGCGGTCGCGGCGGTCGACGCCCCGGCCCGCGCCGATGCGGCAGCCGCGTATGACGATTATCGCGACTGGTCGACCCCGCGCCCGCGCGACGGGGTGGTGATGGATCTCGGCCCGTGCGTCGGGACGATGCGGGAAAAGCTGCCGGCGGACACGATCATCTGCAACGGCGCGGGCAATTTCTCGGGCTGGTGGCATCGTTACTGGCCCTATGCCGGGCCGGGGACCCAGCTCGCCCCGACCGCCGGCGCGATGGGCTATGGCGTGCCCGCGGCGGTCGCCGCCTCGCTGCGCCGCCCGGGGCGGACGGTCGTCGCGCTCGCCGGCGACGGCGATTTCCTGATGAACGGGCAGGAACTGGCGACCGCCGCGCAGCACGGCTGCGACCTGATCGTGATCCTGGTCGACAATGGCGCCTATGGCACGATCCGCATGCATCAGGAGCGCGAATATCCGCGGCGGGTTTCGGCGACCCGGCTCGCCAACCCCGATTTCGCCGCGCTGGCGCGCGCTTATGGCGGCTGGGCCGAGACGGTGACGCGGACCGCGGACTTCGCGCCCGCGCTCGATCGCGCCCTGGCCGAGCGCGGAATGCGGCTGCTCCACGTCAAGACCGATATCGAGCAGATCACCGCCGGCACCACCTTGTCGGCGGTCGCGAAGCGGTAGGGCCACGCCCTACCGCCCCGCTTGCATCAGAAGCGCAGCCCGACGCCGGTCAGGATGCCGTTGGTCGAATAGCCGTCGCCATAATTGGCGTAGCGATATTCGCTCTTGAGATAGGCCGTGGGCGAAAGCTTCACCTCGGCGCCGGCGGCGAGCAGCACGCCGTCGAGATCGCGCACCTGATCGACCTCGCGCACCTGGAGGTTGGAATAGCCGACCTTGCCGTAAAGCAGCGTATTGGCGGTGAGCGGCGTCCCGATCCGCCCCGCGACGTCGAATTCGCGCCGGCTGCGCAGCGCATCCTGGGCATAGGAAACGTCGGAGAAGGTCATCCCCGCCTCGGCGCCGATCAGCATATGCGGCGATACCGCTTTGTCATAGCCGAGCGCGAAGCCGTAACCCACGTCGCTCGCCTTGTCGCGCCCCGCGCCGCCGATGTTGCTGACGTCGAAACGCAGCTGATCGAGCCCGACCAGCGCCTCGAACCGCGGGCCCTGGAACGCGGTGGCATCCTGCGCGGCGGCCGGCGTCGCCGCGCACAGCGCCGAAAGCACCGCCAGCGCGGCAACCGGGGCAGGAAAATACTGGAACATCGTCTTACTCCTCGAAACATCGCCGCCCGCCAAAGGAGGCGGACGACGCACGAGGAAAAGCACCGCGGGCTCTCGCCGTTATTGCGCGGCGTTGCAGGAATAAGGCGCCTTTGCGGCCAATTGTCGCGATCGTTTCAGGAGTGACGCATGAAGTGAGCAAGATCGGGAACGACAGCCGCGCCGGCTTCCCATAGCGTCGCCGCGAAAGGAGACGAGCGATGCAGACCACCCAGCGTGCGCGTTATGCCGAACGGATCGAGCGAGCGATTGCGCTTCTGGAACGGCGAGCCCGCGCCGGCGAGCCGCCCGCGCTCGCCGATCTGGCGGCCGCAGCGGCACTGTCCGATTATCATTTCCATCGCATATTCCGCGTGATGACCGGGGAAACGGTGGGCGCCGCGGTGACGCGCGTGCGCCTCGGCGGAAGCTTGCCCGTGCTCGACAAAGGCGTCACGGCCGCCGCGGGTCATAGCGGCTATGCGACGGCCCAGGCTTATGCCCGTGCGCTGAAAGCGGCGGCCGGCACGACCGCAACCAATTTGCGCGACGATCGCAACCGCCGCGACGAGGTGGCGGCTGCGTTCGCTCAGCCCGCAATAAGCACATCGGAACCCGCTCCGCCGCTGACCATCACCATTACGTCCTTCGCCCCGTTGCGGCTGGCAGCGCTGCGTAACGTCGGCGATTATACCGAGCTGAATGGGGCCTATACGCGGCTGTACGAACTATTGATGGAGCAGATCGCACCGGAAGAGATTACCGGCATCTACGGCATTCCGCACGACGATCCACGCGAAGTGGCGGGCAAAGATTGCCGCTACGATTGTGCGTTTGCCACGGCGTCCCCGCTTGCTCCCATCAGTGGGATTACGACGATCGATCTGCCCGGCGGCCTCGCGCTGTTCATGAGTCACGCGGGCGACTATGACCTGATCGAGGCGAGTGCCGACGCGCTATACGCCGAGGCGGTGGCCGCCGACATACCGGTTAGCGCGGCGCCGTTACTGATCCATGCTCTTGACGACCCGGATGAAGTGGCCGCGGCGGATCTGCGCGCCACCGTCTATCTGCCCCTTCAGGCGTAACGACACCGAAGGGGCGTCGATCAGATATCGTCGCCGAGCTTTTCGCGTATCCTGGCGATCGATGCCGATGCCCTGCCTTTGCGTCGCTTAACCGCGTCGCGCGCCTCGTGATCGACTGGATTGCCGGGATCGGCACGAAGGATCGCCGGCTTGGCTATGCCGTCGACCCGGTTGCTCAGTTCGCTCATCGTCATTCTCCCGCGAACCCCGCAGGAGAACGAACGGGCGATCGGCCGCAACGGTTCCTCAGATCAGCCCGGCGAGCGGGCTCGACGGATCGGCATAGCGGCGCTTGCCCATGCGGCCGGCGCGATAGCTCAGCCGCCCCGCCTCGACCGCCGCCTTCATCGCCGCGGCCATCAGGATCGGGTCCTTGGCCTCGGCGATCGCGGTGTTCATCAGCACGCCGTCGCAGCCCAATTCCATCGCGCGCGCAGCATCGGATGCCTGCCCGACCCCGGCGTCGACCAGCACCGGGACAGTGGCGCCCTCGACGATCAGCCGGATCGTCACCTCGTTCTGGATCCCCAGCCCCGAGCCGATCGGCGCGCCCAGCGGCATGATCGCCACCGCACCGGCATCCTCCAGCCGCTTCGCCGCGATCGGATCGTCGACGCAATAGACCATCGGCAGGAAGCCTTCCTTGGCCAGCACCTCGGTCGCGCGCAGCGTCTCGACCATATCGGGGTAGAGCGTGCGCGCCTCGCCCAGCACCTCGAGCTTGACGAGATCCCAGCCCCCCGCCTCGCGCGCCAGCCGCAGCGTGCGGATCGCCTCCTCGGCGGTGAAGCAGCCCGCGGTATTGGGGAGGTAAGTGACCTTCTTGGGGTCGATGAAATCGGTCAGCATCGGCGCGGTGGGATCGCTGACGTTGACGCGGCGCACCGCAACGGTGACGATCTCCGCCCCCGACGCCTGGAGCGCGGCGGCATTCTGCGCGAAATCCTTGTACTTGCCGGTGCCGACGATCAGCCGCGAGCCGAAGGTGCGCCCCGCCACCGTCCAGGTGTCCTCGTCGAACGACGCGGCATGATCGCCGCCGCCGACGAAATGAACGATCTCCAGCTCGTCGCCGTCCTCGACCAGCACCGCGCCCAGCGTCGAGCGCGGCACGACCTCCAGATTGCGCTCGACCGCCACTTTCTCCGGCGCCAGCCCGAGTTCACTGGCGAGCCCGGCGAGCGAGAGGCCGGCCGTGACGCGGCGATGCTCGCCGTTCACGGTGATCGAGATGGTGCCGTCGGTGTGAGTCATGCCGCGCCATCTAGGGCCCAGACCCTTAGCCGGCAATGGTCTGGATCGCCCGGAGCAACCCGCTGGCAAGGAGCGCAGCGCAGACGCGTAGCAGTCGCTACGCGCAAGCAAGCGACGCCGTCCAGCAGGCTGCTCCGGGCGACCCCTTCGGGGCGGGCGGATTTTGGCGCCATGCGGCGTCGCGCGTCGATCACGATGCATGAGCATCGCTCTCTCCTTGCTCCTTGCCTGGCGCCAAAATCCGCTCCGTCCAGGCCGTTGCCGGCTAGGGGTCTGGGCCCTCGGGTTCAAATGCAATCAGGGCAACGCGGTGGCGGCAATGTTGCGCTCGGCGGCGTGCAATGCGAGAAGGCGCCGCGATGACCGGCCTTATCTATGTTCTCAACGGCCCCAACCTCAACCTGCTCGGCACGCGCGAGCCGGAAATCTACGGCCATGACACGCTCGACGATATCGCCGGGCGGCTGGAGGATCGCGCGCGCGAACTGGGGCTGGAGATCGACATGCGCCAGTCGAACCACGAGGGCCACCTCGTCGACTGGCTCCACGAGGCGCAGGCGCGCGATGCGCGCGCCGTGATCCTCAACGCCGCCGCCTTCACCCACACCTCGGTCGCGCTGCTCGATGCGATCAAGGCGGTGCGCACGCCGGTGATCGAGGTCCATCTGTCGAACCCTCACACGCGGGAGGAATTCCGCCATGTCTCTTTCGTCGGGCGCGCGGCGAAGGGCACGATCGCGGGGTTCGGCGCAACATCCTATATGCTCGCGCTTGAAGCGGCGGCGCGGTTCTGACAGAGCGCGCGCCCTGCACTTCCCAGGGGGGTTTTGGTCGCAATGGCTGACAATGAAGACAATAAGGGCGCGATGAAGGTCGATGTCGGGCTGGTGCGCCAGCTCGCCGAGCTCCTCGATACGACCCAGCTTACCGAGATCGAGGTCGAGGACGGCGATCGCAAGATACGCGTTGCGCGCAAGGTGAGCGCGGCGGCGGCACCGGCGGTGCATTATGCGCCCGCCCCGGCGGCGGCGCCCGTCGCGGCACCCGCGGCCGCAGCCGAAGCGCCGGCCGCCGCGCCGAGCCACGCCAATGCGGTGCGCTCGCCGATGGTCGGCACGGTCTATCTCGCCGCCGAGCCGGGCGCCGCGCCGTTCATCGCGGCCGGCACGCAGGTCAAGGCGGGCGACACCTTGCTGATCGTCGAGGCGATGAAGGTGATGAACCCGATCACCGCCCCGGCTGCCGGCACGGTGAAGGCCGTGCTGGTCGAAAACGGCCAGCCGGTCGAATTCGATCAGCCGCTCGTTGTCGTTGAGTGATCTTTAGCCCCGCCGTTCGGGCTGAGCTGGTCGAAGCCCTGTCCTTTCTTCCGATGAGGAAGGGCGGCCCTTCGACAGGCTCAGGGCGAACGGTGGGCATATAGGCTCTATTTTCCATGCCCCAGATCAAGAAACTGCTGATCGCCAACCGCGGCGAGATCGCGCTCCGCATCCATCGCGCCTGCCATGAGATGGGGATCAAGACCGTCGCGGTGCATTCCACCGCGGACGCCGATGCGATGCACGTCCGGCTGGCGGACGAGGCGATCTGCATCGGGCCGCCGGCGGCCGCCGATTCGTATCTCAACATCCCCAACATCATCTCCGCCGCGGAGATTTCGGGCGCGGATGCGATCCACCCCGGATACGGCTTCCTCTCGGAGAACGCCAAATTCGCCGAGATCGTCGAGGCGCACGGGCTGATCTTCGTCGGGCCGAAGCCCGAACATATCCGCATCATGGGCGACAAGGGCGCGGCCAGGCGCACCGCCGGCGCGCTCGGGCTGCCGCTCGTCCCGGGGTCGGACGGCGCGATCAGCGATGTCGAAGAGGCGAAGAAGCTCGCCGCGGAGATCGGCTATCCGGTGCTGATCAAGGCCGCGAGCGGCGGCGGCGGGCGCGGGATGAAGGTCGTGCCGAGCGAGGATCAGCTCGAAACGCTGATGCAGCAGGCGGGCAGCGAGGCCAAGGCGGCGTTCGGCGACGCGACCGTCTATATGGAGAAATATCTCGGCAACCCGCGCCACATCGAATTCCAGGTGTTCGGCGACGGCGAGGGCAATGCGATCCATCTGGGCGAGCGCGATTGCTCGCTCCAGCGCCGCCACCAGAAGGTGCTCGAGGAGGCCCCCTCCCCGGTCATCACCGAGGCCGAGCGCGAGCGGATGGGCGGGATCGTTTCCAAGGCGATGGCCGACATGGGCTATCGCGGCGCGGGGACGATCGAATTCCTGTGGGAAGACGGCGAGTTCTACTTCATCGAGATGAACACCCGGCTGCAGGTCGAACATCCGGTGACCGAGGCGGTGACCGGGCTCGATCTCGTCCGCGAACAGATCCGCATCGCCGAGGGGCATCCGCTCACCCTGCGCCAGCAGGACGTGCATATCCGCGGCCATGCGATCGAATGCCGCATCAACGCCGAGGATCCGCGCACCTTCGCCCCCTCGCCGGGGCTGGTGAAGCAATATCACGCGCCGGGCGGGATGCATGTCCGCGTCGATTCGGGGCTCTACGCCGGCTATAAGGTGCCGCCTTATTACGACAGCATGATCGCCAAGCTGATCGTCTACGGCACCACCCGGCAGGGCGCGCTGCGGCGGCTGCGCCGCGCGCTGGAGGAATTCGTCATCGAGGGGATGAAGACCACCATTCCGCTGCACCAGGCATTGCTCGACGATCCCGAATTCCAGCAGGGCCAATATACGATCAAATGGCTCGAGGAGTGGCTGGCGCGGCAGGGCGAATAGCCTCGTCGCGCCGCCCGCCCGCTTCGCCGCACCCGCAGTTCATGCGGATATCGGCATAGGTTATTGTTAATCATAAAATAACCGTCGTCGGCTGCCGGCGACGGACAGGGGTCGCATAACGCTCATCAGGAGATTTCGTTATGCGAAATTCGATCGGTCTTTCCGCCGCCATCTTGGCCGCCGCGATCGCGCCGGCCGCGGCGGACGCGGCGAACGTCATCCCGAGCAACTGGTCGTCCATCACCGCCCCGGTCGGTGACGGCGTGCTGCGCCCCGGTTCGCCCTGGGGGCCGGGCTCCAACGCGCCCGCGCTCGATAGGATCGTCGACGGCATATTCGCCCCCGAACAGCATCAGTGGAACAATGATTCCTTCTGGTGGGATCAGACGCAGACTGTCTCGCCTTATTATATCACGATCCAGCTCAACCACAGTTTCTCGTTCGACCGGCTCGTTTTGCAGGGCGACGACAATGACAATTATCTCGTCGAATATTGGAGCGGCGGCGCGTGGCATTCGGCGTTCACCGCCGCCGCGGTCAACAGCTTCGGGTTGATCACGCGCGACAGCGGCATCCTCCCGAGCTTCTCCACCGATCGCTTCCGCCTCTCCGCTTTCGGCGGCGATCAATATTATGCGATCTCCGAATTCCAGGCATTTGCCGGCGGCGGCGGCGTGCCCGAACCGGCAACCTGGGCGATGATGATCCTCGGCCTCGGCGCAATCGGCGCGGCGCTGCGGCGGCGACGCCCGGCGGCGACTGTTCGCTTCACCTGACCCCTTGCCTCTCCCGCGGCGCCGCGCGACGATGCGCGCGCGGCGCGGCTGGTGCCGTTCGGGGAGGCAAAGCATGTTCATCGGCCATTACGCGCCCGCCTTCGTCGCGGCGAGCAGCCCCAAATCGCCGCGGCTCGGCGCGTTGTTCGTCGCCGCCCAACTGGTCGACATCGCCTTCTTCGTCTTCGTGCTGGTCGGGGTGGAGCATATGCGCGCCGTTCCCGGCTTCACCGCGATGAACGCGATGGACCTTTACGACATGCCCTTCACCCACAGCCTGATCGGCGCGGCAGGGTTCGCCGCCGCCTGGGCGATCGGCACGCGATGGCTCGGCGGCGGCTGGCCGGCGGCGTGGATCGGCGCGGCGGTGGTGGTGTCGCACTGGCTGCTCGACTTTCTCGTCCACGCGCCCGACCTCACCTTGTTCGGATCCGGCCAGCGCTACGGGCTGGCATTGTGGAACCACCCGGCGATCGAAATCCCGCTCGAACTCGCGCTGACCTTCGGCGCGCTGCTGGTCTACCTCGCGCGTACCGAGGCGAAGGGGACCAGCGGGCGCATTTCGCCCGCGATCCTCGCGCTCGCATTGCTCGGGCTGCAGGCGTTCAACTGGCTCCAGCCGCAGCCGGCGGCGATCGTCGATCCGCTGCCCGCATCGCAGCCGGCGCTCGCGTTATTCGCTTATGCGCTGTTCGCCGCGCTCGCTTTCTGGGTGGCGCGGACGCGCGCGGTGAAGGGTGGACCGCGCGTCCGCCTCGTCTAAAATGCCAGCATGAAGGCAATCATCTGGCACAATCCGCGCTGCTCCAAGTCGCGCGAGGCACTCGCCCTGCTCAACGAAGCCGGGGTCGAGGTCACCATCGTCGAATATCTCAAATCACCGCCGACGCGCGACGAGCTCAAGCGCGTCTACGCGCGCGGCGGGATCGCGCCGCGCGACGCGATGCGCAAGGATGCACCCAAGTTCGCCGACAATGACGCCGCGCTCGACGCGATGGCCGCCGATTCCGCGCTGATCGAGCGCCCGGTGGTCGAAACCGAAAAGGGCGTCGTCATCGCCCGCCCGCCGGAAAAGGTGCGCGAGATTCTGTGAGGCCCCTTTTGTGCTCCCGCGAAGGCGGGGACACAAGGAGTTGTTCCGATCGGCTTTGCCTCGTAAGGCGCGGCGCATGACTCAGATCACGCCCGAGATCGTCGCCGAACACGGCCTGTCGCCGGAAGAATATGACCGCGTGCTCCACGCGCTGGGCCGCGAGCCCAATATGGTCGAGCTCGGCATCTTCTCGGTGATGTGGTCCGAGCATTGCAGCTACAAATCGAGCCGCATCCATCTGAAAAAGCTGCCGACCGAGGCGCCGTGGGTGATCTGCGGCCCGGGCGAGAACGCCGGCGTGATCGATATCGGCGACGGGCAGGCCGCGATCTTCAAGATGGAGAGCCACAACCACCCGAGCTATATCGAGCCCTATCAGGGCGCGGCGACCGGGGTGGGCGGCATCCTGCGCGACGTGTTCACGATGGGCGCGCGCCCGGTGGCGAACATGAACGCGCTGCGCTTCGGCCGACCCGATCACCCCAAGATGCGCCACCTGATTTCGGGCGTGGTCCACGGCATCGGCGGCTATGGCAATTGCGTCGGCGTCCCGACGGTCGGCGGCGAGGTCAATTTCCACCCGGCCTATGACGGCAATATCCTCGTCAACGCGATGACCGTGGGGGGCGCCGATACCGACAAGATCTTCTATTCGGCCGCGTCGGGCGTCGGCAATCCGATCGTCTATGTCGGCTCCAAGACCGGGCGCGACGGCATCCACGGCGCGACGATGGCCTCGGCCGATTTCTCCGAGGATTCGGAGGAGAAGCGCCCCACCGTCCAGGTCGGCGATCCCTTCACCGAGAAACTGCTGATCGAGGCGTGCCTCGAGCTCATGTCGTCCGACGCGATCGTCGCGATCCAGGACATGGGCGCGGCCGGGCTCACCTCGTCGAGCGTCGAGATGGCGTCGAAGGGCGGGGTCGGCATCGAGCTGGTGATGGACGACGTGCCGCAGCGCGAAACCGGCATGACGCCCTATGAGATGATGCTCTCCGAATCGCAGGAGCGCATGCTGATGGTGCTCAAGCCCGGCCGCGAGGGCGAGGCCGAGGCGATCTTCCGCAAATGGGAGCTCGATTTCGCGGTGATCGGGCATGTCACCGACACCGGGCGCATGGTGCTCAAGTGGAAGGGGGAGACGGTCTGCGACATCCCGCTTGGCCCGCTCGCCGACGAAGCCCCGCTCTATGATCGCCCGCACGTCCCCACCCCGCCGGCCAAGGCGCTGGTCGAGGTGCCCGAGAGCAAGGATATCGCCGCCGACCTACTGACGCTGATCGGCTCGCCCGATATCGCCAGCCGGCGGTGGATCTGGGAGCAATATGACCACATGGTCGGCGCCGATACGGCGCAGCGCCCCGGCGGCGACGCCGCGGTGGTGCGCGTCCACGGCACCGACAAGGGGCTGGCGATCTCGACCGATTGCACCCCGCGCTATTGCTTCGCCGACCCGATCGAAGGCGGCAAACAGGCGATTGCGGAAGCGTGGCGCAACCTCACCGCGGTCGGCGCGACCCCGCTCGCGGTGACCAATTGCCTCAATTTCGCCAACCCGCAGCGCCCCGAGATCATGGGGCAGATCGTCGGCTGTCTCGAGGGAATGGGCGAGGCGTGCCGCGCGCTCGATTTCCCGATCGTCTCGGGCAATGTCAGCCTCTACAACGAGAGCAAGGCGACCGGCGGCGGCTCGGCGATCCTGCCGACCCCGGCGATCGGCGGGGTCGGGCTGCTCAAGGACTGGAGCAAATCCGCGACGATCGCCTTCAAGGGATCGGGCGACGTGATCCTCGCGGTCGGCACGCGGCGCGGCGATCTCGGGCAGAGCCTGTGGCTGCGCGAATGCCATGGGCGCGAGGAAGGCCCGCCGCCGCGCGTCGATCTGGCGGCGGAAAAGGCCGCGGGCGATCTGATCCGCGGCGCGATTCTCGCCGGGCAGCTTTCGGCGGTGCATGACGTGTCCGACGGCGGCATCGCGGTGACGCTCGCCGAAATGGCGCTGGCCGGGGATATCGGCGCGATCATCGATCGCAAGCAGCCGTTCGGCTGCGCCGCTTCCTTCTTCGCCGAGGATCAGGGGGTCTATATCGTGACGGTGCACGATCATGCGCTGGCCGATTTCCTCCACAATGCGCTCGAAGCCGGGGTGGAAGCCGAGCCGCTCGGCCGCACCGGCGGCAAGCGGCTGATCTTCGAACGCCCCGATCGCGACGATGTGGTGACGCTCGACGCGCTGCGGACCGCGCACGAAGGCTTCTTCCCGCAACTGATGGGCGCGGCGTAAAGGACGCGGTCAAATAGCGTCCGGTCCCCGTTCGGGCGGAGCTTGTCGAAGCCCCGCCCTTTCTTCCTCGGAAGCAGGACAGCCCTTCGACAAGCTCAGGGCGAACGGAGGATAGCGGACGCGAACCTCGCAAAGGCGGGACAACCCTTGATCGCGTACCGTTGCCGGCGCAGACGGCGAGCATGATCCGCCGTTTCGCGCTTGCCGCCTTCGCCCTGCTGCTCACCGCCGGCCCAGCCGCCGCCGAGGATGCCGCCCAGCCCGATTTCTTCGCCGCGGCGATATGCCAGCCGCCTTATTCGTTCGACCATGCGACGACGCTCTACAATGCCGCGGAAAAGCTGACGAAGCCCGATATGTCGCTGTTCGGCGCGGCGGTTTATCACCTCCCGGCGGCGATCGCGCGCGACGGCTTCACCACGCAGGACATCTTGTTCGCCAATTCGGCATTCGGGGTGCTGATCGACGGCGACGTGGCGGCGAAGCTCGCCGAAACCTATCATCTCGCGCCGGAAAAGAGCCATTTGTTCGGCGCCTCGACCACCGGTTTCGCGCGGCAATTACCCGATGCCGAGCAGCCGATGAAGGCGATGGGGCTCGTCTCGCTCGTCGCGCGGCAGGGGCCGGGGCTCAAGGGCAAGACGATGCTGGCGTGCGAATTCGTCTCGCACGAGGATCGCGCCGGGCTCGAAGCGTTCGAGAAAGCCTCGGAGAAATAACCGGGCGCTTACGGCTCGGATAGAAAAGGGCGCCGGTCGTCTAGCGACCGACGCCCTTTTTCATCGACTCGATCGCCGACGCTCAATGCGCGTAGCGGAGCCGGCGGTTGCGGACGCGCAGCGTGCCGCCAATCGCGCCGAAGCCGAGGATCATCAGCGCCCAGGTCGCCGGCTCGGGCACCCCGCCGCCGATCTGGCTCAGGCCCTCGACGCGGAACTGCTTGGCCGTCGCGATCTGCGGATCGAAAGTGAACGATACGCTCTGGATGCCGGTGCCGCTCAGCGTGAACTGATTGTTGGCATTCTTCTTGGCCGAACAGATCACGCTGCAATTCCCCCCGGAGGTGAACAGCTCGACGCCGTTAACCCACATATTGAAGGTGAAAGCAGTGTCGTTCGAGAAGGCGAAGGTCAGATTGTCCCACGCCTTGGCGAAATCGACCGTCAGATTGGTCATCGTGCCGCTGATCGTGGCTTCACCGCCACCACCACCGCCAGTGATCGCATCGGTCGACGTGAAGGTGACGCTCGATCCGTCCTGATTGACGACCCCGCCCACGGTCGTCGAGTTGATCTGATTCTGGAAATGCACGCCGGTCTGCGCGCCGAACGTGCCGGTATCGAGCGTGAAACCGCCCGCGATAACCGGTGCTGCATATGCCTGCGGAATAGCCACAACGGCCGCCAAAGCGAGAGCGGTCGCCCCCGCACCCTTAATGTTCATGTCTCGTCTCCCAAAACGCGAATCGGTGGCGACCTCGCCCCACTGGTTTTTCCGTGGGCTGGAGACTCGGTTTAACAGGAAATTAACGACGTTTCAGTCGCCCATTTTTACAAGATTTTGCCTTTTGTACCATCGTGGAGCATGTCAGCGATGGCATTGGAACGGCTGTGGAATTCACACCGAATCGATAGACGTTACGGCGATGCGCTGCGCACCGGGATAAGCGAACAACAGGTCGCTCCCCGCCTCGGCATGAAGCTCCTCGCTTCCCGATATCATCACGCATTCGCCCGCGTGCCACGCGACCCCGCCGATCTCCCCGGCGCCCGCGATCGGCACCAGCCAGCCCGACACCCCGTCGGGCAAGGCGATCGCCCGCGCGCCCCCGGTCCACCGTTCGACCACGAATTTCGGCCCCTCGACCAGGATCGTCCGCCCCGGCGCGACCTCGCCCGGCATCGGCGGCGGCGACCAGGGTTCGAGATCGGCCACCGCCACTCCGTCGTCGAGGTGCAATTCGCGCGGGCGGCCGTAATCGTACAGCCGATAGGTGATGTCGATATTCTGCTGCACCTCGATCAGGGTCAGCCCGGCGCCGATCGCGTGAATCACCCCGGCGTGCGAATAATAGAAATCGCCCGCCTGCACTTTTTTCCAATCGAGCTTGTCCTCGATCGACCCGTCGAGCGCGCTGGCGCGCAATTCGTCGGCGGTCATCGGCGCCTTGGGCCCGATCGCGATCGTCGATGTCGGCTCGGCAGCGAGCACCACCCAGCATTCGTCCTTGCCGCGCGGCAGCCCGCGCTTGCGCGCCTCGGCATCCGACGGATGATCCTGCACCGACAATTTCTCGCTGGTGAACAGATATTTGATCAGCAGTTCCGGCGCCTCCGGGTGCGGTGACTGGAACCACACTTCGCCGATCGGCGCGCCCCCGGGGGCGGGATCGGGGAAACCGGGATAGAGCTGGTTCCGACCCCAGGGCTTCTCCACCCGTTTCGTCGCCAGCAAGGTCGCAGTCATAATCGTTCCCGAATAGCCCGTTGGACACGGTGCAAACGCGCGTCATGCGGATTGCGTTTCACCGTTGTTCGTCACTGCCCGCTTAGGCTAAAGGCTCGGTGAATGCGTACTTCTTTTCCTCGTTCGCTTGGCCTGGTGCTGGTCGCCGCGCTCGCCCTCCCGATCGCCGGCTGCGCGCGCAACCGCGCCAAGGGCGATTTGCCTTATGTCGCGCGCGACGTGGGCACCTTGTACACCGCCGCGAAGCACCGGCTCGAACAGCATCGCTACAAGGAGGCCGCCGCGCTGTTCGACGAGGTCGAGCGCCAGCATCCTTATTCGGTCTGGGCACGTCGCGCGCAGCTGATGGGGGCGTTCAGCCACTATCTCGCGCGCAGCTACACCGATGCGATCCAGTCCGCGCAGCGCTTCATCTCGGTGCACCCCGGCAACAAGGATGCGCCCTACGCTTATTATCTGATCGCGCTCTGCTATTACGAGCAGATCAGCGACGTGACGCGCGATCAGAAGATCAGCGCGCAGGCGCAGGACGCGCTGGGCGAGCTGATCCGCCGCTATCCCAATTCGCGCTACGCCGCCGACGCGCGGCTCAAGATCGATCTGGTGCGCGATCACCTTGCGGGCAAGGAAATGGAGATCGGTCGCTTCTACGAGCGGCGCGGCCAGTGGCTCGCGGCGACGCTGCGCTTCCGCAAGGTGGTGGATGATTACCAGACCACCACCCACACGCCCGAGGCGCTGATGCGGCTCACCGAGACCTATCTCGCGCTCGGCGTGCGCGGCGAGGCGGAAAAGGCCGCGGCGGTGCTCGGCGCCAATTATCCCGGCACCGACTGGTATGCGCGCGCCTATAAGCTGGTGAAGGAATATCCGCCGACGGCGATCGCGCCGCTCGCCCCGGGCCAGCTGGTCGTCCCCGTCGCGACCAAGCCCGCGGCGACCCCGGGCAGCGCGGCCCCCGCCGCGCCGACCGCAGAGCCGCCGGCCGCCCCGACCGCAGCCCCCACTCCGGCCCCCGCACCGGCGACGCCTTCGTCGGACGCGCCGAAGGCCTGACGGCATGACCCGGGCGCGGACCGCTGCCGCCCGGCTCGGCCCCGTGCCGCTGGAACATTGGCGATGCTGACCGCGCTGTCGATCCGCGACGTCGTGCTGATCGAGGCGCTCGACCTCGAATTCGGCCCCGGGCTCGGCGTGCTGACCGGCGAGACCGGCGCGGGCAAATCGATCCTGCTCGATTCGCTCGGGCTGGCGCTCGGCGCGCGCGCCGATAGCGCGCTGGTGCGCCACGGCGCGGCGCAGGCGGCCGTGACCGCGACCTTCGATCCCTCGCCCGCCGCGGAACAATTGCTCGACGCCAACGGCTTCGCGGTCGAGCCCGGCGAGCCGCTGATCATCCGCCGCATCGTCAAGGCCGACGGCGGCAGCCGCGCCTTCGTCAACGACCAGCCCGCCTCGGCCGGGCTGCTGCGCGAGCTGGGCGCGCTTCTGGTCGAGATCCATGGCCAGCACGACGAGCGCGGGCTGCTCGCCCCCGCCGGGCATCGCGCGCTGCTCGACGCTTACGGCCGGATCGACTCCGCCCCCGCCGCGGCGGCCTGGGCGGCGTGGCGCGCCGCCGAGGATGCGCTCGCCGCCGCGCACGCCGAGATCGACAACGCCGCGCGCGATCGCGAATGGCTCGAACATGCCGTCGCCGAGCTCGACGCGCTCGCCCCCGAGCCGGGCGAGGAACAGGCGCTGGCGGACAAGCGCCGCACGATGCAGCGCGCAGCGAAGATCGCCGACGATCTCTCGGCGATCGGCGCACATCTCGAAGGCAGCGAGGGCGCACTGTCGCATCTCAGGCAAGCGGCGCGGGTGCTCGAGCGCGTCGCCCCCGATCACGCCACGCTGGCCGAGGCGCTGGCGGCGATCGATCGTGCGCTGATCGAGGCGGGCACCGCCGAGGAGCGGCTGCACGATGCGCGGCTCGCGCTGGCCTATGATCCGCGCACGCTGGAAGATGACGAGGCGCGGCTGTTCGAGCTGCGCGGCCTTGCGCGCAAGCATCGCGTCCAGCCCGACGATCTCGCCGCGCTCGCCGATGAGCTGCGCGCGCGGCTCTTGCGGCTCAACGCCGGCGAGGAAGGCATCGTCACGCTCGAAGCCCGCGTCGCGGAGGCCGCCCGCGCTTATGACGCCGCCGCCGAGGCGCTCGGCGCGGCGCGCGCCGCCGCCGCCGCACGGCTCGACAAGGCGGTGGCGGGCGAGCTCGCGCCGCTCAAGCTCGATGCCGCGCGCTTCCGCACCGCGATCGCCCCCGCCGCGCGCGAGGCCTGGGGGCCGGCGGGCAAGGACCGCGTCGAGTTCGAGATCGCGACCAACCCGGGCGCGCCCTTCGCGCCGCTGATTCGCATCGCCAGCGGCGGCGAACTCTCGCGCTTCATCCTCGCGCTCAAGGTCGCGCTCGCGGCGGAGGGGAGCGCACGCACGATGGTATTCGACGAGATCGACCGCGGGGTCGGCGGCGCGGTCGCCTCGGCGATCGGCGAGCGGCTCGCGCGGCTCGCGGGGCAGGCACAATTGCTGGTGGTGACGCACAGCCCGCAGGTCGCGGCGCGCGGCGCGGCGCATCTGCTGATCGCCAAGAGCCACGACGGCATCGTCACCCGCACCGGCGTCACCACGCTCGGCGAAACCGAACGGCGCGAGGAAATCGCGCGTATGCTATCCGGCGCGACGATCACCGACGAGGCCCGCGCGCAGGCGGAAAGGTTACTGGAGGTCGCCTGATGGGATTGCATCACCACGGCCATGATCACGATCACCCGCACGACCACGGTCACGCGCACGATCATTCGCATGGTCACGGCCATTCGCACGGCCACGGGCACCACCACCACGCGCCGCCGATGCAATGGGATCGCGCCTTCGCGATCGGCATCGGGATGAACCTCGCCTATGTCGCGGCGGAAGGCGCGGCGGGCTTCATCACCGGATCGGTCGCGCTCATGGCCGATGCGGGGCATAATCTTTCTGACGTGCTCGGGCTCGCGGTGGCGTGGGGCGCGGCGGCGCTCGCCCGCGCGGCGCCGTCGAAGCGCTTCACTTATGGGCTCAAGGGATCGACGATCCTCGCCGCGCTCGCCAATGCGCTGCTGCTGCTCGTCGCGCTCGGCGCGATCGCGCTGGAGGCGGTGCAACGCTTCGGCGAGCCCGCGCCGGTGCCGGGGCTCACCGTCTCGATCGTCGCGGCGGTCGGGATCCTGATCAACGCCGGCACCGCGCTGATGTTCGCCTCGGGGCGCAAGGGCGACGTCAACATCCGCGGCGCCTATCTCCATATGGCGGCGGACGCGGCGGTCTCGGCCGGAGTGGTCGTGGCCGGCATCGTCATCTGGATGACGGGCGCGGCGTGGATCGATCCGGTGGTCAGCCTGGTGATCGCCGCGCTGATCTTCTGGCAGACCTGGGGAATGCTGCGCGAGACGGTGGAGATGTCGCTCGCCGCGGTGCCGCGCGGGATCGACTACGACGGGGGCGAGGCCGCGCGCGCCGCGCTGCCCGGGGTGCGCGAGGTGCATGATCTCCATATCTGGCCGATGTCGACCACCGAACCGGGGCTGACCGCGCACCTGCTGCTGCCCGACGGCCACCCCGGCGACGACTTCCTCTACGCGGCGCAAACGATGCTCCACGTCCGCTTCGGAATCGGCCATGCGACGATCCAGATCGAAACCGGCGCGGCCAGTTGCGGGCTGGCAAGCGCGGCGACGGTTTAGGACGCCCTCTCCTAGCTATTCCCCGTCATTCCCGCGAAGGCGGGAATCCATTCACGCTGTGGTTGCGGCTCGATTCGATAGGCCAGCCAGAATGGATCCCCGCCTTCGCGGGGATGACGGGTGGTTGGTTTGGTAAGGCACGCCCCGCCCCGATTGGCGTTCTATCCGCAACCGTCCTATGCCCTCCCCCACAACAACCAACCGGGTTCGCGGATCATGGCACAATCCTTCGCTTCTTCCCCTGCCCGCGCACGGATTGCGCGCGCCACTGTGGTTGCCGGCACGCTCGATATCCTCGCGGCGATCAGCCTCACCTTATTCTACGGCAAGCGTACCGTTTCGGAGATGCTGGCCTATGTCGCCTCCGGGCCGTTTCCCGGCGTCCCGGTACGCGGGCTGCCGGTCGCGCTGCTCGGGCTGGCGGTCCATTATGCGCTGATGGCGGTGATGGCGGCGGTCTATGTCCTCGTCGCCGATCGCGTGACCTGGCTGAAGCGCCAGCCGATCGTCGGCGGCGTCGGCTATGGCCTGATCACTTATGTGATGATGAACCTGATCGTCGTGCCGCTGCGGTTCGGCGCGATGCCCTCGACCCCCGCGGTGGTGACGCAATTGTTCTGCCATATCGTGCTGGTCGGGCTGCCGATCGCATTCATCGCGCGGCGGCGCTGACACGGGATCGTCGGCCTATCTCTTGCCGTCACGCCGGGCTCGACCCGGCATGACGATGAGCGTGTGAGTGTAGAAGAAGCCGAAGCGGGTTGAATGTCGATCGATCGTGAAAAGGCGGCGCCGGCGCGAATTGCGACGCTGGACGCGGTACGCGGGGTGGCGGTGATGGGCATCTTGCTGCTCAACATCGTTTCGTTCGCGCTGCCCGCTTATGCCTATGTCGACCCGCATTTCGCCGGCGGCGCGGAAGGCGCGAACTGGTGGAGCTGGGCGATCGTCTTCGTCCTCGCCGACGGCAAGATGCGCGGGCTGTTCACGATGCTGTTCGGCGCCTCGACGGTGCTCGTCGCCGAACGCGCGCTGGCGAGCGGCGAAAGCCCCGCGCGGGTCCATTATGCGCGCGCCGCGAGCCTGTTCGCGATCGGCCTCGTCCACGCTTATCTGATCTGGGCCGGCGACATATTGACGCTCTATGCCTTCTGCGGCGCGCTCGCCTTCGTCGCATGGCGCTGGCCGGTGCGCATGCTCGCGAGCCTCGGCGCGCTCCTGCTGCTGTGGCAGCTCGCGCTCGGCCTGCTCGTCTATAACGACACCCGCCGGTTCGAGGCGGCCGCCGCCACGCCCCACGCAAGCGCGGCGGTGCGCGCGCAATGGAAGGACTATCAGGCCGCGCTGCTTCCCCCGCATCCCCCCGCCGCAGAGCAGATCGCAATCTATCGTGGCGACTGGAACACGGTCACCCGCGCGCGGGCGGAAGCCGCCTTCGAGATCGAGACTCAGGTGATGCCGTGGATGCTGCCCGAAACGCTCGGGCTGATGCTGCTCGGCATGGCGTTGTTCCGCGCCGGCTTCTTCTCGGGCGGCTGGGCGCGACGGCATTATTGGGCGGTGGCGGCGGCCGGCGCGGGGGTGACGATCCCGCTCTATGTCGCGCTGGCCGGCTGGATGAGCGCGACGCATTTCGATCCGATCCTGCTGCTGCTCACCGAGCCGCTCCACCTCACCCTGCTGCGCCCGGCGCTGGCGATGGCGGAGGCGGCGCTGGTGATCCTGTTCGTCACCTCGGGCCGCGCGCGCTGGCTCGCGGCGCGGCTCACCGCGGCGGGGCGGATGGCATTCAGCAACTATCTCGGCACCAGCATCGTCTGCACGCTGATTTTCTACGGCTACGGCCTCGGCTGGTTCGGCCGACTGGAACGCTGGCAGCTCTACCCGGTGGTATTCGCGATCTGGATCGCGATGCTCGGCTGGTCGCAACCCTGGCTGGAACGATTCGCCTATGGCCCCGCCGAATGGCTGTGGCGCAGCATGGCACGCGGCCGGTGGCAATCTCTTCGTCGCATTTGAGCGTCGCGCAATTGCGAACCAGCCGCAAAAGCACTTGCGAGCGCATCGCAATAGCCCTAGATCGCAGGGCGAGCGAGGGAGATCCGCATGGTCGTCTGCGTCTGCAATGCCATCCGTGAATGCGAAGTGCGCGAGGCCGCGCGGCAGGGATCACGGACGGCGTGTCAGGCCTATCGTTCGCTCGGGCGCCAGCCGAAATGCGGCCAGTGCGTATCGTTTGCGCGAGCCATTATCGATGAAGAGCGCGCTGCTGCATAACGCTCGCAGCAACGAAACCCGCAGAAATCCGCCATTTTTTGGGTTGCCCGCGCTGCATCAGGCGCGGTAAAACATCTGCCTAACCGAAAGGCAGAAGACATGAAGGGCGACGCGCGCGTCATCGAATTGCTCAACGAGACGCTGAAGAACGAGCTCACCGCGATCAACCAATATTGGTTGCACTATCGCATGCTCGACAATTGGGGCGTCAAGAAGCTCGCCGAATTCGAGCGGCACGAATCGATCGACGAGATGAAGCACGCCGATATGGTGGCGGATCGCATCCTGTTCCTCGAGGGGCTGCCCAATTTCCAGCTGCTCGGCCGGCTGCGCGTCGGCGAGACGGTCGAGGAAGTGCTCAAATCCGATCTCGCGCTCGAGATGGAGGCGGTGGCGCAATTGAAGGGCGCGATCGCTTATTGCGAGGAAGCCAAGGATTACGTCAGCCGCGACCTGTTCACCAAGATCCTCGAAAGCGAGGAAGAACATGTCGACACGCTCGAACGCCAGTTCGAGATGATCGAGCGGATGGGGCTGCAGAATTACATCCAGCTCAACGCCAAGAGCGAACACGAGAGCTGAGTTCAGCGTCTCGCCTGGGGCTTACCCCTCCACCAGCCTTCGGCTGGTCCCTCTCCCCTCCGGGGGAGGAACGGGGGACCGAACAATTCCTCCCTCGGAGGGGGAGGGGGACCGTTGCGAAGCAATGGTGGAGGGGTAAGCCCCAAGCGAGACGCCAGCGATATATTGGCCGCCTCTCCGCCAGCGCCCTCCCCCTCAGTCCGATTTCGGCCCGAACGGATTGCGCGGCGCGCGCAAGGTCAGCCGCACCGGCACCGCGCCGAAGCCGAGATCGCGGCGCAGGCCGTTCATCAGATAGCGTTCGTAGCTCGCCGGAAGCTGATCGACCCGCGTGCCGAAGATCACGAAGCTCGGCGGACGCGTCTTGATCTGCGTCACATAGCGCATCTTGATCCGCTTGCCGCCGGGCGCGGGGGGCGGATTGGCCTCGATCGCGCGCTCGAACCAGCGGTTGAGCTCGCCGGTCGGCACGCGGCGCGACCAAGCCGCGCGCGTCTCGAACGCCGCCGCGATAAGCTGGTCGATCCCCTTCCCCGTCGCCCCCGACACGGTGAGCAAGGGCACGCCCTTCACCTGGCTGAGGCCGTCCTCCAGCGCCTTGCGCACGCCGTTGAACAGCGAAGAGGGGTCGGCGGCGACATCCCATTTGTTGAGCGCGATCAGCAGCGCACGCCCCTCCGACAGCACCTTGTCGGCGATGCGCAGGTCCTGCGCCTCCAGCCCGAGCGTCGCATCGAGCAGCAGCACCACCACCTCGGCGAAATCGACCGCGTGGAGCGCATCGGCGACCGACAGTTTCTCAAGTTTGTCCTGCACCTTGGCGCGCTTGCGCATCCCGGCGGTGTCGATCAGCCGCACCGGGCGCGGGCCTTGCGGGCCGTGCCAGGTCCAGTCGATCGCGATCGAATCGCGGGTGATCCCGGCTTCCGGCCCGGTGATCAGCCGATCCTCGCCGAGCATGCGGTTGATCAGCGTCGACTTGCCCGCATTGGGGCGCCCGACGATCGCCAGCTTGAGCGGGGCATCGTCGCGCTCGTCTTCTTCCTCGCCGGCGGAGGCTTCGACCTCTTCGTCGCGTTCGAGATGCGGCAGCAACGCCTCGAACAGATCGGCGACGCCCTCGCCATGTTCGGCGGAAAGCTGCACCGGATCGCCGAAGCCGAGCGCGAGCGATTCGAGGATACCCTGCTCGGCGGCGCGCCCCTCGGCCTTGTTGGCGACGAGGATGATCGGGGTGGTCGATCCGCGCAGCCAGCGCGCGATTTCCTCGTCGAGCGGGACGATCCCCGCACGCGCGTCGACCAGGAACAGCGCGACATCGGCCATCTTCACCGCCGCCTCGGTCTGGCGGCGCATCCGGCCGGGGAGCGTATCGGGATCCTCGTCCTCATAGCCCGCGGTATCGACGACGCGGAAATCGAGCCCGAGCAGATGCGCGTCGCCCTCGCGCCGGTCGCGGGTCACGCCGGGGCGGTCGTCGACCAGCGCCAGCTTCTTGCCGACGAGGCGGTTGAACAGGGTCGATTTGCCGACATTGGGTCGGCCGACGATCGCGACGATAGGCAGCGGCATCGCGGCGCAATAGCCGCAACGCGCGCCGCCGTCACCTGTGGCGTCAGTTAGATCGGATTTCAGCCTACCACCCCGGCCTTCGCCGGGGGGGGGAAGCGTGCTAGCGGGCGATGCTCGCGCCGCCCCTCACCGGTAAGCGGTCACGCGCCCCTTCTGATCGAGCACATAGAGCGTGTTGTTGGCGACCACCGGCGGCAGCCCGAATTCCGCGCCGTGCTTGATCGTCGTCTCGACCTTGCCGTCGGCCGGCGAGACCGCGACGATCTCGCCGCGGGTGTTGGTCAGCCACAATTTGTCGCCCGCCATCACCGGCCCGAACCACACGTATGGGCCGGACTTCTTCTTGACGTTCTTGTAGCCGCGGAGCTGCGCGATCCAGCGCACCTTGCCGTTGGCGCGCGACAGGCAAATCAGCCGCGCATCGTCGGTGACGACGAACAGCCATTCGCCCGCGAGCCACGGCGTCGAGGTGCCGGCGAGATTCTGCTCCCACAGACGCTGGCCGGTATCCATTTCGATCGCGACCATGCGTCCGCCCTGCCCGACCGCATAGACACGGCCGTCCGCGATCACCGGATCGGCATCGATATCGGCAAGGCTCGACACCGAGGTCGACATTGCGGTGCGCGACAGCGCGTCCTGCCACAAGGTACGGCCGTTTTCGTAGCGATAGGCGTTGAGCTCGCCCGACGAGAAGCCCGCGACGATCGTCCCCGAGGCCGCCGCGGGCGCCGCGACGCCGAACACGCCCTGCGATTCGATGCTGCCCGATTCGGCCCATTGCACCTTGCCGTCGGCCTCGCCGAGCGCGAACAGCTGGTTGTCCTGGCTGAGCACATAGACCTGGCCGTTGGCGACGGTCGGCGCGCCGCGCAGCGGGCCGCCCGGCTTGGCGCTCCAGATCACCTTGCCGTCGGCCGCGTTCAGCGCGGCGACCTGGCCGAGCCCGTCGGTCGCGAATACCTTGCCGTCGTCGAAGCTCACGCCGCCGCCAAAGCGCGCCGCGCGGTTCTTCTTCTCCGTCGCCATCGGCGTGGTCCACAGCGACGCGCCGGTATCCGCGCGGAAGGCATGGACCACCGCATCGACGTCGACCACGAACAATTTGCCGTCAGCGACCACCGGCGCCGCGCCGAGCCGCTGACGGTTCGATCCGCCGTCGACCCGCGCACTCCACGCCCGCGCCGGTGCGGCGCCGAGCGCGAGATTGCCCATATTCTTGGAAGGGTTGCCGCCGGGCTGCGCCCAGGCGTCGTTCGGCGCCGCGGGCGGGACGGTGACGGCGACCCCGGCGAGCGACGGATCGACCGCCGCGCCATTCTCGGAGACCAGGATCGGGATGCGCTCACCGAGCGTCGGGGTCTTTTTCGGGCCGTGGCCCTTGAAGATGCCGCACCCGCTCAATCCCACCAGCGCCGCGATCACCAGCGGCGCGGCCAGAACCTTCTTCATTGCTGCTTGGCCTTCTCGTTACCGGCGGCGCCGCCGCTCTGCGCGGCGCCGGTATCCAATACCGCGCCCATCTGAACCGCGCGTTGACGGAGCGATTCCGGCACCGATTCGGTCGCCGCAATCTGGTTGTAGAGCCGCATCGCGAGATCGCGCCGGCCCTGCTTCAAATAAGCCAGCGCGACCAATTCGCCCGCGCTGCCGAAATAGGGATTGCCCGGCGCCGCCAGCCCGCGCAGCCGGCTGACCACCACATCGGGCTTGAGCGTATCGAATTCGGCCATCGTCTGCCGGATCAGCGCGAGATCGCGGAACGGCTTGGCCATCGACTGATCGCCGGCGATCGCCGCGAATTGTTTCGCCGCGCCCTTCAGGTCCTCCTTGCGCAGCGCGATATCGGCCTGCGAGAACAGCGCGGCGGCGCGATAGCCGTCCGACTTGGACTGGGCGAGCTCGGCCAGCGCCTTGGCCGAGGCGTCGAGCTTGCCCGCGGCGAGATCGTCATAGGCGACCTGCAATTGCTCGCCCTCGCGCTCCGCGGCCTTGTGCTGGCGGTTCTGCCAGAACAGATAGCCGCCGAAGACGGCGAGCCCGCCGACGATCGCGACGATCAGCAACCGGCCGTAGCGCCGCCAGAAATCGAGCGCCTGATCCTGGCGCAGCGCATCATCGACTTCGCGCAGGAATGCTTCATTGCTTTCGGGCGACAGGGCCAAGGTGAACTCCGGCTACTGGAAAAACGCGCCTGTTTAGCCGCGCCCCCGGGGAAACGGAAGCGGCTTGGACGTCCTATTTGGGCTGATAGACCTGCTCGACACCCGGAAAGGCGCGCGAGCGGACCTCATTGGCATAAGCTTCGGCGCGTTCGGAGATGTAACCAGCCATGTCGCCGTAGCGCTTCACGAAGCGCGGCACCCGTTCGAACATCCCGAGCATGTCCTCCGCCACCAGCACCTGACCGTCGCATTGGGCCGACGCGCCGATGCCGATCGTCGGGCAATCGATCGAGCGGGTCAGCTCGATCGCGATCGGCTCGATCACGCCCTCGACGACCAGCGAAAAGGCGCCCGCTCGCGCGATCGCCTGCCCGTCGTCGATGATCTTCGCGGCTTCCTCCTGCGTCCGCCCGCGCGCGCCATAGCCGCCGAGCATGTTCACCGCCTGCGGGGTGAGCCCGACATGCCCCATCACCGGGATCCCGCGCTCGACGAGGAACTGGACGGTCGGCGCCATCGCCACCCCGCCCTCCAGCTTCACCCCGGCCGCGCCGGTCTGCTTGAGCAGCCATGCGGCGCTCTCGAACGCCTTTTCGGGCGAGGTTTCGTAGCTGCCGAACGGCATGTCGACCACGACCATCGCATGATAGCTGCCACGCACCACCGCCGCGCCGTGCGCCGCCATCATCTCGAGCGACACCGGGACGGTCGAGGGCAGCCCGTAGATCACCTGCCCCAGGCTGTCGCCGACCAGCAGCAGATCGCAATGCGGATCGAACAATTGCGCGGTGCGCACGGTATAAGCGGTGAGCATCACCAGCGGCTCGCCGCCCTTGCGCTTGCGCACCGCGGGGACGGTGACGCGCTTCATCGGCGCGGACACCGGGGTCGCGCGGCTGGTGGAGCTGTCGATCGTGAAGGTGGTGGACATGGGCGCGACGCTTAGAGGCTTGCCGGCCCGAAGGCCAGTCTAACGCGCCCAGCGATTGCGGATCGCGACCCCGGCGAGCCGCACCTCGATCAGCGCCACCGCGAAGATGAACAGCGGGAAATAGGTTACCCAAATCCCCTTGGTGGCGATGATATCGGTGGCGGCGAAGAGATAGCCGAACTGGACGACGATCGCGACCAGCGAGATCACGAACAGCGGCCGCGCCACCGCCCTGCGGAACAGCAGCGCCAGCGCCCCGAGCAGCCCGCTGCCCACCGCGAGCGCATAGACCCAATTGTACCAGGCGGGGAGCGACGCATAGAGCGCGCGATCATAGGCGCTCGTCTGCCCCATCGCCTCCGCGCCGAGGCGGAATTGCTGGACACAGGCGAACACGCCCATCGCGCCCCACAGCACCAGCAGGATCGCGACGATACGAAACCAGACCGGCACCGGCCGCGCGAACTCGCTCATCCACTCTCCCCTTTCGTGGGCGGGGATTGTGCGTCGTTATCGATCGTTACACAAGTGTTTGATATTGCGCCGCGTCGAACCCCACGACCAGCGTGTCGCCCTTCACGGCCACCGGGCGACGGATCGCCGACGGATTGGCGAGCATCAGCGCGATCGCCTTTTCCGCATCAAGGTCGACCTTCGCCGCGTCGGGCAATTTGCGGAATGTCGTGCCGGCGCGGTTGAGCAATTTCTCCCAGCCGAGCCGCGCCACCCAGCCGCGCAGCGCGCCCTCGTCGACCCCGGCCTTTTTGTAATCGTGAAAGGCATAAGCCGCGCCGTTCGCGTCGAGCCACACGCGCGCCTTCTTCACGGTGTCGCAATTGGGGATGCCGTAGAGTGTGATCATGCCCCCTCAATCGAGGAAACGGCCGAACACCGCAACCGGCTGATCCGCGAAACCGAGCGCGCGATAAAAGGCGTGCGCGTCCTCGTTCCCGGTGCGGACCATCAGCTGGATCTTGGGCACCTCCCGCGCGCGCAGCCACGTCTCCGCCGCGGCCATCAGCGCGCGGCCCAGCCCGGCGCGGCGCGCATCGGGCGCGACCGCGAGATAATAGACCCAGCCGCGATGCCCGTCGTGCCCGACCATCACGCTGCCGGTCAGGGCGGCGTGCTCGTCCCCTTCGCGGGAGCACAAGGAGGACACGACGTGATCGCGATCCAACGCACGATGCTCCGGCGCGACCACGCCCCGCGCCACCAGAATCGTCGAACTCGGCCCGGCGAGCGCGAAGGCGATGTCGCGCGCCGGCGGGTTCCACGCGCGGGTCAGCCCGCACGCCTCCCACAGCGCGATCAACGCCGCCTCGTCGCCTGCGGTCGCTTCGACGATCACTTCGCCGCCTGCTCCTGCTTGGCGAGATCGGCGGCGAAGGCGGTGCGCGCATTCTGCACCAATTTGGGCAGCGCGGTCGCATCGACCAGCGCCCCGCGTCCGGCGCGTTCGCGCAGCTCGGCCGCGACGGTATGGAACGGCAGGACGATATCGGCCTTGATCGCGGCGAGACGATCGAAGCTGTGCCGGAAATCGCCGACGATCCCCGGATAGGCGCGATTGCCGACCAGCCGGTTGCCCGCGACGGTGATGCTGCAGGCGAACAATATGTCGCGCGGCGTCCCGCGGTCGACGACGCGCATCCGCCAGCTCGTGCAGCCGGGGGTATGCCCCGGGGTGGCCACCGCGGTCAGCGTCACCCCGCCGAGCGTCACCGTCTCGCCGTCGCGAATGCCGCGATCGACCGGCGCGGCGGGGAAGCGGATCACGCCGTAATCGACCTCGCCCGGCGGCGTCCCGGTCTCCACCGCCTGTTTGTCAGCCGCACCGACCACCAATCTGGCGCCGGTCGCCTTTTTCAATGCGGCGAGGCCGCCGGCATGATCGAAATGCGCGTGGCTGAGCAGGATCAGCTTGACGTTGCGCAGCTTGTCGCGCGCGGCGATGTTGCGTTCGAGCGCTGCAACATTCTCCGCCATCGGCGCGTCGATCAGGATCGACCCCGCGCGGGTGTGGATCAGATACGACCCCAGCCCCTCGGTCCCGACATAATCGATCGGCCCGATCACATGGAACGGGGCGGCCGGGCGGGTCCATTCAGGCGGATCGGCGGCGCCCGCGGGGGGCGCAAGCACGACAAGCAGCGCAGCCGCTGCCGCCAGTTTGACCCGAATCGCTCCGACCCGAGTGCTCAGGATCAACATGCTGGAATCCCCTAGGAAAACGAGTTTCAGCCGAAGTGTAGCGGCGCCACGGCTGCGAGGAAACCACGGTTATGCGCGAGATTATTTGGTCGTTTTCGGCCCGAGATGCGTGCTCCCCCAAAAGCCTTCGGGCAGCGTGTCGAGCCCCTTCAGCCCGGCGCGGGTCACCGCCAGCTCGGATTCGCGCTGCGCGGCGGTGAGGATCTTTTCCTCGTCGGCGGTCAGCACCTGTCGGTCGCGCATCAGCACGCGGCCGTCGACCAGCACGGTCGAGACATCCTCGCCATTGGCATAATAGACCAGCCGATAGACCGGCATGTTCATCGGCACGAGATGCGGCTTGAACCAGTCGACCAGGATGATGTCGGCCTTCTTGCCGGCTTCGAGCGAGCCGATGTCCTTTTCCATCCCCAGCGCCTTGGCGGCATCGATCGTCGCCATTTCGAGCACCTTGCCCGCCGGCAGTACCTTCGCATCGTGGAAATAGAAACGGTGGTAACGCGTCGCCTGGAACATGTGGCGGAACATGTCGAAGCTGCGATCGGGCGCCACCCCGTCCGATCCGAGCATCACCGTCGCCCCCGCGTCGATCAGCTCGGTCGCCGGGTTGCGGCCGTACATCGAGAAGATCGCGCTGGGATTGTGCGAGATGCGCGTGCCGGTCGAGGCGATTAGCTTGATCTCCTCGTCGGTCAGATTGGTGGCGTGCGAGAAGATCGCATCGGGGCCGAGCAGCCCGAGCACGTCATTGGCATATTTCACCGTGCCGCGGGTGTGCCCGTCCTGCAGGAACAGCACCTTGTAACGCTTCGACAGATCGCGCGCGGCATGCGCCTCGCGCACCATTTCGTCGAGCGCGGCGCCGGCGAGCTTGTCGTCCGGGCTGATCGTCGGGAACACCACCGCCATCCTGATGCGGCCGTCGGCGGTGCCGTTCCACTTGCGGATCAATTCCTCCGACACCGCGAGCTGGCGATCGAACGGCACCGTAAAGTCGCGCTTCGCCGCACCGGTCCAGTCGGTGAACCCGCTGGGATAAGGGCCGCGGCGCGGGCCGACCCCGAGGAACCAGCGCACCCCGATCTGCCTGACCCCCTCGAAATAAGCGTCGCCATATTTCGCGTCGTCGACGCGATAGACGTCCGAACCGCCGCCGAAGAAATTGACCGAGGTGGTGACCCCGGACTTGAGCCGCTCGAGCCCCGCGAGCATCGCATCGGCGCGCCAGAAATCGGGGGTCGAGCCGTGCGCGTACATCCGCTCGACATTCTCGTTCCAAGTGTCGCTGTCCGCACCGAGCGTCTTGAGCAATGCGTGCCCGGCGTGGCCGTGGCCGTCGATCAGCCCCGGCATCACGATCTTGCGCCGCGCGTCGATCGTCTCGCGCGGGCTGAACCGCGCCTTGAGCTCGGCGGTCGTCCCCACCGCGGCGATGCGGTTGCCGACGATCGCCACCGCGCCATCGTCGATCACCCGCCGCGCGGGGTCCATCGTGACGATCGTGCCGTCGGTGATCAGGATATCGGCCGGCTCCGTCCCCGCGGCATGCGCCGGCGCATAGGCCGCCGCCGCCACGCCGAGCGCGACGACCAACGCGCCCCGCCGCGTCGCGACGCGATCAAACAACATGATGACCTTGCGCATCGCCCAGCCCCTCTCCCCTTTCCGCCGAGCGCCTATCGTTAGGCAGCCGGTGCAGCATTCCAAAATTAAATGCCTGCATGAAGATCATTGCGATCGCAGATCGTCAGGCGGCGTGCTTCCTGTGCAAGGCGAGCGCGGCGAGCGCATAATGCACGCCGCCCCATAGCAGGAAGGCGGTGGCGACGAGCAGTCCCTCGCGGGTCGCCTGCGCAAGGACATCGTGGCACGCGGCGACGAGCTCGGCCGACGCTCCCGCCGCGGCCTTGCCCGCCGGGCACAAGGTCGCGAAGCTTTGCGTCGCGACCGGCAGCAGCGCGAATTTCGCCGCCGCGAGCCGGTCGATGATCCAGCCGATCAGCGGCGGCCCGCCCCCCGCGGCGATCAGCGTGAGGAACAGCAGCATCAGCGCGCTCGCCGTCGCGCGGCGGTGCGCGGGAAAGGCATTCTGCACCGCGCCGAATGTCGGCCCGTGCGCAAGGTATTGGAACAGCCCCGGAAACAGCAGGATCGCCGAGGCGATGCGCCAATCCGGCTCGGTATAAGCGAGATAGTAAAGCGGCGCCGCGATCGCGAGCCCGATCGCCGGCACCAGCCCGCGCCACGCCGCGTTGCGCCGCCCGAGCCAGTCGGTGAGGAAGCCGCCGATCACCACCCCCGCCGCCGCCGACGCGCCACTCGTCACCCCGAAGATCACCCCTACCGTCGCCAGATCGAGATCGAAGGCGCGGATGAAATAGGCCGGCGAGAATTGCAGCATGCCATAGGTCGCGACCGACGCGAGGGTCAGGCCGAAGATCATGTTGCGCACGTCCGACTGGCGCAGCAGCGATCGCGTCACCGCGGCCAGCTCGGCGAATTCCTCGCCCCGGTCGATCGGCCCCGGCGCCGCTACGGGCACATTATCGGCATCGAGCGCGCCCCGCACCGGCTCGCGGATCACCGCGCGGATCAGCAGCGCGACGACCACCCCGGGGATGCCGACCGCGATGAAGGCGATGCGCCAGCCGAAATGCTTCGCCACCCAGCCGCCGAGCGCCGCGCCGATCATCGTCCCGATCGCGCCGCCGAGCATATAGATGCCGATCGCCGAAGCGCGGCGGTTGGGCGGATAATAATCGGCGATCAGCGAAAAGGCCGGCGGCGACAGCCCCGCCTCGCCCACCCCGACCCCGATCCGCGCGAGCAGCAATTGGGTGTAATTGCCCGCGACGCCGCATGCGGCGGTGAACCCCGACCAGACGACCATCGCGATCGAGATGATCGATACGCGATGCCACCGTTCGGCGAGCCGCGCGACGGGCAACCCGAGCACCGAATAGAGGACCGCGAAGGCGAACCCGCCGAGCAGGCCGAGCTCGGCATCGCTCAGCTTCATGTCGATCTTGATCGCCTGGCCGACGATCGCGATCATCGTGCGATCGAGGATGTTGAACGCATAGGCCAGCACGAGCAGCGCGAGCACGCCATGCGCGTAAAGCCGTGACGGCGCGGCATCCCCCGCGCGCGGGATGCGGCCGGTCACCACCGCCCCCGCGCCGCGGCGCCCCTGCTCCCGGCAGGACATGCCCGTGCCAACATCCCGTGCTCTCCCGATGATATTTATTTAGAATGCTAAGCATTCATCAGGAGCAAGGCAAGCCCGTCACTCGTGTGAACTTCGTGAACTTTGGCGCTTCAAACGCCGTCATGCCGGGCTCGGCCCGGCATCCAGAGCCACAAGCACAATCGCCCGTCACTCTGGATGCCGGATCAAGTCCGGCATGACGATGTAACGGAGCGTCAGCGCCCCGCGATCATTGCGCCGACTTGCCGGCGTCGAGATGATCCCAGTTGATGATCGCGTTGAAGCCGAGGAAATAGCTCCCCTGCGTCTGCCAGCGCCAGAAGGGCCGCAGCGCATAGAGCACCATATGCCCCTTGCCCTGCGGCACATCGACCAGCAGCGCATTGTTCTGCAACGCCTCGCCGCCGCTGAGCATCCCGCTGAGCAGGATATCGTCGGCCTTGGCCGGGAAGGACATCACGACGCGCGGGTGCTGGGTCGGCTCGGCGCCGCCCGTCCGCGACACCGGCAGTGCCGAGCCGAACGGCGAATTGGGCACATCGGCATTGGCGGGCTTGGCCGCCTTCGCCTGCTCCGGCTCCCACGGCGAGATATGCGCCGGGGTCTCGTTCGGGGTCACCTTTTGCGCGATGTTGCTGCCCGGCGCATTGGGATCGAAATAGGCCATCCCGCGCCCCGCGCCGCCGACCTTGAGCACCGGCGTCTGCGAGAAATAGACCGGCATCTCGCCCCCGGCATAGCCGTAAGCGAGCGGGCTGGCCTTGTCCTTGAACACCCCGCGCATCACCGCGCCCTTGGTATAGAGCTTGGGCGTCTCGGCGACGCTCACCCCGGCGGCGATGCCATATTGCGCGAGCATCTCGACGGTCGATCCGTCGCCGATCAGCGTCCCGCCCTGCTCGACGAACTTCTTCAATTCGGCGAGCCCGTCGGCGCCCAATCCGCCGCGGATATCGTCGGCCGAATCGAGCGTGCCGAGGTTCGGGGTCAGCGCGCTTTTCTTGTACGGGATCGGCTTGGTGCCGTTCATCGCCACCCCGACCACCTGATCCTGCGCCGACGAGCCGACGTTGGGATAGACGATCACGTCATACTTGGCGCGCAGCCCGCCCGCCCGCGCCTTGATGTCGGCGAAATAGGTGTACGGAATCCCGTAATGATCGAACGCCGCGCGCCACCAGCCCTCGTCCTGGGTGCGCAGCCAGGAGTGCATGTAGCCGATCCGCGGCACGCTGAGCGCGTGGCTCGCCACCGACGGGACCGCGCCGACCGCCTCGGCCGACAGCCCGAGATCGGCGACGACCTTCTCCACCTCGGCGCGGTTCGCCGCGGGGAGGATGAAGGTGCCCGCGGCATATTTGCGGCCGCCGACCTCGAACGGCGCCTCGGCCGCGAGCATCTTCGTCTTGGCGAGGCGGAAGCGGAACGAGACCAGTTCGTTGTCGCCGCTGTGGTTGACGAGGATCACCGGGCCGCTGCCCGAAACCACGCCCCTCGGCCGCACATCGTCCGCCAGCAAGGTCAGCGGCTGGTTGAACACCCCCGGATCCTTGACCGTCTTGACCGTCAGGTTGCGCAGATACTGCATCGTCCAGCCGGTATCGTCATAGGGACGCGGGTTGGCGACGGGATAATTCTGCACGCCGAGATACATGTCGACGAGCGTGCGATACGGCTGGTCGGCGCGGATGACATAATCGCCCGCCGCGACATTGACCCCGCCGGCGGTGAACGGCGCCCCCGCGACGCTGATCTCAACGCCCTGCTGGCGCAGCCCGTTGACCATATCGACGACGTTGAGTCTGGCGGTCTGCGCCGCCGGGATCACCCAGGCGTTGATGTCGCCGGTGCGCCCGATATCGACCGCGTTCTTGTTCTTGATCCAGTAATTCTCGAGATAGGTTTCGCGATCGGTCGCCACCTTGTTGAGCGCGAACAGGATCGCCGATTCCTGGATATTGGTGTTGTTGCGCGGCCCCCAGTCGATCGTCGGCAGCGGCGGATTGGGGCGGAACCATTCGCGGCTCGTCACCGACGGCGGCAGCTTGAGCCCCTTCTGGATATCGGGGCCATAGCTCTGCACTTCGTAGAAGCGCCCGAAGCTGTTGTGGGTCACCGCGATCCAGAACAGGTAGTTGGGCACCCAGCCGTCGTAGAAACCGTAGGTGAACACCCCGGGGACGTTGCGCTTGGTCATCTCCATCACTTCGGTCTCGGCCAGCAGCCACCATTCGTTGCTGGCGATCGGATCGAGCGAGGGATTGTACGGCCCCGTCCCGGTCGAGACGTACAGATAGGATTGCGCCTCGTGCAGATCGTGGAGCACCGTCGGGTGCCATTCGAGCGTGCCCTTAGTCAGCGCCTGGGTGAGCTTGAGATATTGCCCCATGCCGTCGCGGTTATTGTCGTGCGCGACATATTTGCCCCAATACATCATCGGCGGGCGGGGATTGCCGGTCTTCTTGCCGTAATAATAAGTGTCGACCATCTTGTCGCGCCCGTCGACTTCGAGGACGGGGGTGATGAAGGTCACCATATTGTTGCGGATTTTCTGGATGAAGGGGGTCTCCTCCACGGCGAGGCGATAGGCCAGCTCGATCAGCATCTGCGGCCCGCCGGTTTCGGGCGAGTGGATGCCGCTGGTGATCCAGTAGAGCGGCTTGGCGGTCTTGATCAGCTTGCGCGCCTCGGCCTCGCTCGTCCGCCGCGAATCCCCGAGCGCGGCGAGCGCCGCCTTGTTCATGTCGAGATTCTTGAGCGTCTCCTCGTCGGCGATCGCGATCACGACGATATCGCGGCCTTCCTCCGATTTGCCCACCGTCCAGAATTTGACGCGCGGCGAGGTACGCGCCAGTTCCTTGTAATAGCGTGCGATATCGCCCGAATATTCGAGCTCGCCGGGCTTGCCCGGAATCCGCCCGAAGAATTTGAGCGGCGACGGCACGGTGTCCGACGCGGGCATATGATCGACCAGCTCGGTGGTGAAGCGCTTGTCGACCAGATATTCGTTGATCAGCCGGCCATATTCCTCGTCCTGCCGCTGGACGGCCGCCGGCGCGTCGGCGGCGGGCGCCGCCTGTGCGGTGGCGACGGTGGGCACCGCGGCGGTGCTCGCGAGCAGGGCGAAGGTGACGATCCTCGGCGTGCGCATGTCTATGATCCTATCGGAACCTGTGGGAGGAAATCGGGTGGATGCCGCGGCTCAGCGCAGCATCTGCCCGTCACGCTTGAACACTTCGCCACCCTTCATCACGAACCGCACGCGCTGCAGCTCGGTGATGTCGGCCAGCGGATCGCCCTTCACCGCGATGATATCGGCATAGCGCCCGGGCTGGACCGAGCCGATGTCATTGGGCGCGCCGATCAGCTCGGCGGCGTTGCGGGTGGCGGTGAAGATCGCCTCCATCGGCGGCAGCCCGGCCTTGACCAGCAGCGCGAATTCCTCCGCCTTCTCGCGGCGCGAGCTCGCCGACTGATCGGTGCCGAACGCGATCTTCACCCCGGCGCGATAGGCGCGGCCGGCGTTGCCGATCATCGTCGGGGTCACCGCCTTGGCCTTGTCCGCCACAGTCGGCGGCAACAGCTCGGGATGATTGACCGCGACCTGATAGATTTCGTCCGCGACCAGCAAGGTCGGCACGAGGAAGGTGCCGTGCTCCTTCATCAACTTATAGCTTTCGGCATCCGAATAGGTGCCGTGCTCGATCGAATCGACCCCGGCGAGGATCGCATGATCGATCGCCTTCTTGCCGTGGGCATGCGCGCCGACCTTGAGATCGAGGCTGTGCGCGGTCTCGACCGCGGCCTTCATCTCGGCGTCGGTCATCGTCATGACATTGGGATCGTCGCCGATCGAGCCGACCCCGCCCGAGGGCATCAGCTTGATGACATTGGCGCCGCGCCGGCGGTGCAGCCGCACCTGCTCGGCGGCGGATTCGGGGCCGTTGACGATGCCGGATTCGCTGTCGGGCATGTCGAGCCCGGGGCGCAGCCCGTTGTTGCGATCCGAATGCCCGCCAGTCGCGCCGAGCGGCTGCATCGCGGTCCACAGCCGCGGGCCGACCACCTTGTTCGCGGCGATCGCGCGCTGCAGCGCCGGGCCTTCGTACAGCCCCGACCCCATGTCGCGCACCGTGGTGAAGCCCCAGCCCAATTCGGTCCGGGCATTGACCACCGCGTTGATCACCGAATCGCCCTCGGTATCGAAGAAGCGCGCGAGCGGGCGGCGATCGCCGGTGCTGGAGATATGATCGTGGCTTTCGATCAGCCCGGGGAGCACGGTCGCGTCGGAAAGGTCGATCACCTCGGCCCCGGCGGGCGTCACGAACCCCTTCTGCACCCCGGTGATACGATCGTCGCGGATCAGGATCGACATCTTGTCGAGCGGCTTGGCCGACACGCCGTCGATCAGATGCCCGGCATGGATCACGACATCCTTCGCCTGAGCGACATAGGCGCCGAGACCCGCGGCGATCGTCAACGCCGCGGCGGCGCAACGATAGGCAACACGCGCTTTCATGCAGTTCTCCCCCTGAATTTACGTCGGAATCTCGACCCTACGCCGGGGCCGGACACCCGCGCGGCACGGCCCCGAATTTCATTTGTTACTATGTTTTGTTATCTAATTACCTTCCCGCGTGACGATGTCAAACGGCACGACAACGCCGTGCCCGCTGCCAAGAAAAATCGGCTATTGAACGGGTTGCGCAAAAGGGAGCGCGGTATCGCACGGTTGCGCGATCGGCGACCAATAGAATACTAAGTTTCTCTCGGCCCCAAGAACGGCCGGACGATAAGGGAGAGCAGGATGGCCGCACCGGATGACATATGCCTGCGCGGCGGGGTCGCCACATTCGGCGCGCAATTGCGCCGCGGCGAACTCACATCGCGCGATCTGACGCTGGCGTTTCTCGATCGCATCGACCGCCTCGACCCCGGCCTCCGCAGCTATGCGCGGGTGATGCGCGACGACGCGCTCGCTGACGCCGAATGCGCCGACCGCGAAATCGCGGCGGGGCTCGATCGCGGCGCGCTCCACGGCATCCCGGTCGCGATCAAGGACCTGATCGACATCGCCGACGCGCCGACGCTCGCCGGCATGCCGTTCCGCGCCGACCATAAGGCCGCGCGCGACGCGACGATCGTCGCCCGGCTGCGTCGCGCCGGCGCGGTGATCCTCGGCAAGCTGTCGATGACCGAGGGGGCGACGATCCTCCACCACCCGCATGTCCCCGCGCCGGTCAACCCGTGGCGCGCAGGGCATTCGTCGGGCTTTTCATCGAGCGGGTCGGGGGTCGCGGTCGCCGCGCGGCTGTGCGTCGCCGCGCTGGGATCGGATACCGGCGGGTCGGTGCGCATTCCCTCGGCGTTCAACGGGGTCACCGGCGTCAAGACCACATGGGGCCGGGTGAGCCGCGACGGCGTGTGGCCGCTGGTCGAGGCGCTCGACACGATCGGCCCGATGGCGCGCAGCGCAGCGGATGCCGCGGCGATGCTCGGCGCGATCGCGGGTGCCGATCCGCACGACCCCACCGCCGCACCCGCGCCGGTGCCCGATTATCGGCGCGCGCTGGACGAGGGCGTCGACGGGCTGACGATCGGGGTCGACTGGGATCGCATCGAGCGCGAATGCGATCCTCCGGTGATCACGGCCCTGCGCCACACCGCAGACATGCTCGTCGCGGCGGGCGCTCGGCTCCGCGCGGTTACGCTGCCGGCAACCCATACCGCGGCGTTCGGCGCGATCCTCACCGCGGGGGTCGCCGATGCGCATCGCGAAACCTTCCCCACGCATGCCGCCTCTTACGGCCCGGGGCTGGCGGCGATGCTCGCCTCGGCGACCGAACTCGAAGCGCGCGATGTCGCGGCGGCGATGAATGCGGCTGATCGCTATACCGGGCAGATCAACGCGCTGTTCGAGGGTATCGATCTGCTGCTGGTGCCGGCCTTGCCCTATCCCGCGCCGCCCGCTGCCGTGCTCGAAGCGACGTTGCTCGCCGGGGGCGAGGCGTTCGAGCGGTTCTTCCTCTATACCTTGCCGTTCAACATCTCACGCCACCCGACGATCACCTTTCCCGCCGGGTTCAGCGACGACGGCCTGCCGTGCGCGGCGCAACTGGTCGGCGCGCATTTCAGCGAATCGACGCTGCTGCGCGCCGCGCATCGATTCCAGTCGATGACCGACTGGCATACGCGGCATCCAGCGATCGGTTAACTGCTCCTCCCCTCCCTTGAACAAGGGTGGGTCGGGGGTGGGTTGGCCCCGCGAGGCAGCGTCGCGCGCGCCTCATACCCACCCCACCCCCAGCCCCTCCCTTCACCAGGGAGGGGAGCAGGGTATCAGGACGCCAGAGCGATCGCCTTTTCCTCGTCGGACAGATTGAGCAGCCGCCAGTCCTCGCCCTTGGGGAGCATCCCCTCGAACGACATCAGCCCGCCCGCCGGCACGCGCGGTTCGACGGTGCCGATCGCGGGTTCGCCGCGCGCCACCGCCTGCGCCGCGCGATACATCTGGGTGCGGAAGGTGAAGATCGCCTTGTCGCTCGATCCCAGCCGATCCTCGCTGCGATCGGCGATCGGCCCCATCGATTCCCACATCGCCATATCCTGCGTCGGGATGCCATAGATGCCGGTGAAATCCCCCGCCTTCATCGCAGCGCGATCCTGGAGATAATCATTGTCGGCGTTGCGGCGCTTGCGGAAGGTCAACGGCTCGACATCCTTGCCGATCTCCGCCCCGCAGAAGCGCCGCCACGCATCCTGCGCGATGCCTTTCTCCGGGTGCCAGGCGATCCAGTAGAACATCGTGTTCACGTCATCGATCGGCACCAGCATCTGGCTGAGATGATATTGGTCGGTCGACGGGATGTGGACGGTGAACGGCGCGACGAACAACGTCATCCGCACATAATCCTGCTTGTCCGCATCGACGATCGGGGTGCGGATCGCGACATAGCGGAAGCCGAACGGGGTCTTCTGCACCTCGAGCCGCGGCGCTTTGTCGGCCGAGGGCCGCAGCCACGCGCTGTCGGTCGCGGTCGAGCCCGCCACGGTCGCGGTCGGCATGTTGGTCGAATGCAGGCTCGAACTATGCGCCGAATCGATCGATCCTTCGAGCACCTGCGCCCAGTTGCACGCGGCATGCATCTTGACGATGCTGATCTTGTCGGCCGGCGCCTTGGCCCAATTGGGCGGGTCGAATGGCGTCACCGCCGCGGCGTCGCCCATCCACACCCACACGAACCCGCCCGCCTCGTGGACGGGATAGGCCCTGGCCTTCATCGTCTGGCGCAAGGCGGCGTCGATCGGCTCGGACGACATGTCGACCGCATTGCCTTCCACGTCGAACTTCCAGCCGTGATAGAGGCAGCGCAGCCCGCATTCCTCGTTGCGCCCGAAAGCGAGCGAGGCGCGGCGGTGCGGGCATTGCTCGTCGAGCGCGCCGACCCTCCCGTCGCTGTCGCGGAACACCACGATATTCTCGCCGAGCAGCCGCACCCGCAGCGGCGTGCAATCGGGCGCGGCGACCTCCTCGATCATGCACGCCGGCAGCCAGTGCTGGCGCATCAGCCGGCCCATCGGCGCCGCGCCCTCGACTCGGCACAACAGATCGTTCTGTTCCGGCGTCATCCTCTCATTCCCCTTCGAATCCCGCGGAAATCCGCGCTCCATTGAAAATACTTTTATATCGAAGTATTATTTGGTTCAAGGCGGGGAGAGGGCGCAATGGACAGGATCAGGCTGGGGGTGGTCGGGCTGGGACGCGGCTTCATGCTCACCTTGCCCGCGCTGACGGGCGACGAGCGGATCGTGCTGGCGGGGGCGTTCGATCCGCGTGCCGAGGCGCGCGAACGCTTCATGCAGGAGTTCGACGCCCCCGCCTTTCCGACCCTGGGGGCGATGCTCGGCGCGCCGGATATCGATGCGCTCTATATCGCCTCGCCGCACGAACATCATGCCGCGCAGGCGATCGCCGCGATCAAGGCGGGCAAGCATGTGCTGGTCGAAAAGCCGATGGCGGTCACCGTCGCCGATTGCGCGGCGATGGCGGAGGCGGCGCGCCGCTTCGATCGCGTGCTGGTGGTCGGGCCGAGCCACGGGTTCGACGCGCCGGTGCGCGCCGCCGCCGCTCTGATCGCCTCGGGCGATCATGGCGCGCTGCGCCAGATCCTGACCTTCAACTTCACCGATTTCGTCTATCGCCCGCGCCGCGCGGAGGAGCTCGATGCGGCGCGCGGCGGCGGGGTGATATTCAGCCAGGGCGCGCATCAGATCGATGTCGTGCGGCGGCTCGCGGGGCAACCGATCCGCACGGTCCGCGCGGTCGCCGGCAATTGGGACGAAACGCGCCCGAGCGACGGCGCCTATACCGCGCTGCTGGCGTTCGAGCACGGCGCGGCGGCGTCGCTGACCTATAGCGGCTATGCGCATTACGACAGCGACGAACTGACCGGCTGGATCGGCGAACTCGGCCGCCCCAAGGCACCCACGGCACATGCCGACGCACGGCGTACGCTCGCGCGGGACGAAGCGGCGGCGAAGCTCGCGCGCACCTATGGCAACGGCGCGCCGCCCCCACCCGCGCCGCACCACGAGCATTTCGGGTTCGTGCTGGCGAGCTGCGAGCGCGCCGACATCCGGCTAACCCCGACTGGCCTCGCGCTCTACGCCGATCACGCGCACGAATGGCGCCCGCTCGATCCCCCGGCGGTGCCGCGTCGGGCGGTGATCGACGAATTCGTCGCCGCGATCCACCGTACGAGCGCGCCGATCCACGACGGGCGCTGGGGGCTCGAAACGATGGCCGCCTGCGCCGCGTTGATCGAATCGAGCCGCCGCGGGACCGATATCTTCCCCGCCACGATCATCCACGACGCGCTGGAGCAGATTGCCCTATGAGCCGCCTTCCCCTTTCCTTTGCCTGCTGGAATTACGACCGTACCGAGGCGCTGCAGACCGGACGGGTGCGCCCCGACGGGATCGACCTCAATTTCCAGGCGCTCGACGTGGAAGAGACCTTCTTCCGCATGCTGCGCCACCGCGAGTTCGACGTCGCCGAGCTCTCGCTCTCTTCCTATTGCGTGACATTGGGGCGCGACGACCCGCCGTTCGTCGCGATCCCGGTATTCCCGTCGCGCTTCTTCCGCCACTCATGCATCTTCGTGTCGAAGGCGAGCGGGATCGAGACGCCGAGCGACCTCGTCGGCAAGCGCGTCGGGGTGCCCGAATATCAGATGACCGCGCCGGTGTGGATCCGCGGCATCCTCAGCGACGAATATGGCATCGACCCCGCTTCGGTCACCTATGTCACCGGCGGCGAGGAGGAGCCAGGGCGCGAGGAAAAATTGAAGCTCGATCTGCCGCCGCGGTTCAGGGTCGAGGCGATCGGCCCGACCCAGACGCTCGCGCGGATGCTGGCGGACGGCGAGATCGACGCGCTCCACACCGCGCGCGCGCCGTCGACCTTCTACAGCGAGCCCGACAAGGTCGCGCGGCTGTTCCCCGATTTCGTGCCGATCGAGAAAGCCTATTATGCGCACACCGGGATTTTCCCGATCATGCACGTCGTCGCGATCCGCCGCGAAATCTACGAGCGGCACCGCTGGATCGCGCGGTCACTCTATACCGCCTTCGTCGCGGCGCAGCGGCTGAGCTACGACCAGTTGCGCGTCTCTGCCTCGCTGAAGACGATGCTGCCGTGGCAGATCGCCGCGGTGGAAGACACGATCGCGACGATGGGGCCGGACTGGTGGCCGTATGGCATCGAGCGCAACCGGCAGGTGATCGAGACCTTCGCGCGCTACCACCACGAACAGGGCCTGTCGCCGCGGCGGCTGACGATCGAGGAGATGTTCGCGCCGGAGACCTTCGCCGAATTCAGGATTTGACGGTGTCGTTAACCCCGTTCGGGCTGAGCCTGTCGGAGCCCTGCGCTTTCTTCCGAAGAAGGGCAGCCCTTCGACAAGCTCAGGGCGAACGGGTGGCCTAAAGCCTCGCCCTATTCCGGCAGATCATCCGCCAGATTGCGCGTCACCTGCGCAAGCAGTTCGCGCAGCAGCGCCACCCGCTCGGGCGACATATCGCGCACCGCCAGTTCGTTGACCGCGGCGACGTGCGGCAGGAGCTGCGGCTCCAGCGCGCGCGCCTTTTGCGTCAGGTGGATATGCACGCGCCGGCGATCGGTGCGGCTTTGTTCGCGGCGCACCAGCCCCTTCTTTTCCATCCCGTTGATCGCCGCCACCGCCGCCGGCTCGTTGAGCCCGGCGCGGCGGCTGAGCTCGCGCTGGGTCACCCCGTCCTCCGCCCAGAGCGCGCGGAGGAAGCGCCACTGCCCCGCGGTCACGCCATAGGGCAGCGTCCGCCGCTCGAGCGAGCGGGTGAAGGCGCGGAACGCCATTCGCGTGAGATAGCCGATGCTGTTCGACGTCTCGGCGTAGAAAGCGACCGGATGCATGTTCGTGCCCAAGGGAACCTCCCGCCCGTTGCGGCCGGGCGCTGGCCAATCGACAGCAAGTATCTTAGCAGCCTAAGGACAAGATTATAGGCCAAGAGTGGATGACAGCATGAAAATCGGCATGATCGCGGCGTTCACCGCGCTTCCCGGCAAGGCCGAGGCATTGCTGCAGGCGCTGCGCGACAATGTCGCCTTCGTGCGCGAGCGCGAGCCCGATCTGCGCTGTGACATCTTCGTCGCCGAGGATGACGCGCACAAGATCTCGCTGGTCGAAGTCTATGCCTCGCAGGCGGCATATGATCTCCACCGCAACGCGGCTTATGGCGCCGACCTGCTCGCGCGCGTCCAGCCGCATATGGACGGCTGGCCGAGCGGCGCGCGCTTCCGCGTCGACGACTAGGCCCTAATCAGCCGCTTGCCTCCACCCCCGAAAAGACGATACTAGTTAGGAAACTAACAATACCGCGAAGACGGAGGGGTAGGATGATGAACGCAGCCACATTGCGGCGCTGGGCGATCGTGTCGAGCGCGCTGGCGCCACTCACCGCACAGGCGCAGGAGGCGCCCCCCGCCGCCCCGGCGGAGGCGCAGGCGGCGGGCGACATCATCGTCACCGCGCAGCGCCGCGAGCAGCGGCTGCAGGACGTGCCGGTCGCGGTCACCGCATTCGGCGCCGATCAGCTCAAGAGCAACAATATCGAATCCGTCCAGGATATCGCCACCCGCACCCCCGGGCTCAGCATCGGCCAGGTCGATCCGATCAACCAGAATTTCTCGATGCGCGGGATCGGCAGCGCCTCCGGGATCAGCCAGAATGCCGGCGGCGACGCCTCGGTGGTGGTGTTCGTCGACGGGGTCTACGCCGGGCGCGGCGGGATTCCCGATCTCGATTCGCTCGATCTCGAACGCGTCGAGGTGCTGCGCGGGCCGCAGGGCACGTTGTTCGGCAAGAATGCGATCGGCGGGCTGGTCCAGTTCGTCAGCCGGCGGCCCTCGGCCGACCCTTCCTTCCACATCGAGGGCGGCTACGGCAATTACAACCGCTACAGCATCCTGGCCTATGGCAATACGCCGATCACCGACACGACCTTCCTGTCGGTCGGCTTCTCGCACAAGCAGCGCGACGGGTTTGAATATAACGAGACCACCGGCAATCGCGTCAACAACGAGAATCTGACCACCGGGCGCGTCGCGCTGCGCTTCGTCCCCACCGACGCGCTCGATATCGTGCTGCGCGCCGACTGGGCCGATCAGAACCAGCTCGGCAATCCGCGCCACAACAATTGCAACACCGCCTTTGCCGGCGGGGTGCATTGCGCCGGGATCAACCCCGATCCGCGCACCGTCAACGCTTATACCGACGGCTATATCAAGCGCTTCATCCAAACCTATAGCGCGGAGATCAATTATGATACGCCGCTCGGCAAACTCACCTCGGTCACCGCGGTGCGCAAGGTTGATTTCCGTTTCCTGACCCCGTTCTTCAGCAACCCGGTCAACCCGCCCAACCAGATCGAATCGACCGATTTCGGGCATGAGTGGGACAATCAGCTGAGCCAGGAACTGCGGCTGGCGTTCAACGCCTTCGGCAACAAGCTCCACGGCCAGACCGGCATCTATTATCTGCGCGAGCACAATAACCGGATCGAGGGGCAGATCCAGGATTTCGCCACCCCGGCGATCAGCGGCACCGCGATCTATCCGCAATATGCCCGCGCGCGCAGCTTCGCTTTGTTCGGGCAGGTCGATTATGACATCCTCCCGACCCTAACCGCCACCGTCGGCGCGCGGATGACGTGGGAGCATAAGGAAGGCGAGTTCGCCGGCTATAAGGTCAGCGGCCCCGGCTTGCCGCCGCCGCTGGGTTCGCTCGCCGGCTATGACGTCCACGGCGCCAAGAGCTGGAAGGCATTCACCCCGCGCTTCGCGCTCAACTGGAAGGTGACGCCGGACGTGATGCTCTACGGCTCGGTCGCGCGCGGCTATAAGAGCGGCGGGTTCCAGGGCCTGTCGGGCACCGCCGCCGGCGCCGCCACGCCGTACGATCCCGAATTCGCCTGGGGCTATGAGGCCGGCGCCAAGACGCAATGGTTCGATCGCAAGCTGACCTTCAACCTCGCGCTGTTCCGCACCGATTATAAGGATCTGCAGGTCTCGCAGCTCATCCCCTTGTGCTGCGTGGTGGTGAGCAACGCCGCCAAGGCGCGGCTCCAGGGCGTGGAGGTGGAGGCGGTCGCCCGGCCGTTCGCCGGTTTCCAGCTCGACGGCAGCTATTCCTATCTCGACGCCAAGTTCACCGCTTATTCGATCCCCGGGCAGAATTACACCGGCAACCAGCTGCCGCGCTCGCCGAGGAACAAGTTCAACGTCGGCGCGCAATATGAGCTGCCGCTCGGCGACTGGTCGGCCAAGGCGCGGGTCGATTATGCCTGGGTCGGCGACGCCTATTTCGAGGCGTCGAACATCCCGCAACAATTGTGGCCGGCGCATGAGAATCTCGACGCGCGGGTGTCGCTGCGCGCGCCCGGCAAGGCATGGGAGCTCTCGGTGTGGGGCAAGAATCTCACCGACGCGCTGGTGCCGACCTATGTCACTTACTTCGGGCCGTATCAGCAGACGTTGGTGCCCTATGCCCCGCCGCGCACCTATGGCGTGACGCTGGCGTTCGATATGTGAATTGCTCCCCTCCCGGGAAGGGAGGGGAGATCAATTCAAAACCGCGGCAACGGCATATCGCCCGCAACGCCGCAGGCGACCGCCGCCGCACCGACGCTGAGCGGGATATTCGCATCGCCCAGCGCGGCGGAGATGCGCAGCAGATCGCCGAAGGTCATCGGCCCGCGGCGATAGCCGTCGCGGTGCTGCACCGCCGCGCGCGACAGCCGGTCGAGCTGACGATCGCTGAGATGGCCGTGGAGGAAATCGCTGGCGCAATCGGCGCGGCGCTGATCGAGCCCGTAATCCTGCAAGGTCAGCGAAATCCGCTCGCGCGAGGCGGCGCAACCGGCCAGCGCCAGCGACAATCCGGCGGCGGCGATCGACGCGCGGGCAATAACGGACGAACGCTTCGTCATTGTTGGTCTCCTGTCGCTCCCGGCAAGATCACGATTCAGCGGCAATTCTCGCGCTCGATCGCGCGGCCGGCAAGTGCACCCGCGCCGGCGCCGATGATCAGCCCGGTCGTGCTCGGCTCGTTCCAGCGCCCGCCGCGCCCGATCTCGCGCCCGAGCAGGCCGCCGGCGACGCCGCCGATGATCGCCCCGGTCGTCCCACCGCAGCGACGACGCGAATATTCACGGTGGCGATAGCCGTAGCGGCGATAGCGGACGTCCTCGAACCGGGCGCCGTTGCGCTGATAGCCATAAGGGTCGGCGGCGCGCTCGAAGCCGTCGCCGCGATCGACGAACAGACCGGCCGAGCGATAGCCGCCGTCCTGCGCCAGCGCAGGGGTCGCCGCCACGCCGGTCATCACGGTGATCGCCGCGAGAATGGGGGTCAATTTCTTACGCAACATTACTACCTCCCTCGGAATTGGTGCGGGAGGTGCCATCGGAAAAGTGAGCCGCGGCTGAACGATTGCGCCATCCACACGACAGGCACGGCCGCCAGATATACGGGTTCGGCGCACCCCTCCACCGTTCGGGCTGAGCTTGTCGAAGCCCTGCACTTTTCTTCTGCAGAAAGACAGGACAGCCCTTCGACAAGCTCAGGGCGAACGGAGCGAGGGCGCGCCGCCGCCGGTGCTATTTACCCCAGCGATCCGCGCGCGCCTTGGTCTCCGCGGCGCGATCGAGCGGGTCGCCGGCGATGATCGACTGGATGAACGCCATCTGCGCCGCATCGCCCCCCGCCTGACGGTAATCGCCGCCTTGCGTCGTGGCAGGCACGGCGTAACGCAGCCGCCAGCCGCCATCCGCGCGACACGCGACGCTCGCCATCCCCGAAGCGGTGAAGCCGCGGCACAGGCTGCCGTCGCGGTCGCGGAAGGTCATCGCCACGCGCACCGCGCCCGCGTCGCCCGACAATTGCCGGTCGAGCGCGGCGACGGTCGGCGCGGGCAGCGCGAGCGCGTCGCGCGCACCGCCGGCACCACCACCCCCGACATAGCCGTGCCCGACGAGCACCCCGACGAGCAGGCTCGCCGCGATCGCGCCGGGCGCCATCCAGCGGCGCGGCGCGGGGCGCG
>JAFIGU010000117.1 GCA_017849555.1 Sphingomonas sp. | reverse complement strand
GGCGCTGCGCAACGCGCTCGCGAGCAACGTCGACATCGCCTTCGTCGGCGTTCTCCATGCCCTCGTGCTGCAGGTGTTCTACCGCTTCGCCAAGGACAGCTGCCTCGAAATCACTCTTGCGAGCAACAGTTTTGGCCAGGTCCAGGGCCTTGCTGAGACTGCTTGGGCCAAGGAGATCGCGGAGCGTCACGAGACATGGGATAGGGATATGCCAGACAGCGACAAGCTCTGGGACTTCCTGCTCGGCCTCGACGAAGCGAGCCGCAAGGCGCTGTTCGCGCACTGCGCGTCGCTCTCGCTGAACGCCGTGGTCGAGCCGTGGAACAGGCGGCCGGGCGCGCTCACCCATGCCGATGCGCTCGCCGCGACGCTCGGCTTCGACATGGTCACGGCCGGCTGGGAACCGACCGTCGACAACTATCTCGGCCGCGTCACCAAGGCCAGGATCATCCAGGCCGTGCGCGAGGCCCGCGGCGAGGACTCCGCGCAACTGATCGACCACATGAAGAAGGACTTGATGGCCCGAGAGGCCGCCCGTCTTCTCGAAGGGTCGACCTGGCTGCCCGAGCCGCTGCGCCTCGAAGGTGACGCAGCAGTCGACGCCGGCGAGACCGTCACGGAGGACGTGACGGACGAGCCGGCTCTCGACGGCGATGCCGCCGATCTGCCGGCCTTCCTTGCCGACACAGTGTCCGAGGAACCGACGACCCAAGCCGACGAGGCAAAAGAGGGGGGAGTTGGCTTCTTGCCGCGGCGCACCACCCTCGCTAATCGCGGCGCGGACGAACGGAGAGTCACCGCCGATGAAGAAGCTCTACCCCGACGCCGCCGCCGCGCTCGACGGCCTGTTGTTCGATGGCATGACGATCTGTGCCGGCGGCTTCGGCCTGTGCGGCATTCCCGAGCGGCTGATCGACGCGATCCTCGCCGCCGGCACGAAAAACCTCACCATCGCCAGCAACAACGCCGGGATCGACGGCGAGGGGCTCGGCAAGCTGCTCCGCTCGCGCCAGGTCAGGAAGATGATCTCCTCCTATGTCGGCGAGAACAAGGAGTTCGAGCGGCAATATCTGGCGGGCGAGCTCGAGGTCGAATTCTGCCCGCAGGGCACGCTCGCCGAGCGCTGCCGCGCGGGCGGGGCGGGGATCCCCGGCTTCTACACCAAGACCGGCGTCGGCACCCAGGTGGCCGAGGGCAAGGAGGTCAAGGTGTTCGACGGGCAGGAATATATCCTGGAACGCGGGATCCGCGCCGATCTCAGCATCATCAAGGGCTGGAAGGCCGACGAGGCGGGCAACCTCATCTTCCGCAAGACCGCGCGCAACTTCAACCAGCCGATGGCGACCGCGGGCAAGGTGTGCGTCGCCGAGGTCGAGGAAGTGGTGCCGGTCGGCAGCCTCGATCCCGATGCGATCCATCTGCCCGGCATCTACGTGAAGCGGCTGATCGTCGGCGCGCCCTACGACAAGAAGATCGAATTCCGAACCACCCGCCAGCGGGAGAATGCGTGATGGCTTGGGATCGCAACCAGATGGCGGCACGCGCCGCACGCGAATTGCAGGACGGTTTCTACGTCAACCTCGGCATCGGCATCCCGACGCTCGTCGCCAACCATATCCCGGCCGGGGTGGAAGTGACGCTGCAGTCGGAGAACGGGATGCTCGGGATCGGGCCCTTCCCTTATGACGACGAGGTCGACCCCGATCTGATCAACGCCGGCAAGCAGACGATCAGCGAGCTGCCGCAATCGGTCTATTTCGGCTCCGAGCAGAGCTTCGCGATGATCCGCGGCGGGCACATCGACCTGACCGTGCTCGGCGCGATGGAAGTCGCCGAAAATGGCGACATCGCCAACTGGATGATCCCCGGCAAGATGATCAAGGGGATGGGCGGCGCGATGGATCTCGTCGCGGGGGTCAAGAAGATCATCGTCGTGATGGAACATACCTCGAAGAACGGCGATCCGAAGTTCATCCCCGCCTGCACGCTGCCGCTGACCGGGAAGAATGTGGTCGATATGATCATCACCGATCTCGCGGTGTTCCAGCGCGACGGCCAGGGCGCACCGTTCCGGCTGGTCGAGCTCGCCGACGGGGTGAGTGCGGAGGAAGTTGCGGCGAAGACGACCGCGAAATACGTGGCTTAATCCTTCTCGTTTCCCTCCCTTGAGCAAGGGAGGGGGCGGGGGCGGGTTGGCCGGCGAGGATACCGGCGCGCGCGCTTCATACCCGCCCCACCCCAGCCCCTCCCTTCACGAGGGAGGGGAGCAGGGCTCGCGTAATTTCATTACACCATAAGCATAAAAACCGGACGATCATGACGTTGCCCTGAAGCGATTAGGCTTCTAAGGCGTCTCGCATCATGGCCACTCGCCCGCTCACGCTCTACGAAAAGGTCTGGAACGCGCACGTCGTCGAACGGCGCGACGACGGGACCTGCCTGATCTATATCGATCGCCACCTCGTTCATGAGGTCACCAGCCCGCAGGCGTTCGAGGGGCTTCGCGCCGCCGGCCGCAAGGTGCGCCGGCCCGATCTGACGCTCGCCGTCCCCGATCACAACCTGCCGACCACCCCGCGGGTCGACGCGAACGGGCGCGAGCTGCCGATCGCCGACCCGGAAAGCGCGACCCAGCTCGCCGCGCTGCGCCACAATGTCGCGGAATTCGGCGTTCCCTATATCGACGCGCTCGCGCCCGCGCAGGGCATCGTCCATGTCGTCGGCCCCGAACAGGGCTTCACCCTGCCCGGTACGACGGTGGTGTGCGGCGACAGCCACACCTCGGCGCACGGCGCGCTCGGCGCTTTGGCGTTCGGGATCGGCACCAGCGAGGTCGAGCATGTCCTCGCCACCCAGACGCTGCTGCTATCGCAATCCAAGACGATGGAAGTCCGCGTCGACGGCACGCTCGGCTTCGGGGTCAGCCCGAAGGACGTGATCCTCGCGATCATCGGGCGGATCGGCGCGGCCGGCGGCACCGGCTATGTCATCGAATATACCGGCGATGTGATCCGCGCGATGTCGCTCGAAGGGCGGCTGACCGTCGCCAACATGTCGATCGAGGGCGGCGCGCGCGCCGGGATGATCGCGCCCGACGATACGACCTTCGCCTATCTCAAGGGCCGCGCGATGGCGCCGACCGGCGCCGATTGGGACAAAGCGGTCGATTGGTGGCGCTCGCTCGCCACCGACGCCGGGGCGGTGTATGACAAAAGCGTCGTGCTCGCCGCGAGCGATATCGCGCCGGGCCTCACCTGGGGCACCAGCCCGGAGGATGTCGTGCCGATCACCGGCGTCGTTCCCGATCCCGAAAGCTTCGCCGATCCGTCCAAACAGGCGGCGGCGCGCAAGTCGCTCGACTATATGGGGCTCGCCCCGGGGACGCGGATGCAGGACGTCGCGATCCAGCATGTCTTCATCGGCAGCTGCACCAACAGCCGGATCGAGGATCTGCGCGCGGCGGCAGCGGTGGCCGACGGGCGGCACGTCGCAAACGGGGTGCGCGCGATGGTCGTCCCCGGCTCGGGGCTGGTCAAGCAGCAGGCCGAGGCCGAGGGGCTCGACCGGATCTTCACCGCGGCGGGGTTCGACTGGCGCGAGCCGGGCTGCTCGATGTGCCTCGCGATGAACCCGGACAAGGTGCCGGCGGGCGAGCGCTGCGCGTCGACCAGCAACCGCAATTTCGTCGGGCGGCAGGGGCCGGGTGCGCGCACCCACCTCGTCTCGCCCGCAATGGCGGCGGCGGCGGCGGTGAGCGGGCGGCTGACCGACGTGCGCGAGTTGATCGGTTGAGAGAGGGGAGGGCGCGATGAAGAACGTGCTGGTGTTGCTGGTCGTCGGATCGCTGCTGAGCGGGGTCGCCGCTTATGCCGCGATCGCCAAGACCGCCGGGGCGACCAAGGAAAAGACGGCGACGCGTTGAATTCACGGCACCGGCCCGCTCCCGTACCCGACCTCCCACTCGGTTTATCCTTGATGGAAGGTCGGGTGGGGAGCGGGCCGGCGCCGCCGAACAAGAACGCGCACGCGTAGTGGAGTGATGTAATGGAAGCCGTGACGAGCGTTTCCGGCCGCGCCTATCCGTGGGGCCAGAAGAACGTCGATACCGATGTGATCATCCCGGCGCATTGGCTCAAGACGATCACCCGCGCCGGGCTGGGTCGCGGCGCGTTCGAAACGGTGCGCGCGGTGCCGGGCAATGTGTTCGACGACCCCGCTTATGCCGGCGCGCCGATCCTGATCGCGGGGGACAATTTCGGCTGCGGGTCGAGCCGCGAGCATGCCGCCTGGGCGCTCAACGACCTGGGGATCAAGGCGGTGATCGCGCCGAGCTTCTCCGACATCTTCTCGGGCAATGCGTTCAAGAACGGCATCGTCACCGTCGTGCTGCCGCAGGAGGCGATCGACCGGCTGATCGAGGTCGCCAAGACCGATCCGATCTCGGTCGATCTCGAACATATGACGGTGACCACGCCGTTCCAGGACCGGTTCGAATTCTCGCTCGACCCGTTCCGCCGCGAATGCCTGATGCACGGGCTCGACGAGATCGGGCTGACGCTGGAGCGCGACGAAGCGATCACGCGCTACGAGGCCGAGATCGACGGCGCGCGTCCGTGGGTGAGCCAGCGGGCGGCGTAAGTGAAAACTCCCCTCCCCTTCAGGGGAGGGGCGGGGGGTGGGGCGATGTCTCACCGAGACCGTCCGCCCATAACTCCCGACTCCCCCACCCCAAACCCCTCCCCTGAAGGGGAGGGGCTTTAAAGGGTCTGGACGCGCCGCGCCGCGCGCTGCAAGACGATACCGTTAATTCGAAAAAGAGCGAAGGAGCGGACATGCGCGCATTGCTGTCGACCGCGATCGGCGGACCCGAAACCCTGACAATCGGCGAATTGCCCGAACCGACGCCTAAGCCGGGCGAGGTGGTGGTCGCGGTGAAGGCGTGCGCGGTCAACTATCCCGACGTGCTGGTGATCGAGGACAAATATCAGTTCAAGCCGCCGCGGCCGTTCGCGCCGGGCGGCGAGGCATCGGGGGTGGTGATCAGCGTCGGCGAGGGCGTCTCGGCGTTCAAGCCCGGCGATCGCGTGATGGGCAATAGCGGGATGGGCGCGATGGCCGAGCGCGTCGCGTTCCGCGAAGCCGCGCTCTATCCGCTCCCGGCCGAGCGCAGCTTCGAGGAAGGCGCCTCGATGCTGCTCACCTACGGAACGACGATCCACGCTTTGGTCGATCGCGGGCATATCAAGGCGGGCGATTCGCTGCTGGTGCTCGGCGCCGCGGGCGGTGTCGGGCTCGCCGCGGTCGAGCTGGGCAAGGCGCTCGGCGCGCGGGTGGTCGGTGCGGTCTCCTCGGAGGAAAAGGCGCAAGCGGTGCGCGACGCCGGGGCGGACGACGTGCTGATCTATGGCCGCGGGCCGTTTTCCAAGGAGGAATCGAAGGCGCTGGCGGATGCGTTCAAGGCCAAGGCGGGGCCGGACGGCTTCAACCTCGTCTATGACGCGGTCGGCGGCGATTATGCCGAGCCCGCGCTGCGCTCGATCGCATGGGAGGGACGCTATCTGGTGATCGGCTTCCCGGCGGGCATCCCGCGGCTGCCGCTCAACCTGACTTTGCTCAAGAGCTGCGACGTGTGCGGGGTGTTCTGGGGGGCCTTCGCCGCGCGCGACCCGCAGGCCAACCGCGCCAATATCGCGCGGCTGTTCGAGCTATGGGCGGCGGGCAAGATCGCGCCCAAGGTGACCGGGGTGTTCCCGCTCGAACAGGGCGGCGAGGCGATCGCCCGGCTCGGCCGGCGCGACGCGATCGGCAAGCTCGTGGTGCGGGTGGCGGAATAGCCGTGACCCGCTGCTCCCCTCCCTGGTGAAGGGAGGGGCTGGGGGTGGGTGGGTATGAGAGGCACCGATCCGCTTCCTCGCAGGCCAACCCAACCCCGACCCCCCTCTTGTTCAAGGGAGGGGAGAAAGAGGGGCTACGCGCCGATAACCCCCCGTTGCGCGGGAGGCGCGCGCTCTCTATCTCCATCCGGAGTTAGATTGGGAGCAGACATGACCACGTTCGACGATCGCGAGCGCGCTTTCGAGACCAAGTTCGCGCGGGATGAGGAACTGGCGTTCCGCATCGTCGCGCGCCGCAACCGTCTGCTCGGGCAATGGGCGGCGGAGCTGATGAAGCTCACCCCCGCCGAGGCCGATGCCTATGCCAAGACGGTGGTCCACGCCGATCTCGAAGAGGCGGGCGACGACGATGTGGTGCGCAAGGTGCTCGGCGATCTCACCTCGGCCGGGGTCGAGGCCGACGAGGCCGCGGTGCGCCGCGCGCTCGACGAGCAGACCGTCGAGGCGCGCCGCCAGCTGATGGAAGCGCAATAACATGCCGATGGCGGCCGACGATATCGCCGCGCTGATCCGTGAAGGCATTCCCGATGCGGCGGTGGAGATCACCGATCTCGCGGGCGACGGCGATCATTATGCCGCGCGCGTTACCAGCGCCTCGTTCGCGGGGATGACGCGGGTCAAGCAGCATCAGGCGGTCTATGCCGCGCTCGGCGGGCGGATGGGCGGCGTGCTCCACGCCTTGCAGCTTACCACTGCCGTTCCGAAATAACGGCTTACAGATAGTTTGAGGAACCGGCGATGACCGAAGATGTCCAGGCCCGCATCGATGCGGTGGTGAAGAACAATCCCGTCGTGCTGTTCATGAAGGGCAGCCCGTTGTTCCCGCAATGCGGCTTTTCGAGCCGCGCGGTGGCGATCCTCCAGCATCTGGGCGTCGCGTTCGAAAGCGTCGACGTGCTGCAGGATCAGGGCGTGCGCCAGGGGATCAAGGCCTATTCGGACTGGCCGACGATCCCGCAGCTCTATGTCGGCGGCGAATTCGTCGGCGGATCGGACATCATGATGGAGATGTACGAATCCGGCGAACTGGCCGAGCTGGTCCAGGGCTATGCCAAGGCCGAATAACGGGTGAGGGCGGGGCGTCGCGAACGACGCACCCGCCCTGCTGAAGCGTGACTTACGCTTGGTGTACGATACGCGATGCAGCGCGCGTGCCAGCCGGGCCGACCGGCGGCAAACCTAGCGATACGCTGGTTAACGATGCTTTATCATGAGCGTCGGGTGTAAAATATTCCGACAGAATTCGTTATTCCCGCGAAGGCGGGAATCCATTCTGGCTGACCTCGCGAGTCTCTCCGCGACCTGTGCGAATGGATTCCCGCCTTTGCGGGAATGACGTGAATCCTGATCTTGACCACGGCTGTAATCGGTGCAATTACAGCCGTAGTCATTAGAAGAGGATGTCGAGTCGTGGCGGAACGGATCAGCGATGCCGAACATGCCGTGATGGAGGTGTTGTGGGATGAATCCCCGCTCACCGCGCAGGAGGTGGCCGAGCGTGTCGGCCCCGATCGCGGGTGGAGCGTCAACACCGTCAAGACCTTGCTCGGCCGGCTGCTCGCCAAGAGCGCGGTCGCGCATGAGGAGGACGGCCGGCGCTATCTCTACCGTCCGGCGGTGCAGCGCGGCGATTACGTCTCGGGCGAATCGCGGCGGCTGATCGATCGGCTGTTCGGCGGCAAGCTCACCCCGCTCGTCGCGCATCTCGCCGAGCGCGACCAATTGTCGGCGCAGGATATCGCCGAGATCGAAGCGCTGCTGAAGGCGCTCAAACAATGATCGCCTGGGCGGTGGAGGCGTTGCTCGCCTCGGCCCTGCTGATCGCCCTCGTGCTGGCGATCCGCATCCCCGTGCGCCGCGCGTTCGGCGCGCCCGTCGCTTATGCCCTGTGGCTGCTGCCCGTGCTGCGGCTGCTCCTGCCGCCGTTGCCGACGACGTTGCGCGACGGCGTGGTGCCGCCGCTCGCCGCGCCGCTCCACGATATGGGGCGCGAGATGTCGGTGATGATCCTGCCGGCGACGGATACGCCCGCGGCGGCGACGCATTCGCTGGCGGCGCTGCTCGGCGCGGGGTTCGTGCTGTTGTGGGGCGTCGGGGCGCTTGCGGTGATCGGCTGGCAGTTCGTCACCTATCGGCGCTTCCGCCGCCGGCTGCTTGCCGCCGCGACCCCGCTCGACCGGATCGACGGGGTGACGATCGTCGCGAGCCCCGCCGCCGCCGGGCCGCTCGCCTTCGGGGTGACGCGGCGCTTCGTCGCCTTTCCGCGCGATTTCGCCGGGCGCTACGATGCGGGCGAACGCGAACTCGCGCTGGCGCACGAGCTCGGGCATCACGCGCGCGGCGATCTGATCGCCAATTGGGTCGCGCTGGCGGTGCTCGCGCTGCACTGGTTCAACCCGCTGGCATGGTTCGCCTTCCGCGCCTATCGCGCCGATCAGGAAATGGCCAATGACGCGCGCGTCCTCGCCGGGCGCAGCGCGAGCGAGCGCCACGCTTATGCCTGCGCGATCGTCAAGGCGGCGCACGGCGGGGCGATCGCCGCGGCGTGCCATCTTCATACGGTCGACGATCTCAAGGGGCGGCTGCGGATGCTCGCTACCCCCGCCACCCGCGCGCGGCTGCTCGCCGGGGGCGTCGGGGTGGTGGCATTGGGCGCCGCCGCGCTCGGGCTGACCGCGACCGGCACCGCCGCCGCGGAACAGATGCGCGCGCGGATGGAGCGCGCCACCGGGATCGATATCGACGCGATCAAGCCGAGCGCGCTGCTCCGCCCGCCGCCCCCGGTGACGCCCGAGGCGCAGCCGGCGCCCGCCGCCACCCCCGCGCCGGGCGAGCGTCGCAACCGCGTCGTCGTCCACAATGACGGCGAGACCCATGTCTATGAGGGCGCGGACGCCGACGCCTATCGCGCGGCGCATCCCGTGCCGGTGCCTCCCGTCCCGCCGGTGCCGCCGGCGCCGCATGTCGAGGTGATCGCCCCGGTGCCGCCGGTACCGCCTGTGCCGCCGATGCATTTCGACCGCGAGGCGGCGCGTGCCGATCGCGAAGCCGCACGCGCCGAGCGCGCGGCGGCGCGGGCGATGCGCGCGGCGCCGGTCGTCTCGTCGCAGAATTGCGGCGAGGGCAGCGAGATGACGATGCACGCCGCCGTCGACGGGCGGAACGTCACCGTGATCTGCCGCGATCGTATCGCGCATGCCGGCGACGCGGCGCGGCAGGCGGCGAGGATCGACGCCGCCGAGGCCCGGCGCAACGCGCTGCGCAGCGCGATCGCCGGTCTGCGTGCGTCCCGCGCGTCGCTCGCGGCGAATGCCTCGATGCCCGAGGAAGGGCGGCGCGCGGCGATCGCCAGCATCGATCGCAGCATCGCGCGGATGGAGCATAATATCCCCGACCCGGATCAGTGATCGTAAAGCCCCTCCCCTTCAGGGGAGGGGTTGGGGTGGGGGAGTCACGGGGGAGAGGTCTCGGTGAGATCCCTGCCCCTCCCCCGTCCCCTCCCCCGAAGGGGAGAAGAGAGTTTCCCACCGCTTTCGCTTGCCTTCGCCGTCGCCAGTCGCCATCTCGCGGGGCATGGACGAGCCACCGACCGGCATCGCGATCGCGCTCGAACCGCTCGTAACGCGGGTTCTGGCGCCCAATCCGTCGCCCTATACCTTCACCGGCACGCAGACGCATATCGTCGGCACGCGCGATGTCGCGGTGATCGATCCCGGCCCGGCGGACGCGGCGCATCACGCCGCCTTGCTCGTCGCGATCGCCGGGCGGCCGGTGCGCGCGATCGTCATCACCCACCACCACCGCGATCATTCGCCCGCCGCGATCCGCCTCAAGGCGGAGACCGGGGCGCCGATCGTCGGCGCCGCCGCCTTCCGCCTCAGTGACGACGGGCCGCGCGCCGATGCGGCCTTCGATCCCGATTACGCCCCCGATCGCGTGCTCGCCGACGGCGAGCGTGTCGCGGGCGAGGGCTGGACGCTCGAGGCGCTCGCCACCCCGGGGCATACCTCCAACCATCTCTGTTTCGCGCTGCTCGAAAGCAAGGCGCTGTTTTCGGGCGATCATGTCATGGGCTGGTCGACCAGCGTGGTCTCCCCGCCGGACGGCGACATGACCGCTTATATGGCGAGCCTCGAAAAGCTGATCGGGCGCGACGACCGGGTCTATTATCCCGGCCACGGCGACGCGGTGGAAAATCCCCAGCGGCTGGTGCGCGGGATGCTCGGCCACCGCAAGCAGCGCGAGGGACAGATCCTGCGGCTGCTCGGCGAAGGGGTCGCGACGATCCCGGCGATGGTCGGAAAAATGTATGTCGGGCTCGATCCGCGGCTCGCGGGGGCGGCGGGGCAATCGGTGCTCGCGCATCTCGTCGATCTTGAGCGGCGCGGGCTGGCGATAGCGGAAGGCGCGGCATGGCGGCGCGGCGCGTAAGGCCGTTCATCGTCGATTTCGTCGGCGCGCTGGCGATCCTCATATTGCTGGCGGGGGGCGGCTGGTGGCTGGCGCAGCGCTATGTCGCCGCGCGGCTCACCCCCGATCCGACGACGATCGCCAATGCCAGCCTGTCGGGACTGCGCGAGCAGAATCGGCTGTCGGCCTTCGCCGCGCGGTTCGTCGCGGTGGTCACCTCGAAACAGTCGCAATTCGGGCTGAGCGCCGAGCGCACGACGATCATGCCGGGGATGGTGCGCTACGAAGTCGATCTCGGCCGGCTTTCGGCGCGCGACGTGGCGTGGGATGCCGCGACCAAGACGCTGTCGGTGCGGCTGCCCGCGGTCGAGGTCACCCCGCCGGCGATCGATCTCGACGCGATCCGAAGCTATGGCTCGGGCGGGGTATTGATGACGCTGACCGACGCGCGCGAGACGCTCGACGCCGCCAACCGCACCGCGGGGCAGAGCGAATTGCTCCGCCAGGCACGCGCCGCGCCGATGATGACGTTGGCGAAGGACGCGACGCGCCGCGCGGTCGAGCGCAGCTTCGCGATGCCGCTCAAGGCCGCGGGGATCGACGCGACCGTCACGGTGCGCTTCGCCGACGATCCGGTGCGCAACGACCAGCGCTGGGATGTCAGCCGCAGCATCGAGGAAGTGCTCGGCAACGCGAAGTGAGCGCGGTGCATCGTGCGTCCAATCGGGAGTACCTCCCCCGTTCGCCCTGAGCCTGTCGAAGGGCGTCCTGCCGCCCGAGAGTTGGGGACGCCCTTCGACAAGCTCAGGGCGAACTGATCATATGATATCCCGGCCCTCATGCCGGACTTGATCCGGCATCCAGAGTGACGGGCGACGGCGCTTTGTGGCTCTGGATGCTGACTTTCGTCAGCATGACGAATACTGCTCCCTTGATCGCAAGCCGCGGGCGGTCCATCTGACCGGGCATGGAGCAACCCACCAATTTGCGCGGCCTTGATCTGCGCGCCGAGATCGACCGCCTCCGCAAGGAGCGCAACGCCGTCATCCTCGCGCATTATTATCAGAAGCCCGAGATCCAGGATCTGGCCGATTTCGTCGGCGACAGCCTCGATCTCAGCCGCAAGGCGCAGGCGACCGATGCCGATGTCATCGCCTTTTGCGGGGTGCGCTTCATGGCCGAGACCGCGAAGATCCTCTCGCCCGAGAAGATCGTCGTGCTCCCCGATATGGATGCCGGGTGCAGCCTCGAGGATTCGTGCCCGCCCGAACAGTTCGCGGCGTTCCGCGCGCAGCATCCCGATGCGATCGCGCTGACCTATATCAATTGCTCGGCGGCGGTGAAGGCGCTGTCCGACGTGATCGTCACCTCCTCCTCGGCGGAGAAGATCCTCGCGCAGATCCCCAAGGATCAGAAGGTGATCTTCGGCCCCGATCGCAACCTCGGCGGCTATCTCGCGCGCAAGACCGGGCGCGACCTGATCCTGTGGCCCGGCGTGTGCATCGTCCACGAGGCGTTCAGCGAAACCGAATTGCTCAAGCTCAAGGCCGAGCATCCGACCGCGCCGATCGTCGCGCACCCCGAATGCCCGCCGGTGATCCTCGATCATGCCGATTATGTCGGGTCGACCAGCGGGATCCTCGATTATGCCAAGACGTTCGCCGGCGATACGCTGATCGTCGCGACCGAGCCGCACATCATCCACCAGATGGAAAAGGCGCTGCCGGGCAAGACCTTCATCGGCGCGCCGGGGGCGGACGGCAACTGCAACTGCAATATCTGCCCCTATATGGCGCTCAATACGATGGAAAAGCTCTACGTCGCGCTGCGCGACCTCGCGCCGCGGATCGAGATGGACGAGACCTTGCGGCTGCAGGCGAAGAAGAGCCTCGACGCGATGCTGTCGATGGCCAGCGGGACGGTCGGGCAGGGCGATCTGGGCCCGGCGCGGTAACTTTCCGCAGCGACCTGCCCTCTTGGCTCCCCTCCCTGGTGAAGGGAGGGGCTGGGGTGGGCGGGTGTGAGACGGTTGCGCCGTTATCCCCACGGGCCAACCCACCCCCGACCCCCTCGCTTGTTCAAGGGAGGGGAGCAGGAAGAAGATTAGGGGAGGGGCTTTGTAAGTGGCGTTACGCCACTAGTTCCAACAGCCCTTCGAACAGCCGCCGGCCCTCGTCGCCGCCGTGCGCGGCTTCGATGCGGCGTTCGGGGTGCGGCATCATGCCGAGCACATTGCCGGCGTCGTTGAGCACGCCCGCGATGTTGCGCGCGCTGCCGTTGACGTTCTCGGCATAGCGGAACGCCACGCGGCCTTCGCCCTCGATGCGGTCGAGCGTCGCGGCGTCGGCGAAATAATTGCCGTCGTGATGCGCCACCGGGATCAGGATGCGCTCGCCCGCGGCATAGCGGCTGGTGAAGGCGGTCTGCGCATTCTCCACCGTCAGCGCGACGTTGCGGCACACGAAGTTGAGCCCCGCATTGCGCATCAGCGCGCCGGGGAGCAGCCCCGCCTCGGTCAGCACCTGGAAGCCGTTGCAGATGCCGAGCACCGGCAGGCCCTTCGCGGCGGCGTCGGACACCGCGCGCATGATCGGCGAGCGGGCGGCCATCGCGCCGGAGCGGAGGTAATCGCCGTAGGAAAAGCCGCCGGGTAAAGCGACGAGCCCGGTGCCCTCGGGCAATTCGCTCTCGCGATGCCATACCATTGCCGGCTTGCGCCCGGTCACCGCTTCCAGCGCCACCGCGATATCGCGGTCGCAATTCGATCCCGGAAAGACGATGACCGCGGTTTTCATTTCGCCGGCTCCAGTCGTTCGATGCGATAATTCTCGATCACGGTATTGGCGAGCAGCTGGCGGCACATCGCGTCGATCGCCGAGTCGTCGGTCGAATCGGCGACCTCGAGCTCGATCAATTTGCCGACGCGAGCGCTCTCGATGCCTGAAAAGCCGAGGCCGGCGAGCGCGTGTTCGATCGCCTTGCCCTGCGGATCGAGCACACCGGGCTTGAGCGTCACATAGATGCGGAGCTTCATGCGCGCGCCTATGCCGGAGCGCGCGCCGCGCCGCAACCTTTGCTGCACGATGCGACGGATTCTGTCGGACGTCGGGTGAGCCGATCGCGCTGCCGCACTTTCGCCGATTGTTGGCGATAGCACCGCCCCTGTCACCACGCGTAACGGGAGTCCACATGCGCTACGCCGAAATCATCACCGCCGGGCTGCTTATGGTCACGGCGCTGCCCGCCGCGGCGCAGTCGTTCAGCGGCTCGGTCGAGGCCGAGACCGACGAGCGCCGTCGCGGACTGAGCTGGAGCGAGGGCAAGGCCGCGATCGCGGCATCGGCAACGGTCGGGCTGCCCGCCGGGTTCGATATCGGCGCGCGCGTCACCACCTTGCGCGACAGCCCGCGCGCGGGCGGTGCCGATGCGGTGATCGACGGGACCCTGGGGTATAGCGCCGATCTCGGCGGCGGGGTGCGCGGCGAGGCGTTCGCGGTCGCGCATCTCTTCACCGGCGCGCGCGGGGGAATGAATTATATCGAGGGCGGCGCGGGGCTGAGCTATCAGCTCGGGCCGGCGCAGATCGGCGCCGACCTGCGCTACGCCCCGTCGCAAAGCGCGATCGGCGGCGACAATCTCTATCTCGGCGCGCATGCCAATGTCGGCATCCCCGCGACGCCGTTCACGCTCACCGCGAGCATCGGGCGCTCGTCCGGCTCGGTCGACGACGCGTTGCGCGCGGCGCGGCTGCGCCCGGCGGGGACCTATAGCGACTGGCTGGTCGGGGTGCGCCATATCACCGGGCCGCTGACGCTGGGGCTCGATTATTCGGGGACCAATATCGATCGCGCGGATATCGTCGCCTCGCCTTATGCCGATCCGCGCAACAGCGGCGACCGGCTGACCGCGCGGGCGAGCTTTTCGTTTTAACACCGCTGTGTCCCCGCGAAGGCGGGGACCCAGACTGGGCTCCCGCCTTCGCGGGAGCACAAGGGGCTGAAACGCAAACGGCGCGACAAAAGCCGCGCCGTCGCTAGTCGTCGTGGACAGGACGGCCGTGGTGCGGCCGGCCGTTATCCTCAGCCGCTGTAGTACATATCATATTCGACCGGGCTCGGGGTCATCTCCCAGCGCGCGACTTCCTCGTACTTCAGCTCGATATAGGCCTCGATCTGATCCTTCGAGAACACGTCGCCCTTGAGCAGGAAGTCGTGGTCCGCCGAAAGCTGCTCGAGCGCTTCGCGCAGCGAGGCGCAGACGGTCGGGACGTTGGCCAGCTCCGCCGGCGGCAGGTCGTAGAGGTTCTTGTCCATCGCCTCGCCGGGGTGGATCTTGTTCTGGATCCCGTCGAGCCCCGCCATCAGCAGCGCGGCATAAGCGAGATAGGGGTTGGCGAGCGCATCGGGGAAGCGGATCTCGACGCGCTTCGACTTGGCGCCGGTGCCGTAAGGAATGCGGCACGAGGCCGAGCGGTTGCGGCTCGAATAAGCCAGCAGCACCGGCGCTTCGTAACCCGGCACCAGCCGCTTGTAGCTGTTGGTCGACGGGTTGGTGAAGGCGTTGATCGCCTTGGCATGCTTGATGATGCCGCCGATGAAATAGAGGCACATGTCGGACAGGCCGGCATAGCCGTTGCCCGCGAAAAGCGGATTCTTGCCCTGCCAGATCGAGAAATGGGTGTGCATCCCCGAGCCGTTATCTTCCTTGATCGGCTTGGGCATGAAGGTCGCGGTCTTGCCATAGGCATGGGCGACCTGGTGCACGACATATTTGTAGATCTGCATCCGGTCCGCCGTGGTGGTCAGCGTGCCGAAGGTCAGGCCCAGCTCGTGCTGCGCGGCGGCGACTTCGTGGTGGTGCTTGTCGCACGGCAGCCCCATCTCGATCATCGTCGAGACCATCTCGCCGCGGATGTCGACCGCCGAATCGACCGGCGCGACGGGGAAATAGCCGCCCTTGGCGCGCGGCCGGTGGGCGAGGTTGCCGCCCTCATATTCGCGGCCCGAATTACCCGGCAGCTCGATATCGTCGATCTTGTAGTAGCTCGACGAATAGCTGTTCTCGAAGCGGACGTCGTCGAACATGAAGAATTCGGCCTCGGGGCCGACATAGACGGTGTCGCCGATCCCGGTGGCCTTCACATAGGCCTCGGCGCGCTTCGCGGTGGAGCGCGGATCGCGGGCGTAGAGCTCGCCGGTCGACGGCTCGACGATGTCGCAGATCAGGATCAGCATCGGGGTGGCCGAGAAGGGATCGGTGTAGACCGCATCCAGATCGGGCTTGAGGATCATG
>JAFIGU010000116.1 GCA_017849555.1 Sphingomonas sp. | reverse complement strand
TGCTCGACCAGCCGCTTGGCCTTCTCGATCACCATTTCGGCGACCTGCACTTGGCGCGACGCCGGCACGTCGAAGGTCGAGGAGACGACCTCGCCGTTCACCGTGCGCTGCATGTCGGTGACTTCTTCGGGGCGCTCGTCAATCAGCAGGACGATCAGGAACACCTCGGGGTGATTGTGGCTGATCGCGCGCGCGATATTCTGCATCATGATCGTCTTGCCGACGCGCGGCGGGGCGACGATCAGGCAGCGCTGGCCCTTGCCGATCGGCGCGACGACATCGAGCACGCGGCCCGACTTGTCCTTGATCGTCGGATCCTCGATTTCCATCTTCAGCCGCTCGTCGGGATAGAGCGGGGTGAGATTGTCGAAATTGACCCGGTGGCGAACCTTTTCGGGCTCTTCGAAATTGACGCTGATCAGCCGGGTCAGCGCGAAATAGCGCTCGCCGTCCTTAGGCGCGCGAATCTCGCCTTCAACCGTATCGCCGGTGCGCAGCCCGAACTTGCGGACCTGGTTGGGCGAGACATAGATGTCGTCGGGGCCGGCGAGATAATTGGCCTGCGCGCTGCGCAGGAAGCCGAAGCCGTCGGGCAGCACCTCGATCGTGCCTTCGCCCATGATCTGGTCGCCATTCTCGGCCTGGACCTTGAGGATGGCGAACATCAGATCCTGTTTGCGCAGGGTCGAAGACCCCTCGACGCCAAGCTCCTCGGCCAGCTGGACCAGATCCGCCGGAGCTTTCTTCTTCAAATCTTTCAAATGCATGTGTGTCGTGTCCCGATGGGATCGGTAGGGGGAGTCAGCTCGGACGGCGAGATACGCTGGCGAACGATGCTATAGGGAGGCGGCAGGACAGGATAAGCCCTACCGTTGCGTCGACGTAAGAACACACCGCCGCCAAGTCAAGCGGCGGGTGACGGGCAAGGCTCAGAATGGCCGCACGATCACCAGAATCACGATCAGCGTCACGGTGAGCGCGGGAATCTCGTTCATCATCCGCAAACCGCGGTTGCTGATCGTCGCCTTGCCCGCGGCGAGTTTCTTCGAATAGCCGACCGCCCAGCCGTGATAGCCCGACAGGAGCACGACGATCGCGATCTTGGCGTGGAGCCAGCCGAGCCCGGTCCCCCCCGCGAACAGTCCGATATTGGCCGCCAGCAGCAGGCCGAACACCCAGACGAGGATCATCGCCGGGGTGAGGATGATCCGCCGCAGCCGCCGCTCGCGCTCGACCCAGCGCGCCGCATCGACCGGATCGCTCAGCCCTTCCTGATGATAGACCAGATAGCGCGGCAGCATGAACATCCCCGCCATCCAGAAGATGACGAAAATCACATGCGCCGCCTTTACCCAATTATAGGCCGCACCGAGGAAACCCGGCTCCATCCTGTGCCTCCGCTATTCCAAACCCAATCCGTCCCGTTCGGGCCGAGCTTGTCCTGACAGGCCCGCCCCGAACGAAAAAAGCTCAATATTCCTTCCGCACCCGCGCCACGAGCTGCTCGACATGCGCGATCGGGGTGTGCTGCCCGATGCCATGTCCCAGGTTGAAGATGTGTGGCCGATCGCCGAATGCCGCAAGCACCCGATCGACGCCGCGCGCCAATGATTCGCCCCCCGCCTCGAGCACAAGCGGATCGAGATTCCCCTGCACCGGCAAACCCTTAGGCAATATCGCATCGGCCCAGACGGGATCGACCGTTTCATCGAGCCCGATCGCATCGACCGCGGTGCCCGCGGCATAAGCGGCAAGCTTGCCCCCCGCGCCCTTGGGAAAGCCGATCACCGGAACGTCGGGATGCCGCGCCTTGAGCGCGCGGACGATCGCGGCATTGGGGGCGATCACCCAGCGTTCGAATTGCTCGGGCGACAGGCTCCCCGCCCAGCTATCGAACAATTGCACCGCCTCGACCCCGGCGGCGATCTGCCCCGAGAGATAATCGACCGTCATCGCGACGATCGCGTCGACGATCGCGGTGAAGGCGGCGGGGTCGCGATAGGCGAAGCTGCGCGTCTCGCTCTGGTCGCGGCTGCCCTGCCCGGCGACCATATAGGTGGCGACGGTCCACGGGCTGCCCGCGAAGCCGAGGAAGGTGGCTTCGGGGGCGAGCAGCGCCTTCACCCGCCGCACCGTCTGATAGACAGGATCGAGCCGTTCGCCGACTCGCTCGAGCGCGTCGAGCGGATGCGTCGCGAGCGCGGGCGCGAGCCGCGGCCCCTCGCCCGGCCCGAAGGTCAGATCCTGCCCCAGCGCCCAGGGCACCATCAGGATGTCGGAAAACAGGATCGCGGCGTCGAAGCCGAAACGGCGGATCGGCTGGACGGTGACCTCGGCGGCGGCATCGGGATCGGTGGCGAGCGCGAGGAACCCGCCCTTCTGCGCCCGCAGCGTGCGATATTCGGGCAGATAGCGCCCGGCCTGTCGCATGAGCCACATCGGCGGGATCGCCGGTTTGTCTCCCTTGAGGACGTTGAGCAGGGCTTTGGTCACCGGAAGTTACGCGTCCTTCTAAAGAGAGAAGAGTCAAAAGAGGATGTTGATGCTGTTGGCGCGTGGGTTGCGGGGCTTATGCCTCGCTCACCGAAATGCCAACAGCTTGACCGCATCGCGTTCGCTTGAATCGCACGGATTCGGCGCAGCGGATCCCCGCTATCCACAGGCTGTTGAAGGATATCGTCGGCGTGGATCGCGTTGTGGACGAATCATCGCTTTTCCACGCCCGGGGTTGCGCCTTGGCGCGGGGGTTGGGTTGCGCTAGCGCTTGTCCCCATGTTTTCCACAGGTTCGTTCGGTTGATGATCAGGCTGCACCTCCACCTCTTGTCGGATTCCACCGGCGAGACGCTGGAGAATATCGCCAAGGCCGCGCTTGCCCAGTTCGACGATGTCGAAACCGTGCGGCATTTCTGGCCGATGGTGCGGACCGAGGCGCACCTCGATCGCATTCTTCAGGAAATCGCGCAAAATCCGGGGCTTGTGATCTATACTCTGGTCAATCCGGCGACCCGCGGCGCGCTCGAACAGCGCTGCCAGGCGCTCGGGCTGCCGATGGTCGCGCCGCTCGACCGGGTGACCGATGCGCTTTCCGATCTGCTCGGCCAGCAGGCCAAGGGGCGCCCCGGCCGCCAGCACGCGCTCGATGCGGCCTATTTCGAACGCGTCGACGCGATCCAGTTCACGATCGCGCATGACGACGGGATCGGTGCGGAGGATTGGGAGGAGGCCGATGTCGTATTGGCCGGGGTCAGCCGCTCGTCCAAGACGCCGACCGCCATCTATCTCGCCAATCGCGGCTATAAGGTCGCCAATATCCCGATCGTCGTCGAAAGCCCGCCGCCGGCGTTGCTCTACCGGCTCAAGAAGCCGCTGGTCGTCGGGCTCACCACCAGCGCCGACCGGCTGATCCAGGTGCGGCGCAACCGCTTGCTGTCGCTCAATCAGGCGCCCGAGACCGCGTATGTCGATCAGGAATCGGTGTCGCGTGAGATCGCCTTCGCGCGCCGCATGTTCGCCGACAACGGCTGGCCGGTGATCGACGTCACCCGCCGCTCGATTGAGGAGACCGCCGCGGCGGTGATCGCCTTGTGCAACGAACGACAGGGCAATGCGGTGGTGACCGATTGATGAAGCTGGTGCTCGCCTCGCAATCCGCCTCGCGCCGCGCGATGCTCGACGCGGCGGGGGTGCCGTTTTCGGCGCAGCCCGCGCATGTCGACGAAGCCGCGGCCAAGCTTGCGCTCGCCGGGCGTCCGCCGCGCGATCTCGCCGATGCGCTCGCCGAGCTCAAGGCATTGAAGGTCTCGCAGCGCGAGCCGCAGGCTTTGGTGCTCGGCTCGGATTCGCTCGCGGTACTCGAAGACGGAACGATCCTCGACAAGCCCGAGAGCCGCGATCAGGCGGCCGAGCATCTCCGGCTGATGTCGGGCAAGCGCCACGATCTGGTCAGCGCGGCGGTGATCGCCGAGGGCGGCCGCGCGGTATGGCGGCATGTCGACCGCGCCAGGATGTTCGTCCGGCCGCTCTCCCCGGCGTTTATCGAGGCCTATCTCGATGCCGAATGGCCCGCGATCGCCGGCTGCGTCGGCTGCTTCCGGATCGAGGGTCCCGGGGTGCAATTGTTCAGCCGGATCGAGGGCAGCCAGTTCACCGTGCTCGGTATGCCGCTGCTCCCGCTCCTATCCTATTTGCGCGAACGCGGGGTGCTGCTGGCATGAACCGTCCCTATGCCGAAGTGATCGGCGATCCGATCGCCCATTCGAAATCGCCGCTGATCCACGAATTCTGGCTCGAAAAGCTCGGGATCGAGGCGGATTATCGCGCGACGCATGTCATGGCGGACGATCTCGCGCGCTTCATCGCCGAGCGGCGTGGGGATGATGCGTGGCGCGGCTGCAACGTCACGATCCCGCACAAGATCGCGATGCTCGATCTGGTCGACGATCCCGGCGCGGTGCGCGAGTCGATCGGCGCGATGAACACGATCGTGCGCGATGCCGAGGGCCGCGTGTTCGGCACCAATACCGACGCGGCGGGCTTCTACGCCCCGCTGGCCGAGGTCGATCTGGCCGGCGCCCCGGTGGTGGTGATCGGCGCCGGCGGCGCGGCGCGCGCGGTGCTGTTCGCGCTGGCGCGGGCCGGGGTCGGCGCGGTGACGATCCTCAACCGCAGCCCGTTAAAGGGCGCCGCGTTGCTCGCGCGATTCGGGTTGAAGGGCGATGCGCTCCCGCTGTCCGCCGCGCTCCCGCCGGCGCAGCTGGTGGTCAACACCAGCGCGCTCGGGATGAAGGGCCAGCCGCCGCTCGAAATCGACCTCACGCCGCTGCCCGAGGATGCGATCGTCTACGACATCGTCTACGCCCCGCTCGAAACCGATCTGCTGCGCCAGGCCGAGGCGCGCGGGCTGGAGACGATCGACGGGCTGGAGATGCTGATCGGCCAGGCGGCGATGGCGTTCGAATTGTTCTTCGGCCGCCCCGCGCCGCGCGTCCATGATGCGGAATTGCGTGAGCGGCTGACCGGATGATTCGTCTCGGCCTCACCGGATCGATCGGGATGGGCAAATCGACCGTCGCGAAGATGTTCGCGGCGGAGGGCGTGCCGGTGTTCGACGCCGACGCCGCGGTGCACCGGCTGCAGGGGCCCGGCGGGGCATTGGTCGGGGCGATCGAGGCGCGCTTTCCCGGCACCACCGGGGCGGACGGCGTCGACCGGCAGAGGCTTGGCGCGGCGGTGCTCGGCGACGATGCGGCGATGAAGGCGCTGGAGGCGATCGTTCACCCCGCGGTGGGCGCCGAGCGTGCGCGTTTTCTGGCGGAACATGCTGATTCGCCGATTGTTTTATTCGACGTGCCGTTGCTGTTCGAAACCGGGGGGAATCGCGCCGTCGACAAGGTGGCGGTGGTCTCCGCCGCGCCCGACGTGCAGCGCGCGCGCACGCTCGAACGCCCGGGGATGACCGCGGCGAAGTTCGATGCGATTCTCGCCCGCCAGACCCCCGATGCGGAAAAGCGCGCGCAGGCCGATTTCGTCATCCCGACCGATGTCCCGCTCGAAGAAACGCGTGCCGCGGTCCGTGCGGTGATCGCTTGCCTGTCGCGCCCGACAGGCCGATAACGGGGCCATGCGGGAGATTGTGTTCGATACCGAAACCACCGGGCTCAGCTTCTCCGGTGGCGACCGGCTGGTCGAGATCGGATGTGTCGAGATCGTCAACCGCGTGGAGACGGGGCGCACCTTCCACGCTTATTTCAATCCCGATCGCGCGATGCCGGCGGAGGCATTTGCGGTCCACGGCCTGTCCGACGCCTTTCTGTCGGATAAGCCGCGCTTCGCCGAGCGCGTCGAGGAATTGCTCGAATTCATCGGCGATGCGCCGCTCGTCGCGCACAATGCCGGGTTCGACTTCGGGTTCATCAACGGCGAGTTGAAGCAGCACGGGTGGCCGCCGGTCGATATGGCGCGGATGGTCGATACGCTGACGATCGCACGGTCGAAGCATCCCGGCGCCAAACACACGCTCGATGCGCTTTGCTCGCGTTATGGGATCGATCGATCGCATCGCGTGTTGCACGGCGCCTTGCTCGACGCGCAACTGCTCGCGCAGGTCTATGTCGAGCTGATGGGCGGGCGCCAGATCGGGCTTGGCCTGGTCAGCGAGGTGGCGGTGGCGGAAACGGCCGCGCCGGTCCGCATGGCAATTGCCTCGGTGGTGCGGCCCGCACGTGTTTTTGTGGTGAGCGACGAAGAACTTGCCGCTCATGCCGCGTTCTTGGAACGGGTAAAGAACCCGATCTGGGGGAGCGACGCGTCCGCGTGACGCGAACCGGGCGTCCGGGGTCAGGCCCGGCGCCCCTGAAGGAGAAGAGCCGATGGATATCCGCGTTTCTGGTCATCAGGTCGCTACGGGCGCTGCGCTCAAGGGACATGTTGGGGAACGACTTCAGGGTATCGCGGACAAATATTTCTCGCGCGCGATCTCGGCCGAGGTGACCTTCGGCAAGGGGCCGCATGACGCTGGATTCACGTGCGATATCGTCGCGCATGTGATGAAGGGGCTGGTGCTCAAAGGGCGAAACACCGCGCAGGACGCGCATCTCGCCTTCGATGGCGCGGCGAGCCGGATCGAAACCCAGCTCAGACGCTATATGCGACGGTTGAAGGATCGGCAGGCGGACAAGGCGCTCGAGCTGGCGCAGGCCAATGGCTATGACAATGCCGGCTATACGCTCTTCGCCGAGGTCGCCGACGAGGATGATGCGGGCGATGCGCCGCTGATCGTCGCCGAGACCCGCGTCGACGTGCCCGATGCCAGCGTTTCCGATGCGGTGATGATGCTCGATCTGCGCAACACCCAGGCGCTGCTGTTCCGCAATTCAGGGACGGGCGCCTATAATATGGTCTATCGTCGCGGCGACGGGACGATCGGCTGGGTCGAGCCGCAGCGCGCGCGCTGAAGGACGCACATCATTGATATGACAAGTGATTTGAGCGACCTGTTGTCGCCTGACTTCATTCTCGTCGACCTCGCGGTATCGAGCAAGAAAGCGCTGTTCCACCAGCTCGGCCAGGTGGCCGGGCCGGCGCTGGCACTCGACGCCGCGACCGTTTCCGCCGCGCTCGCCGAGCGCGAGCGGCTCGGATCGACCGGTTTCGGCGGCGGGGTGGCGATTCCGCATGCGCGGATCGCCGGCGTCGCGCAAATCGTGGTGATGGTCGCGCGGCTCGCCAAGCCGATCGACTTCGCCGCGGTTGACGATGCCCCGGTCGATATCGTCGTCGCGATGTTTTCGCCCCCCGATGCGGGGGCGGAGCATCTCAAGGCGCTGGCGCGCGTCTCGCGGCGGTTCCGCGACCGGGAATTCGTCGACAAGCTGCGCGGTGCGGCGTCGCGCGACGCTTTCTACGCCTTGCTGACGGCGGACGAGACGCGTGACGCCGCCTGAAGGCGCCGAGGCGCATTTCCGCGCGCTCGAATCGCTCTATGCCGCCGCGCCGATCAACCGTTTCTTCGAATCGACGCTCGAAATCCCCGAATCCGGGGTGGCGCGGATCCGCTTCACCGTCGATGCGCGGCATTTCCACGCCGGCGGCGCGACCCACGGCACCGCTTATTTCAAGATGCTCGACGATGCGGCTTTCTACGCCTGCAACAGCATGGTGACCGATCGCTTCCTGCTGACGACGCAATTCAGCCTGTTGTTCACCCGCCCGCTGCCCGAGGGGCCGGTGGTGGCGGAGGGGCGCTGGATCAGCGGGCATCGCCGCGTATTCGTCGGCGACGCGCGGCTGGTCGACGCCGATGGCGAGGAAGTGGCGCGCGGCACCGGCACCTTCATGCGCAGCCGCATCGCGCTCGCCGGGCTGCCGGGATATCGCACGCGTTGAGCGGCAGGCTGCCCAGCGACCTCCTGGTCGGTGCGTTGCTCAGGCGGGTGAACGACGCCGGGGGCATTGCGGTGATCCGCGCGCGCGGCGATGCCCAGGCCGGCGCGATCCTGATCGTCGATGAGTTGGAAAAGGTGATTCTTGAACGCGGTATCGGCCCCGACGGGATGCGCGGGCTGATCGAAACCGGGCCCAAGGCGGGCGCGCCGGAATCGCTCGACGATTATTGGAAACGGCGCCGGCAACGCGATCCCGACCTGTGGGTCGTTGCTCTGGATATCCCGCAGGCGAAACGGTTCGCCGCTGAAACGATCGGCGACGATTGACTTAGTTGCGCCGCAAAACGAGTAAGCCAGCGTTCATATCTCAGCGTTGTGCCGAGTGCGGGTGCGATCCGTTCGGTGACGCAGTCGGGGGGGATCCCGGCCGATCGTAACCCACAGCGATCGCGTTTTCGCGTCCCAACCGCCTATGTTTGTTGGTTAATGTCGTTTTTCTCGAAGGCCGCGGCTGCCGCGGTCGCGACCCTTTCTATCATCGGCCTCGCCGCGCAGAGCAGCGCAGGGCTGGCGGCCGAAGTAGCGCCGATCGCGCTCGCCACGATCCAGCCGGCCGCTGCGCCGCAGGTTCAGGCTTATATTCCCGCTCCCGTCGTCACCACCCCCAACCCTGCCCCGGCGCCTGCCGTCGCCGATGAAACGCAGCCGGGCGATGCGATCGCCTATCCGACGCTCGCCGCCGCGGTCGCCGCACAGCAGACGCGTGGGGAGATCGACGAAGACATGCGCTGCCTCGCCGGCGCGATCTATTATGAATCGAAGGGCGAGCCGCTTGCCGGCCAGCTCGCGGTGGCCGAGGTGATCCTCAACCGCGCCGATTCGGGCCGCTTCGGCGACACGATCTGCGACGTGGTGAAGCAGCCGGGGCAATTCTCCTTCGTCCGCGGCGGCCGCGTGCCGGCGGTCGATCCGTCGCGCCCGGCGTGGCGCACCGCGCTGGCGGTGGCCAAGGTCGCGCTCAACGACGCATGGGAAAGCAACGCCGACGACGCGCTCTATTTCCACGCCCGCCGCGCCGCGCCGGGCTGGGGCCGCACGCGCGTGGCGACGATCGGCAACCACATCTTCTACCGCTGATCTTCCTTTTGTTCTCATGATGTTCTAAAGGGGCGGGGTGAATGTCACCCCGCCCTTTTCGTCTGTGGACGATGTGAGCCCGGCCGAGGCGCTGGTCGCTGCCGATGTCGCGCGCGGCGTCACGCGGATGCTATTGCGGCATGAGCTGGTCGCGATCGCCGAGGTCCCGCTGGAGGGTGGGCGGCGGGCCGATCTGATGGCGCTCGACGCGCGCGGGCGGATCACGATCGTCGAGATCAAGGTGTCGCGCGCCGATCTGCTCGGCGACGGCAAATGGCAGGATTATCTGGCGCATTGCGACCGCTTCTTCTGGGCGGTGCCGGCGGGATTCGATGCCTCGCCGATCGACGGCCCGGCGTTCCTGCCCGAACGGACCGGGCTGATCGTCGCCGATCGCTACGATGCGGCGGTGGTGCGCGAGGCGCGGACCGACCCGCTCGCCGCGCATGTCCGCAAGCGCTGCACCCTCGCCTTCGCGCGCCGCGCCGGCCGCCGGCTGATCGCGCTCGCCGACCCGGATGCCGGGCCGGGGTTTTAAGGATTTTCTCCCCTTGCTTGAACAAGCGAGGGGTCGGGTTGGCCCGAGAGGATACCGGAGCAACCGCCTCATACCCACCCACCGCCGGTCCCTCCCTTCACCAGGGAGGGGAGCGGCGAGGTGGCCTAGCGACCCTTCACATCTTCGGCCCGGCGACCGCGCGGGCGGCGGTCTTGGGCTTTTCGTCGATCACCTTGGCGATCGCCGGGGTGCGCGAATCGGCATGGGCGTAATCGCGCGCGGACATGCCGGCGACATTGTCGGTCTGATCGGGGTCGGCGCCCGCGGCAAGCAGGGTGCGCACCAGCGCCAGATCGCGGCGCTGGACCGCGCGGATCAGCGGGGTTTCGCCCGAGCTATTGGCGAGATTGGGGTTGGCCTTGACCAGCAGCAACGTGTCGACCAGCCCGTTCTGGCCATATTGGATCGCCATAAGCAGCGGGGTATCGCCCTTGCCGTTGCGCAAATTGGGATCGGCGCCGCGCGACAGCAGGTAACGCAGATAGAGGTCGTCGCCGCGCTTGATCACAATATGCAGCGCACCGTCGCCGGTGGTCGCGTCGCGCGTGTTGATGATCCGCTGGCCGGGCTGGTCGAGGATCTTGGTGACCTCGTCGCCCTTGCCGTCCTTCACCGCCTGGAGGAACTTGTAGCTTTGCGATTGCTGCTGCGCCGTGGCGGGCAGCGCGGCGGTGCCGGCGAGGATCGCGGCGGCAAAAAGGATACGCTTCATCGTCGAATCTTTGCGTCCTCGGGAGGTTGCGATACCGCCTCTAACAGATCATCTCTCGCCATGCCATGAAGCTGCACGTTCAGATCCTTATCTCCGCCACGCTCGCGCTGGCCGCCTGCTCCCCCCCGCAACAGCCGACGCGCCCGCCGCTGGAGGGCGCGCGGATCGGCGGCGCCTTTTCGCTGACCGACCAGAACGGCCGCGCGACGACCGAGCGCGACCTCGCCGGCAAATACAGCATCGTCTATTTCGGCTACACCTTCTGCCCCGACGTCTGCCCGCTCGACGTCCAGCATATCGGCGCGGCGGTGAAGATGGTCGAGAAGGACGATCCGGCGCTCGGCGCGCGCCTTGTCCCGGTGTTCGTGACGATCGATCCGGCGCGCGATACCCCGGCGGTGCTCAAGGAATTCGTCGGCGCTTTCCACCCGCGGATGATCGGGCTGACCGGCTCGCCGGCGCAGATCGCGGCGATCGCCAAGGAATATGGCGTCTATTATGCGCGCGGTAAGGGCAATGCCGGCGGCTATATGATGGATCACAGCCGCGCCGCCTATCTGATGTCGTCCGCGGGCAAGCCGCTGGCCTTGCTGTCGCAGGAGGGGTCGCCGCGCACGATCGCCGACGAGATCGAGCGCTGGGCGCGATGACCCGCTTCTGGGAAGATACCCCGCTCGACAAGCTCGACCGCGCGCAATGGGAGGCCTTGTGCGACGGCTGCGGCAAATGCTGCATCCACAAGCTCGAGGATGAGGAGACCGGCGAGCTGATCCCGACCAACGTCGCCTGCCGCCTGCTCGATCGCGGTGCCGGGCGCTGCTCGGATTATCGCCACCGCCACGCTTACGTCAGCGAATGCGTGCGGCTCAATGCGCGCAACGTGCATGAGATCGACTGGCTTCCCTCGACCTGCGCCTATCGCCTGCGCGCCGCGGGCGAGCCGCTCCCCGAATGGCATTATCTCGTCTGCGGCGACCCGGAGGCGGTGCACCGCGCCGGCCAGTCGACGCGCGGCTGGACGATCAGCGAGGACGATGCCGGGGACCTTGAACATCATATGGTCGATCGGATCCTGTGAGCAGTTCCTGGGAAATGCCCCTGCGGTCCATTTCGTGCGGCACCAGCCCGCTCCCCCACCCGACCTCCCATCAGGATACATTCGTGGGAGGTCGGGTGCGGGCTGGTGCCGCAAAATGCGGTGAAACCGCATGACTAAGAGCGCGGAGATCGACGTCGTCCGGCATCCGCGCGCGCGGCGCGCGAAATTGTCGCTCGATCCGGCGAGCGGGCGGGTGCGGCTGGTGATCCCGGCGCGCGCCTCGGCCAAGGCGGCGCTGGCCTGGGCGGCGACGCAAGGCGAATGGCTCGCCCGCCAACGCGCGGCCTTGCCCGAGGCGCGGCCGTTCGCGCCCGGCGCGACGGTGCCGTTCGACGATGCCGCGCTGACGATTCAATGGGACGAGACCGGCTCGCGCCGCGTGGCGCGTATCGACGATCGGCTGCTGACCGGCGGGCCGCGCGAAACCGTCGGCCGCCGTATCGAGGCGTGGCTCCGGCGCGAGGCGCTGCGGCTGCTGAGCGAGGATACCGCGCATTATGCCGCGCTCGCCGGGGTCAAGGTGGTCAAGGTCGCGATCGGCGACGCGCGCGGGCGCTGGGGGAGCTGCGCGTCGTCGGGCGCGATCCGCTACAATTGGCGGCTCGCGCTCGCGCCGCGCGCGGTGCGTCGCGCGACCGCCGCGCATGAGGTCGCGCACCGCGTCCATATGAACCACAGCGCGGCATTCCACGCGCTCGTCGCGACGCTCTACGGCCGCGATCCGGCGGCCGAGCGCGCGTGGCTGCGCCGCCACGGCGCGTCGCTTCACTGGTTCGGGCGCGGCTCGGTCGAATAATTGGGCGGCGGCTGGCGATTGCCCGGCGCGGGATTGACCGGCCGGCGCTGATCGCGGCGTGCGTCGCGCCCGGTGACGCGGTCGATCCAGTCCTGATCGAGCCGCTCGGGCGGCGGCGACGGGATGATCGGATTGCCGTCGTCGTCGATCTCGAGATGCTCGCTGCGCGGCGGCTGGCGATCGCCCGCGCCGGCGCCGGGTATCCCGCCGGTGACGGGATTGCCGTCGGGATCGACGAACAGGCCGTTGTCGGGGCCGCCGTAATAGCTTTCGGCGTCGGGTTCGAGTTGCGCCTCGGGCAAGGTCACCTGGGTCTCGAACTGCTCGATCGGGCGGTTGGCGACCGCCTTGATCATGAAATCGTGCCAGGCGCGCGCCGGCGCAGTGCCGCCGTGGAGCCCGGCGATCGGCTTGGCGTCGTCGCGCCCCATCCACACGCCGGTGGTGAGCCCCGAGGAGAAGCCGAGGAACCAGCCGTCCTTCGACGAACTCGTCGTCCCGGTCTTGCCCGCCACCGGGCGCCCGATCTGCGCCGCGCGGCCGGTGCCGGTGTTCACCGCGGTCTGCAGCAGGTCGATCATCTGCGCCGCGACCTGGGGCGCGACCAGCACGCGGCTGCGATCGACCTGATGCTGGTAGATCACCTCATTGTTCGCGGTGACCTTGAGGATGCCATAGGGGGTCACCGCGACGCCCTGATTGGCGACGCTGGCGAAGGCCCGGGTCATGTCGATCAGCCGCACGTCGGAGGTGCCGAGCACCATCGACGGGTGGGTGTTGACCGTGGTGGTGATGCCGAAGCGCCGCGCCATATCGGCGACGGTGGCGAAGCCGACCTGCTGGCCGAGCTTCGCGGCGATCGTGTTGAGCGAATAGGCAAAGGCGGTGCGCAGCGTCACCTGCCCCGAATTGCGCCGCGAATCGTTGCGCGGCGACCAGCCGTCGATCGTCACCGGCTCGTCGATCTCGGTCGATTCGGGAGTCTTCCCGGCCTCGAGCGCGGCGAGATAGACGAATAATTTGAATGCCGAGCCCGGCTGGCGCTCGGCCTGGGTGGCGCGGTTGTAGATCGACGAGACGTAATCCTTGCCGCCGACCATCGCGCGCACCGCGCCGTCGCGATCGAGCGCGACCAACGCGCCCTGCGCCCCGTTCGGCGCGTTGGCGCGCACCGCGGCATCGGCGTCGCGCTGCATGTTGAGATCGAGCGTCGTCCACACCTCGAGCGGCTTCTCGGTCTCGTCGATCAGCAATTCGAGCTGGGGCAGCGCCCAATCGGTGAAATAGCGCACGCTGTTCTGCTTGGGCTCGGGCGCCAGCGCGACCGATTTGGGATCGGCGGCGGTCGCCTCGCCCGCCGAGATCATCCCATTGTCCTGCATCGCCTGCAGCACCACCGAGGCGCGGCCCACCGCAGCGGCGGCGTCGGCGGTCGGCGAATAATTGGACGGCGCCTTGACCAGCCCGGCGATGATCGCCGCCTCGGGCAGCGACAGATGATCGGCGCCGTGGCCGAAGAATTTGCGCGAGGCGGCGTCGATGCCGTAAGCGCCGCCGCCATAATAGACCTTGTTCAGATAGAGTTCGAGGATCTCGTCCTTGCTGAACTTCCGCTCCATCGCCAGTGCGAGGATCCATTCGCGGAATTTGCGGCCGAACTTCTTCTGATTGTTGAGGAAAACATTTCGGGCGAGCTGCTGGGTGATCGTCGAGCCGCCCTGCACCCAGCGGCCGCGCGACAGGCGCACCTGTACCGAGCGCGCCACCCCGATCGGATCGACCCCGATATGGCTGTTGAAGCGCCGATCCTCCACCGCGATCGTCGCGTCGCGCATCACCTTGGGAATGCGGTCATAGCTCAGCCAGTCGCCATAGCTCGGCCCCATCGACACGATCACGGTGCCGTCGGCGGCGTGGACGCGGATCATCTGCCCGTTGGGCGAGGATTTGAGCTGTTCGAAGCTGGGGAGCTGCGCGCGGGTGACATAGACCGCGGTGATCAGCGCGGCGAGCGCGAGCAATGCGGCGACGACCAGCAGCTTGAGGGCAAGCGACAGGCGACGGCGCCAGGGCGAACGGGGACGAGGGGCGCGGGCCATCGGATCGGCTAGAACGGATAGAGGCTTAGCCTGTCCTTAACAAGTCTAGCGGCGCGGCTGGAAATCGAGGCTGACCGAATTCATGCAATAGCGCGTCCCGGTCGGCGGGGGGCCATCGGGGAAGACGTGGCCGAGGTGGCTGTCGCATCGCGCGCAGCGCGTTTCGACGCGGGTCATGCCGTGGCTGGTGTCGCTATGATCGGTCACCGCATCGGGCGCGATCGGCCGGGTGAAGCTGGGCCAGCCCGATCCAGAATCATATTTGTCCGCCGAATCGAACAATTCCAGTTCGCAGGCCGCGCAATGATAGATGCCGTCGGCCTTGTTGTCGTTGTATTTGCCGGAAAAAGCGCGCTCCGTCCCGGCCTCGCGCAGTACGTGATATTGCTCGGGGGTCAGCCGCCGGCGCCATTCTGACTCGGACAGATCGAGATGTTCCATGCGCGTGATTCTCCGCCGCGCGGCGGGGCGCGTCAAGCCGGCGTCGGCGCTGCGGACCGGTTCAGAAGGGGCGTTCGCCGATATAATTGCCGGCGTCGCTGTAGCGACACACCAGCACGTCCTCGATCCGCCCGCGCGCGATCGCGCAACCGACCTCGCCGGAATCGCGCCACATCAGCTGGGTATAATGGCCGATGTCCTCGACCCGTCCGGTCGTGCTGTTGTTGGGGAACACCCCGGGGGTGAAGAAGCGCTTCTCGCGGATCCAGGCGTCGACCATATGTTCGAGCGTGAAGGCGCCGCGCGTGCCGGCCCACAGATTCTCGCCCTGCGGATCGAACGGACGTTCGGGGGCATGTTCGAAACGGCCGCTCCGCGCGAGATAATTGGCCCAGTCCTGCGCCGAGGCGGCGAGCATCGGATCCCATTTGAGCGGCATGATGCCCATCGCGACGCGCTCGCGGTTGTGTCTGCCGAGCACGCGATCGGCGAAATTGGACGTGGGATCGGTCGCACCGACCATGATCGGCAACGAAAACAGCAGCCCGAGGCTGGCGATCAGCGATGTCAAACGACGACGCGACATGGCAGGCCCATTCCGAAAGATGGGCCGATTCTGTCATGCGAGCGTCAGCAGGCGGTTGAAGGGGGTGGTTATCCCTTCGTTTACGATGATTTTTCCCGCGGCGGGAGAATCGCCACCTTGTCGCCGTTGCTGACCGCCTTGAACAGCAACGCAGCGAAGGACGGCGGGATACCGATGCAGCCGTGGGTCGCGGCGCCGCGGCGGACGTTGCTGGCGTGGATCGCCACCCCGTCCCCGGTGAGCCGCATCATATAGGGCATGCTCGCGTCATAGAGCGACGAGACGTGGGTCTCGCGCTTTTCGAGGATCGGGAACACCCCGGTCGGGGTCGGCTTGCCGTCGGTGCCGTAGAGGATCACCGCCGAGCCGATTTCGTGCCCGTCGCGAAACACCGAGAGCAATTGCCGCGCGAGATCGATCCGCACCCAGATGTCACCCGCCGGGATATGCTGTTCGTTCCAGACATAATCGCCGTAATGCATCGTATTGCGGACGTTGAGCACGCTCTTCACCGCACGGCGCTCGCCGTCGGGCAAGGTGAGCGCGGGATATTGGCCGACCGGATACCATAGCCGCGGGCCACGCTCGACCACCTGTACCGGCGGGTCGGTCAGATGGTGCTTGGTGTAATAATGCGCCGCCGCCGCGCCGCCGGCGATCGCCGCCGCGGCCAGCGCGAGCGGCACGGCGAGCCGTGCCAGCTTCTGTCCCAGATAGCGGGGGGAGAGTTTAGCGGTCAGCGACAATGGTCACCACTCGGCCGCGCCGGCGCAGCGCCGCGCCGATCGAGAAGAAGCCGATCAGCATCATCGCCCAGGTCGCGGGCTCGGGCACGCCACCCGGCGGGGTGACGGGTGGGGTGACGGGCGGCGTGCAGCAACCGCCACCGCTACTGCCACCGCCGTTGGTCAGCGGCGGGATGAACGGCACGATCGGTCCCGGCCCCGGCCCGACGGGCGGGCTGATGATATCGGTGGGCGGCACATAAGGCGGGGTCGCGCCGAACGGCAGATCGGGCACGTCGGCGATGATCGGCGGCCGCTCGCGCAGCGAGGTGAGCACGCGCTCGACCGGCGTCGCCGGCTTGGGCGCGGGCGGGCGGTGGCGGACATTGGTCGCGACGCGCTCGCGCGGGCCCTTGGTCTGGGTCAGCGCGCCGGCGGCGCGGCCGCCGGGCGAGCGATCGGTGAACATCGCCAGCGGATCGGCGAGCGCGGCGGTCACGGCGGCGGACGCGGCACTGATGCCGGCACCGAGACCGTTCTTGTCGCCCGCGACATAGCCCGCGCCAGTCCCGGTTGCGATCAGCAACCCCGCCAGCGTCAGCCCCTTGCGCCATCTGCGTTTGTTAACCATCATACGCCGAACACCCGGATCTACGCCCCTCCCCCATCGGGATCGGCATATCTTTTATCACGACGGACCACCCCGTTGATCCCACCTGTTGCCGCCGGACATAGCCAAAACTGTCCCGGATTGCGACAATTTAATAAGATTTGCGGTAAACGGTTGTCTTGTTCGCTGCCGGACTTTGCGACGAAAATGGTTAACATTTCGCTTGGCGCGCGCGAGTCGCGCCGGCGCCTTCCCGATCCCGGAAAGGCGCCGATTCTGCGAAGTTTATGAAAGGCCCCTTGCGGGGCGATCCCGGCCGGTCAGGCGGGATATTGGTGCGGTCGAGAAGACTCGAACTTCCACGTCCTTTCGGACACAACGACCTCAACGTTGCGCGTCTACCAGTTCCGCCACGACCGCACGTGATGTCTACCGGGCGGGCCCGGCGACTGGCAGGACGGCGCCCCTAGCAAAGCCCTACGGGGCTGGCAATGCCCCAGCGAAAGATTTGATCTTGGTTTGTTTAGAAATGACGCTTTGGGTCAGTCGCGCGGCGCCGGCCCGCTTCTCCACCCGACGTCCGATCAGGATATGCTCGTGGGAGGACGGGTGGGGGAGCGGGCCGGCGCCGTAAATGCGGCGAAGCTGCATTTGCCCAACAGCGGAATCACCTATTTCGCGTTCTCGCCGACGAAGCTCAGCTCGAGCCGCTTCGAATTGGCCGGCACGTCCAGCTTGGCCGAATTGAAATCGATCGATCCCTTGGGGCCGAGCGAACGCTGCTGCGGGGTGATCGTCCAGCTGAACACGATCCGGCCCTTGGCATCGCGCAGGTCGGCGCGGATGTCGGGGACGCGCTGGCGGGTGTCGGACGGGTTGAGCACTTTGCCCGAAATCGCGAACAACTCGCTGCCATTGGCCATCTCGCGCCGCTCGATCGGATTGTCGACCAGCCGCAGCGGCGATTCGCCGGGGCCGAACGACAGCCCGAGCTGCTGCGCGAGCCCCGGCGCGCTCATCCAGATGATCGCCGCCACCGCGACGAGCATCAGCACCCCGGCGGCAACCGCCGCGATCGTCCAGCGGCGCGATTGATCGCGGCGCGGGCGGAACGGCGGGCGGTGCGCGAAGGCGTCGTAATCGGGCGCGGCCACCGGGGACGGCGGCGGGGCGACCTCCGCCGGCTGGGGAATACCGGCGAGCGGCGCAGGCGGGGCGGGGGGGGCAGGCGGCGCGGCCTCGGCCGCCGAAGCCGCGGGCGAGATAACGGGCGCCGGCGCGGGGGCCTGCGCCTCCTCGATCGCCTGCGCGCTCGGCTCCTGGAACCAGCTGTGACGGCAATTGGCGCAACGCACGACGCGTCCGGTCAGCCCGATTGCGCTGTCGGGGACCAGATAGCGGGTGCGGCATTCGGGGCATTCGAGGATCATGTCGCGACAACCGCTTGCGCTGGGCTTGAATCCGTGAATCTAAACACGCTCAGCGCGTCGCTGGCAAGCGATGAGTGTCGGTAACGCGGCCTTGAAGCGATGCCCTGCGTCGTGCGATGGCGAAGCCGATGATGGGGTAGGGCGGAACGGCGCCGGCAATGGCGAATATCGTGCAGTTCGAAAATGTGGGGCTGCGCTACGGCACCGGCCAGGAGACGCTGTCCGACATCAGCTTCACGCTGGCGAGCGGCGCTTTCTACTTCCTCACCGGGGCGAGCGGGGCGGGCAAGACCTCGCTGCTCCGCCTGCTCTATCTCGCGCAGCGCCCGAGCCGCGGGATCATCCGGTTGTTCGGCGAGGATGCGGTGACGATGCCGCGCAGCCGCCTCCCCGGATTCCGCCGCCGCATCGGGGTGGTGTTCCAGGATTTCCGGCTGATCCCGCATCTCTCGATCGCCGACAATATCGCCTTGCCGCTGCGCGTCGCCGGGGTGCCCGAGGCGGACGTCGCCGGCCCGGTCAGCGAGATGCTCGCCTGGGTCGGGCTGGGCGACCGCGGCGGCGCGCGTCCCGCGACGCTGTCGGGCGGCGAGCAGCAGCGCGTCGCGATCGCGCGCGCGGTGATCGGACGGCCCGAGATCCTCGTGGCCGACGAGCCGACCGGCAACGTCGATCCCGAGATGGCCGAGCGGCTGTTATTGTTGTTCGACTCGCTCAACCGGCTGGGGACGACGGTGCTCGTCGCGACCCACGATCTGCACCTGCTCAATCGCGTGAGCGAGGCGCAGATGATGCGGCTCGATCGCGGGCGGCTGCAGGATCCGACCGGGCTGCTGCGCAATCCCCCCGCGCGGCGCGATTGACGATGGCAGCGTCGACCGCCCGGTTGCTCGACAATGCGCGCGACGGACGCGCGATGAGCTATGTGATCGCGATCATGCTGTTTCTGACGGTGCTCTCCGCGGCGATGGGGCTGGCGACGCGCAATGCGGCGGGGGCGCTCGAGCGCGCGATCGCAGGGCGGCTGACCGTCCAGCTGACCAGCGGCGCGCCCGATGCGCGCGCGGCGCTGGCGGCGCGGCTC